>JAEUIH010000005.1:9219-255482 GCA_016795105.1 Planctomyces sp.
CCGGCTTTCTTGAACGTTGTTTGGTGTTGGGGTTGGTGGTGGCGCCCGCCGCAACCCCCGGGTGGTGTTGGGGGCCCGCGCCCCCCCCCACGACTATGGATGAAATGATCCAAAAGTGATCGGTAAGGATAATTGTACTCGTGAAACTTAGACGCCTTC
This sequence comes from Planctomyces sp., assembly GCA_016795105.1. Classification (GTDB taxonomy): domain Bacteria; phylum Planctomycetota; class Planctomycetia; order Planctomycetales; family Planctomycetaceae; genus F1-80-MAGs062. The sequence continues at coordinate 9,379 of JAEUIH010000005.1, forward strand.
CTGAAGATTTTCAGGTTGAAGAGCTGACAAGACGTGCGCCCGACAAAGGAGCGTTCGCCTTCTACCGGCTGACGAAGAATTCGATTGGAACACCAGAAGCTGTTTCTGCGATCTCTGATCGACTGAAAATCCCTCGACGACGGATCAGCTACGGGGGGCTCAAGGATCGACACGCCGTCACGATTCAGTACCTGACGATCCATCAGGGGCCTCGCAGTGGATTCCGGCACAAGTCGTTTAACCTTGAGTATCTGGGCCAGACGAGTGCTGCATTCACACCTGCAGATATTGATGGAAATCGTTTTCAGCTTGTGTTGCGCGATATGACTCAATCCGAGTCAGCCGATTCACTTGCTGCGATTGACCAGATTCGCACTTCCGGGCTGCCGAATTATTTTGACAACCAGAGATTTGGCTCTCTGGGAGTCTCGGGGGACTGGATTGCAAAATCATGGTGCCAGGGAGACTACGAACGAGCACTCTGGCTGGCGCTTGCGGATCCGTATCAATACGATCATGCAGACGAACGCCGACAGAAGGAAATTATGCGTGAGCACTGGGGACGCTGGCCGGAATGTAAACAGGCCTTAAGCCGTTCACATCGACGCAGCATTGTGACGTTCCTTTCTGACAAGGTGGAATCCGGTCGTCATCCCGACTATCGCGGCGCATTCGCGCGAATCAGTGTGGACCTTCGAGGCCTGTATCTTTCGGCGTGGCAGTCCGCACTCTGGAACCGGCTGCTGACTCGATTCATCAAACATATCGCAGGACACGAAGCATGCCGCGAATTTCCACTGATCAGCGGTCCGGCGGTTTTCATCGCAGGTACCTCGAGCTCACTTCCACCTGACCTGGCAAAAGTGCAACTGATATTGCCTTCCGCTCGAATTGATCGCCCGGAAGGCATCGTGGGGGAACTGCTCGATCGGGTTCTTGCTGAAGAAGGAATCGAACTTCGACAGATTCGAGTCAAGTACCCTCGAGATAGTTTCTTTTCGAAGGGTTCAAGACAGGCCATCATTTTTCCGGATGAGTTGACAGCTCATTCTCACCCTGATGAACTCTATCCGCAGCGCAGAAAACTCGTCACACGCTTTTGTCTTCCTCGCGGCAGCTACGCCACGATCCTGGTAAAACGGATCACAAGCGGCTGTAGTGACCCACCCGAGCTTGATGACGAAGAGTGAACAAAAAACTGGAGTTGATCGTATGAACCGCCGTGAATATCTCGCCACCGCAGCAGCCCTTGCCGGTACAGCCATCTTCAGCCAAACGCCGCTGCTCGCAGGTGCAGGCCCGCTTGCAGGTACAGGAGTGGCGGCAACGCAGGAGACTGCCAATCAGCGAAAGGCAGCGTCCGGAACCTCACGTACTCGCTTTGCCGTTTCGACGTATTCATTCTGGCAGTTCAATCGAGAAGAGTATCGATCAATTGACACTTGTATCGACCTTGCTGCTGAATGGGGATTTGATGGTGTAGAGATCCTTCATCGGCAGATGACCGATGAGAGCAACGCGACACTGCAGAAGATCAAGCAGCGTGCGTTCGTCAACGGGCTGGACCTTTGTGGCTTCTCAACACATCAGGGCTGGGTTTCGCCTGATCCGGAAGTTCGGAAAAAGAACACCGAGCACACGATTCATTGCATAGAGTTGTCATATTCGCTTGGCATTCCCACCATGCGTGTGAATACCGGCCGATGGGGCACGAGCGGCAGCTTTGATGAACTGATGGCAAACCGCGGCATTGAACCAGTACTCGATGGCTTCACCGAAGACCAGGGTTTTGACTGGGTGATTCAGGGATTAACCGAATGCCTTCCTGCGGCCGAACGCTGTGGTGTAACGTTGGGACTTGAGAATCACTGGGGCCTGGGCAGAACCCCGGAAGGCGTGATGCGGATTGTCAAAGCGATCAACTCACCATGGCTCAAGACAACTCTCGACACCGGAAATTTCCTCGAAGACCCCTACGACAGACTCGAACTGATGGCCGACGATGCTGTCCTTGTACAGGCCAAGACGTATTACGGGGGTGGCCTGTGGTATTCACTCGATCTGGACTATCCTCGCATCGCAGCCCTGCTGCGGAAGCACAAATACCGAGGTTATGTATCGCTGGAATTTGAAGGAAAAGAAGATCCAAAGACGGCGATCCCGAAAAGTCTCGCCCTTTTAAAAACTGCTTTCAGCTGATACGAGAATTCTCTGGCTGAGTAGGGCGGCATACTAAAAAGTGCGAACCAGGGGGCCTTCATCCCCAAAGTACTCATCTCGCTCCGCCGTGATATCGAACCCTGGTAGCATCTGCGCAGCGAGGATTGTTGTGCGTTGATTCCGACTTCATACAATGTGTAGCCAGCGTGATTGGTAACCAAGAAAGACACGAACCACACGAAAGAACACAATCGGGTACTTCTGCGATTCTTCCGTCTCTTCCGCGTATTCTGTGGTCAAAAACGACAGCCCTCCCTGCCATTCCTTCGTGTGGTTCGTGTCTTTCGTGGTTACCAGAGTGGCGAGGTTCTGCATTGATGGCTGAGTTCGCCCGATTCGTAAGCGTTCGTTGCAGAGAAACTGCAATTCACTATTTCTTTATTGATCCGTCTACCAAACTCGACAAACCGAGAATTCGGCGTCCAGGAAAGACAGGAGGAATTGGTAAAGAACATGGGATCAGAAAGTCGTGGAGAGCAGGAGATCCCCGCCAAATGTCGCCTTATCGCAGAATCCCTCTATACGTCCGAACACGGGTAGGTAAAATGGCGTCGTTGTGAGGAATCTGAGTGGGATGGTCACCATTCGAGTGACCGCCAGGCGTATCCCACAAAACTCTTACATGCACGGAGGATACGATGCCAACGCAAATCGTTAACCTGCCGCAGATGAAGTCCTGTCACGATGTTGAGACCGACATTCATCGGGAACTCACAGCTCAGGCTGGGATGACAGTTTCTTCTTTGGTTGTGCGGCGTATGCACAACGGAGTCTGCCTTGAAGGTGTGGTTCATCTTGAAGATGAATCGCTGGATATCTGTGAAACAGTACGACGTGTTGCGGGAGCAACGCGGATTCTGAATCGCCTAGTTGTTTGTCGAGAATGTGAAACGTTCTAAATTCCTGATCCTGGAGTTTCTGCACGCGGATGCTCAGACATGGCTCGACTCCTCGGCGTCCATGCGTCAGGAAGCCGCGGCAATGCTGTCTGCGGTGATTGCAGAACTTCAGTTATCGGGCACCTTCGACGTCGCTGTGGTACTCAGCGAAAACACAGCCCTCAGTTTCAACACTGAAATTCCGTCGCCGGAGAATGGGAACATTGGTGAACTACGTGTTCCCGCCGGGATGTCCGTGCATGAGTTCCTGCAGTGGACTTTGAGCAGTACAGTCGGCCGCAGGGGGGCAGATGTCGTTCCGGCAGACTATGTGCTCATCATTGCTCCCGAAACGAATCAGATCCTCTGTGACCTACTACTACTTTTCGAGGCTCTACCGAGTCGGTCGACAACTGATTCGGAGCAACCACTTCTTTTAAACCTCGATGCTCAGCGAACCGCCATCTTCTCCGATAAATGGCAGACCTTCGAATGGCTTCGATCGCATAATCTCCCGACGATCGACTCGCAGCTGCTGCCAGATTTTCAGGCAGGGTCAAGCCAGCATGCAGACACATCATTTGAACACACGATGTATATCATCAAACCACGAGATGGTGCTGGGAGCGACGGTGTGCGGGTCGTGACACTCGATGAGCTTCTGCAATTCCGTGATTCGGATGTATCGCGCCGGATGGACTACTGGCTGATTCAGCCCCTGATCGAAGGAGTCGCCTGTTCATGTGGAATGATCGGGCGCGGTCCTGAAAAGAACGCATTTGTATTACCAGCCGCTCGACAGCTCATTCAACAAACGGACAATTGCCTGTACTACACTGGAGGCGTCCTTCCATGTGGAAATGATCTGCAGAACGTGATTCAACCTGTTATACAGCAAATCGCTCAATGCCTCGGCGGCTTTCGAGGCTATGTGGGTGTTGACCTGATCGTAAATCTTCAGTCCGAAACACCCGTGCGGATCGTTGAGATCAATCCTCGGCTGTGCACCAGTTTTGTCGGCTATCGAATACTCTCAAAGCAAAACCTGGTGCACGTTCTTTGCGGAATTGAAACGCGTGAACAACTCGACTGGCACGATGGCACCGTTGTGAAATTCGACTCCACAGGAACAACTTCAGGTCAGGTGAGTGCTACAGAGATTCAAGAAATCCGGTGAGCAGATTGACCAGTTGAGTTGTCTGGGCGATGTGAATAACGTGCCCGATACCTGGCAGACGAATATGAACGAGATCACTGGTGTTGTCAGCAATCAGCCGAGCATCGTCATCGGTCAGCATACCTCCGGCAGCGACATCCGCCTGCAGTAGAAGCGTTGGGCACTTCAGAGCATGAACGACGGCCGTTGTGTCATAGCCGTCCATCCATTTACCGGCAAGAATTGGATTGAATACCTGTGGATCAACATGCTGGAGGGAGGCGGCGGTGAATCGAAGAGCCACGGAATCCCGAGTTTCCCGGAGCAACATTTTCTTCCCCGTTGCCGGATCCAGCAGTACAATTTCTCCCAACTCTCGAGCGACCTCATTCAGAGATCGCCGATGCCCCGCGAATCGACTCAATCCTGCAAAGAAACTGTGCAATATATTTGAGTGAATGGCTGGCCCCATGGTGCGAAACGGGGGATCTTCCATGACCACTGCCTGCACACGATCTCCCAGTCGAGCAGCAGCGCCGGCCGCCACCATTGCTCCCAGTGAGTGCCCATAGAGTACAACTCTGCCAAACGGGGACCGCTCGACCAGATCAACAATATCATCCACGTAGTTTGTGACTCGATACTGTTCGGCGACTCGGCCGGAAAATCCATGTCCCCGCAGATCGATTGCCGCAACCTGCCATCGAAGATGCAGCGCATGCATCACGGGCAAAAACGTCTGCCAGCGTCGAGTCACACCGTGCAGCATCAGCAGAACCGGGCCGTCTCCGTCGGTAGAGCCGATATGAATCGCTGTATGTTTTCCGGCGAAATCACTTTCCCGGATCATCGCAGTGTAACCTGTGACTCAGTCGCTTCAGCACCGGTGAACAGGGGTTCGATCACATCTCCATTCATCAGGTAGTTCTTTCGACCAAGTGGATCATCCACGGAGGCTTCCGGATGCACGCCCAATGCGGAGAAGAGTGTGGTGCAGACATCGGCAGGAGACCACGAACGACTAACCGGATATGCGGCGATTGCATCGGTCTGTCCCAGAACCTGACCACCGCGAACTCCACCGCCCGCAAAGAGCGCCGAATACGCATGAGCCCAGTGATCACGACCGGGAACTGTCTGGCCGGGGAGTGTTGAGACACGAGGAGTCCGTCCGAATTCTCCCATCACGATTACCATGGTATCCTGCAGCAGCCCGCTTGCCGAAAGATCGGTGATGAGTGCTTCGAGGCCCTGATCAAGCTGAGGCAACAACACGTTCTTCAGACGGCCCCAGTTATCCACATGAGTATCCCAGGTCTGAACGATGCCCATAGTCGCCTGAATAATTGGAACTCCGGCCTCGGCAAGTCGACGGGACAGCAGCAGTGACTGTCCGAACTTATTTCTTCCGTAGCGACTTCTGGTCTGGTCGGTTTCTGTATCGATTCGAAATGCATTTGCGACTCGCGCAGATGTGAGCAGAGAAAATGCTACATCCTGCTGTTCAACAAATGCTTTTGCTCGAGTATCTTTGCCTAGGACCGGATCGCTGTCATTCAAATGGTTCAGCAGTTCACGTCTCGACACAAGACGGTTGCCTGTCATGTCGCCTGGAAGAGACAGCGAATCTACTTTGAACGTCGGTTCATTGGGGTCATGGTTAATTTGCCACGGGTCATGGCGAGTCCCAAGAAAACCGGCATGCTGACCGGGCCAGGTCAATGGTCCTTCAATCAGATAGTTGGGCAGAGAGACACCACTGGGAATGCCATCGGTACGAGGCTTTACAAAATCAAGTGCAGCTGCCACGTTCGGAAAGTCATTTCGGGACTCTACTCGATCGAGATCGCTTCCACCGCGAGGCAAAGGTGTTGGCCGACCGGTAAGTGCCACATGCGTTGCGAGTAGGTGATTGTGTTCAACGTGAGCCAGCGTTCGCACAATCGACCATTCGTTGGTCATGCGAGCCAGTCTGGGCAAATGTTCGCAGACACCTGCGCCGGCAATCGTTGTCTGAATCGACTTGAATTCACCGCGAACTTCTGCCGGCGCGTCCGGTTTGGGGTCAAGTGTATCGAGCTGACTTGGTCCACCACTCAGCAAAACCAGAATCACCGATTTTGCCCGAGGCGTGCCGCCATTTCCAGAGAACCCAGTACTTCCTGAGAGCGGCATCGCCCCCTGAAGTGCAGACGGAAGACAGCTGCCAACGACACCGGCACCACCGATCTGAAGGCAGCGACGACGATTCAGGAGATATCGAGGGGAGATCATACAGTGGTTTCCCATCTGTAAAAGGCAGGCAAACGCGGCGAGGTCGAGAAATCAAACGGGGGGAACCCAGCAATTATGCGCCCAGAAGTCCTCACGTGCAACGCCCAATCCCCGCAACCACCCACTCTTTTCGACACACCCCAGGGAACCCGATAAGGGGTCAGGAGTCGTTTTTGCCGCAATCTGCACAAAATAGGTGGTTTTGTTTTGGTCCAGGTATCTGATCTTGCGGTGTTGGGGGCGATTCCCAGGGTCAGACCCCGGGAATTTCTGCCGACGCCATAACGTCCAAAACGAAACACAGCCAGCGCGATGCGGACGGCACATGGAATGTGCCTGCTACCGTAGCAGGCATTCTCCGAATGCCGTCCGCCCTACGCCTGAACGCCCAAAACGAAACACAGCCAGTGCGATGCGGACGGCACATGGAATGTGCCTGCTACTTTGGAAACCGGCCGAAATTGCTGGAAGAATCTGCATCTTGCGGAATTTGCGGGTTTGCCGATACACTTTAGCGAACGACTCAAAATACGAAGACCTTCACTGTTCGACGGGAACTCAGCACGGATGCTGACCTGGATTCGAAAACGATTCTGCGCGGATATGGCGATTGATCTGGGGACAACATCCACCCAGATTGGTATGCCAGGTGAAGGTATTCGCCTCGACGAACCTTCCGTCGTTGCCGTCCCCAGAGGATCTCACCGAGTTGCTGGTCGTGGTGCAGCTGTAGGGAAGCTGGCCTATCAGATGCTTGGGCGAACACCGGAGGGTATTCATGCGGTCCGACCGCTTCGACATGGTGTGATCAGTGACTTTGAACTCTGCGAAGCGATGCTGAGGTATTTCATTCGCAAGGCATCTGGCAGAACATCTGGTTTGCGACCTCGAGTCATGATCGCTGTCCCTGGATGTATCACGGCGGTTGAGCGACGGGCGGTCTTCAACAGTGCAGAACGAGCTGGGGCGGGTCGAATCTGGCTGATCGATGAATCACGTGCAGCGGGAATCGGAGCTGGACTTCCAGTGTCAGAACCGCTTGCCAGCATGGTTTGTGACATTGGCGGCGGGACGACAGAAGTCGCTGTGATGAGTCTCGCCGATGTTGTTTCATCGCAGTCAATCCGAACTGCCGGCGACAGTATGGACGAGACGATTATTCGTTATCTCCGAAAACGGTACTCACTGAGAATTGGTGAACAGTCGGCGGAGCACTTGAAGGTTGCGATCGGAAGCGCTGCACCACTGGATCATGAGATGACTCATGAGATCAGCGGACTCGATACAGCCAGTGGAATTCCCCGGAAGGCGCTGGTCACGAGCGAAGAGATTCGTGAAGCGCTCTATGAACCTCTCGAGGAGATTGTCGACTGTGTTCGAAGAACGATTGAGCGATGTCAACCGGAATTGATCGCGGATCTTGCGGATACCGGAATGGTTCTGACCGGGGGTGGTGCACTCCTGCGAGGAATCGATCGATATCTCAGCCAGCATCTTGGAATCCCGGTGCGAGTTGCGGATTCTCCACGCACAACTGTGACTCGGGGGGCAATGATCTGTCTGGATCATCTCGATCGATGGAAGACGGGGCTTGACGACGGGCAGGCCAGTCTCTGATCAGGAACTCAGAGATGACAGGAGTTTCATCCGATGCATCATGAGCAAAGTCGAACCCGAATGTGGGTCACTGCTGTATGTATGTCACTGGCCGGAGTTGCAATCGGTTTTGCGGACCGCGCTGGGACGCTGACATCATCCAGAACAATACTGCAGGATTTGATGAGCCCTGGCCGGATTCTATTGCTGAGCATTCGACAGCCGGCATCATTGCAGAGTCCTGCGGAAAACGCATCTACCCAAACGGTCGACTCACAGGTGCTTTTGGCGGAGTTGCGAACAAGCGAGCAACAGAGGCGTCAGTTAATCATCGAAAACGCCCGGTTGTCACACCAGTTGAAGACGGAATTCTCACATCAGAAAGTGATCCGCAGCCTCACGGGAGATGTTGACATGGCGGATGGAGCCTCTGAGCTTCTGGAACTCGTTCGCCAGGACAGCCTTTCGGCACGTGTGATCCGCCACGGAGGACTGGATGGACGACTTCGCGACCTGATGATCGACGCTGGCAGCAATGCCGGAATTACTCGATCTGAGATTGTTGTCGACGGGCCCGGATTGCTGGTGGAGAAGGGTCACCACCAGCATGTGGCCGCAGGGGACCGCGTTCTTACGGGCGCCGTTGTGGTTGGTCGAATTGCACAGGCTGGTCGCTGGGTCAGTCTTGTACAGCCCGTCACTGATTCCGAATTCAAATCCCGCGCTCAAATCATGCGACGCACTGACGACGGTGCGTTTTACGGCGCTGAAGGGTTCATTGAAGGTACAGAATCCGGAATCTGTCGAATGACAGGCGTCCCCTATACGGAGTCTGTTGCCGTCGGCGATCATGTTGTGACCGCGGAGGTAGATGGAACTGAGAGCCTGAGACTCTACTTTGGGCAAATCACAGAAGCCAGATTTCTGAATGGTGGTCAGTGGGAGATCGAGGTGAAGCCCGAAATCACGGAACTCACTCCGCTGACAGAAGTACGAATCATCCGAACAAAGATTCAGGAGCCGGCACCATGAAGTCGATCGTTGTGGCCGTTGGTTTGATCTGGATGGTGCTTGTTCTGGAAATCTCGTGGCCCGAACATTTGCCAGGCGGCTGCCTGCTGCTGCCCGTTGTCTGTGGGACCTTCTTTTGGTTTCGCAGTGCAACCGGGATTCTCATCGCTGGTGCCGGCCTGCTGATTGATGCCATCCTGCGTCCGACCACCGTCCCTCTTTCTGCAGTCCTGCTTCCGATCCTGTCGGTACTACTTTGTAGTCCACGCCCCGTGATTTCGTCATACGCACAACTTTTACGACGCTGGAAACTGATCCCGATGGCTCTTGAGCTTCCCTTGTTTGTGGCCATAGCAGTGTGTGTTGACAATCTCCTGCGAGTCTCATTTCACGATTTTTCCTTCACATATGAGTGGTATTCAAATCGCTTTGGTGCTTCATTCTGGTCAAGCCTGAGTCCGGTTCTCATCATCGCAGTCCCGGTCAGTGGTTTGACCACACTGCTGTTTCGAACCGCCGACGAACTTGGTTTACGGAGACTCAATAGTCGTCCATCGTACTTTTGAATAAGTATCTGCAAAGCACAGTCTCTGCAGAACAGGCTTCCGACCCAACTGACAACTAAAAGCGGCTGGCGCGTGCCACATGCTGAACTCTCCGATACATTCTGAATTCTCAAGAACCGAACGTGACACGGACGGAGAGTTGATTCACGCCGGGAGTCCGATGCGGCTCGGATTGCTGGGACTGATCTTTCTTTCAGCGGCGGTTGTAATACTGGTGAGAATCTGGTGGGTTCAGACGCTGCTGCCGCAGCACTACCTCGAGTCCCTGAGCACCACAACAACAGAACGAGAACCCATTCCGGCACGAGATGGCCGGATTCTTGCGGACGGTCAGTTATTTGCTGTCGACGTCGAAGAGTATTCGATCGAGATTCATTATCGATGGCTGGAAGAACCGGTCAACCCGTTATGGATTCAACAGCAGCTTCGACAACGCCTGAGTCGAAAGGAGCGTCGAGATGAGAAGCTGGTGGAGAAGACGAAGCACGCGCTGCTCGAGGATCGCAGCAAATGGAAACGCGAACTTCAGCAGTTGTGTCAATACAGCGAAGAGAAGTTTGAGGAGAAGCTCCGACGGACTCAGCTGCAGGTTGAAAAAATTGCCCGATCCGTCAACGAGCGACACGACGCGAAGCTGACCGCAGCAACAGAGATCGCTGAACATGGTGCCCTGATGCGGATGGCTCACCAGGTCAAATCAGCACTCACAACTCCGCCGCGTCGCGAAGCCACGGAGAGAATTGTGGTCCGTGAAGAGGAATCGTGGCATGAGCTGATTGATGCTGTCCCACTGTCCATCGCCGGCGTCATTGCTGAGCATCCGGAACGCTTCCCGGGAGTTCGAATTCGTTCTCGAGCCCGACGGTCGTATCCTCAGCAGTCACTGGCCGCACATCTGATCGGGGCGCGAACAGTTGGTAGTCCGGCGAGTGAAGGTCGGGGCGGTGATACTCAAGCAGACGAGACCGCACGGGGTGTCACTGAGAAGATTGGCCGGTTCGGCGTGGAACGGAGTTATGACGAATGGCTCAGGGGACGGTCAGGGATTCGAGAAATCGTTCGCAACCGCCGTCAGGAGATCCTTTCGGACACAATCATTCGCCAACCTGTGAGTGGACGCGATGTGATGCTGACCATCGAACCCGACCTGCAGCGACACTGTGAAGAACTGCTCAGTGAAGCACTCACGGATATTCCCAGACGACTACTGGACGGGCCTCCAAAGGATACCTTAACATCTGAAGAGGCACGCAGCGCATCTGACGAAACGACTGATGAACCTGAAATCCCTCAGATCGTTCCTCGCGGCGGGAGTGTGGTGGTGATGGAAGCAGCCACCGGGCGAATCCTTGCCGCGGCGAGTGCACCAACATTTGATCCTGGTTTGTTTGTAGAGTCATCCACGGAGGAGTGGGACAGAGTCCATTCCGATCAGCGGAGGCCATTTCTGGCGCGATTTACGGGAATGGCCTTGCCGCCCGGATCAACGTTTAAGACGTTAACGGCTGTTGCAGCGATCGAGTCCGGAAACCTGAACCCGGATGAGGCTTTTCAATGTCAGGGCTATCTGCGAACCCCTGACGCACTTCGATGTCTGGTGTATCGGCACTATGGACGAGGACACGGCCCGATCACCCTTCGGAACGCCATGGCGCAATCGTGTAACGTCTACTTCTTTGATGCAGCGGAACGAACCGGAATCGTATCGCTGATGGATTGGTGTGAGCGATTTCGCATAGGAGCAGCAACGGGGATTGATCTGCCGTTTGAAAAGTCGGGCACCACCCTGACTCACACATCCGCTGAACTTCGAGACTCGCCTCCGTTAACACAGCGATTCGCGAGAGAAGTCACCGGGATGGCAATTGGGCAGTCTCGCCTGACCGTAACACCTGTTCAGATGGCAAGATTGATGGCAGCCATCGCAAACGGAGGTTGGCTGGTCCGGCCCCACGTTGTGAGCGGAGAAGGGCTTGCCAGAACAGCCACAGAAATGGGGATGCAGCCGACCACACCGGAGCGAATTCGAATTGACGGTCTGCGGGATTCAACATTGACCGTGATTCGTGAGGGATTGATCGCGGCGATTGAATATCCGGCAGGCACCGGCCACAAGACGGCCCGGATTCCTGGTTATGTCTATGGGGGCAAAACGGGGACGGCGGAGACAGGTGGCGGTCGTCCGGATCATGCCTGGTTTGCGGGTTTCGCGCCGGCAGACTCGCCCCGATATGTGTTTGTCGTTGTCCTTGATAATGGAGGAGCCGGTAGTCAGGCGGCGGCCCCGCTGGGACGAGAAATTGTGCGATATTTGAAGTCGCGAGAGGGGGATGATCGGCTTTCTCAGCGGTGAACAATGAAAATTACCGATGATTCCGCTGTTGCACGAGGAATTTGAAATCGTGGTGGAATGCGGGGCGCCGGCGGAGCTTGAGAGCTGAACTGGAATGAAAAGCGTGTCGCCCGCTTTTGAGATTGGCTGAGTGCGGCTATGCTTTACTCTCCGCTCTATTGTCTTCAATGCACCACTCTGAACTGCCATGACAACATTCAAAAAACTGCTGGTCTGCAACCGCTCTGAAATTGCGATTCGAGTTTTCCGAAGTGCTACAGAACTCGGTATCCGAACCGTAGCCATTTACAGTCATGAAGACCGGTATGCACTTCACCGGTTTAAAGCGGATGAAGCATATCGAATCGGTCGACAGGGCGAGCCCATTCGAGCGTATCTGGACATTGAATCCATTGTAGCGCTTGCGAAGGAAGTCGGTGTAGATGCGATCCATCCAGGATATGGATTTTTATCAGAGCGACCTGAACTGGCCCGCGCATGTGCCGAAGCCGGCATTAAATTCGTAGGTCCTTCGGTGCATTGCCTTGAAGCATTGGGCGACAAGACGGCGGCTCGTGATATTGCCGTTCAGGCAGGCGTGCCGATTCTCGGAGGAACTCAACAATCCATCGAAACACTGGAAGAAGCGAGAAAGCTGGCAGAGAAGATCGGGTTCCCGGTCATGATCAAAGCCGCCAAAGGTGGTGGCGGTCGAGGAATGCGGGCGGTTCGTACGGCCGATGAATTCGACCAGGCATTTGAATCCGCTCGAAATGAAGCTCGAACGGCGTTTGGCAGTCCGGAAGTATTTCTTGAAAAGTTTATTGCTCGCGCGAAGCACATTGAAGTGCAGTTGCTGGGTGATGAACACGGGAATCTGGTGCATCTGTATGAACGAGACTGTTCGGTGCAGCGTCGGCATCAGAAGGTTGTTGAAATTGCTCCTGCCCCAAATCTTTCTGAATCGCTCAGGAAGTCAATTCTGGAATCAGCACTGAAGATTGGTCGTCAGGTCAATTACTCGTGTGCGGGAACCGTTGAGTTTCTGGTCGACGTGGATGCTCAGGAATACTACTTCATTGAAGTCAATCCTCGTATTCAGGTCGAGCACACCGTCACTGAGGAAATCACAAACATTGACATTGTGAAAGCGCAGATTCTGGTTGCTCAGGGAGGAAATCTCAGTGATCCGGAAATCGGGCTTGCTCGGCAGGAAGATGTTCAGATCAACGGATTCGCAGTGCAGTGCCGAGTGACGACGGAGGATCCATCGAACAATTTCATGCCGGACTATGGTCGAGTCACCCACTATCGATCAGCGGGTGGCATGGGCGTTCGACTGGATGCCGGCAGTGCATTTTCGGGTGCGGTGGTGAATCCGTTCTACGATTCGCTGTTAACCAAAGTGACAACTCGCGGCCGCCGGTTTGTCGATGCGATTCATCGCATGGAGCGAACTCTTCGTGAGTTTCGTGTCCGCGGTGTAAAAACCAACATACCGTTTCTCACCCGGGTAATGGCTCACCAGCAGTTCATCAGCGGCGACTGTACAACTCGGTTTATTGACGAAACACCAGAGCTGTTCCAGTTTGATCATCGGCTGAACCGAGCCTCACGCCTCCTGAACTATCTTGCAGAAACGATTGTCAACGGGAACAGTCTGGTCAAGGACCGTCCAGGCCCGCTTCGTCGTGAACCAGCACCGGTACCGAAGCTTCCACCTGGCGCCACGCCTCCTGATGGAACTCGCCAGCTGCTCAGGAAACTGGGCGCTTCAAAGTTTGCTCAGTGGGTCCGAGACCAAAAGCGACTGCTCGTCACCGACACTACGTTCCGTGATGCTCATCAGTCTTTGCTGGCAACGCGAATGCGTACCTTTGACCTTCTGGAAATCTCAGAAGTCTACGCCCACAACTGCTCGGACATGTTCAGCCTTGAGATGTGGGGAGGAGCAACGTATGACACCACGATGCGATTCCTGCGGGAATGTCCGTGGCAGAGACTGGTGCAAATGCGTGAACGCGTCCCGAATATTCTGTTTCAGATGCTTTTGCGAGCCTCGAACGCGGTCGGCTACACGAACTACCCGGACAATATTGTTCGAGTCTTCGTGAAAGAAGCTGCTGATGCCGGAATTGATGTCTTCCGCGTGTTCGACGCACTCAACTGGGTGCCGAACATGAAGGTTGCAATGGAAGCTGTCGTGGAAAGCGGAACGATCTGTGAAGCAGCGATCTGCTATACAGGAGACATCACCAATCCAAAGCGAACGAAGTACTCGTTGAAGTACTACGTGGATTTGGCAAAACAACTCGAGAAGATGGGTGCTCACATCCTGGCGATCAAGGATATGGCGGGGTTATGCAAACCGGCAGCCACCGCGACGCTCGTTAAAGCTCTGCGTGAAGAGATTGGCATTCCGGTTCATTTCCATACTCATGATACGGCCGGTATTCAGGCAGCGTCCATCCTGGAAGGAAGTCGAGTTGGGCTGGACATTGTTGATGCTGCGATGGCGCCAATGTCCGGTGGAACATCACAGCCAAATCTGAATACGATGGCTGAGATGCTGAGATTTGGCGACCGGGATACCTTGCTGAACACAGAAGCCATTGATGCCATTGCCGAATACTGGCGGGCAACTCGCGAGTTCTACACGGCATTTGAAAGTGCCGTGCTTCCGGCCACTGCGGACCTCTATCATCATGAGATGCCCGGAGGTCAGTACACAAACCTGTACGAACAGGCGCGTGCCCTTGGGCTCGCCGACCGCTGGGCCGAAGTCTGCCGTGTGTATGCTGGTGTGAATGAGCTGTTCGGCGACATTGTCAAAGTGACTCCGACCAGCAAAGCCGTCGGCGACATGGCGCTGTTCATGGTTGCAAACAACCTTACCAACGAAGATGTGCTGAGCGGTGAACGAGACATCGCGTTTCCTGCGAGTGTAATCGACCTGATCGGTGGTGGAATGGGACAGCCGCCAGGAGGATTCCCGGAAGCCGTCAGGAAGAGAGTTCTGCTGGGGAAAGAGGAGTTTGTGGGGCGTCCCGGAGAGACTCTGCCACCTGCAGACTTTGATGCAGCTCGACAAAAGGTCAGGGATCTGCTGAAACGCGAACCACTGGAACGAGAAGTCGTTTCATGGCTGCTGTACGAACGGGTCTTTGAAGAATTTGCAAAACATCAGCTGAAGTATGCAGACCTGAGCATTCTGCCGACCGTGAATTTCTTCTACGGCTTACAGGCTGGAGAAGAAATTGCCGTGGACATCGAGCCTGGCAAGACTCTCATCATCAAGTACCTCACCACCAGCAATCCGCATGCGGACGGGACTCGGACGGTCTTCTTTGAACTGAATGGCCAGCCGCGAGAGATCACGGTCACCGACCAGTCGATTGAGACCAAAGGCGTGGCTGCCATCAAAGCGGATGCAGCCAATCCGTGTCATGTGGGAGCCACGATGCCGGGCATGGTTGTCAACGTTGCCCTGAAGGTTGGGGACTCTGTCCGAAAGGGACAGAAGCTCGTCACACTGGAAGCAATGAAAATGGAAACCACCATCAATGCGGAGCTTGATGGAAAGGTTAAGGAAGTTCACACTCAGGCCGGTCAGCAGATTCAGACGGGAGACTTACTGCTGGTGATCGAGCCATAGCGGGTGGTAATGGGTGATTCCGCTGTAACGAATCCGGGGCTTGAAAGAGCCGCAGATGACTGCAGACTGTCATTCTGTCGTTTTGAATTGATTTTGTACCCGAGCATCGCCACCATCTTTGAATTCTGATCTTGTCGAGCCCTGATTTAGATTGCTCAAAAACTCAGAGGAGAGTTCTTCAATGTCGGTATGGCCTATTGGTGTGTTTGCGTCAGTTGACGCGGGACTGGGCGTTCATCTGGAAGTGGTCAGGGATTTGAAGATCCCCAGCATCCAGCTGCAT
The DNA here is from genome assembly GCA_016795105.1 of Planctomyces sp. Classification (GTDB taxonomy): domain Bacteria; phylum Planctomycetota; class Planctomycetia; order Planctomycetales; family Planctomycetaceae; genus F1-80-MAGs062. The sequence goes on from JAEUIH010000005.1 coordinate 25,350, forward strand.
GCACCTCACCAGAATACTCGCACACCTGCCGCCGCAGCGGCGTTTCTCTCCAAGTGTGCCGACGCCGGAATTACCATTACTGCGGTCTTTGGCGGGTTTGAAGGCGAGAGCTATGCGGACATTGCCACCACATCGCTGACCGTTGGACTCGTGCCGGAAGTGACTCGAGCCGCACGTGTCCGCGAAATGAAAGAAATCAGTGATTTCACAAAGCTTCTGGGCTGCGACACGATCGCACTGCACATTGGATTTGTTCCTGACCACAAATCTGAGAATTATCAGGATCTACTGCGAGCAACTCGTGATCTTCTGGATCATGCGGCAGCAAATGGTCAGAACCTGCACCTCGAAACCGGTCAGGAGACAGCCGAGCATTTGTTGCACTTCATCCATGACGTCAATCGAAGCAACCTGTTCATTAATTTTGACCCGGCGAATATGATTCTGTATGGAACGGGCGAGCCAATCGACGCATTGAAGAAGGTTGGCAAGTATGTCCGCAGCATTCACTGCAAGGACGCGAAGTGGGCGGCACCGGAGGCGCGCGGAACTGGATGGGGACAGGAAGTTCCACTTGGTGACGGAGACGTGGGCATGGAAAACTATCTGCGGACACTGAAAGAAATTGGTTACACCGGACCACTTACCATTGAACGCGAGATCCCGCAGGACCCGGTTCGTCAGAAAGCCGACATTGGACATGCCGTACGACTTCTGGAAACGCTGCGAACAAAAATTCTTGGCTCCTGAGTATTCCACCGACGTTGACTTTTAGTGATTTGACCGTGCCATGGCTCGATGCGAACAGGGATATCTGTGTGAAATCTGTGGCGATGAGGTCCATAACATCTCGGATAGTGATCTGTATCTCCGGTTTGTGATTGGTGAGTTGCGATCGGGCCAGCTTCTCAGTTCACGAGAACGTCATTTGAGATGTAACCCGATCATGGCTCAGTTTATCGAACATCCCGAATTTGAGCCTGTTTTCGTGGAAGGCGATTTTGATCGCAGACTGCTCGATGAAAATGATGTTCGTCGTCGAGTAGAACTTGTAACCCGAGGCTGGCTTCGACTGCAGGAAATTTTTCAGCTGCCGCAGCCTATTCCTCTGCCTTTGTACCCCTTGCCGGAATTTATCAACAAATGATCCGACTCCTTCAGACAACCTGCATGCTTGTCCTGACCGCCTCGGTATCTCTGGCTCAGGATACTTCGACAGCCACGGAATTTGAGTATCCGCTGGCTGTTGTCAGTCCGGCTGAAGGTACGGCATTCGTGGCAGACAGAAATCTGCCGGGGGTCTGGAAAGTTGAAAACGGAACGAAGACAGTCTTCTTTCAGGGCTCAAAGAAGTTCCGAACGCCCCTGAACGCCGTTAGATGTCTTGCACTCGATCATCAGGGTAAGCTGCTGGCCGGCGACTCAGCGACTCGCGAAGTGTACCGTTTTGGTGACGATGGAAAGCCGGTGCCACTGACATCGGGCGCCATCGGGATTCCGATGGGGATTGCGGTTGCGACCGACGGGACAATCTATGTCGCGGACCTGGAACTGCAGAAGGTGTGGAAGTTTCCGTCAGCAGGAAGTGAGAAGCCTGAAGAAGTCGCATCGATTATTGGACCGAAAAGTCTGACGTTTGACGGTGACGGCAACCTGCTGGTCCTGAACACATCCGACACACGTGGACAAATTCTGAAGGTGCTGCCCGACGGAAAAGTCGAGCCAGTGATTCAGGGGCAGCCATTCTCCATGCCTCATCACATTGTACGATCTGAGGACGGAACGTTGTTTGTTACGGACAACTACGAACACTGCATCTGGCAGGTCACACCGGATGCGATGGTTCAGCAATGGATTTCCGGAGCTCCCCTGGATCGCCCAGTAGGCCTGTGTCGTTCCGGCAGCGGCATGCTGGTTGCCGATCCTCATATTCGCACCATTTTCACACTTGCTCAGGATAAGTCGCTGACTGTGTTTGCAGGTTCCCCCGTCCCGTAGAAAGCACATTCCTGCCCTCCGACGGATGACGTGCAAGCGAGGCCGGTCTGGCATACCATGACGACCGTCAGCGGTATGTTGCTGACTGGTTTCTATGGATCCTGAATAGAGCGGCATTCCCATGATTCGACTTGTGCTTGCAAGCGTCCGGTATTACTGGAAAACGGCAATCGCCGTCATACTTGCACTGACAGTCTCAACCGCAGTGATTGGAGGATCTCTGATTGTCGGAGATTCTGTTCGCTCCAGCCTGCAGCAAATGTCGCTGAAACGTCTGGGAACGATTACCCATATCCTGTCGTCTCACCGTTTCTTTCGCCAGGATCTTGCCGCTGAGATTCAGAGCGAGGTTCAGCATCAGATCGTACCGGCTGTGATTGTGACGGGAACTGTGGAGTTCCGAAAGCCGAATGCAGCTGGTGCTTCGCGAACGGGCTCAACGACAATTCTCGGTCTGCCACCAGAGGCATGGAACATTCTTGATCACGGAGCCACTGCACCGCCATCAGCCGAAGGCGTTGTACTGGGGGCTCGAACAGCTACTGAGCTTGGCGTTCAGCCGGGTGACCAGGTGACACTGTGGATTGAACGTCCATCCTCAATTCCACGAGACAGTCTGCTGGGTGAGCGAGAAGAGCTTAGCATTGAAATCATTGTCACGGTATCGGGACTGCTCACAGAGGAAGACGGAGCTTCTCGGTTTTCACTCAATCCAGGCCAGCAGCTTCCCCATACAGCATTCATCGGACTGGAGTTGCTGCAGGATCGACTCGGCATTCAGGCCGTCGAAGCCAGTCGCAGAAATCCGATCGCTAAGCCTGCCCGAGTCAACACGCTTCTCGCTGGACCGGAAATCAAAGCGGCGAGTGCAGACCAGAGTGAACCAGATCGCGGGAGCCCAAACCTGGATGACTCCGGCCTAAGCAACTCCGAACTGAAGAATATGGTGACCGATGACCTCAAAGCACTGGAGAAACTAACCACTGCGCTCAGGAAGAAAGTACAACTGGTCGATGCCGGATTACTCATTCGGAAAGTGAGTGATCGAGGCTACCTGACAGTCGAGAGTGAAAGCATGATTCTCGACGATCATTCGGCCGAAGCAGTTCTTGGGGCAAGCGAGCGGATGGGTCTGGAGGCATCTCCTGCGCTTGTGTATCTGGCAAATGAACTCCGTGCAGCGGACCATCAGGACCAGAATTCCCGCTATTCAATGTATTCCATCATCGCTGGGCTTCCATATCAACTGCAGACGCCTCTCGGACCATTTCTGTTGAACGACGGTACTCCGATCCCGCAGCTCGGTGCAGACGAAATTGTGCTGTCACATTGGCTCAGTCAGGATTTACAGGTCTCAGCAGGTGATGAGATTGAAGCTCGATGGCATGAAGTTGGAAGCCACGGTGATTTACCGGAAACGCATCAACGCTTTCGTGTGCGTGGAGTTCTGAATGCGGAAGATCCAATCAGTATTGATCAGGATTTGACTCCATTTGTTGATGGTGTCACCAATGTTGCATCATTCAGTGACTGGGATCAGCCGTTTGAAATGGAAATGGACCGAATTACGGCCCGAGACGATGAATACTGGGAACAGCACCGAGCGACTCCCAAGGCATTTGTTTCTGCGGAGACGGCACAACGACTGTGGCAGAGTCGATTTGGCAAATATACGTCGATTCGAATTGCATCGCCAGGAGTTGCCCTTCCGGAGGAGAGGTTGCTGGATTTGAGTGAGCGACTCGAATTCGAAATTCAATCAACACTGAAGCCTGAGCGTTTGGGGTTTTACTATCGCCCTGTTCGTGCAGAAGGACTTCAGGCGTCTGTAGGAGCCAACGATTTTACTCAGCTGTTTCTCGCGTTCAGCTTCTTTCTGATTCTTTCAGCCATCGTTCTGGCAGTACTGATGTATCGGCTGGGGATTCAGCAGCGAGTTGCACAAATTGGACTCATGGAAGCACTTGGCTTTACTCACAGCACAGCACGTCGGCTGTTTGTCGCCGAGGGGCTCGTGATGGCTGTCTTCGCTTCCCTGCTCGGGGCAATCTTCTCTGTACTGTTCGCACGCCTCATGATTTACGGACTTACCAACTGGTGGGTTGGAGCTGTTGGGACACGATTCCTGATTCTTGATGTGCAGCCGTTGAAGCTGATCATTGCCGCCGGCATCACCATCATTCTTGCAGTCGGAGTGATCTGGCAAAGTGTCTGGTCAATGACGAAGCGGTCGCCCGTCGAGCTTCTTCGCGGCGGTGGAGAAGGAGGCGGAACACAGAAGGCGAGTGGCCGACGTTTGTGGAAGTTCATTGGCTGGCGGATCGTCTTTGCTGTGATGCTTCTGACCGCAATCCTGCTGCCGGCCCTTGCAATTCGAGGCCTCCTGCCAGCCAGAGAAGCGTTTGGTGGCATGACCTGGAAAGTGGTTGGTTTCTTCCTTGCGGGGTTTTCCTGGCTCGTCACAGGATTAATGACACTTGAACAGATCCTGGCAAGACGAAACGGGGAGATGATCAAGTCAACAGCGGGATCGATGATCTCGCTGGTGATTGCCAATACGGCTCGACACCCTCAGCGAAGCCTTCTGACCGCAGCATTGATTGCGTTTGCCACGTTTGTCATTGTTGCTGTGGGGGCGGGTCGCAGGAACCCTGTCTCTGAAACGCCGGACAAGTCATCAGGCAACGGAGGATTTTCACTGGTCGCAGAGACTTCGCAACCAATCCTGCTGAACCTGAATTCGGCTGAGGATCGCACCAGACTTGGAATTGACTCAACCACGAGTCAGTTCCCGCAGAGCACTTCGGTGTATTCGTTCCGGGTCAAGCCAGGTCAGGACGCGAGCTGCCTGAACCTTTACCAGACTGTTATGCCAACACTGCTCGGTGCACGCGATGAGTTTATTACTCGTGGCGGATTTCGCTTCGCAAATACGCCGGGCGAGAATCCATGGAGAAAGCTCAACGAACCTGTGGAAGGCATCGCACCCTTATCAACTGCGGCATCGCCTCAGGATCTGGAAGTGATCCCGGTGATCGGTGATATGAATACCCTGCAGTTCAGCCTGAAGAAAGGGATCGGAGATCGCATCCTTTATCCAAACGAAACTACGCCCCGGTTTGCTATGCAGATTGTAGGGATGCTGGACAGCAGTGTGTTTCAGGGTGTGCTCGTGATGTCAGAAGCAAACCTGAAGAAGCTGTCACCAGAAAACTCCGGCTTTCAATATTTTCTTATCGACACCGGCACCAACGCTTCCGACATGCAGCAGGTGTCTGGTGCTCTTGAAGAGGGCCTAAGTGAATTTGGATTTGATGCAGAGCCAGTCAGTCAGAGACTCGCCGGATTTCTTGCTGTGCAGAACACTTATCTCTCAACATTTCAGATGCTCGGAAGCCTCGGCCTGCTCGTTGGAACACTGGGACTGGCAGCCGTGATGATCAGAAATGTTGTGGAACGACGACGAGAACTGGGACTCATGAAAGCACTTGGGTTTCCTTCAACCCGAATCATGGCCATGGTGCTCTGGGAGAATTGCACACTCTTGTTCTGGGGAATGATAACAGGGAGCGCATCTGCACTGATTGCGATGCTGCCACACCTTCAGAGCACTGGAGCAGACATCGACTGGGCAACACTGGCAATTACACTGGGTTCTGTGGTCCTGACTGGCTCCCTGGCAGCCGTGTTTCCGGTGTTGGCTGCAGCCCGGTTCAGTATTCGGGAAGCGATTTCGTCATAAAGTGCGGTTCCCGGCAAAACTGGAATCGCAAAGTTCTAATTTTCGTGATATGCTCAGGATCGCGGCTGTCGCAAGCTGAAGCATCAATGACTTTTCTCGGTTTCCGAATCCCGGACTAAGAAAAATCGATCGATCCGGTTTGATTCAGGAAACGTCTGGTAAATCGTTTGCTCGGCTGAGCAATTCGAACTCTTAAACAGAGCGAATACCCGGCAAAATCGAATCTTCCATTGTCTGCGGCTGGGCCGACGCCTTTCGTTCTTTGTTTTCTGGAGAGCTGTTGTGATGAAGTTGTACGTTGGAAACCTGTCTTACCAAACCACTGAGCAGGACCTGAGAAGTGCATTTGGTCGGTTTGGTGAAGTGACATCGGTTTCTGTGATTACTGACCGGGAAACCGGTCGCTCGAAGGGCTTTGCCTTCGTGGAAATGGGTTCTAAGGACGCTGGACAGCAGGCAATCTCCGGATTGAATGAAACGGAACTGTCGGGTCGACGCATTACCGTGAATGAAGCTCGTCCCCGCGAAGAACGTCCGCGTAACGAGTATCGTGGCGGTGGCGGCGGTGGCGGTGGCGGCGGCAGCCGAGGTGGTGGTGGTGGCGGTGGTGGCCGAGATCGCCGCTGGTAACCGCTTGGAAAGTCGATTTTTGTCGACTTTCTGTTGCGAAAATGTACATGAACAATCGAGCCGGTTTGAGGAATCTTCCCAAACCGGCTTCGTTCGCTGGACTCGCAACCGCTTTTTGCCGATTACGCTGGAATAATGACCCAAAATTGGCTACCATACGCGGCCCGAGCTGAATTGATCACTTTTCAGCTGTTCCGCATTTTTGACACAATGTCTTTCTGCATCAGTATTTAGACCATGCCAAACTCCCCATCCGCTGCTAAATCTCTTCGCCAGAGTCTCGTTAAGCGAGATCGAAATCGCCAGCAACGCTCGGCTCTTCGCACTAAGCTGAAGAAGTTCAGAGCTTTGCTTGCTGCAAAACCGACTCAGGAAGCCGCAGATCAGGAATTTTCACTCGTGGTCAAAGCGCTCGATCAGGCTGCCTCAAAAGACCTGATTCACAAGAATACCGCTTCCCGCGTTAAATCTCGTCTCGCTGCACTGAAGAAAAAGACGTTCGTCGGCTAGTCCCTGGGCTTTCTCAATATCACTCTCAGGAAGCATCTGTCTCCTGAAGATTGTTCGGTGAGAATTGGCCTTTGTGGCTCTCGTGTCATTTCCGAATGCAGATCAGATTTCACAACGATGCTGCACAGTTCTTTTGAACAGAGTGCCCGCTGTGAAGTTCTAAATCTCTTTCGGCAATGCAAAAATCAGATATCCTGAATGGCTGTTGCCTTAACTGGCGGCAGCCATTTTTGTTTTGCACTTGTCCGTTTTCATTTTGCCTCTATCGAGAGTGAAAATCGATGGCATTTGAGATTCCTCCTGTTGCCGCTGATGAGCTTCGCCGAATCCCAAGCCCATCAATGATCGTCTTTCTGGATCGTGTCCGCTCAAACATCAATCGGATGATCGCCATGGCGGGACGAGTTGAGCGTCTTCGACCACATTGCAAAACGCATAAGATGGCAGCGATCGTCAAGCTCCTGATTGAACGAGGGATTCTCAAACACAAGGCGGCCACTGTTGCCGAAGTGGAGATGCTTGCAGATGCAGGAGCAACCGATGTTGTGCTGGCCTATAATCCGGTGGGCCCGAATATAGATCGTGTCATCCAACTTGTTCGTAAGTACCCTCGATGCCGCATCAGCGTAACGGCCGATCATCCAGGTCCGATTGAAGCCTTGTCTCTCGCAGCGTCTGCCGCTGGTGTGCAGGTCGGCGTTCTTCTGGATGTCAATGTTGGACAGAATCGCACTGGTGTGTGTCCGGATTCTCCCACGGCACTGGATTTGTATGAGAAGATCTCAGGACTTCCGGGACTGCGGGCGGCTGGCTTCCATGTCTACGATGGTCATCAAAGAAACGCAATGTTCGTGGAGCGACAAGCAGCCGTCCATAAAGAATGGAGCCGAGTTGAAAGCCTTCGAACTGCAGCCATCAGTCGTGGCTGCCAGGTGCCGACCCTCATTTGTGGAGGAACTCCGACATTTCCTGTCTATTGTGAGATGTCAGACCCTGCGATAGAGCTCAGTCCCGGAACGTGCATCTTCCATGATGCCGGATATGGCAGTCAGTTTTCGGATCTTGATTTTGCCCCCGCGGCGGCTGTCTTGACCAGAGTCGTGAGTCGTCCTGCCGCGGATCGCATGACACTCGATCTGGGGAATAAGGCAATTGCCGCTGATCCACCGCGAGGAGCTCGCGTGCATTTTGCAGAATTGCCGGATGCTGTACAGGATATTCACAACGAAGAACATCTTGTCCTGATCACTCCGGAAGCGGCCAGATACCAACCCGGTGATGTACTGGCGGGTGTTCCGATGCATGTCTGCCCAACCAGCGCGCTATACGACCGAGTATTTGTCATTCAGGATGGACGGATTGTGGACGAATGGAATGTCACTGCGAGAAACCGACGACTGACAATCTGATGTTGTGCTCATCTGGCTGATGATTTATTGATCTGAAATCGTCAATCAATTTGCCGGAACTATCTGGATTTCGCAGAAGCACGCTCGCAGACGACTTTGAATGGCCGGATCACTCAGCAGATGCTCCAGTGCGATCACTGCAGGTTTCTGTCGACGATCCGGATGCACCACAAAGTCGAAGTGCTCCTGCCTGACACGCATGAATTCGAGCTCGGGTCTGGCCGCGACGGACTCAATCGCCATCCCCCAATCAGCTCGCCTCTGCAGAATCGCTGCGATCACGGCATTGTGATTGCCCGGCTGCGCGGCGTAACCTGGTGGCTTTCGCCCATGGAGAAGCTGATCCAGCAGGATTCGTGTACCGCTTCCCTGATTACGATTCACCATCACACAACCCGGCTGATCAATGGCTGCCTGCAGAATCTCCGAAACGGCCAATCCGGAGAACCGAGGATCAGCCTTCCGAAATACAAAACCCTGCCAGCGAGTGTAGCTGGGGATCAAAAGGAGCGGGGGAGTTACAAACGGAGAATTGTAAACGCCGGTTTCGACATCCAGTAGATGGACCCCAGCAAGATCACATTCCCCCCGACGGACTGCAGCCAGCCCTGCAGTACTGCCAACCGTCAACAGCTTCGTTGAAAAGCCCTTCCGTTCAAGTTCAGTTAGCAGAAGATCCAGCCCTACGCAGTGACTACCGATCACAACGAGATCCGCGGGCTTTCGTCCCAGTCCGATAAGCCGTACTCGAACCCGCGTACCAGCCTCAACAATTTCTTCGTTCCGGCCAATCGCGATGAATCCATCGGCGCGACTGAATGCTGTGACCGACCCGGAACCTTTGCCCATTGGAAACGCGGTGCAGCCCCCGGGTGTCTCGACCAGTCCCACAAGCAGATACTCGGTTCGTCCAATTTCGGAATTCACTCGAACCGCAAGTGTTGCGTCACAGCTTTCCGCCGGATCCACCGGGCGACCCGTCAGTAGCCTGAGGACCGGAGCCACAAATTCGTGAAACGTGAAGATGGCTGAAGTCGGAAATCCTGGCAGAACGACGACTGGCTTTCCCTGCGTGACGGCAAGACACAGTGGTTTTCCGGGCTTTAATGCCACGCCGTGAACGACAATTCCAGGGTCCTTCAGTTCTGACACGATTCGATAACAGAGATCTCCCTGACCTTTGCTTGTCCCTCCGGAAAGGAGGATGACATCCGCTTCACCGATCGCCAGAAGCACTGCAGTTCGCAACGCTTCTTCATTGTCCTGAAGAATTCCGCCAGACACCGGTTCGCAGCCAAGTTCGCGGACTGCATCTGACAGGATGCGAGCATTTGAATCATACACCTGCGACGGCCGAATCGGCTCGCCTGGCGCGACGATTTCATTGCCCGTGGAAAAGATGGCAACCCTCGGCTTCCGCCACACTGAAACAACACTGACCCCGATTGCAGCAAGTACGCCGGTTTCGCGACTTGTCAAGGAAGTTCCCTGTCGAAGAACAGTCTCACCCATCGCAATATCCGTTCCTGCGAATGCAATGCCATGTCCGGGCGTGACTGATCGACGAATCATCAGGAGGTCATTGTCTGTGTCCGCATGTTCAACCATCAGGACTGCATCTGCACCTCGCGGGATCATTCCTCCAGTCGCTATCGTCACAGCAAACCCCGGCATGAGTTCGAAATCTGCTGGCCTGCCGGCTTCCAGCGACTGTGAATGAATTTTCAGACTTCGCGGCTGCAGCTCTGAAGCTCCAAATGTCTCTTCAGCGCGAAGAGCGTATCCATCAAAGTTGGATCGATCAAAACAGGGCACATCGACGGGAGCCAGCACATCATGGCTCAGAGTTCTGCCAAGTGCCTGAGCAAGTTCGACCTGTTCATCACCGCAGGGGCCCAGCTTGAGTGCATTTCGAAAACGTCGCTCTGCTTCATCTCGGTTGATGACATTCAGAAACTGATCCTGTGACATTTTGGATTCTCAGCCCGACTGATAGTTCGTGACACTCGACTGGTTTATTCGTAGCAGTATACATCGACCGAAGTCCCGGCTGCATAGCCTTCACTATCAGCGGGGATCACGACAAAACCATCGGCCCGCGTTGTTGAACTCAGCACCGACGCACCACTGATTGCTATTGGTTCGACTTCCTGATTTTCAAACCGTACTCGTGCGTAATCAACGCGACCAACGGTTGAAACCAGTTTTCGCTTAAGGGGTGCGGATACGCGATGGTAGGTCCATTCAGGCTTTCGGCCACCCATCATTCGAATTGCGCGTCCGGCAAAAAAGTCATAGGCACAAAGACATGACACCGGATTTCCGGGCAGCAGAAAAACGAGTGATCGCCCGATCCGGCCCATACCAGCCGGGCTGCTTGGACGCATGGCGATGCCGTGGATTGCAAGCTCTCCGTGAGTTCGCAGGAGGACGGGAATATGATCTTCCTGGCCGACACTGGACCCGCCGGAAACCAGTACAACATCAACTCCGCACTGCAGCTCCGCGAGCAGTTGTGCCGGATCGTCGGGGATAATGTCAGACAATGTCACGCAGGCCCCGTCTCGTTCGGCAAGTGCTTTCAGCATTGGCCCATTTGAATCCGGAATGCGAAAATCCGTTGGCAGATTTCCCGGAGGCAGAATTTCGTTTCCGGAAACAAGGATTCGAATCCGGGGACGTCTTCGGACAGTGACGGTCTTACGGCCAATTGCTGACAAGAGTCCGACATCCTGCGGCCGCAGCCAGCGTCCTGCATTCAGGACAGATTCGTTCTTACGAATGTCTTCGCCAGGAATGCCGATGTTCTTCCCGGGAGATACTTCTCCACTGATCTGCACCAACTCGTTCTCAGTGGTTGTGAATTCGACAGGCAGGACTGCATCTGCGCCGTTTGGCACAGGTGCACCGGTCATGATCCGCACAGCGGTCCCGCCACGTACAGTTTCCGCAGCTGGTCGGCCCGGAAAGCTGGACCCGATAATTCTAAGTGGCAAGGGACTTGCGGGCGATGCTCCATAGGTGTCCTCGCTGCGTACTGCATAGCCATCCATCATAGATCTTGAAAAGGCCGGAACAGAGAACTGACTGACTACGGTTTCCGTCAGTACGCGCCCAGCTGCCTCCAGCAGCTCCACACTTTCGCAATCCAACGCCGTGCGAGACTGAACGGTCGTGTCGATCCAGCTCCATGCATCTTCTACTGTTGATCGGACAGCAAATCCCCGCATACGAACATCTCCACGGTACTCCGGGAGCGGTGATGGTGAAGACACCTCAGGTTCCTTCAAATGAAAGCAGACATCTGCTGCGATTGATAACTGCAACGAATCATGACAATTTCAATGCGGCCCCGACTTCTCAAAGTCCACCAATGTGTTCAACGATCAGATCAAGAGAACCGGGTTCATCACTAATCGTGAATGCGTCAGCGATCAATGATTCGGTGACACTATCGGGATTTCCATAAACTCTGATGACAGGCTGTCCCGCGTCGACTTTGTCTCCCACACGCACCAGCATTTCAAGACCCACGGAGTGGTCGATCATTTGCCCAAGTTGAGTCCTTCCACCGCCGAGTGCGATGATTGCCATACCAAGATCTTCAGTTCGAATCTCAGAAATGAAACCAGAGGAGCGAGCCTCCATTTCCATCGAAGGATGCACACGAAGAATAGCGTCGGGATTACCGCCCTGTGCAGCCACCATCATCCGAAATCGCTCAAATGCGGTACCGTTGTCAAGCCGTTGTTCCAGCATTCTTCTGGCAGCGTCCTGACCTGAGCAAACATGTGCAGACATCAACAGTTCAATACTGAGTGCCAGTGTGAGTTCCCGAAGATCTGTCGGGCCCTGACCTTTCAGAATGTCGATCGCTTCGAGTACTTCCACAGCGTTGCCACACATCCGCCCAAGGGGTTGATTCATATCGGTAATCAGTGCCGTTGTTCTCACATTCATCCGTTCGCCGGCCTGAACCAGGGATCTTGCAAGCCATGAGGCGTCTTCCTGAGTCTTCATGAATGCACCGGAGCCAAACTTAACATCCAGCACCAGCGCGCTCGGCGACTCCGCCAGTTTCTTGCTCATGATGCTCGCCGTAATCAATGGAATTGATGGAACCGTGGCCGTCACATCGCGCAGTGCATAGAGCTTCCGGTCTGCGGGAGCGAGTTCGCCTGAAGCACCCGTTATGACGCAACCGATATCCATCGTCAGCCGCTGGATTTCTTCGAGCGACAGGTCGGTGCGAAAACCGGGAATGGATTCCAGCTTGTCGAGTGTACCGCCGGTTGCGCCAAGTCCACGTCCTGAGAGCATTGGGACCTGAAGACCGCACTCGGCCAGCAATGGTGCCAGAATCAAAGACGTCTTATCGCCAAGTCCGCCTGTTGAATGCTTGTCAACGCGCGCGATTCCGTCCGCTGGCCATCGAAGGCATGACCCGGAATTCAGCATCTCGAGTGTCAGTGCAGCAGTTTCACGGTCTGACATCCCCCGAAAGTAAATTGCCATGGCCATTGCAGCCATCTGATAGTCGGGAATGTCGCCTCGCACGTAGCCGCGGATCAGAAATCCAATCTCCTTCTCGGTCAGCTCTTTTCCGTCGCGCTTTGCGGCAATTAGTGAGGCAGGAAACAATCGTTAATTCTCCGGAAACGAAGGGCGATCTGGCACATTGGATATGGGAACAAATCGAACACGACTTCCAAATGCTTCAACATCAACAGACAAGTCGCCATCTGTCTCCAGCTGAACAATTGGAATTGGATATCGAGAACTTTGTCGATGTTCAAACAAAGGAGTGCCTGTTGTCTTCAGAATGCCGCGGATCACCATTTGGTTTCCTCCGGGATTCATAATCGCACCAGGCCGAGGCAAATTTGTATTGCGATCCGTATGAATCAACAGCAGTACCGGGGAATGCGGCTGATCCATAGAAGCAGTCGCACCGCCCGTCTTTAAGGTCCAGCGAACTTCACCTGTCTTCCGATCAATTGCTGTAATCTGACCATCACCCTGAACGGAACTGCGATTCAGAACGGCCTCGGCAACATTCCCAAACGCTCGGTTGTATTGCCGAACAATGTAGTAGTGAGCAGGATCCGTCAAAACATGCAGTGGAACCGATCCCGACGAATCACTGGCTTCAGGTTTTGAAGGATCGGTATCTCCGCCTTCAAACCAGCTTTCAGACGTACTAAATTCCTTTCGTGCTTTACTGCCGAAAGAAATCACCGACAGATGAGTCTGTGAAACAGCGACGAGAGTATCGGGGTCCAGATACTGCAGAGCACAATCCTTTGGTAATGTCATCTGATGCTGAGTCTCTCCAGTGGCCGCATGGATCCATCGCAACCGGGAACTCGAATCCTGCTTCGGTTCTCCATCCAGCGTGACAACGCAATCGCTGCTGACTCCAACTGCAAATTTCAAATCATCCTGAGTGATCTCCGTCGGCCGGGCGTTGCCGCTCGATGTTTCCAGGCAATGGAAGTCCTGACCATTGCGGTTCACAAGAAAGATTACATCGCGGCACTGAAATGCCATGTGATTCGAAAACGAACCGGCAATGTTCCAAACCGTACCGCCAGTAAACAAATCAATCATCTCGAGCGATTTAGATGTCAGAATGCAGACTCGGTGACTGGAGACTTTCAACAGCAGATAATTCTGAGGTCCCGACAGCATTCCCATGGAATAAGGCACGCGCGAATCCGGCCTCATCGCGGGCGGCTGGCGATAGAACATCAGGCTCGGCGAGCTTTCCTGGTTCTCCGGCATCTTCCTGACCCACATCACTCGACCATCTGTCACAGATACACCAGTGACGCTAAATGGAGTGAGTACGATCAGAATTGATCCAACACGCTGAACCTCTGTCACGACACTCAGCAGTGAAGACCCTGCTGTTGGAAATGTCCCCGGAACGGACCATGAGATCCCCGCTGCCTGGTGAACTCCGGTTGCATGCAGGACTGATGGCACTCGGACAAGCTTCCAGCTGAATTGCCCCAGAAAAGGATCATCGATCTGTCGCACCGGCAAAGGCTGCGAGGTCTGCCGGAATGAGACAGACTGCGACACGGGAATGATTGTATAAGGCTGATCCTTCCACTTCGCCCATTCCTCCCTCAGAATCGTCTCATCATCCACAGTCGACTTCCAAATGCCAGACAAACGGTCTGACTCTGCTCCGGCCGCCGTTGTTGATTCCAAGTCTCTCATCAGAGCTTCAATAAGTCGGCGGCGAACATAGAGATCTGCTGACCGGCGCTCGGCTTCTGCGGTCTGCAGCTCAGCAGCAACCACTGCATCCCGAACTTTCACCAGCAGTCCCCGCTTTTGTTCCACAATCGACGCCGATGAAGCTTCATCAAAGGATGCTCGCTGGAGCAGTTGCAATGTCAGTTCATTCGGCCTTCCTGACTCCAGTCGCTTCTCTGTTCGCTGAATAAAGTCAGAGCTAAGTTCCGGTCCCATCAAATGAGCGAAGTTCTCATCAGACACTTCTCGTAGTTGTTCACGAAGCAATTTCCGATCTTCGGCCCCGACACTTCTCAGTAATTCCGAGACTTGTTGGACGAGCCAGGTCCGAAAAGGCATCTGCCGACGGACCGAGAATACGGAACCTGCTGAACCCGAGTCCCCAGAACCGGCGATTTCGAGAAATGCGCCGACATGCTGATCCAGCCGTTCGCTGCTCAAGGAGAGTTCACCAATCAGAAATGCCATCCGTTCCGAGGCAGTCGCATCAGCACTGAGCATCCGATATCGGACAAGCGATAATCCAGCCAACTCTTTCAGTGACCGTGGCTCGTCCGAAAGTCGTTTCAACAGATCTGTAATTCTTTGAAGAGATTCCTCGGTCTTCGTTTCGGCCATCTTCAGAAGACACTGAATTCGAAGTTCTTCGGTCGCTGCGCGTTCCGTAGGATTGAACACCAGACCGGACGTCGCAGCCGGATCTGCCATCAAAAGCTCCATTGCCTCATCAAGCCTCGACTCGACGATCAATCTCTGAGCCCTGCTGAATACAGACATGTGCGCCGCATCACTGTTTCCCTGCTTTAAAGCACTCAACCCGAAGGGCGAAATATCAAAAATCATCCCGGAATCCGCATACAACTGACTCGACCACCAGTCATTTGCAGCGGTCTGAGGCACTTCTGCAGCTGCCCCGGTTTCTCGGTCGACGGAGATGATCGTGCCACTCCATGTCGGAATCATCAATGAACGGCCAAGCACCGTGCCGGAGCCCGAAGGTGTCTGCGATTCTGTGAATGTGGTCTTCCACACTGAGCGGCCATCAAGTACCGATATTGCTTCAACGCCACTGGCTCCGCCGATAATGATCTTTTCGTGGTCGGTATGTAAAGGAAGGACGTGCGCTGAGTTGTTTTTCTCGAATCGCAGTTCACCGAAGAGTGCGTCAAGACAAAGCAGTTGATGTCCCTCCGCGGGAAAGACGATCAGATTTGTACCAACTCGAACCGGAGCCACGCGTTTCCATGACCTGATGATCGACTCCGGTCGAGTCATCAGTACCGGTTGAGTGCGTGAGTTAACGGCATCACCATCCACCCGAGACACAGTTCGTCTCGTCCACAGTACCGTTCGTGTCATCGAATCTACCGCGCAGAACCAGCCTGTTGTGGTGCCTGCCCAGATGAGCCCTTCAGCATGCACTGGCGAAGCCGATTTGACTCGACGAGCACGGTCTGCTTCAATCGCCACCTGAGGATATCCCAGCAGGGTTCGCCATTCGACACGCCCGCTTTCCGCATGGAGATTCACCAGAGAGATCGCTCCGCCCTGCTCAACCACCGTGAATAACGAGTCCTGAGCAGCAACGGGGGGACCAGCAAACCAGGAGCCGGCAAGCAGGTTTCCGAAACGATCTTCAACAACGGGACCGCCAAGCGTCCAGAGCTTTCTCCCCGTCTTCTTGTCCAGGGCAGTCAGATGTGGCAGTTGTTCGGGTTCAATCGCTGCATTTCGAACCTGAAACGAAGTTGATGGTCGGCTTTCCAGAGCCAGTGAATCATCAATCAGGTACAATCGCGACTGATCCTGAGTGATGTGACCAAGAACTGCATTGCGGTGAAGCAGGTCGGCCGCCGGAGACCACTCTCTGATAGAAAACAGTGCACCTCCCGGGACAGGAGGGTTGTCCCCGATTGCGTTATTTGCGGGGCGACTACTAATCCATGCTTCCAGATTGGCAGCCCCTTCAAACAACCACCGAACTTCACCAGTTCCGCGGTCCATCGCTACGATCCCTCGCAGACTCCTTGCATAAACCTGCTCATGATCGATTGCGGGCTCCCAGTTACTCCAGAGAGTAACACGAGAATTCCGGGCGACGGATGCCAACTCATTTGCTGTGTTACGAATCTCGGCTGACGAATTGAAATCCTGTTGCCAGATTCGATGCAGGTTGTCGGGCGTGGCCGAATTGAGTTCGCCCCTGCTGTCTCCTGTCGTGGGCTCGCCCGCTGCGGGCGGCAGAATCGTCCCAAGCAATTCTTTCGCAACAACATTGCGGCGATCGGAGTCGTCTCGGCTGACGAGAGTCTGCAGCCAGAATGCGGCGGCCAGTTTCTGGCCACGGTCGAGATGTTGGCGTGCAATGAGCTGGACAGCCTTGCAGGAGGCTTCGCTGCCGGGGTAATGATGAATGACACGAATCAGGCCGCGCGGATCATTGCCAGCCAAAGCCGCTCGAAGGTCAAAGTCTGCTCGAGCCTCTTCTTCTGCCCAAATCTGACTGCGGACTTCGGAAGGAAGCAAACGCATTTGCCTGAAGATCTGCCAGAAGACAGGGACCCAAACCGAGTCACTGCCCTGTGAATCTCTCGAGGGACCATCTTCAGTGCGATCTGCCTCGGAGCGAGGGACCATGATTCCTGGATCGACTTCACGAAACAGACGCAGTTGATCACGAATCCCGGATAAGTCATTCGACTGAATCGCAATCCGCAATTCGTCTGCCTGCTGAATCACTCGCCGATCCGTCCACACTTCCTGTGTATCATCCGGCGGTTGTTCGGTGGCAGCCTGAGGAGGTTCTTCAGCTGCGGAGACTGAAGGGAATGCCCCAATTCCAAATCCTGTGCCGAAAAGAAACTCAATCAACTGAATGACAGCGAGCAAACTCTGAAATCGAAGACCGCCGGTTCGTGGTTTCGAACCGGAGCCACAATGTCTGCTGCACCTTGCGGAATGAATCTTCGCGGGATAGATCGCCATCTGCCTGCGTCAACGGATAACGGTTTTCAACGACACTGCCTTATGGGACAGTCTTTGAGAATCCACGGCAGTGTATTTGATTTGCGGCCTGATTGGGGCCTTTTTTTGGACGAAATCCGGAAGACACGAATTTCGACTCGACAGATGACTTTCGATTCGAGGATCATGCTGTAAGGATAGATGTCTTCAGTTGATCACTTTCAGGAAGTCAATTGAATTCGCGGTCGAATCTGCAGTCCTGTGCCTCGCGGAGTTCGCTGATGTTGTCGATTTCCGGAAACTTACGCAAAACCTGTGACGGGAAGACTCGTCGGGAGATTCTGAACGCCGGCGGGGCAGGTCTGTTTGGCCTCACTCTGCCGACTCTGCTTTCTCTCGAATCCCGAGCGTCAGATTCACTCATTTTACATCACCCAGCGAAGGCAAAATCCGTCATCTTTATGCTCCTGTTTGGCGGGCCGAGTCAACTTGAGACATTTGACATGAAGCCCGAAGCGCCAGACTCAATTCGCGGTCCGTTCCGGCCAATTGCTGCACGAACACCCGACTTGAGAATCAGCGAACATCTTCCACGGATGGCGGCTGTGTCTGACCGATACTGTGTGATTCGCACGATGAGCCATACGTTCAACGACCATAGCGGAGGTGGACACTATCTGCAGACAGGTCGACGCTGGCATGTCCCCATCGGTGGCGGATTCAGCCCAACCCCCAAAGACTGGCCATCAATGGGCTCGATTGTGGAATACGTCGATCAGCAGCGCCGAGGCCTCGATCTTCCTCTTCCTTCATATATGGTTCTGCCCAATTCACTGGGCCGACTTCAGGAAGCCGGCCAGTATCCGCGACCTGGAGAACACGCGGGATGGCTTGGCCAGCGTTACAACCCGCTCACAACTCAGATCAACAAGCGAGCTCTCGACGACAACCCCTACTGGCGCGCCTGTACGGATGATGAACTGAATTTCGAGATCGCTGGTATGGTGACGGGGGCAGAGATGAATCTGACAAGGCTCCGGAACCGTGAATCTCTGCTCGCACAATTCGACCAGCAAAGGAAGCGAGTTGAACTGGATCACTCCGCATCGTTCGACGCATTCCAGCAGCGAGCCATGGCCCTTGTGACTTCCGAACGCACCCGCGAAGCTCTCGATCTTCGCCGGGAATCTGCTGAAGTCCGCGACCTCTATGGTCGGCATTTATTCGGTCAGTCGACCCTGATGGCGCGTCGCCTTGTTGAAGCCGGAGTTCGCTTCGTGACCGTTCACTACGACTGCGTGGACGGTTACAGCTGGGATTCACATCGAAACAGTGATGATGTAAAGAAGCACCTGCTGCCAACATTTGATCAGGCATTCGCAGCACTGATGCGAGACCTTGAAGATCGAGGACTCCTCAACGAGACTCTGGTGGTCGCAACCGGTGAAATGGGCCGAACCCCGAAGGCAAATGCACAGTGGGGACGAGATCACTGGAGTACTCTGTTCCCGGCTGTGATCGCCGGCGCCGGCATCCCTGGAGGTACTCTCTACGGCTCTTCCGACAAAGATGCTGCGTATCCTGTCGAGCACCCGGTTTCCCCGGAGGATCTGGCGGCAACTGTCTATTTTGCACTGGGCATCAACCCCGAACTGCGAGTCCCGAATTCAGAGAACCGTCCAACAGCAATTGTGGAAAACGGCTCTCCGGTCACGGGTCTGTGGAGCTAATGTGCGGAAACTACTCAGCCGGAAGTCGAGACAAGAGCCACTGAACTCTGATGCGTTCAGGGTTTGCTTCCTGATCAGCCTGAACCAGAAGTTCTCGAGCAGGGGGCAGGTCATTCGATTCAATCAACAGAATTGCTTCACAGATCATCGACGGATAGACCCACTTTTCTTCCGGATATTGTCGGCGGTAGTTCCGCAGCGTCGTGACTGCAGCACCCGTATCACCTCTTGAAACCTGACACAATGACGTCCAGTACAGAGTATCGCTGGTTGCTCCGCGATGCACAGACCGGATGGCTTCCGGAAGAGCCACTTCTGCCGTGGCAATCTTCTTGTCGGTGACTTTGATCTCAACTTCAATTGACTCTTCCATACTGGCAAGTCGAACCTGCTGCAGCTGCTGAAGCATACTGATATCAGCAACTCCCGCGATCTGTTCAATCCTGGCCTTCAGGAGTCGGCGGGAAGGCTTACCGAACATCTCCTCGCTGGATTCCGTCATCTTCTGGATGCGTTCTTCCAGAATTTGAATCCGTCGAGCCATCATCACTTCCTCAGACTGACCATCCTCCGTGAATCCCGGATCATTGACGAGCGAATCCGATTTCAGTGGATCTCGTTCAAACGGCGTATCAAATGGCCGCATGAGATCTCGATATTGCTGTTTCTGATCTTCTGCGAGTGAGTTTGCACTGATGACCGCCATCTCCGGGTATTCCCAGATTGCAATCTGATCTTTCGTCCACGCGCCACCTGAAGCACCGACAACACGTTCGATCAATGGCTGAATCTCACTGTTGCCGCCTGCCAACTCCTCATAAAGTACGGCAGCCTTATCTGCGTTGAGCCCTGCCTGAAGTATGTTCATGCGAGGCGCAAAGGCCGCTGGCTGAGCAATCAAACGAACCCGACATCCTTTCCATCGCTCGCCAGCACTCAGCGCTTCCATTCCAGCCGGTTTGGTCACGATCGGGCCAGCGTCTTCCGCAGTTGGTACAGCAGTTCCGCGCAGAGGGTCAAACAGCAGAACCTGATTGTCGGCAATGACAGCCACAAGCTGCTGGCAAATCTCCGGCAGACTCGAAGAACCTTCCGTCGGCGGTGCGTCTGTTTCCAGCAACACTGCATCGATTTGTCTTTGTCGCAAAGCTTCAGCGAAGATCCAGATTCGATCTTCAGGGCGTCCGCGGCCGGTGACGAGCACTTCATAGAGACCAACGGGCACACGCTGTTCGGACTGAGGCAGAATCGCAACGAAACGGACCAGCTCATTAAACAGCCGAACAACGCGATCCGTGTCGGATGCAAATCCGGCGGAAGTGGCGGCATCCGCCTTCTCCCACGTGGCCCCGGCAAAATCACCCAGCAACAGACAGTCGCGAATGTAGTTCGCGTCCGATTCCGTAAATCTCGCAGATCCGGCAAGTCTCAAGACCTGCGATGAAAGCAGCTTCTGATTCATGTCACTAACTGCTGCCACGCGTTTCTCTTCCGGAACACAGGTCGTCAGCCAGTCATTCAGGCCCCCGACAACGGCATCTGGTCGCGTGAGCGTAGCCATTGCCTGAGGCTCCAACAGTCCGACGGCCGTTGCCAGTTTCTTTTCACAGCGTTCTCTGTCCGAGGCGGCTGCATCTTTTTCGGCTGTCGGCGTCGTCGCTGAAGAATTCGGAGTACTGCCTCCGCATCCAATAACAGATGTGAGCAGACATGTTGCTGCAGCAACTGAAGATAATCGTATGGACCAGGTCCGGATGATCGGGCGACAGAACGTTAGTGTCACGAGCAGAATCCGTATTGAACGAAAAGAACGTTGAAGTCGAACGCAAAGATTAAAAACCAGAAAGGATCCGGCATCTTTCAGACACCCAGTGAGATCATGGTGTCACGAAGGATTGTCAGCTGGCGAAGTACCTCTTCGATCCTGTCCAACTGAAGCATATTGGGACCGTCACTCATTGCCGTATCCGGAGTTGGATGAGTTTCAATGAAGACCGCATCTGCACCGGCAGCGACTGAGGCTCTGGCCAATGGCAATGCCATCTCCCGCTGGCCGCCTGTGGTTGAACCACCGGGAAGCTGCACGCTGTGAGTCGCATCATAGACCACCGGAACACCAAATGATTTCATTACAGGAATACATCGAAAATCGTTGACCAGCCGACCATACCCAAACGTGGTGCCGCGTTCCGTCAGGAGCACATCGTGCAATCCGCGGGCTCTGCACTTCTTTACGGCGTGCTGAGTATCTTCGGGGGCAACAAACTGCGGTTTTTTGACATTCACGCAGATTTTTCTGGCGACTGCGGCATCGGCGGCAGCAACGATCAGGTCCGTCTGTCGTGCCAGAAATGCGGGAATCTGAAGAATCGAACACACTTCGGCACAAGGAACCGCCTGAGCAGCTTCGTGAATATCGGTGGTTGTAGGTAAACCAGTCTTCTGTCGGACCAGGTCCAGCATCCGGAGTCCCTCTTCCATTCCTGGGCCTCGGTAACTGTCGACGCTGGTTCGATTTGCCTTGTCAAAGCTGGACTTGAACACAATCTGGTACTGCTTCTGGTCCCGAAGTGCTGCCAGTCGGTCCGCAACTTTCAGAACCAGCTCCTCTGATTCCATCACACAGGGACCGAGAATAAACAGCAGCGGCTTACCATCCCCAACCACATAGTCCGCGATCCTGACCAGTTTCTTCGTCACAAAGCCCTCGAATTCAATGAAATCCGCGAAGATAGTTCACAACCCGCCCCGGGGTGCTCCCGGCCGAATGCACACTATCTCACGGATTTCACGTATTTACAACGACTCTGTGCCCCTGTTTTCTGCCTGATCAGCCCTGAGGACCCGACGCAGTCACAGACGCATCCACCTGGTCAGCATACTTCTCAAAGTTCTTTCTGAACAAAGATGCCACCTTTCGAGCCGTTTCCTCGTAGGCCCAGGCATCTCGCCATGACAGTCTCGGTTGCAGCATTTCGGCCGGCACACCTGGACACTGGGTCACAACGTCCAGCCCCAGAATCTGATCACGGACGATCGGTGCGTTTCGAAGCTCACCCGAATGAATCCCGTCGACAATTGCCCGAGTAAACCTGAGAGGCATGCGACTTCCGGTTCCATAGGCTCCGCCTGACCAGCCGGTATTCACCAGCCAGACCGCCGAATCGTGCTTTGAGATCTTCTCCGCCAGCAGTTTGGCATATCTTGATGGGTGCAGAACCAGAAACGGTCCTCCAAAACACGGAGAGAACGTGGCCTCAGGTTCTGAGACCCCCATTTCCGTACCTGCAACCTTGGCCGTGTAGCCACTGATAAAGTAGTACATCGCCTGCTCGCGAGTCAGCCGACTAACCGGCGGAAACACGCCAAACGCGTCGCACGTGAGGAAGATCACATCTGAAGGGTGAGTGGCAACACACGGAATTTTTGCATTACGCATGTGCTCGATCGGATACGCGCCTCGAGTATTCTGGGTGATTGATGTGTCGTTGAAATCCACATGATGAAACGACTTATCGTATACCACGTTTTCCAGCACCGCACCAAATCTCAATGCATCAAAAATTTCCGGTTCTGATTCACGCGTCAAATAGACGGCTTTGGCATAACAGCCGCCTTCGATGTTGAAGACCCCTTCGTCCGACCACCCATGTTCGTCGTCACCAATCAACGCACGCTTCGGATCTGCGGACAATGTGGTCTTGCCGGTTCCGGAAAGACCAAACAACACTGATGACCGCCCCGTCTGCCGATCACACGTCGCAGAACAGTGCATGGAAAGAATATTCCGGGTTGGCAGCAGATAGTTCATGTAGGTGAACACTGCCTTCTTCATTTCACCGGCATACTCTGTACCCAGCAAAACAACTTCACGACTGTCCAGACTCAGATCGACGCTTGTCCGGGATGTCATTCCCGTCGTGTAGCGATTCGCAGGAAATCCTCCCGCGTTGTAAATCACAAAGTCAGGTTCACCAAACGTCTCCAGTTCCTCGACCGTTGGACGAATCAGCATGTTGTGCATAAACAGCGCGTGATACGGTCGAGCACAAATCACACGAACCTTCAGTCGAGTTGATGCTTCCCAGCCAGCAAACGCATCAACACAGTAAATTCGCGGCCGTGTGTTCAGGTAGTCGATCGCACGCTCTCGATTGATCGAAAACGTCATCTCATCCAGCGGAAAATTGACCGGCCCCCACCATACATCCTTTTCCGATGATGCATCCCGGACAACTCGCTTATCCTTTGGCGATCGGCCAGTCTTCTCGCCGGAATACGCAATCAAACATCCCGTATCCGAGATGCTTGTACCGGGCTCATGTCGTATGGCTTCCTCATACAGACTGCTCGGCCCAAGGTTCCGACAAACATCCTTAACTGTGATTCCATGCGCTCGCAGATCAAATGACTTTTCCACTGTTTGTGTTCCTCACACAGATAGGTGTGTTACGCTCGCAATGCTGGACGCAGCTCCTGCGCTGCAATCTATCAGACATCACGCGATTTCGCATGCCATGAGCACATGTGTCGATTTGACACATGTGCTCCGAATTGGGCTCCCTTTGTGCGTCTCTGCACAAATTCAGCTCCCATTCATGCCTGAACCCAAATGCAACACTTTCCGTACCCGAATTGATCGCGATTCTTCAATTCCCAGGTTTCAGCGGAACAGATCAAATGTCCAGTTGCTTTACGTCCAGTGCATGCTTTTCGATGAATTCGCGTCGAGGCTCCACGAGGTCGCCCATCAAAACTCGAAACATCTCGTCCGCGATCACTGCATCATCCATCCCAACCTGCAGCAGCACACGCTTTTCAGGATCCATGCTGGTGTCCCAAAGTTCTTCGGAGTTCATTTCTCCGAGGCCCTTGAAGCGGGTGAGTGTCAGACCTTTTTCTCCCATTCGCCGAAGTTCGACAAGCAGGTCTCGCAGACTACTCAGCGGAATCACCTGATCTTCCCGTTCAATCCGGAATGGGTAGATTGGTTCCGCGTTTTTCATTCCGGCAGGTACGAAATCTGTCACGAAAAATCCAAAGTCTTTCAGTTGCTGAAAGACATCATTCAGAGTCTTAATCTCATGAAGATCGACAAGCTGATAGGGCAACTCTGTCCGAATGACGGCTTCTCCGGCTTCGGCAGGCGCTGCATCAGCACTGGCCGGGGTAGCTCGGGCTGCGAGTTCTGTTTCATATCGTAACTGAAGTGTCCTGAGATATTCGTCCGCCTGATCGCGTTCCAGAAACCATCGTTCTGAATCTCCGGACAGGACGCGATATCGAGGCAATCGGTCACGTTCCTGAGAATTCTGCTTCTGCAGATACCTCATATCGATACCACGTCGTTCAAGCAGTTCGAGTGGCTGTTCCATCAGGGCTACGATATCAACCAGTCTCTGAAGATTCTCGCCTTCAAAAGTCGTCTGGTCCGCTTTGACCACCAGCCTTGATCCATCCTGTCCCAGGCTGATGAGTTCGGACATCATTTGCTGATGAGTCTGAACGTATCGAGTCCTCTTCTTCTGAACGACACGATAGAGTGGTGGCTGAGCAATATAAATATGTCCGCCATCGACAAGTTCGCGCATATGTCGAAACAGAAACGTGAGCAGCAGAGTTCGAATATGGCTTCCGTCGACATCGGCGTCGGTCATAACAATAATTTTGCCGTAGCGACGTTTGCTGATATCCACTTCTTCTCCTCCGGCACTCGGCGACAGCCCGATGGCGCGGAACAGATTGGAGATCTCAGTGTTATCCAGAACTTTCACCAGCTGAGCCTTCTCGACATTCAGGATCTTTCCTCGCAGCGGCAGGATCGCCTGAATGCTTGAGTCGCGTCCGGTATCGGCAGAACCACCGGCGGAGTCCCCTTCCACAAGGTACAGCTCCGTTGATTCCAGATCGCGGCTTCGACAGTCTCGCAGTTTCTCCGGGAGTCCGCCTGTTGTAATCGCTCCTTTGCGGCGCACCATATCTCGGGATTTACGAGCAGCTTCGCGGGCTTCTGCGGCGTTAATCCCCTTGGCGATCAGTTTTTTGGCGGCGGATGGATTCTCTTCCAGGTACTTCATCAGCCCTTCACCGACCACCGTCTGAACGACGCCCTCGACTTCGGTGTTTGTCAGTTTTACTTTTGTCTGTGCTTCGAACTTGGGATCCGGCACACGGACTGAGACGACTGCCGTCAGACCTTCGCGAAAGTCTTCTCCGGTCGGCACGATGTCCTTAAACAGATTCTCTTTTTTCGCGTAGTTATTCATCGTACGCGTCAATGCCGCGCGAAATCCGCTGACATGAGTTCCGCCATCGCTGTTAAAGATGTTATTCGCGAAAGCTCTTACGTTTTCTGTGTAGCCGTCATTCTGCTGAATCGCGACATCCACCAGCACCGATTCCGCCTCACCCGTAATGCGGATCACATCCGGAATGATGGGGGTCTGAGTTCGGTTCAGATATCGAACAAACTCAATCAACCCTTCCTCGTAATGGAACGTCTCCGTCCGATCGACGCGTTCATCCCTCAGAGTAATTCGGATGCCCGGCGTGAGGAACGCGAGCTCCTGCATTCTGCGCTGGAGCGTGTCGAGCGTGAATCGGGTTTCCGGGAAGATGCTCGGATCCGGAAGAAAGGTGAGCTTCGTGCCATTCGATTCGGAGCGGCCAAGCTGTCGAAGCTCCGAAGTCCTTCGGCCCTTTTCGAAGTCCATCACCCACACGAATCCTTCGCGACGAATTTCAGCCGTGAGCCATGAGCTGAGTGCGTTTACGGCAGTGATCCCGACGCCGTGAAGTCCGCCGGTTCCCGTTTTATAACCGCTCTTGCGGTCAAACTTTCCACCAGCATGGATTTCAGTCAGCACGACTTCCAGAGCAGATCGCCCGTCTTCCTTCACAATCCCAATCGGAATCCCTCGACCGTTGTCGACAATAGACACGCTTTCATCAACGTTAATCTGGACAAGAATTTCGGAGGCGTGACCATTGACCGCTTCGTCGATACTGTTATCGACAACTTCATAGACGAGATGGTGCAGGCCGCCGAGACCTGTGTCTCCAATGTACATAGCGGGACGAGTTCGAATTCCCTCCACACCTTTGAGGTGGCGGATGTCGGACTGATCGTACTGACCTGGCGATTGATCTTCGGACACAAATCTACCTTTCACTCTTCCTGGAACTGCCGGACGTTCGATCCTTCGAAAACTTCACCGATCGAATCTGCAACTCTGGTTTTCTGTTTTGAAACTCCGTCAGAACTTCGTGGCTGTAATATCCTCGAAGCTGTTCCATGACGGCATTGCCTGAAACGGCTATATCGATCACACCGTCACTGATTTTTCGCACCCGACATCGACTGCTTAATTCCGGTGGAACCATGGTTTTCAGCAGCTGATTCAGCTCCGAGGCTGCTGATGTATCTACCAGCCCTCGACGTCTCAGCAACCCCCTGATCACATCCCTCAGATGCACGGGCTTTGAAAAAAAATCTTCGTCTGCCGGTCCTCGCTCCATCCCGTCGACTTTCTTCTGCCTTCGGCCTGTTCAGCTTTTCCTGACTAGCGGTCGCGGGACAACGGCATGATGACATAAGTATATGAGTCTTCTACCCGGAATACTGCTGCGGTGTCAGCATCCGTCAGCTGCAGTTCCACCAGCGCGTCCTGAGAAAGTACTCGGAGGAATTCCGACACATAACGAGGATCAAACGTGATGCGAATCTCGCTGTGATCATATTCAATCGGAAGCTCCACACGTGACTCCCCAACATCATTCGCCTGGCTGCAAAGCGTGAGAGTCGATTCCGCAAACAGGAAGTCAACACCACGACTCTCTTCATCAGTAATGATCTGAGACTGTCGCACGGCCGCAAGAAATGGTGCAACCGGAAGCGGTATGTTGACCGCCCCGGTTCGTGGAATAACGTCTCTGTAACGAGGGAACCGACCTTCAACCAGACGGCTGTAGACCGTGCAGGATCCCGTTCGCATCAGCACATCATTGTCCCGAACGGCGATATCAACAAACTCTGCGTTGGGATCAATTGACCTCTCCAGCAATGACATCGCCTTGGTCGGCACGACAGTAGTCTTCTCCGGTGCCTTTGGCTTACCAACTCGCTCACAAACGGATGTTGTCACTGCCAGTCGCCGACTGTCGGTCGCAGCCAGTGTCAGTGTTCCTTCGCCAAATTCCATTAACAGGCCGCCCAGTGCGTACCGAGTACTTTCCGTATCGGTCGCAAATGCTGTTCTGCGGATCATTTGACGAAACACCGGAGCCGGAACTCGGAAATAATCCGTCTCACTGAATTCCGGAACTGGTGGGTATTCCAGAGGATCTTCCGATGACAACTGAAACCGAGATCCTGCACCTTTCAGGATCAAAGCGCGTTCGTTGACTTCGATCTCCAGCCGCTCATCATGCAGCTCTCGAAGAATGGAAGAAACTCGCTGAGTCGGCAGCAGTGCAGACCCATCCGAATTCGTCTGAACGCCCTCCACTCGACTGCGGATGGCAATCTCCTGGTCTGTTCCAACAAGCTCAACACCTGAACTGCTGACAGACATGAAGACGTTCTTCAGAATGTCTTTGGGGGTTCGGGAGGGAACCGCTGAAGCCGCAGCCGAAAATGCGTTTGAAAACAAAGCGCGATCACAGGTAAGTTGCATAAATCAGGGCACCAGTCGAGCATAAAACAAAGCGACAGAATCCATCCGGTTCAAACTCCGTCAGAACCCACAAATTCTAGCAGAATCACAGCATTCCTGGTATCAATTCAGGGGTCTCTTTCCCAGGTTCCTGAACACCCTCGTTTCGCCGGATTTCCATATCCTGATTTTTCCGGGTATCGTTCGGGCCGTCTGTCATACTGGTTGCGAGTTTCGGGAGTTCAGTCGCATGCCTTTTTCCCGCGTTTTGTGCCTGCTGGCTCTGGCCGTCTGCACGTTTCAGGACCCTCCACCGAATCCGGATCTTGTTCAATCCATCGAACAACAAAGAGGGGGCCGTCACTGGATTGACCAAAAGACGGATCCCCCAAAGTCCCCTGAGGAATCTAAGGCCTGCTTCGAAATCGAACCAGGGCACGAGATCCAGCTGATTGCCGCGGAACCCATAGTGCTGGATCCCGTGGCAATTGACTTCGATCGAACCGGCCGGATGTTCGTGGCTGAGTACAGCGATTATCCGGTGGGCCCGCCGGACGCAGCTGCCCCGAAACTTTCGAGGGTGGTTCTTCTGTCCGACACAGATCACAACCACCAGATGGACACCCGTGTCGTTTTCGCAGATCATCTGGCATTCTGCCACAGCCTGATGTGCCTCTACGACGGTGTTCTCGCATGCACGGAAACAGAAATCCTGTTTCTGAAAGACACCGATTCGGATGGTGTCGCAGATATTCGCGAGGTCTGGTTCGACGGCTTTGAACCAGCTCACCCGCAAATGCAGATCGGATGCCCTCGATGGGGGTTCGACAACTGGATTTACCTCACCTATGGCCCAGGTAAAATCCGTTGCCGTCGCCCTGGTTTTGAAACCGCCGATCCCGTCCCCACTTCACATCTCGACTTCCGGTTTCACCCGGTCACGATGAAATTCGAGTCCATCACCGGACTGGGACAGTTTGGCAACACGATCGACAACGAAGGACACCGCTTCTTCAGCACAAATCGTAACCCAATCATGACGGATGTGATCCCGCGTTCCACAATGTCAAGAAACCCGTTTCTGGCCATTCCGGTCGGACATACTGACGTTGGGCCGGGAGGCGAACAAACTCGTGTCTATCCACTGGTCGCGATGAAAAGTAATTGGCTATCTCACGCCGGGACCCATACCTCCGCATGTGGCGTAACCGCGTACCGAGGCGACTTGTTCGACAGCACCTTCCAGCACAGTGTCTTTGCCTGTGAACCTGTTGGACACCTGGTGACTCGTTCGGTCGTCCAGCCGGATGGAGCCACACTAACATCCATGCGTGCACGTCCGGATCGCGACTTTATCGCATCTACGGACACATGGTTTCGCCCGGCGAGTCTTGCAACTGGTCCAGATGGTGCTTTGTACCTCGCGGATATGTATCGTCTGTGGGTCGAACACCCGAAGTTTGTTCCCGAAGACGTCGCAGCAAAAATGGATTGGAGAGCTGGCGAAGATCGAGGACGCATCTGGAGGATCATCCCAAAAGACTCATGGTTGCCTCGCCCACTCCCATCAACCGATACCTCAGAGAACCTCATTGAACTTCTTAAAGATGCATCCAGCTGGCGAAGAGGCCTGGCACACCGGCTACTGGTTGAACGTTTCGCACAGGATCTCATTCCTCAACTGAGCAACCTTCTCACCGACCCAAACTCCGGACCGCACACCCGAGTTCACGCCCTTTGGGTTCTCAGCGCATTGAATGCACTCACGCCTGAACGACTTGTCGCCGTTCTGAATGACGATTCACCTCTGGTTCGACGACATGCCGTTCGGGCAGCGGGACTAATTCCGGGCGACCTGTTTGTCTCGGTACAGTACGAGTCTGTACGAAGCTCACTTACCCGTCGGATCTTTGATGCTGATCCAGCCGTGCAGCTCGAAGCAATGATCGCACTCCCCCCAACATCGGTGACCTCCTATGGTCTGATGCTGGGCGATGCGTTGGCGGATCGAATTCAGGATCGCTGGCTGCGCTCAGCCGCTCTTTCAGCTTCCGCGGAATGCAGCGGGGATATCATTCAATCACTTCTCCGACACTGGTTGAGTCCGGTTCATGCAAAGTCGAAGAAGGCGACAACGGAAACAGCCGCTTCGGGTACAGACGTCATATCGGCGAAGACCGAGTTTCTTCAGCAACTTGCACAGATCGTCGCCACACGCGGAGACACTGCGGAAGTCCAGTCACTTCTCAAACAGCTTGGAAGCGATTCGTCAAAACCAAACTGGTGGCAAACCGCGATTCTGACGGGGTTCGCTCAGGGACTTCCGGGAACTCGCAATCCACAGCTTCCAAAGAGCTTTTCAGCGATGCTCGAGTCTCCGCCAGCGAACCTTATGGAGATCATTCAGCCCATCCGTTCTTTGATGTCAACCGCGGGCGAAGTGAGTCTGGATGCCTCTCAACCAGACGAGATCAGAGTCGCAGCGATCCAGTTATTGCCGTTTCAGCCGGGCGATACTTTGAACAAGGCAGTCCACCAGCTGATCCAGTCCGGACAACCGCTTGCATGTCAACTGGCGGCTTTCGATGCGATTCGGAAAACCGGAAGAAGTGATCTTGCCCTCACAGCCCTCGACCAATGGAGCGATCTCAGCCCGCAGGTTCGTTCCCAGGCCCTGGACCTCCTTTTGATTCGCAATGAAACGATTCTTCGACTTCTGGCTGCAATGAAGACCGGTACAGTTTCAGCATCATCGATGAGTATCGACCAGAGGCTCCGCCTGCTGCAGTCTACTGATGTCGAAATCAAAACCGCGGCCGCCGAGCTGTTCGGCGGAACTGTTTCGTCGGACAGGAAGAAAGTGGCTGACGAATATGCAGCCGCCCTCGACATGAAATCGTCGGCTCAAACTGGCGCTATGGTCTTTCAGAAATCCTGTTCCAAATGCCACCGGATTCAGGGAGTCGGACATCAGGTTGGGCCAGACATCAGTGATACTCGAAACCGAGCTCGTGATGCTCTGCTTTATGACATTCTTGACCCCAATCGTCGAGTCGATCCGCAATTTACAGAGTATGTGATTCAGACCGAGGATGGTCGAACAATGGCAGGACTCCTGGTTTCAGAAGACAGTACAAATGTCGTTCTGAAACAGGCCGAAGGTGTCATACAGACAATCGGACGAGCCGACATCGAGGTCATGAAATCAACCAACAGGTCACTAATGCCCGAAGGGATCGAGAAGGATCTCAATGTTCAGCAAATGGCTGACCTGCTCGAGTTCCTGAAGACTCAATCGGTCCCCGGATCAACCCCCTGATCAAGCCCGGGGGTTAGTGAACACCCTGGGCTGCAAGCCAGCGTTCGGCATCCAGCGCTGCCATACAGCCTGTTCCGGCAGCGGTAATTGCCTGTCGGAAATAGTCATCTGCAACGTCACCTGCAGCAAAGACACCTTCCACACTTGTGTAGGTGCGCTGTGGGGTCGTCCAGACGATATATCCTTTGTCGTTCGTCTTCAGCTGACCTTTCAGGAAGTCTGTATTTGGCGTATGACCAATTGCAGCAAAGTAGCCGGTTGCTGGCAGCTCCTCTGTCTTTGCGGTATCTACGGATCCACGAATTCGAACGCCGGTGACCCCCTTCTGATCATCACCAAGAACTTCATCGATGACAGAGTTCCATTTCACCTGGATCTTTGGATTTGCGATGACTCGCTCTGCCATGATCCGGCTTGCCCGGAACGAGTCGCGTCGGTGGATGAGGTAAACGGTGGACGCAAACTTTGTCAGAAAAGTCGCTTCTTCCATTGCGCTGTCACCGCCGCCGACGACGACAACCGGCTGATTTCGAAATCGGGGAAGTGCACCATCACAAACAGCACATGCAGAAACCCCGAAGTTCTTAAACTTCTCTTCAGAAGGCAGCCCAAGATAATTCGCGCGAGCGCCTGTAGCGATGATGATGGCATGCGTTTCCAGTTCATCGCCGCTAAGTGTTCGCAGGCGGAATGGTCGCCTGGAAAGGTCGAGATCGACAATGTCGTCAGTACGGATGCGAGCTCCAAAATTAATGGCCTGCTGACGCATCAGCTCCATCAGTTCCGGTCCGCTGACCCCGTGCTTCCCATGCGGTGCCATGTAGCGACGCTTTGAGTCATCGATCGATGAATCCAGATATGCGGTCATATCGCCCGCTGGAAACCCCGGAAAGTTTTCGACTTCTGTTGTCAAAGCCAGTTGCCCCAGCGGAAGCGTTCCCTTGAGGCGATTTTCCTCATTAAAGGCGCCTTCGTAAACCAGCGGCTCCAGATTGGCTCGGCCCGTATAAATTGCGGCTGTCCAGCCAGCTGGCCCGGATCCAATAATGGTGACTCGTTCCGCCATGAATGCTTGTTCCTGCTGTAATTTTGAGAAACCTGTGTCTGTAGAACTGACTTCCAACGGGGAAAGTTAACGCACTGCCTCGGCTGCGACAACCGACCTTCGATCGTCGATTCGCGTTCTTCTCAGTCTCAGGTGTTCTGAATCGGCATTCGCAAAAGTGATTTCATTGCTTCGAACGGCAACGCGTCAGGATTTCTTCAAGCTGGCGACTCAAGTCCGGCCGCACTTCTGCGCTCAGTGTGCCGATTTTGAAGCTCTCGAGGCAAATCTCGCAAACAGAGGCCGCTTCGCTGAAACGACCGTTTCTTTCGAGGCAATTGACAACCGCAAGCAGCACATCCAGGTTGCGGCGACTGTCCGGCGGACTCCTGCGTATCATCTCCTGAACCAATCCCATCAGCGTGGTTCCATCGAGCGGTGAACCGGCACCACTTTCAATTACCATCTGTAAGGCATAGATCTGCAGCAGCATTATGGAACGCTCTGAGATCGGTGCCGCGATGCCGGAATATACCCCGGCGAATTCCCGAATGCCTTCCGATTCACCTGCGATCGCCATCTGAAGCGCGAGATTGCGTACGGTTTCCATCGTCACGATGTGAGGCCTTCCCGCAATGTCGATGATCTTCGGAATCACCTCGCGATAAACTCGAATGGCGTCTTTCGGCTGATGCAGCTGTTCATAGCATTCGGCAATCTGCAGATCGACTTCGAGGGCCACCATTGCGTGCACTCCGGACGGTATCATCTCCCTGATTCTGAGACATTCAGGCAGTGCCTGCTCAGCACGCCCCGTCGAATACCAGATTCTGTTTCGCAGCATCCTGATACGAAACAACGTCAGCTGATCAACCGGACTGGATGCTTCAACATTACTCGTCAATGCGACAAGCTCAGACTCGGCTTCCTCGAAATCCTCCCGGTTCAGTCGGTGCTCCGCCAGTTTGAGCCTCGCATAGTTTCGGTCGGCTTCCGGAAACTCGGCCGCATGAGCAATCTCCGTGAGAAGCTCTAGAGCACGATCGGATTCGGAATTGGGAAGCTGCGTGGCGAGGTCACGTTTGATGTCAAGAATCTGCCGATCGCCAGGCGACAGATGTGCTTCCGCATAGACGAGACAGTGGTTCAGAAGAGGGATCGACTTGTCAGAACGGCCGGCCCCCATGAGGGATCGGGCAAACGCCAGCCGCAGCCGAAACGCATGAGCCTCACTCAGTCCCTCCCAGAACTCCGACTGGTCCGTCATACCAACAATCATCTCCGCAACCGTCAGCTGACGCTTGTGGATCCGAGGATCAGCGCTGTAGATCATCCTGACCATATTGTCAGCAAATCGAAGGTTCTCCTCTGCAACCTTTTCGGCCTTTGTTCGCTCGTCTTCGGCCTTCTGTTTTTCCGTTTTCGCCAATTCCAATGCCGCTTCGGCCTGCCCACGAGCAGCTTCCGCTTTTGAACGAGCACGACTGGCGGATTCGGCCTCGCTGTCGGACTGACGTCGATAATGCGATGCAACCATCGCGATCGCAGTGGTGGAACAGACTCCAAGAATCAGCAGAACGACCGAAGTCGTGATGGCAATTGCCAGTCGACGATTCCGTCGGGCCCATCGTCGAAATCGTTCCACTGACCCAATCGGTCTTGCGACGACCGGGAGCCCGTCAAGGCACCGCTGAAGGTCGTCTGCGAGTGCGTTGCCATCGGAATAACGCTGCGCCACGTCCTTCTCAAGACACTTTAAACAAATCGTCTCCAGATCGATCGGAATTCCGGATCGCAAATCGCGAAGTCGAGCCGGCGTGTCGTTAAAGATCTGATTCAGAATCTCGGCCGCATGACTCCCGGTAAAAGGTGTTCTGCCCGTCAACAACTCATACATCGTTGCTCCCAGGGCATACACGTCCGTCGCTGGCCCGATCATTCGCTTTTCTGAACGCCCCTGTTCGGGAGACATATACAGAAACGTGCCTTCGATTGAGGTAGTCGATGAAGCTGTCGGATCGTGAATCCGCGCCAGACCAAAGTCCGTCACCTTGATATCTGCACTTCCCAGCCACTTTAGTACCGATGAACCAGGTGACTCCTCGGCCGGTGATACTGGTTCGCCTGCGATGAGCAGATTTCCCGGATTGAGATCGCAGTGCACAATGCCGTGAGCATGTGCAGCGCCGGCTGCTCTCGCGGTTCGAATCATAACGGCAGTTGCAGTCTCCCAGTCAAGCACGCGTCCTCGAACAAGTGACCGCAGAGAGCCGCCGCTGGCATACTCGAACGCCATCCAGAACTGATCACCAACTTTGCCAACTGCATAAACCTGAACAATTCCCGGGTGAGCAACACTCGCCAGGACTCGCGCTTCACGCTCCAGCTTTTCCTGCACGTCTGCCGCAGATGAATCGAGGTACTTCAAAGCCGCCATTCGCTGAAGTCGAGTATCCCTTGCCAGAAACACGACCCCCGAACCCCCACGTCCAAGTAATGAGATAATCTCATAACCATCCGGTGCCGCAGGAAAGTGAGTCGTCTCGGTCACAGATGCTCCTGAAGCTGGCTGAGTCCGCGCCTGTCCGGGTGGCGTTGTATCCAGCATCCCTTTGAGCGATGTATGCACTTCCCACTGGATTTGCAGATCACCCGACAGTTCAGGAAATCGGCACTGATACTCCGACAGGATGACGTCCTGACCTCGCTGTTCACGAAGCAGTACTTCTGCGTAAACAACATCCAGTCGCTCTTCGTCCGTCCAGATTCGTTCCGAATGCTCGAGGATAAAATCTTCAGCCGGTGTCTGCTGGCCTCGAAGCCAGCGAAACTGAAACTCCTCAAGCAGCGAATCAAACCTGGCTGCATTCATTGAGTGTCTGCTCCCAGCCCAAATTCCTTCGTAAGTCGGTCTACCGTTCTTTCATGGCGTTTGCGGGCAGCGTCCGCAGAGATCCCCAACAGAGCCGCTATGTCCGGCCATTCGCTTCCATCACGCCGTAAGTCAACGATCCGACGCTCTTCTTCAGTCATACTGGACTGCACCAGACGTTCGATTTCCAGGTCCGCCACTCTGTCGTCAGGCATTCTTTCCGGGATCTGATGGCGTTCTGCGACTTCGTCATTCAGGTCTCCGGTCGTTACATGCCCCCCACGTTTGACAGCCGACAGGCTTCTCACATGGTCGGTCACTTTTGCAGCCGTCATCCCCAACAACAGTGAAACCAGTTCACCAGGCGTTCGCAATTCCAGGTTTCCAGCTCGAACCCGAACAAAGAAACTACGCATGACTGACTGACGAATGTCCTCGGAATCCATCAGCCGCTGCATTCGAGCATGCATAAACTTCATCCTCGCGGCTCGGCGGACAGCAGAATCATATCGAGCAAACAACTCGGCTTCTGCGGATTCGTCGCCACGACGGATTCGAGCAATGATGTCTTCAAAAGTGGAATCAGGCTGCATGATCGTTCTCCAATAGCTCAGGCAGGAATGCCCGAGCGACATTTCGCTTTCCTCCGGAGTAACGCCTGATTAATGCATTGCGAACTAGCTTTTCACAACCTGTTTGAATCTTACCAGAGCTTCTTCCACGTTTGCTCGACTGTTGAATGCACTCAGACGGAAGTATCCTTCTCCCGCGGCACCAAATCCGCTGCCAGGTGTACCCACAAGATTGGCCTTGCTCAGCAGCAGGTCAAAGAAATCCCAGCTTGACAGGTTGTTGGGAGTCTTCAACCAGACATACGGTGCATTCACGCCTCCAAAGACTCGAATGCCAAGTGCCTCAAGCCCTTCACGAAGCAGGCGTGCGTTGGTCATGTAGAAATCGATCAACGCCCGCATCTGCGCTTTGCCTTCGGGTGAGTACGCAGCTGCGGCACCCTTCTGAACAACATACGAAGCGCCATTGAACTTCGTTGACTGTCGACGGCTCCACAACTGATGAAGTGAAATCCGCTCACCGCCGGATGTCTTCGCGGTCAACTGTTTCGGCACAACCGTCAGCGCACAGCGAACACCGGTAAAGCCAATACTCTTGCTGAAGCTGCGAAACTCGATTGCTACTTCGCGAGCCCCTTCTATCTCATAGATGCTGTGAGGAATGGAGGGATCTGAGATGAAGGCTTCGTACGCAGCATCGAAGAGAATTATGGAGTCGTTCTTACGAGCGTACTCGACCCATCGCTTCAGTGTTTCTTTGCTGGCAACCGTTCCTGTTGGGTTATTCGGATAACAAAGATAGATCAGGTCGACAGGCTCGCTGGGCAGGTCCGGCACAAACTGATTGCCTTCAGTCCCCGGCAGGTAGACAAGTCCGCCGTAACGGCCAAACTCGTCGACCGGCCCTGTATGCCCTGCCATCACGTTGGTATCGACGTAAACCGGGTAGACCGGATCGGCCACTGCGATCCGATTGCTATTTCCAAAGATGTCAAGAATATTCCCGGTGTCGCACTTCGAACCGTCTGAGATGAAAATCTCATCAGCCGAAACTTCAACACCCCGCGAAGCAAAGTCATTCAGGGCAATCGCTTCTCGCAGGAACCCGTATCCCTGTTCCGGCCCGTAACCTTTGAATGATTCCCGTCTGGCCAGTTCATCAACGGCTTCATGCATTGCGGCAACGATGGCCGGAGGAAGTGGTTCCGTCACGTCCCCGATTCCAAGGCGAATGATCTTTGCGGCGGGATTCGCCTGAGCAAACGCTGTGACGCGACGCCCAATCTCAGGAAACAGGTAACCAGCTTTGAGCTTCAGGAAATGTTCGTTGACTTGAGCCATGGACGTTATGGATTCCGCTTCAAAATTCGCTGTTTTTGTGTCATCAAATGCGTTTTGTGACGAGTTCGTCGCTTTTTTTCAACGCACACAGGAATCCAGGATCAGTCTCAAAATTGCGTAAGGGCTTTCCCGGAAACTGCGTCACAACGGCCAACGCATGCAAAAAGTGCTTTGGACCTCTAAGATCCGTTCAGAGTAAGATCCATGTCTAGAGCCTGCGGTTCAGTGTTTGAAAACTGGTTTCGCGTTTGGAGGTAGCAATCTATGCTCGTTTGGCGTTCTGTCAGTAAGGTTGCGTTGGCCGGCATCACCGGTGCAATGCTGATCGCGGGAAGTCCTGCACAAACCGAGGCAGGTGAACCTGTTACGGTTGAGGCGGGAGCAGTCGCTCTCACAACGGGAATCCCAGGAAGTGGGCCTCTCACCCAGGATGAAATTACGAAATGGCTGAACGATCCAGCCGTCCATGAAGAAGTGAATCTGGAACTGCCGCTGGGACTCAGCCTTGGGCAGGCTCAGATGAAGGGCCTCAAAGAAAACCCACTCACGCGTGCAAAGATTGAACTCGGCCGACAACTCTACTTTGACACTCGCCTGTCTGCCGACAACACAGTCAGTTGTGCGTCGTGCCACCATCCGCAGGAAGGTTTTTCCCGCCACACTCCATTCGGTGTCGGTATCGCTAACCAGAAAGGCGGAAGGAATTCTCCCGTCAGCTATAACAGAATCCTGAGCGATGCTCAGTTCTGGGATGGTCGAGCAGACTCTTTGGAAGCTCAGGCCGTTGGGCCGATTCAAAACCCCATTGAAATGGGAAACACTCATGAAGAGGCTGTAAAAACGCTCAAGAAGATTCCTGGCTACAAAATGCAGTTTGAAAAGATCTTCCCGGATTCCGGGGTCACGATCGACAACGTCGGGAAAGCAATCGCATCGTTCGAACGAGTCCTCGTCACCGGGCCTTCACAGTACGACTACAACGAAGCTTATGGTCGGTTTGCCAGACTTGAAGCGGAAGACCTGAAGGACCTCGAATCCGATGATCCGGAGATCTATCAGGAATACCTCTCTCTCAAGTCAATCGTTGAAAACAATCCGATGTCAGAGAGCGCTCAGCGAGGGCAGGAATTGTTCTTCGGTAAGCGGGTTGGCTGCAGTGCCTGCCATGTCGGTGCAAACCTTGCAGATGAGCAGTACCATAATCTTGGCATTGGAATGGATGCAAAAGAACCCGACCTCGGTCGCTATGTTGTGACGAAGGAAGAAAAAGATAAGGGTGCGTTCAAGACTCCGACAATTCGAAACGTCGCTCTGTCTGCTCCATACATGCACGACGGCAGTCTTGCTACTCTTGAAGAAGTTGTCGAACACTACAACAAAGGCGGCACTCCGAACAAATGGCTCAGCAACAAGATTCCGGCCCTGAAGCTGACTCCGCAAGAGAAGATTGATCTCGTCGAATTCATGCGAGCCTGCACAGGAGAATTTCCAACCGTTCAGTCAGGCCGATTGCCCGAGTAATCGAGCAACCGAGTAACAGAGTAACCGCTGACTGACAGATGTCCTGATTTGCAATGCCAGCATGATCTCTCAGTAAACTCCGAAATCGCGGTGAGCCAAAGCAAAAATAAACGGGCCAGCCTCTAAAGGCTGGCCCGTTTTTCATTCGGCAGGTCTGATAGCATTTATCGAGTCTGAAACATCTGCTTAGACTGACGTTGCACCCGCTTTGCCGGATTCAACAACGAATGAACCTTTTGTCACAATTGGTGCACCCGGTTCCGTGACGTTTTCCACAATTCGATAGTGGGACTTCCACTCCGCGGGAGTCACTTCACAGGTAACATAACCACGCTGCTGATTGTGAAACTTCACGAACGGGTTTTCTGAGTAGAGTTCGCTCAGATTTTTCGGTTCTGCGTTCCCATTTCCACCGGAAGACAAAGAAGTGCAGACGAATTCTGTGGCAACCACCGGATCTTCCGCCCGGTCGAAGTCCACCATCAGATTGTTCACCCAGTTTGAGTGAATATCGCCTGTCAGAACGATTGGATTTGAGATTCTTCGTTCCGCGATGAAATTCAGGAGTCTCTTCCGTGCAACATCGTAACCAGGCCACTGATCCATGCTGAACTTCGCCTCGTCTCCGGCAGCTCTGTCGACTCGAGCCATCATGATCTGCTGGCCCAGGATGTTCCAGACGGCGGCAGAGCCGATCAATCTCGACATCAGCCAGTGTTCCTGACGATCTCCAAGCATCGTCGCCTTCGGATTCAGGGCTTCAGGCGACAGAGGTTTGAGCCCGTCGCCGTTGGGCTGATCCGTACGATACTGTCGAGTATCAAGCATGTCGAAGCTGGCCAGCCTGCCGAAGTTGATCTGACGATACAATTTCATGTGCGGTCCTGTTGGCAGGCTTGTTCGTCGCAGCGGCATGCTCTCATAGTAGGCCTGGTATGAATTGGCTCGTCGCAGCAGGAACTGCACAGGATCTGCGTCCTTCTGCTCAGAGATCTCCCCGGCACAGTTATTGTCGAATTCATGATCGTCCCAAACCACAAGCCATGGGCAATGAGCGTGCGCAGCCTGCAGTAAACGGTCCGTTTTATATTGAGCAAATCGAGCTCTGTACTGATCCAGACTCTCGATCTCTGTTCCGTGATGGAGACGCACTCGATCAGGCTTGCCTTCATATTCGTAAATATAGTCGCCAAGGTGCAGAATCAGATCGTGATTCTCGGCAATCATATGCTCATATGCGGTGTACAATCCCTGCTCATAGTGCTGGCAGGATGTCATTGCAAATCGAAGATGTTCGGGCAATGTCCCGGCTGCCGGCATCGTGCGAGTTCTGCCCACCGGACTGACGGCATCACCCGCATGAAAGCGATACCAGTACCACGTGTTCGGCTTCAGCCCATCAACTTCGATGTGCACAGAAAATCCCAATGCAGGAGTTGCCACCTGTTTCCCCTGACGAACGATTTGAGTCATCGAGTCATTCGTGGAGATCTCATAGCGCACTTCAACAGGTACCGGTGGCATTCCTCCCAGATCTTCCAGAGGTTGTGGTGCCAGTCGTGTCCATAAGACAACGCCCGCTGGCGAAGGATCACCCGACGCAACCCCCAGTTGAAATGGGTCCGCTGAAAAACGGACAGGACTGGTTACAGATTCTGCCGCTGCGTCCTGAAGCAATGGCAACAGCAGCATAGGGCCGCCGGCAAGCACAAAATTTCGACGACTGTGCGCATATTCTCTGAGGTCTGATAATCGCGACATTCTTACGCTTTCTATGAATCAATTGAGTTTTCGCGTACGATCTTTCGGATGGTGATTATGGGCTCTGAAGATTCTGTGAAGAAGGCGGAAAGTTTGCCGCTTTCCTGGAGTGCTGCGGTGCATCGTCGCGAATTTCTCAAAACAATACCGGCCCTGTCAACAATACCGGCCCTGTCAACAATACCGGCCCTGTCAACAAGCTCAGGTCTGTCAACAAGCTCAGGTCTGTCAACAAGCTCAGGTCTGTCAGCAGCTGCGGAGTTTACTCCCGGCGGCCAAACGTCGGCCGATCAACAGTTTGGCGACTTGATCATGAGACGGACTCGATCAGACCATTTCCAGATGATCTTTCAGCCCAGAGAACCTCGTCCTCTCCGACTCCTTCAGCTCACGGATACTCACTTCCATCCGGGCGATGATACGAACCGAGCCACAGAAGTCATGCTGAAACAAATTGTTGACCAGCATCAGCCCGACTTCATTGTCCATACGGGCGATTTCGTGAATAACGATTCAGATAAACTCGTTGAATGGACGGGAATGGAGATTCTCAACGGACTTGGTCGCCCATGGACTTTGTGTTTCGGAAACCATGACTACCCCGTTCGAAATGCTCCAGGGGCGAAATCACTCGAAGAAATCCGTCTCGCGATGAAAGATGGATTCCAGGGATATATCGATACCGAAAATACTCGCAGTTATTGCTATCGATACGACCTGCACACCGACAGCGATCTGCCGCCAAACGCCTGCCTGTTCTTCTTTCAGGTGGGCTATGCAGAAGGTGATCGAAGGATTTCAGATATTCAACTCTCATGGTTCGAACAACAGCTGAAGCTCGATCATCAACACGACGTGAATGCGCCGATCACAGTATTCGTCCACATCCCACTGATTGAATATCGAGATCTGTTTGACTCGGGCAAGGCGATCGGGCAGAAGGGAGAAGATGTCTGCTTCGACAGTGACACCGGCCGATCGTTTGAGCTGTTTCAAAAGTCGGGACGCGTGGCTGGCGTCTTCTGCGGACACGATCACGTCAACAACTATTTCGGACCATGGAAGGATATCCAACTGGTCTACGGACGAGTCAGCGGGTGGGGAGGATATGGTCCGAAAGACTGGAAACGCGGCGGCCGCCTGATCACAATCGACCTAAACAGTCCGAAAGCTCTGCAGGACTTCTCTGAGGTTTACCCGACTCTGTAGAACGATTGTCCCCAATCGTTCCTACACCCGCAGCAATGCCCCTGCCACTGGCGGATCGGCAATCACTGGCGGATCGGCAATCACTGGAGCGTCGGCAGGTAGCTTGCCAGCGTTTCTTTCGTAGCCGGAGAATTGAGCTGAGCTTTCCCAAACCCGTGGACGGTCCCCAGAGCAACAGCTTTTTCCTGCCACTCCGGAAAATTCGAAACCAGCATTACGGGGGTTGAGGCCGCCGATTCGATCGCGCGAATTGCAGGCAACATGTCGAGTCCATCAGAGTAATCGGCATCCAGCTTTCGATTGATCAGGATCAACCCAACCGGCTGACTCTCCAGAATTCGCATTGCATCTGCCGCGCGGTCCGCAGTCAGCACGTCCACCGCAAAATTCCTTGTGAGGTAGTGCGTGATTGCAGCCTGATCCGGCCTGCACTGGCCAATACTTAGTACCATGACGCGCGGGCGCTCAGAACTCATCGAGATCTCCAGTGATCATAAAACAGCCTTTTCAGGCTGCCCGACGTTCCACAGCAGGCTGTGCTGCATCCGGCAGTGTCATCAGGTCATGAATGGACCCATTGACGGAAACGGTTACCGGAATTTCATCCGGAGAAATCAGCCGAGCCGGAATCGTTGTGGTCGGACTGAGCATTGTAGAGATCACCTGGCCGTTGACCACACAATTGGGCTGGATCTGGAAGTGATAATTCTTAAGCATCATCGCCAGCGCGGCACGTATCTCGGCCATGGCCAGTGGAGCTCCGATACACATTCGAGGTCCTGCTCCGAACGGAAGATATTCGTACGCAGATGGCGCAATACTCGCCCAGCGTTCCGGCTGAAATCGATGCGGCTCACTGTAGATGTCTTCCCGATGATGCGTCATGTACTGACTAAAGACAACCGGAGTGCCCGGAGGCAGACGCAGGGAGCCAAGCTGAGCAGACTCGGCAGTAATCCTCTGCGAATACGCCGATGCCGGCATGACCCGCATGCTCTCTCGAATCACCCAGTCGAGGTACGTAACCTTCTCGAGCTCCTGCAGCGTTGGCACTTCTCCCGAAATATGCTGATTCAATTCTTCGTGCAGTCGAGCACAAACAGCCGGATGCTGTGCGAGAAGAAACAGCGTCCAGCAAAATGTATGAGCGGTCGTCAGATGAGCGGCTGCAAACAACAGAGTGGCGTGACCAGTGAGATGTTCATCCGTCAGCTGCTGCTCTGAACCCTGTGCCTGAAACAGCAGACTCAAAATATTGGGACGGTCATGATTGCGGCTTCGATGCATGTTAAACATCTGCTGAACCGAAGCTTCCAGTTCATCAGCCATCTGCAGCAACTCTTCATACTTCTGATTGAACTGCGGGCCGGATACCAATGCCCCAATTCCGACTTCGTGATTGCGATGTACCCAGCGATCAATCATCTCACCCAGCTGAAGAGCAAAGTGCGCATCGTCGAGCCCAAACAACAGAGCGCTGGTCATTCTCAACATGAAATGAACCATGTCAGAATTCAGGTCTCGGACACTTCCCAAACTCCAGCGGCTGAGCAGGTCGTCTGTTAAATGACAAATCGTCTGATGGTAATCCGGAAGGACACGTTTGCTGAAAACATCCTTCAGCAGCCGTCGAGTCTCCCGGTGCTCGGCTCCGTTCTGACTTAACAAACCCGCTGTCACTCGACGCTGTGCCGAATTTCGACTTCCACGAACCGCGAAGAATCGCGAATGAAAAACTTGTGTATCGGAAAGCACCTGATGATTCAGTTCCGGCGAAAAAACAAATACCAGTCGCTGACCATCCTGTTCAAGAACCGCCAAATCGCCGTGCTCACGCCGGAGCATCTTCATGCAGGCTATCGGGTCATCCGGAAACTGCAGCAACGATCCATGGGTGACTGGGATTCGGCCGCGGGAAATCGAGAGAGTATTAAAGTCCGACATGATCGTCATCCATGACGCATGGTGCTGAAATTCAGAACGCTGCCGAGTTATAGCAAAATCTGCCGAATGACCAGAATGCAAATGTCACATTCCAGACAGGAAAGTCGGCAATTTTGCAGAATCGACATTTCTGTTTCTGCAAAGGTCTCGGACTCAGGAAGCCCGATTCCGGGGTGCGTGTGGGTGCGCCTTTTCGTATGTTTCCCGAAGGCGCCTCATACTGACATGGGTGTAAATCTGAGTCGTTGTCAGACTCTTATGGCCCAATAACTCCTGCACACTTCGCAGATCCGCTCCCCCGTCCAGAAGATGGGTCGCAAAACTGTGCCGCAACGTATGTGGCGACGTCTGTTGTGAGAGACCCGCTGTTTGGATGTGTTTTTCCAGCATCCGGCCGATGCTTCGAGTCGTCAAACGCGTTCCGAATCGATTGAGAAACAGAGCGTCTCGCTCCTTCTCTTTCGCTTTTGGAGATGGTTTTCGAACTTCCAGCCAACTCAATAACGCCTTCGTGGCAAAACTACCAACAGGGGCGATGCGCTCTTTGCGCCCCTTACCCAGAACCCGCAGAACACCAGCAGATCGATCCCAGTCACTGAGATTAAGCCCGACGAGTTCAGCGACACGCAGTCCGGCGGAGTAAGTTGTTTCGAGAATTGCTCGATCTCGAATGCCCTGATCGCAATTTGCCGGCGGCGCGAGTAGAAGTGCATTAACCTGTTCAGTTGTCAGGAAGTGTGGCAGTTTTCTGCCCGCCCTGGG
Source organism: Planctomyces sp. (assembly GCA_016795105.1). Classification (GTDB taxonomy): domain Bacteria; phylum Planctomycetota; class Planctomycetia; order Planctomycetales; family Planctomycetaceae; genus F1-80-MAGs062. The sequence goes on from JAEUIH010000005.1 coordinate 69,600, forward strand.
AGTGCGGAGAGGTCGTGCAGGATTGGTTTCGCAGAGGCCTTCGCGATTGCAAAATCGGAAAAACGTTCGAAGACATGCAAGTCGCCTCGCAACAGTCGATCGGGCATATTGGCATTCATGGAGCCACGCGACATAGGACCGCAGCAACCCCACATCGATGTCAGCGGGCGCCAGCATTCGGCCGGTTTGCTGCTGAATAAACTCCAGCAGGTGAGACATATCGTCAGCGTACGACTTGATGGTGAGGTCGGACGCGTTTCGTTCGATCCGCAGATAGTTCAGAAATCGCTGGACGGCCTGTTGCATCACAATTCGCCCGTTTGATTCAGCCAGCACTGCTCAACTGAACGCAAGTCAAAACATTTCACTCAGAACCGTGCCATTTCACTCAGAACAGCGACGTTCACCTCAGAACAGAGTCGGGAAGTCCTCGGTGTGGGCATGATCTTCTTTGAGTTCCCTCGCACGTTGTGCCAGAACTGCCGCGTCATACCAGGTAAATTCCAGCTCAGGATCGCTGGCATACTCGCCAAACGTATTGAGTACTGCATCAACGCTGTCATCGTCGTAGAGAAATACGAAGCGATGCCCATCACGCACGAGCGCCAGAACATTGACAGCTTTAGACATTGAGGACTCCAAATCCTGAGTTGAATATCACCCTTCAGTTATCGGAGATTTCGGTGCGGGGTTGCCTCTGAATTCACTGCACAACGGAGCCGAAGGGAGGCTTCAGGGGCTCAGAACGCCACAAATGGGAGAGATTCTGAGGCTGACAGCAGGAATTGCCGATGAATCGAGGGCTCCATAGCGTTGAGAATTTTTCTGAAAGATGTTGAACTGTGTGCTGCATTGATGCCCAGCAGAACAGATCGAATATCTATGAATTCACCAGCGAGCGAATCACAACCAGCCCGAACCACGGCAAAACCAAGAACCGTTTTTCAAACCGTATTTGGTCTTCCCAAGTCTCCGTCGCTGGATCCGTTTCGCCGGGAACTGCAGGCGGAATCGATCACCGTTCGAATTCGCTGGTTTGGGCTGTGCGTTGGCTACCTTTACGTAAATATTGTTGATCGAGTCTCGGGACAACCGGAACTCAACGCAATGCTGACACTCGGCGCGCTGTATGCGCTGATGGATACGCTCGCCAGTATTCGAGGCCGAATTCTGTTGTCGGAGTACCGAATTGGTATTTCACTGATGGAAGCGCTGTTTATCGGGTTGCTGTGTTACTTCGATCAGGGCGTGGAAAGTCCGTTTCGATTTTATTACTTCCTGTCCCTGCTCGTCTGCGCGATACGCCATTCTCCCGCGCTCACGTTTTCCACGTTTGGTCTGCATTCTGTCAGTTACATTGTGCTGGGTGTGTTTGCATCAAAGGGATCTCCGGAAGACTTCGTGACGATCGTTTTGACGCTGGTATTTCTCGGTTGGGCGGTGTGGGCCATCATTGCCCTCACCGGTTTACTGAAAGCCGCTGGTCAGCGAATGTTCGTGTTGAACGAAGAGCTCAAACAGAACCAGAAGACACTTGAACAACGCATTTCAACTCGCACCAAAGAGCTGCAGGAATCCCAGGCACTGCTGGTTCAGCAGGAGAAACAGGCCGCCTTTGGATTACTGGCAGCCGGAATTGCCCACGAAGTCGGAAATCCACTGGCATCGATCAGTTCCATCGTTCAAATGCTCAGTCGCCGTAACCAGGACGATTATGTCAAAGAACGCTTGCATATGGTGGATGGCCAGCTGCAGCGAATTCAGCGAACTCTGCGAGAACTAGTCGGTTTCAGCCGTCCAACCAACCAGCAGGCAACCTCGGTCGATGTGCATGCCGCGATCAATGAAGCCATGAATATTGCCAAGTACTACAAACGCTGGAAAGGCAAAACGGTCTCCACAGAACTCGCACAGGGACTCCCATTAATTCGGTCCGTTTATGATCAACTGGTCCAGGTTTTGCTAAATCTGATTCTCAACGCTCTTGATGCCACAGAAGAGGGTGCAACCATCACGTTGACAACGCAGCTGATTGCCGAAGACGGGGCCACTCCTGCAAGGATCTCCATTCTGATCCGTGATGAAGGACACGGGATTTCTGAAAATGCTCAGATTCAGATCTTCCAGCCCTACTTTACAACCAAATCGACGGGAACCGGCCTTGGGCTGTTCGTTTGCCGACAACTCGTCCAGCAAACTCTGCGTGGTGAAATCCGTCTGGTCAATTCATCCACCTCCGGCACAACCTTCGAAGTCCTCCTCCCAGTCGCCTAACCCCAAAATGCAGGATGGTTATTCCTGCCCGTCCCGCACTGGTTCGAATGCTGCAGCGACGCAACAGCGGCTCACTAAGTAGGATGGGCATTCCTGCCCGTCCCGCCCTGGTTCGAATGCTGCAGCGGCGCAGAAGCGGCTCGGGCAGGAATGCCCAAGCTACATTTGTCCCTCACTGGTTCGAGTGCTGCAGCGGCGCAGTAGCGGCTCGGGCAGGAATGCCCAAGCTACAATTTGTCCCTCACTGGTTCGGCGGAACTTGCGGAAGCGACTCCTCAAAACGGCCATTCCTGCCTTCCTAAGCCCCCCTTGAAGCAGACGATTTAACGTGGAGCATCGAACAGGGCGAATTGAAGCGACCTCATCTGTCCGATGACAGGGCAGACAGTCTATAGTCTCGGGTCGCGGTTGATTGTTGCAGAATTGTCAATTCAAGGTGGACAGGAATCGGGGCATGCGAAGCATCGCTGTGATGAATCAGAAGGGCGGCGTAGGGAAGACAACATCGAGCGTTAACCTTGCCGCTTCACTGGCTCGAAAGGGCCGAAAAGTGTGTGTGATCGACCTTGACCCTCAGGGACACGCATCATTCCATCTTGGTATTGAAGCCGGTCCGGAAATGACAACCGTTTACGATGTATTTTCGCAGCAGACGAATCTGGATGAAGCCCGGCAGCTTGTCGCAGAGAATCTGTCTGTGGTGCCTTCGAATATCGATCTGGCAGCCACCGAAGTTGAACTCGCAGGCGTTCCCGGACGTGAATTCATTCTGAGGAATGCAATGCAGCACTGGAAAGACCAGAATCGGTTCGACTATGTCATCATGGACTGCCCGCCATCACTCGGCATCCTCACGATCAACGCACTCTCAACTGTGGGCGAAGTGTTTATTCCTCTTCAGCCGCACTTCTTCGCTCTGCAGGGACTGTCCAAGCTGTTCGAAACAACAGCGCTGGTAAAACGACGCCTGAATCGCGACCTGAAAGTCACCGGAGTGATGCTGTGCTTATATGAATCGGGCACCCGACTGGCAGCCGATGTCACTGAAGACCTGAAGATGTTTCTGAAGTCGAGTGATGGCGATGCTCCATGGGCACAAGCCAGAATTTTCAGAACCCGAATTCGTCGCAACATCAAGCTGGCCGAAGCCCCCAGCTTTGGACAGTCGATCTTCGACTACGCCCCAAGCTGCCCGGGAGCTCAGGACTATGAAGGTCTTGCAGATGAAGTTGCAGCCATGGAACAAACCCTTTCCATCCCCAAAGCCGCCTAAAAAATCAAATGTAGGTTGGGCATTCCTGCCCGACCACATCCCTGCTGCGTTCCCCTGCTGCGTTCCCCTGCTGCGTTTGTCCGTTCCCTGCCCGACCACACCCCTGCCTGTTGTCCACAGGCTTTGTTGGCTATGATTTGAGACCTGTGTGCTCAGCTCAACCACCATTTCACTGAAGGACTCCGCTGTGACATCCTCAGCTTCATCCTCTCAGCAGGCTTCTGCTGTCCCCGTTGTTCTCCCGGGCGGCCCAATGAACCGCGAACAGGTGATCCAGCAATATTTCCTGGAACATCGAGCAAAGCTGCTGGATGTCGCTGCCTTTCTGGATCGAATTGATAGAGCCACAGCTTCATCGCCTCAGGTTGACTTTCGAGACGCTGCGTTTCGTCAGGCCGTGAATCTGCTGACAGACGGCAAACCTCAGCGAACAAAGCGAATCCTGGAACTACTTAGTGATTTCTCCTCCGACTTGCCTCAATCTGCTCACGGCATGAAGGGTGCCAGTGGAGCGGTTCGTACCTGATGAAAATGTTGGCCCATGGAGTGGATGGTCCGCTGAATTCTGCATCTCCCTGTTCTGGCTGGCAATTCAACATCTGGCCGGTAAACGAACATCTGACTGGTGAGCGCCATGAAGTACATTGACCCGCATATTCATATGGTGTCGCGAACGACGGACGACTATCAGAGAATGGCTCAGTCCGGCTGCATTGCCGTGACCGAGCCGGCGTTCTGGGCCGGTTTTGACAGATCATCAGCACAGGGTTTCTTTGATTACTATCGTCAACTCACAGAATACGAGCCTCGACGAGCAGCACAGTTTGGGATCAAACACTTTACCTGGCTGTGCATCAATCCGAAGGAAGCGGATGATCCCGGGTTTGCCCGCGAAGTGATTGCCCTGATCCCGGAATTCCTCAAAAGAGACACCGTCCTGGGGATCGGTGAAATCGGACTCAATAAAAACACCCGCAATGAACTGACGATTCTGGAAGAACAAATCGCACTGGCAGAAACCCACAACCAACTGATCCTTGTTCACACTCCACACCTGGAAGACAAGCTGAAGGGGACTCGACTGATCATGGACGCCCTGCAGGCCAGCCGGATCGACCCCGGCCGGATTCTGATTGATCATGTTGAAGAGCACACCGTCGCAGAGGTACTCGATCGAGGCTTCTGGGCCGGAATGACCCTGTACCCTGACACCAAGATGACCCCACAGCGAGCAGCCGATGTGATCGAAATGTACGGCTCGGAACGCATCTGGATGAACTCTGCCGGGGACTGGGGCTGCAGTGATCCTCTGGCCGTCCCCAAAGCCAGACTTGAGATGAAACGTCGCGGCCACAGCGACGAATTGATCGACCGCGTGACGCTCGACAATCCACGCAAATTCCTCAACCAATCCCCAAAGTTTAACGGCTAGCCGCAGGCGTCTGCGAAGTTTAGCGGCCAGCCGCAGGCGTCAACGCAACTTATCGCCAGCCGCAGGCGTCAACGCAACTTATCGCCAGCCGCAGGCGTCAGCGCAACTTCGCGACGAGGCGCAGGCTCCACCGCACTACCGTTCAACGAAACACAACCACAACCTCCTCAAATCTCTTCAAGAACGCGTCCTGCATCCGATCCAACCAACCATTAGAGCGGCACTCTTTTCATTCGCACAGTCTTCCTTTGATCACTCACAAGTTGATGCGATTACGACATCCCGGGACTCTCCACGAATGAAAAGGCACGACAATCCGGTCGGACGTAACATCCGACCGGATCGTGTGGAGGCACGACATGCGAAGCCCGGTATATGGTTTCTTTGTCGCGGTCTGTAATCAGGACCTGGATTTCCCCTTGCCTGACGATTTTTCTGCGGACTCATTCTTTCGAGACATTCCACGATTCTCAGCAAGCTGCTTCTTTTGCGAACTTGTCAGCACTTCCTCGAACTCCAGTTCCATCGCAGCACGAAATTCACTCAGAGCATTTTCAAGTGAATCAAGCTTCTTTTGTTTCGAGTCCCGAATTGCGAAGATTTGCTCCTTCTGTTCGTCGGTGAGTTCCAGAGCACTGTAGCCTGCTGGCAATCGCCGATTTGGTGATGGAAGATTCGATTTCTTTGGCGTGCTCGGCTTTTTGGACTCCGAGTCCTCCGCGTCCTCCGAGTCTGACTTCTTCGTGTCAGAGGCCTTGTCCTTTGCCGTCGGCTTCTGTTTCGCTGGCGTCTTGCCTTTAGCTTTGCTCTTCCCTGCATTACCCGCCTCTTCGTCGCTCGACTCTTCATCGCCTGCGTCTTCACGACTAGAGTCTTCACCGCTGGATTCTTCATCACCAGACACACGATCGACGGATGTCAGGTAGGGCATGGCAGCGGCGGCAACGACTTCGATCTGACCAGCAGATTTCTCCTGAGCCCCTTCAAGGCAGGAAGCTTCCACGAACGCGTCCGGAACCGAACGCAACTCTGGCTCTTTCGCTCCACTGGCGGTCTTCAACAAGAGACCTGATCCAGCCAAAAGCGTCACGCAAACCGCCGTGACTCCCCATCGTCGAAATCGAGTCGACTGTCCGCCGCAGAGTGTCGAGCAACCGACTGCGGCGAGCGGATCGACCACATGCGGTGAACTTGTAACGACTGACGCTGGAACTGCTTCCGAGCCAGAACACTGTTGATTCTCCATGATTCATTCTCCTGTTGTAAAACCAAGCTGCAGACACACCAGGCAAATCATTGCGATTAGCCTTACGGGTAGTGTTGTACCTACACCATAAACCTTTGCAATACCCAGGGCAGTGTCGAGTGTCGCTTTTTTTAAAAAAACGATGGTCCGAGATTTCTATGCTTCAACGTCATGCGGCCGAAAAACACTCGATTGGTGACTTTCCTTTCGATTCAGGGACGCCATACTGACACAGCAATGGATCTGCAGCCTGCAGCAGATTGAGAGGCGTTTTTCCTTCCGGTTCGTTTGGGCCTCTGTTTTTCAAATGGAGAACACAATGAAAAGACAATTCGGGTGTTTGATAGCCGCTGCGGCGGTGTTTTCATCAACGGGCGCTTCGGCGGCGGATCAGTACGGACTTGAGCGAGGCACGGCAGACGTAAAATCGGCAACAACGCTGGCGTTTGGTCCGGAAGACATCTTATTCATTGGTGATTCAAAATCGGCAGCAGTCTTTGCCGTGGCAACTGGCGATACTGAAGGTGACGCTGCGTCAGCAAAAATCAACGTTGCCGACATCGGAACCAGCCTCGCCAGCCTGCTGGAAGCGAAGAAAGTCACCGTGAACGACCTGGCCGTGAATCCCGGAACCGGCTCAGCTTTTCTGGCCGTCACAGCAGACGACAAAGCAGCGATTGTTAAAGTCGATGGCGGCGGGAAGATGACTCCGCTTTCTCTCGATGAAGTTCGTTTCGCGAAAGTCAGCCTGAAAGACGCTCCGGAAGATAAAGTTGTCACGACAGGACGCCGCTCACGCAACAACCGAGATGACGCGATTACTGATATCGCCTACTTTGAAGGCAAGATTCTGGTTTCAGGGCTCTCGTCTTCAGCCGCTCCTTCGGCACTTCGCGAGCTGAGCTTTCCGTTTGCAACCGCGGACAGCGGCGTCAGTGTGGAAATCTACCACGCTGCTCACGGTAAGAGTGAAGACTATGCTGCAATGCGGACATTTGTGCCAATCATGATTGACGGTGAACCCAACGTTGTCGGAGCATATGTCTGTACGCCGCTCGTTCGAGTTCCCGTAAAGGAACTCGAAGGCGCTGCTGAAAAGGTTCGCGGAACCACAGTCGCAGAGTTAGGCAACCGCAATCGCCCTCTCGACCTGATCTCCTACTCCAAAGAAGGCAGTCAGTTCCTGCTGCTCAGCAACAGTGACCGCGGTGTAATGAAGATTTCCACAGACGGAATCAAGGAGAACAAGGGACTGACTGAACCCGTATCCGGCGGCGGCACAGCAGGCCAGAAATTCGAATCGATTGCTGTCTTTGAAGGCGTCGTACAGATGGACAAACTCAATGACACCACAGCTCTGATTCTGACTCAGTCCGATACAGACGTCCTGAATCTGAAGACCGTTGAACTGCCCTGAGATTGCAAAATGTAAATTACCACAATCTGATTTTCCGAAGAGGCCAGGGTCACCCTGGCCTCTTCTTTTGGACTTCTCAGAAAACTCCGCAACTTTTTCTTGCCATTTTCAGGTTGTTTTGCGTAGTCTAAGTGAGCTCTTTCCCGAAACATGGAATAATAGTTCTCAGTGACGCGAACCTTTCCTATCTGATCCTCAGAATTCAAATGCCAATTTCCCCGTCAACACAATCCCGCCAGCAATTTTCGGCCACCGGCCGATCGTTGGGCGACTCAGTAAAATCACTGAGCCTGCGGATTGCAGTTGTTCTGGGTACGCTGATCAGCATCTCACTCACGTCGTCTTCTGCTTTTGCGGACACCTGCGGTGATTATCTGTATCGCAACGGCCATCCCGTGAGTGCTCATGGTCATATGAACCATCATTCGGAGGTTCCGGCTGATCCAAACGCTCCTGAACCTACGGGGTTCTCACAAAAGAAACTGCCCTGCAACAGTCCGTCCTGCCGAGGTCAATCAACACCTCTGGCTCCGGTTCCTGTCCACGTCGAGTTTTCCAGATACTCTGACCCTGCAAGTTTGCTGGATGAGCTGATGCTCGTCGCAACGGGTCGAGGTCCAACATGTGTACCGGTCTCTGAACGAGGCGAGCTCCTTGTCGCGACCGATATCTTTCGACCGCCTCGCGGCTGAGCTTCCATCGCAGTGTCGGCCGATCTGCAGCTGCAGTTCAGCCTCGACCCTCGGCGTAGCACAACTCGGTCTTCGTCTGCTTGCTAAGTTTCAGTCTGTGAATTTCACTTTCTGATTCCTGACCGAGCAGAACGCTTCCCTGGAGCTTTCAGCAGCCCCGTCAGTTCAGCAGATTCACTCGTGATCAGCGGAACTGCTGCGCTCTGAAAAAGCTATCCGTCGATGGTTCAGGCCGCCTGTACTCAGGCAATCGGTCCCTGCTGAATCCGGAAAACACTTGCAGCACAACAAGTGTGCCCGTTCCTTTCTGCCCCGTTTATTTTCTCCCGCGCATATTTTCGCGCGATTTTGATTCTGAAAGGTCACCCTTATGAAGAAGTCTTCTCGTCTCAACCGCGGATTCACACTCATCGAACTGCTGGTTGTCATTGCCATCATTGCAATTCTCATCGCATTGCTGCTGCCTGCCGTTCAACAGGCACGTGAAGCAGCCCGCAGAACACAATGCAAGAATAATCTCAAACAGCTTGGCATCGCGATCCACAACTACCACGACACCTATAGCTGCATTCCCATCGCAGACGTCAACGGAGCAGTCAATCCCGTGTCGGCACATGCTCGACTGCTGCCTTACATTGAGCAGTCAAATCTGTACAACCTGGTTGACTTCAATGTTCCGTACGATCATGTCAACAACACTGTTCCTCGAAACACCGAACTGCCTGCGTTCCGTTGTCCATCAGATCCGACGGCATTACCAGCTACGATTGGCGGGCGAAACAACTACTTTTGGAACGCCGGGTCCGGCATCGTGATGTATGCAGCTGGTCAGGCAGGACAACCCGCTTCGAATGGGGTTGTGTTCCACAATCTCAGAATTCGGTTCGCTGACATCACTGACGGTCTGAGCAACACAGCCGCAATGTCGGAGAAGATGACTGGCGATGGCAACAACGGGATTTCATCGCCTCGGACAGACACCTATCGCCCCGGGACTTACCCAAACAGTGCTGACGAAGCTCTGATTCAGTGCAACGCCACCAACGTCACAGATCTGTCGCTTCAGGGGTATTCCAACGTCGGCGGTCCTTGGCTGCAGCAGTATCACTCTACAAACCAATACAACCATGTGCTTCCGCCAAATGGTCGATCCTGCATGTTTCCTCCGGGACGCATTGCCACGACTGCGAACAGCCAGCACACGGGTGGAATTCAGACTCTTCTCTGTGATGGATCTGCGCGGTTCGTCTCAGAAAACGTGGACCTGAAAACGTGGCGAAGCCTCGGCAGCATCAATGGTGGTGAAGTACTTGGTGAATTCTAAGTTCTCCTCCGTTCATTCTTAGCCTGACCAACAGATACCTTTGCAACGATATCGCCACGATGAAACTGATGGATCTTGAAACTATGACATATCCGGTTTTGCAGCCCGCGGATCGTGGGCTGCCATTTCTTCGCAGAATCAACCTGATTCTCTGCATCCTGATCTTCAGCATTGCAGGCTGCGGAAGCAGCGAAACTGCTCCGTACCCGCTCGATCAGGAACTTGCTCGGGCTTCCGTCGAAAAAGCCATGCAGGCATGGGTAGATGGAAAGACCCCCAAAGATCTGAAACCGGAAATCATCATTGGTGACTCCGGGTGGGAGCAGGGTCGGAAACTCGTGTCGTTCGAGGTCATTCATGAAGAAGAAACTTCGGACGGTTCCAATCTGCATATTCGAGTGATGCGAAAGTTCGACTCCGGTGAATCAAAGGTGACCTACATCGTGGGCACCTCACCGGTCATTACCATTTTCCCACAATAACTGCGAATTATTTGGCGAGTATAGTTATGGCTGGATTCAGCTTCTTATGGCAGTCTGTTATTGGACTCATGTTGCTCATCTGGGTCTCTATGCTTCCTGTGGCAACCGCGGAAGAATTGACGACCACTCGTCCCGAAATGAAGAAGCGAATCGAGGCCCTGAAGAACAGAACTTCCCGACTGCCGCTTCCCCCGCCAACACCGGAGGAAATTGCATCGGGAAGATCTTTGGTGAACAACGGACGGCTTCGAGCCTTGTATTTGCCTCCTCTTTGGCAGTCTTTCCTCGTTCCAGGCTGGGGTAGTTCTGCCAGTCGAAATCGAAGCAGCGTGGCATCGACTCTGAAGACTCTTGAAGCAACTCCCGACTACGCGTTTAAAACACGACTGTTCTGGATTGTTTCAAGAACGAATGACTGTCAGTACTGCCTTGGACATCAGGAACTGAAGCTTCGTCGAGTCGGAATGACCGATGACCAGATTGCGTCCCTCGACAGTCGGTGGGATCTCTTCCCAGCCAATGAACAGGCGGCGATGAATGCCACTCGAGTGCTCACAATTCATCCCCATCTGTTTGGAGATCAGCAGATTGCAGAATTGAAGTCACACTTCACTGATGCACAGATCATCGACATCCTCTATACGGTGGCTCGGTACAATGCCGTGAACCGCTGGACATCTTCCACAGGTATTCCTCAGGATCAGTCGTTCGGCGGGGACGAACATCCGGAACTTGATACACCTACGTCCGCAGAATTTTCATCTGCGGAATCAAAGGTCATTCCCGTTGATGTCTCGTTGAGGCCAAAATGGGAATCAGGAGACGCAGTCATGGATGCATTGACCAAAGCCAGACTTAGATCGCCTCGAGTTGAACTGCCATCCATGGAATCTGCTCGACAACTGGTTGCGAAAGACATGCCAGGCACCACGCCTCCTGTTTGGTTCCAGGCCATATGCCAGATTCCGGTGGCAATAGATGCATGGGCACAGAAGCAATCCATGGCACGGGAAGGCAAAACTCCTGTTGACCTGAGAATTCGAATTTCCTGGGTCACTGCCCGCGAAAACCGGGCGTGGTATTCTGCCGGTCATGCCCGAGCAAGGTTTCTCGCGTCCGGAGGTGATGAATCCGCACTGGATTCGTTTGAGGCACTGGAGAAAAACGTCGAACCTGGCCATGCCGAGGCGCTGAGATTTGCCCGCAAACTGACTTCCACACCTCACGCGATTGTTGATGCCGATTTGACGCGACTTCAGGCTCACTTTTCAGATCATGAAGTGGCAGAGATTATACAGGTCATCTGCGACTCAAACGGCTTCGACCGCTTCACTGAAGCACTCGCCCTCCCGCTGGAATTCTGACAAATCGATGTAGCTTGGAGATTCTTCCCCGAGCCGCCGCTGCAGTACTCGAACCAGGGCGGGACGGGCAGGAATGCCCGTCCTACATTTTTTTGCCGGCTTTGGGGGGGGGGACCGGCAATTATTGCTGATCGATGCAGACTGGAGATTTCGGGAACTCGATCAACGTCAGGCACAAAAGCGGTGCGTTCGGCACGACCGGATCAGGCATCACTGAACACTGCTAACGGACCCCGGAAAACCCGTGGCGGGTGGTGTGGATGAGTCGATGCAGATATCAGCAAGTTCCCAGGAAGCATGATGCGCCCTGGCCACAAAGAATGTGTGTGTCACTGATTTCACGGAGGAAGTCATGCTGCCCAAGTGCAGTCCCTCTTTCAGCAGGTTGCTACAGCTGTGCTTCAGAACCGGCATGGCAGCGATCGCCTCAATCACGGTTGGTTGTGCGACAACCTGCGGTGTGAATTCGGCCTGCAGTCCATGTTCTCAGCCAGCTGAATGCAGTACATGCTCAATCGATGGAAGCTGCGGTGGAAACTATCGCACCAGCGCTCCGCAGCCGGAAACGACTCAGGAATGCAAAGTGACACCATGCAGCATGTCGGAGATGTACAACGTCCCGCGTGAACTGCGAAAGACCACGCTTCCGGAGTACATCATCGAACCTCCGGATGTGTTATTGATTGAAGCGGTCAACAATATTCGACCGGAATATGCTCCAATCCACGCAGGTGAAGCCCTGCTTGTTCAGGTCAACCGAACAATCCCTTATGGACAACAGGAAGACCCGGTCTCCGTACAGTTTAAACAGATCAACAACATCTATGTGATTGGTGCGGATGGATATCTGAATCTTGGTCCAGAGTACGGCAAGGTGCTGGTGGCCGAACAGCCTCTCCATGAAATTCAGGCTCGAGTGGAAAATCACCTTCGACAGATTCTGACAAACCCCCAGGTCATGGTAACTCTCCCTCGCCCTGAAAACAGCCAGTATGTCGCCGGGCCACACCTGGTCCGTCCGGATGGAACGGTGGGACTTGGGATTTACGGAAGTGTTTACGTAACTGGCATGACGCTGAATGAAGCAAAGCTCGCAATTGAGCAACATCTGGCGCAGCACATTCATAACCCACAAATCTCTGTCGATGTTCTTGCCTACAATAGCAAGGTCTACTACGTCATCGCGGATGGTGGCGGAGCAGGAGAGTCCGTTGTGACTCTGCCGTGTACAGGAAATGAGACTGTGCTTGATGCAATCGCCAAGGTGCAGGGCCTGCCGACGGTGGCCTCAAAGAGCCATATCTGGATTGCTCGCCCTTCAGCCGATGCCTGCGGACCCGACCAGATTCTTCAGGTCGACTGGAATGCCATCGCACAGGGTGCTCAGACCGGAACGAACTATCAGGTTCTTCCCGGTGACAGAATCTATGTCAAGGCATCTCAGTTTATCACCTTCGACACAAAGCTCGCCAAATTCACAGCACCGTTTGAACGTATGTTTGGATTCACACTCCTCGGAAACGGTACGGTACGGACCATCCAGCGGGGTAAAGACGTTGATGGTGGTTTCTGATGTATTCCAATCGTTCAGAATCCGGAAGGACTTCCTGACCATGCGGCCGCTCACTCTCCTCACCACATTTCTGATCGCAGTTATCACCAGTTGGTGGAGCAGTGGTGCAGCATCCGCTCAGATTGGTGGCGATCGAATTCAGCGACCCATCAATACACCAACATTTAGTCCGTATCTCAACCTGTTCCGAAACGGTGACAATTCAGGTCCTGTTCTGAACTACTATGGCCTTGTACGTCCGCAGATGCAGGCCATGCAGCAAAATCAACAACTCGGTCAGAACCTTCAGTCGCTGCAGCAGATGCAGCAGCAACAGCAGGCTCAAGCCGGTCGGCCCAACGTCGCAGCTCAGTATCTCGGTTACTCGCAACTCAGTACAACCGGACATCCGGTGGTCTTCCAGTCGTTCAACAACGCTCAGGGAGCCGGCATCGGAGCAGGATTCGGCGGCGGTGGTTTCGGTGGCGGAATGGGTGGCGGTGGTTTCGGTGGCGGAGGATTCGGCGGAGGTGCCGGAAACTTCGGAACCGGGTTCGGCGGTGCTGGTGCCGGAATGGGTGCTGGTGGTGGTGTTGGCGTTGGGGGTGGATTCGCGGGCGGCGGATTCAGCAGCGGCGTCTCCGGTCATCCGGCCGTATTCGGCTCATTCAATCAGCGATAGTAGCCAGTCTTTGAAACACACGTCTGGCACTGATTCGTCGATCACTGAATGGTCAATCAGTCACAGACACAACAGTATTTCCCTTCAGGGGCTCTCCGCATGGATGCTCAACATTTGAAACATGTCCTTCAGTCAACCGCAGCCGGGACATTGTTACTGCTGTCCGCTGAACTGGTCATCGCAGAGCACCTCATTCAATATGATCCTGATCGACCGCAGGTCTCTGCCGCAACCAGCCCGATCTGGGGCTATAATCGCCCATGCTGGAGACGTTTCCCTCAGACACCTCCGTGTGGTCACTGCGATTCAGGTGTATTGAGCACTGGAGAATATCTGCCGTCTGAGTTTCCCTCACAACCTTCGTTCTACGCCCCACAGTCCTCGGTCTACACGCCACAGTCCAATGCTCAGAAGCCCGTCAGTGTGTTGCCTGGTGGGACGAACGCCCAGACTTCTCCCGCTCCACCTGCGGTTGACGCAACTCTGCTGCCTCAGCCTCAGCCTCAGCCTCAGCCTCAACAAAGCCCTGTTCCGCAAGGCGGACGACCTCTGCCGCCACTTCCCGGACCACCCACATCAATCACTCCCGTTCCGGATCCCGGTCCCATCCCGCAGCAGTCCCGCCACACACAGCCATCACTCTGGCTGCCGTCGAACAGTATGAATGGTTCGCGCTACGGTCAGGTTCCGGTTTCAACAATTTCCAGTTCTGTCTCCAGTACTGTGATCTCGGGTGCAGCCCTGTCAGGTCCCACAGGGTCAGGTCCCGCGATTACCGGCCCCACAACGATGACTCCATCAGGGCTGATCCTGCCAACAGGCAACAGAATTTCTGTGCCCGGACAGGGGCGTTACGCTCAGCCTGGACGATGATCAGTTTGAACTGAGATTACCCGGAGGTGCGATGACCAGCGGGCGATCGTCGGGTGTCTCTGAGTCTGACTCAACCGGTTTCTCGGTCCGAATTCGATAAGCCAGTACCTGGTCACGATATTGCTGAAGAGGAGTAATCAAGGCGGCATTCACGAACCTTCGTCGACGCAGGAAGTCATCTCGAGGCATGTCCACCTCGCTAATCCACTGTTCCATGCGATCCATTGCCAGCTTCACGACTCGGACCGACTGATCGACGTCCTGCTCAACTCGCTTCGCCGAACGTGGCTCCCATGCAGTACGTGCCTCCCATCGCTTGATCAGCTCCTGGATCATCGAATTCATGTGATCAAATCTCTCTGAATCACTCTCCAGCAGTTCAGGATGCTCAATCAGCTGTTCCAGCGCCGCAATGACCGGGCGAACAGATGCATCAGTCGGCTCTGTGAAAAACACCGTGTGCAGGCGATGTCGGTATTCGTTCGTTGGTGAGGGATGCCCTGCCAGCTCATGCAATCGCACAAGTTCGTAATGGGCAAAGTGGCTCAACAGCGGCTCAGACGCAGCCGCAAATCGCTCGATCGATGAAAACGCTTCAAACCGATGATCGCCCTCGATGACTCGCTGAATTGAATCTCCGAGAGTCACAAAGTATTCCTGATGCATTACGTCCGTTGGATGAGGAATTCGAACGAGTTTGCCATCGCGGAACGCGTCTTTAGATGGCCGAGGATTGCGCTGCATTTCCATTCGAAGTGATTTGCGATATGTCCACGGCGCGTCCGGCATCCCGGCCAGAATTTCAATCTGCTGATTCAACGCACTAATCCGGCGGTTCATCTCCAGTTGAGCTTCTCCGCCCGGCATGGCTTCCGCAAGTCGGATCTGATGAGGGGCAAATGTCTCGCGAATTTCTGATGACCGATCGCCTGACCGCAATGCCTCAACGGGAAGTGACATCACGAAGCCGGCATTGGCGATGGAGATCGCCTCGGGAGGCTCACTGACACTGAAAATCCCGATCCGATCACTGGCGTCAACAATGGGAAGCACGGCAACCTGTGTCCAGTCGAGCCCCGTCGTTGCGATCTCGCGACGTATGTAGTCATACTGCAGACGTGAAAGAACGTGCTCTCCAATCAATCCGTTTTCCTGGACCGATCCGATCAACAAAATCTCTCCTGGAGCCGCCTGAACAGCAACGACGTGAGGAAACGCAGTCATCGCCGTCGCCAATGCCTGTTGCAGAGGTCTCGCTCCCAGTCCATTCTGACGGAACCGCTGGCAAAACACCCCCTGTTCACCCAACTGACCTCGGACCGCAGAATAATACTCTTCAGTGAATTCCCAGCTGTCGCCCGCTGTTGAAGGGGATTCACCAGCAGTAATGACAATGTCAAATGGAACGTCCGGGTCCGTACCAAGCACCGCCGCTGAAAGATCGTGTCGGATCGTGACACGAGAATCCTGATCCGGTGGAAGCTCTTCAGAACGCCAGGTGAATTCGCTTGCCAGTCGAGTCACTTCTTCACTGCCTCGGACTGCGACGATTCTCTGAAACGGCAGACGACTGCAGGCTCGCAGGCATACTCCGGTCTCGTCGCCGATCACAAGGATACGGTTCGGAGCCGGGTGCATCACCATCGGGAGAATCGCCGGCAACACATCTTCTGCCGGCTGCGGTGTCAGTCGAGTATCGCTGCTGACGCGTCCGGAAAGCCGACCATTTCGACGAAACTCAAACACGTACCCACTTCGTCGCCATACATGCACTTCACCATCGGGCGTTTCCACCTTTGCCATTAATCGACTGGCATCGGACTGCGAAATCAGTTCCTGATCAAGTCCTCGGTCCAGTGCCGCTTTCGTACGCGCGGAAAACAGCAACTGGGAAGCTCGAGACGTGTCCATCGGCTGAATCAGTATCAGGGACGGCAGGACCACAAGCAGCAAACTGTGGAATCCTGTGTAGAGCCTGAAGCGTGGTACTGTGGTTCGCTCTGCAATTGAATTCACCAGCAATCGAAGTGACTGCCCGCCGACGGATATGATCAGCAGAATCAGAGGATTTGTTCGTGCCATCAGACACAGCAATGCAAAGATCACCCCGGCAGCAACATACGCGTGCGTTGATCCGGATCGCTGAAGGTGATTTCGATCAGCTGAGTTTGACATCAATTTTGCAAATGCGACCGGGCCCGCTGCCGCAGCAATCAACACACCGCCCTGCAGTGCTCGGATCGCTAAGACCATCCATGGACTCATTTGCGATGCTCGAATGCTGAGATTCACGTCAACAAGTGCTGAAAACATGAATGGGAAACAGGACAGCAGAATTAAACTTGCTGTGACACGCCCTGAGCCAAACGCAACACCGATTAACCGCGTGCGAAACACTGCAAGGATGCCGGTAACAACCACAACCGTCAGCAACAGCACAGGCACGTCGCCTGGAAACAACCGAACAATGAACTCACTCACCGCCACGATACCAATACCGCTCAGCAGAGCAGCTGATGAAAGATCCCATTTCGCAAACCAGTGATGTGTTCTGATGTTGTCAAACTGTTCAATGCGATTCAGCGGTTCACTGGCCGCCGAGTTTCCCGGCTGGGAGTCAGAAGCAGTTGTCACTGACGAGGCGGAAAACTGTTCGGAGAAGAGTAATCGAAGTGCCATTGCAAGAACCACCACACTTGAGATGGTCGAAGCCATCGGGAAGGTTCCCCATTGATGAATCAGCAACAGACAAACGCCTGGTGCAGCCAACGCATAGCGATGAAACTGCGAATCTCCGGAAGCTTGATTTTCTTCCGGACAGCAGACTTCTGCCCAAAGATGCCCGCTGGCTGTCAACAATAGAACAACAAAACCAGGCATCAGTAATGAAAGGCTTGTTCCAAACAGCACCTGATCCGTCGCCGTCGAGCTATTGGCTGCAAACCACCGAGCCCCCGTCTGATGCAGAACAGACATCAGTTCGGGTGCCGTCCAGGTGAGGGCCACCAGTGCAATCGTGATGGCAATCATTGGCATGAATGCTGCCAACGAGGCCGATTGTTCTTTGTGAAGTACTCGATCTCCCACAACCATCCCGGCCACCGACTGAGATAGTCGGATACCCAGCGACATGGACGCAATCAGGACGACCAGTGTCACGGGAGATGTTCCAACCAGCGAAATCCACAGCACAATTGCCTGAGCTGCAACCGCCCCCATGCCTGCAAGGCAAAGTCCTCGAGCAGCAACCGAGGTAAATCGTGTGAACCTGGAGAGAATCTCTGCACGTGGTTGTGGAACCATGGCATCCTTGCCTCTTATAAAACGTCGATCTGTGAACCGCCGACTCAGAAGTTCAGGATTTTCCCTGAAAATTCCGGGTCGATGAACACTTAACATGCACACTCCGTGCGAATACCGGCCAATTTTACCGGCATCCGGTGATTTGCCACAAGACCGAAGGACGGCTGAAATCCATGCATACCTCACTAGTCTGCTCTCTGAACGGAGATTCCTATGATCCGGGGACTCTGCAGGGGTTGAGCAAGGCCGGAAAACCATTACTGGCTCGGTATGATCTGGATTCCATTGCCGGACAATGGTCTCCTTCCGCAGTGCGAAGCTCCACAATTCGCTCGATGTGGAAGTTTTTCCCGGTAATGCCCGTCGATGGACCGGACCAGGCAATCAGCCTTGGAGAAGGCGATACGCCACTGATTCCCGCAACTCGCCGCGGCCCCTTTGCAGCATTTGACGACCTGCTGATTAAAGATGAGAGTTTCAATCCGACTCAGAGCTTTAAGGCGCGTGGCATGTCGGCAGCCATCACTCGGGCTGCAGCACTGGGCGTCCAGACCGTGGCCCTGCCTTCTGCCGGAAATGCAGCTGGAGCAGCAACCGCCTACGCAGCTCGAGCCGGAATGAAGTGCGTCATTTTTGTTCCGGAAGACACACCACCGGCCAATATTCTGGAGTCTGTTTGTGGAGGAGCCACCGTATACCTTGTGAACGGGCTGATCAGCGACTGCGGCAAACTCTGTCGTCAGGCGTGCGATCGATTCGGCTGGTTTGATCTCTCGACACTCAAAGAGCCATTTCGCCTTGAAGGTAAAAAGACCATGGGCTACGAACTGGCGTTTGACCTTGCAGAAATGCGCAAGACGTCGGCATTGCAGCTGCCGGATGTCATCTTATATCCCACCGGTGGTGGTACCGGGTTGATAGGAATGTGGAAAGCCTTTGACGAAATGGAACAACTGGGCTGGATTGGAAGTCAGCGTCCGAGGATGGTCGTTGTTCAGGCCGAAGGCTGTGCACCAATCGTTCTCGCTTACCAGCAGGGCCAGACATCAGCACCTCTGTTTCCGAACGCAGCAACGATTGCGTCCGGGCTTCGAGTTCCCGCGGCGGTCGGTGACTTTTTGATGCTGGATATTGTTCGATCCAGTAACGGAACCGCAGTGACGGTCAGTGATGAAGAACTGATGTTTGGAGTCAAAGAGTTGGCTCAGTGGCAGGGCATTCATGCTGCTCCGGAAGGCGGCGCCATCTGGATTGCCGCCCAGCGACTCCTGCAGCAGGGCTGGCTCCACCGTAACGAAACCATCATGCTTTTCAACACCGGCGCAGCAGTCAAATACAACCATCTGCTGCGAGCCGACGGACTGAAAACCCTCAACCACCAGTCGCCTACCGTCCTCGACGACATCAAACCCTAAAGACCCTCTCGCCCGTCACCCCACAAAGTACTCATCACGCTCCGTCGTGATGACGAACCCTGGCCCAAAGTACTCATCACGCTCCGTCGTGATGTCGAACCCTGAGTCCGTCCCTGGCACTCACCACCCGGACGTCTGAATTGCATCCGTCCATCACTCCCTGCTGTTCATTCCTGCTCGTGCTCAGTGATAACGGTGCTCGTGCTCGTAATCGATTGCGGGTGACAGGGGATTAATGGTGATCCGGCTCAAGCAACTCGAGAGAGAATGACAGCACAAAGATCGCAGTAAGCGGAACCGATTACGAGCACGAGCACCGCTGCGCTGAGCACGATAGAGGAAATGATCCTACGGCCAAAACCGTCGAAGATGTTTCAGACTCGCACTCAATTTCCCCTTCATTCCTCTGTGATTCTTTCGTGTCTTTCGTGGTTAAGCCTCCAACGCTGCCTGCAACATCCCCAATCTGCTGGCCTCCATGAATTTGCTGGATGACAAACACCCCATGCCGTTAAATTCGTGCTCGTGCTCGTAATCGTAATCGATTGCAGGTGACGCGGCATTGATGGTGATCCAGCGGTCGAGCTCGTCAAAGTACTCATCACGCTCCGTCGTGATGTCGAACCCCGGGTCCACCCCTGGCACTCGCCACCCGGCCGTCTCAATTGCATCCGTCCATCACTCCCTACCGTTCATTCGTGCTCGTGCTCGTGCTCGTAGTCGACTGCGGGTGCCAGGGAATTAATGGTGATCCGGCTCAAGCAATTCGAGAGAGAATGGCAGCCCAAAGACGACAGTAAGCAGAACCGATTACGAGCACGAGCACCGCTGCGCTGAGCACGATAGAGGAAATGATCCTACGGCCAAAACCGTCGAAGATGTTTCAGACTCGCACTCAATTTCCCCCTCATTCCTCTGTGACTCTTTCGTGTTTTTCGTACTACTAACAGTTGAATTCCCTTTGAGCCGCAAAGGTTTCAAACGGCGAGTTTCGTAAGTTGTTTGGTGCCGGCGTTTTGCACAGCGAGGATTGCAGTGAGTTGATTCCGACTGCATCCAGCGCGTAGCCAATATGATTGGTAACCACGAAATACACGAACCACACAAAAAACACAATCGGGTACTTCTGCGATTCTTCCGTGTTTTCCGCGTCTTCCGTGGTCAAAACTCTCGTCCTGCCTGCGACTTGAATTCAAAGCCACAAACTTTGTCCTCGAGTCTTATCAATTCGCACGAGAGCGAGGACAAAAGAATGCGGGACTCTGCCATGCTCCTGCCCCCATTCTTCTGCCATATCCCGAACTCTTGACCCCCCCTGCGATTCTTCCGTCTCTTCCGCGTCTTCCGTGGTCAAACCGCCAGCGCTTGCCTGCGATTCGAATTCAGGGCCACGAACTGTGTGCTTTTGGCGTTCTCTGCTGGCCTCCCTGAATTTGCTGGACGCCAAACACCCCATGCCATTCATTCGTGCTCGTGCTCGATTTCCCACGCATTCTTCTGCGATTCTTCCGTCTCTTCCGCGTCTTCCGTGGTCAAACCGCCAGCGCTGCCTGCGATTCGAATTCAGGACCACGAACTGTGTGCTTTTGGCGTTCTCTGCTGGCCTCCCAGAATCTGCTGGACGCCAAACACCCCATGCCATTCATTCGTGCTCGTGCTCAGTGATAACGGTGCTCGTGCTCGTAATCGATTGCCCACGCATTCTTCTGCGATTCTTCCGTCTCTTCCGCGTCTTCCGTGGTTGAGAAACCCGAGCATTAGGGAAATCTCAAAAAACTTATTTCCTGATCGCTCAGAAAAATGCAAATGTGCTGAAAATTGCTGGTTGAAACAGCTATTGACCTGTTTTGCCGGTTCTTCTATTTTTCCTCTCACTCGAACCACATTTCTCGCGGTTCAAACAACCCCTCTCATCTCCTCTCATTCAAAGCTGACTGACTCAACAGAATCAGCAGTGGCGAATCTGAAGACTCAGGTCTTCACCCATTCCTATCCTGTGTCCGTGCCCGAATCCTCGGTGACACCTCGGAGCAAATCTCATGTCTCGTATTGCCATGTTCTTTACTGGTTTGTTTCTGGCCAGCTCGCTGAGCGGTTGCTGTCTGATGCACGGTTATCCGGGCGGCGGTGGCTACTATGGTGGTGGAGGCTGCAGCCCATGTGCGACGGGCGCATGCGGTGCGATGGCACCGGGCGGCTATCCTACAGCTGGGCTTTATGGAGCCGGCGTCCCAACAACAGCATTTGCTGCACCACCAACAACGGCCTATTCGCCGGTTTATCCAACAACCGCCATGGCCCCACTGGACACACTTTCAACATACTGAAAATTGCGGCGGAACACAGGCAGCCGCAAGGTCTGAGAGCATCTGACGAAGCCCCTCCCTCTTCGTCTCCTCTGTCCGAACACCGGGCGATTCAAGGTAACTCGAATCGCCCGGTGTTGCACTTCGCGCCATCCCTGGCCACAATTTCGTGCTCGGCCCAAAAAAGACGGACGCCGACAGGAGCTCAGCCCACAGCGACGCTGCGTGAACCTGCCGCAGACTTGCCGGCAAACGCGCAAACCCATTCCGTAAAAAGACTTACGGAGCAGCATGGGCGATTGCTTGCATGCCGGAGAGAAAAAGTTCCGAACCTGCCTTCTGTTCGGATCGTCTCGATTTGGGACGATGTTCACAGGAAGATTTTCGGAAAAAGGGAACCTCATTTGTGTCAAGTCAATTCGTGCGATAAACTCCCCGGTTTCGAAAATCCGGGGCACGCGTTGTTTTTGGCAGCGGTCTGGAAATCGCAGTGCCGATTTACAAGGGTCCCAACAGTATTCATCAGGAAAGTGTGAGAAGTGCCGATCATGACTTCAGTCAACGTCAAGGGAATCTTTGAATCCGAAGGCCCGCTGACACAGGACATCTATACTCAGCTGGAAAACGCAATTGGCGGATCGCAGCTGACGGAAGTTCGCACAGCTGTTGGAGAACTTTGTCGCCAGATTGACGGTGGAAGGAATTCCGAAAGTGCACTTGCGCGAGCCGGAGTTGGCCTGTACCTGCTGGCCCGCCAGGAGCAGTCGGACCGTCTGTTATCTCAGGTGACTCGGGATGGGCTTGCGATCTTTGTTCACGGACACTGTTTAACATCACTGGACCGACATGCGGACGCAGCCGATCGATATGAGCAGGCTGGCAAAGCTGGCTACGATCCGATTGGATGTGCACTTCGTCGCGCCGGAGCGATTCGTGCATCGGGCAAAGTTGATGACGCAGAAAAGCTGCTCCGCAGCGTTGCATCATCAGCAGCCAGCCGTGCGGAGTATTCGTTTCAGATGGGATGCATCTGGGCGGATCGAGGCGACGCGTTGACTGCTGTGGAATATTTTGAACGAGCCGTCGACATGGACCCGCATCATTCGCGAGCCCTGTTCTGGCTGGCGGCAGAAAATTCTCTGCGAGGCAACGACGACGAAGCGATTCGCTACTACGAGCGATCTCTTTCGAAGCCACCTTTTTTTGTCGGCGCCCTGTTGAATCTGGGTCTGTTGTACGAAGACCTGGAACGATACGAAGCTGCCAAGTTTTGTTTTCGTCGAGTCCGTGAGTATGACCCGAACCATGCTCAGGCAGCATTGTTCCTGAAAGACATTGAAGCCACCCACGGCATGTACTATGACGAAGACAGTGCACGCCAGGAAGCTCGCATGAAGCAGCTGCTTGGCCGCCCGGTCACAGACTTCGAACTGTCTGTCCGCAGCCGCAACTGTCTGCAGGCGATGAATATTAATTCGCTGGGAGATCTGACGGAGATCAGCGAACAGGAACTGCTGGCCGGCAAGAACTTTGGTGAAACCAGCCTTCTGGAAATTCGCGAACTGCTGGCCGCACATGGCCTGCGAATTGGACAGAATCTGCATAAGATTCACCGCGATCCAGCCGTCGATCAGAACCTGTCTCCGGAAGAGCAGGCTCTGATGAATCGACTGATCTCGGACCTGAACCTGTCGGTACGATCAAGGAAGTGCATGAGCCGCCTGAACATTCAGACGGTTGGCCAGCTGATCCAGCGCACCCCGGACGAGCTGCTCGCAAGCCGCAACTTCGGCGTCACCTCCCTGAACGAGATCCGCCAGAAGCTCACCGAAATCGGCACTCGACTCCGCAACGACTGATCCTTGTCTGAAAATGACAACGTAACCCGGTGGTGTAATCGGTAACACAACAGATTTTGGTTCTGTTTTTCCAGGTTCGAGTCCTGGCCGGGTTAATCTTTCGCCTCGAAACTTAGCGAAGCCATCCGCAGACCCCCGAAAACGATTGGGTTTTGGGGGGTTGTCTTTTTTTTTATGTTCGGCTGTTTGCATCGTTTCGCACGCCTTGTTGGCCACCTGAATGGCCACCGCTTCTCGAGGAATCTCTGCAGTTTCAGGTTCTGAAATGGCCACCAATTCCGCAGTCTTTGGAACTGCGGCTTTCTCAAAATGCGCGTCTGTCACCTGCAGATAATGTTTCTTGGCCACCGCTTCTGAATTGCCGATCCATCGATAGATGACGTGAGCAGGATACGTTTCCATCAGTTCCGTTTCTCTTGTCGACCGCAGGTTCTGAAACGGCTTTGGCCAGGGAACAATCCCTGCGCGCTTGATGATACGATTTAATTCCGTCCGCAAGTTCTGATTCGACGATCGGTACCGCATGATGACGTATACCGTTCCCTTCGCTGCCTGCTCCTGAACTGCCATCAGCGGTTCTAACAGCTCCGGAAACAAAGGAATCACCCTATTCTCGTGTCCCTTGTGGTGTTCGGTCTTTGGACTGGTGACGACGATTCGCGATGCGTCCCAAATGATGTCTTCCCACCTCAGCGCCAGAACTTCAGACGGACAACGAAGCCCACCGTAACGGCAAAGGCTGAAAAGCAGGCGCCATTCTGCGTTTGGGCAGGCGTTCAGAATCTTCTGCGATTCTGCCTCTGTGATGAACCGTTCCTTTTTCCTGTTTCCGCTGACAGTCACCGTCATTCCATCAAACGGATTTTCGTCGATCAGTTTGGCCTTTTTTGCAGCGGTGAAGAATTGGCGAGCCCGCCCGCATCGCCGCCGCAGAGTGTTCTCAGCCAGCCCTTCGTCGGTCTGTAGCCATTCTCGAAAGTCCGCAGCATCGCTTGCTGTGATGGAACGCAGAGGCTTTTCAGGCCCAAAGAACGCCACGAGATTCAACCGAACTTGTTCGTAATTCGTAATCGTCCCCGACTTTACATCAGTTCGCCGTTTGATGTACCCGGTCAGAAAGTCACCGAGGTTTGAAGTAGCCCTGGGTTCCACTAGTCCCGCGCTGCTTAACTTGTCGTGAACATTCTGGCCGACATCCGCCAGCCAGTTTGCGGTTCGCCGGTCGATTGCACAGGCCGATGCTTTCGCTGCAATCAGCTCTTCGACATGCCGAGCGATCTCTTCAGCCTTCGTCTTGTTGAAACCTGAAACCCTGATCGTCTTATTGGTTCCGTCTGGCATGACGAACCGGACACGATATCCCTTTGAGTCTTTCGATACACTTGCCATGCAATCATGCTCCAGAACGTGTATTGTATATCGGCAGTCTGGGCCTGTTCAGCCTTCCGATGAATTGTCAGTAGTGTCTGCTTTTTGTGCGGATGGAACATTCACTGTGAGTCCCACAGCCGCCGCCAGTTTTTCTGCGGTCTCGAGCCTGATGTCTCGCTCGCCCTTCATGAACCTCAGTATCACCCCGTGACTGATTTTTGTTTCAGCCATCAATTGATATGACGTCTTTCCCGAATTCGTCAGAGCCTGCCTGAGTCCGTCCGGGAGTGTGGTCCGTTGTGGTTTCTTCTTTGCCATTGTTGCTGTTGTCCTGCCTTCGTGAAAACATCGCTCCGCCGTCCGGGGGTGAAAACGGCCATCAGTTGTGACAAACCCGTGCCTCTGTGGAAGCTTCGATGTAGGCCGTTGCGGTTTCCATCATTCGGCCCTTCAGGAATGTGTGTCGTCTGACTCATATCCTAATCGGCCCTCAGGGTGTGTCAATTGACTCTTTTTGCAAAACCGTTCCGTTGAGTACAAAAACTCGAAAGCATTCTGGTTCCTAACCGTCGAAGTTCGATCTGTGCGTTCCCGTATTCCCCTTTCCGTTTTTCAACCTCGAATTGTCGGCGAATGGCCTGTTTCCCCAGCGTTTCAGATATCAATCGCCGACTACGTTTGATGATTCAGCACAAACTCGCGGCTCTTATGGATGGCCCGCCATGTGCCCAGTTCGAGTTCAACCAGCTGCATTAGTTTCAATTCAGCCTCCTCAGTGCTGACGATATCCCGCCGATGTTTGCACAAATCCCGTGCGGTAATTCGCCCTTCGTGGTTTGACTGAATCCACGATGCCAGATGTCTGGCTTCCCGGATCACTTCTGATTCACCCAGAGTTCTTCCGATTCGCAGCGTCTCATTCTTGAACCATTCGGCGAGGTTGATCGCCGCCTGCATCGTGGGGCCATCAATTGTCCAATACTCAGCAACGCCTGTTGTAACCTGCTTTACGCAATGCAGGATAATTACCAGGCGGGCAGGGATTTCTTCGAGTTTGCTCCACTGACTGGCTAGGTGCCCGTGCATTGCCGATTGTTCGCTCCCTGTCGCATTGACGTAGGCTTTGAATAGTCCCCGTGCCGCCTTGCTGAGTTTCAGAGTTGCAGGTTTGCTTTCACCAGACGAATCGTCGCCGAGCAACTCGAACAAATCGCGAACGCAGTGATCGTACGCCAGTTGCGTTGCAATGCTTAATTCGTCATCACGCCATTGCTTGGGCTGTCGTGGCGGAAATGTCATTAACAGCCGACTCTGAAGCCCGTTTTCTTTGTGCTCGTCCGTGAGACACCTTGCCAGGATTCCCGGCTGAATTCCGCCGCAGATGGAGACTGACGGTTCTTTGACAAAAGTGAATCTGTCATCGCCAGTCTTTCTGTCAATCGTGATGGATTCGCAGTTGTAGATTTCCAGCCACTTTGGCACTTCAGACGATGCAGACGCCTTGTTTGAATACTTGTCAAACCCTGCCAGCCAGCCAGACAGTTCGTCCCGCGCCAGGAGTACTCCTCGAGGGTTCTCTTTCAGAATTGGGGCAAGGGCTTCAATGGTCGAATCCTGAACAACACACCTCCGCCGCAATGGCCTGTCTGGCTGCTGCGGTTCTTCACCTTCACGGGTCTTCTCCCATAGCTTGTGGTCCCGTTTGTATGCTTTCAGATCAGTCAGATACTGACTGTTTACCGCCGCGAATGCACTGACATCTCGCTTTTGACGTTCTTTTAGGGGAGTTGTTGCCATCCTGAACGGCGGGCTTTTCTGTGTTCCGCTTTCTCCAACAAGAATTGCCCAGATGATTGGCGGGACGAACCATCCGTATTTTACGCACAGTTGCCTACTTGTTCCGATTGCCGCCGCACAAACAGTCAGGCACGCCAGCGCGGGAAATGACGAGTCGCATCCAACGGTCGCTGCCACTTCCATACAGAACTTCGCCAGAACCGGGGGCAATTCATCCACTGGAAACGGAATGAACTCATTAGCTTTGTCGGCGAATGCCTTGTTTGCCGAGGGTTTCTTAAAGGAATCGCCGACGAATTCAGTAAGAGAATTTGGAATTGAACGCAGTCGAGTCTGCAGGCTTTCTGAGTCCGACCCGTCGAAGTGTGCCGACCAGTCGGCGATGTCGCCACCCTCCGGGATCTCCGGCCAGATCTCCCGAAGTTGCTTCACTTCAATGATAGCGCTCGGTGCCTGTTTACAAATCAGCCGAATAACGTCTTCGGCGTACTTGATGCCGGCTTCGTCATTGTCCGGGAGAATGACAACCTGTTTTCCGTCCAGTGGTGACCAGTCCGTTTTCTCTGCAGCACCCGATCCACCGGCCGAGCACGTCGCATGTAGTCCGAGACTGACGGCAGCGTCTACTGACTTCTCACCTTCCACAACCCAGATTTCATCTGCTGCGATGATTTCCGGCAGTCGAAACAATGGCCGCGGTTGAGGCATTGCGGAACTGATCCAACCATCAGCTATGCGGGACACTTGGCGAATCTCTTTCTTGTCGTCCGAAAGATCCCAGCGAAGAATGGCTCCGCAGTCTGAATCGTCCGCATTGCGATATCGCCAGACTGCATCTGGTTTGCGCTGCTCTGTCAGAATCCCGCCCTGAACCATGCCCCAGGCAATTGCGCTGGCGGCTTTCTTTAATGTCGCGTGTATCGACTTCGATTTCGGCTGACTGGCTTGGTTTGGGTGGCCGTTGTCCCCATTTTCGATCTCGTCCGCAGCGAGTCGAACCGCCTCGGAGAAGGTGCAGTTTCGCAACCACTGGATGGAGGCGAATCCATCCGAATTCTTCTCGAAATGGCATTGATTGCAAAACAGCGCGCCTGTTACCGCAACGTCATCAAGTGCCCGGTAACGGTCGGTTCCCCCGCATTTTGGGCACGGGCCGTGAATCTTTGGATTCAGTTGCTGATCGCTTAAACCGCAGACGGATTTCAGAATCTGAATCCATCGTCCGTCAACCAATCGTTTGATGTCTTCGGCATTGCGGGACATTATTTGCCCCCCATGTCAGACTTATTTCGTTGTCGTTCCTGAACCGGCTCAGATTGCCATTGTGGTAAGCCGACTTCAATACGTAACTCAGTCTCTGAAAGTCCGCAGTCCCTTGCCACGTCGAGAATCGCCCAGCCGCGTTCGAGCAACTGTTTGGCGTGGATTCTCTGTTCATCGTCCAGGCAACGCCGCTTGCCGTCATAATTATTTGGTGTCATAATGTGTCATCCTGTTGTTGCAGTTCGCCTGCCAGGGCGAATGAAGAAAAGAGAAGCCCGCAGCGTTGCCCGCGTTGCGGGCTTCGTGTGTTATTCCGCCGCCTAATTCGTTTCTAGTGCCGCCTTCAACTCCGACCGCTTCCAGCGCGGGGAGCTTTCGCCCAAGTATGTCGGTTTCGGCAGACGGCCCTTTGCCGTCAAAATTTCCACTTGCCTTTGCGAGCATTGCAGCCAGGCGGCAACCTGTTTTTTTGTCATCCACTCCGGCAGTTCTTCGGTGTGTTGCCGGTCATGTCGATTAGGTTCGTATTGTTCGGCGGGTCTTAGTGGCACATTTTTCATCAGGTTCGGCCTTTGTTGAGCGATTTGAACGATTCCGCATCTCTGCGGGACTGATCAAAAAAATAGCGAGCCACGAAACAGCTCGGAGAGTTTGGCCTTTGTTTGGCAACTATCCCGGTACGTTGGGAAAGGCCGCCGTGAACGAAAAGAGCCCGCAAAACTCAGGCGTCTTGCGGGCTCAAACTTTTTTTGTTTAGCGAGAGAATCGGGATAGTTGCTCAACTGTCCCGGCAGTTTTCCAATTTGGTTTTCAGGTTCAGACGGGCTGCCTTTACTGAATCAGCCAAACCGCATTTCATAATCAGTTTCGCCATGGTTGAGATAGAGTACAAGGGCTTTGATTTATTGTTCTGCGCGACGCCAATTCCCTGAAATTTATACGAGAGCTTTCGAAGCTGTCTGAGTATTTCATCGGTCGTTCCGATTCCTTCGCCCCCACGGTGTGCAAGAATCTCGGCCGCCGATCGCAAAGAGACGCCCTGTTTTGGAACGGGATTGTCCTTTCCTTCGCCCTCTTTTTGCGAGGATGGTTGCTCCAAACGGGGATTAACAAACGACTTGATGAGGTTTCTGACGTTGAACTGCTTCAATCGATTCGGGGTGACTCGTCTCGCCGCCAATATCGTGGGTTTCGGCAGATCTGCCCAAGGTTGTGTCTCCCACTCGAGACGCTTCAAGTTCCTGAGAAGCGAGACAATCTCTGACATGCGTTGTTTCGACGGCTCCTGTCCAGGCTTCAACTGCGATGGATCAAAACCCACAAGGGCGGCATTAAAGACCTCATCCTCTCCGATGCCACAGGCCTTCACACAGAATTCGCGAGCATCCCAAAACAACTCACGATAAGCCTCAGTCTCATTATGAGCTTGTTCCCATTCTGCTTCAATGGGAGCCTCTTTGGCCTGGATATCGGCACTGAGAAGAAACAACTCGGCTTGAAGCTCGGCCAGTTCCGTTTCTTGCTGCATCAGTTGCCGCGGGTCGGTCGTTACGTTCTTCAGCTTCTCGAGACATTCAATCTTATCCTGCAACGGATAAAGCTCGCTTTCCAGACGTTCGCACTTCTGCCGCCAACCATCGTTGCCGTCTCGCCCGATCTCGAGACCGCATTCACACAGTCTCCAATAGGCAGCAAGCGTGGAGAGTACATGAACAAGGCTCGGTGCTTCTTGAGAATTGTTTTCAACAACCCGACGAACGTCTGTAGAAGACATCAGAATTCCCCTGCGACGGGCCAGCGGGGAGGGGTAGTCGCAAGGGATGGACTACCTCAACTCCCGGCCGCTTCAGTCACGTCCGCTGGCCGGCGAACGTGACACCCGTGTCTGTATTTTCTTCCATGGAACGCTTTTGGCAACCCAATTCGCTTCTGAAGGGCATCCAGATTCACCATGTCGGTTTTCCAATTCAGTTAGTGGCCAGAAGAGCCTCGACGCGAGGATCGCCCGTACTGTGCAAACAAGCGCGTGCTACGGCAGACAGTTCTTTGTCCGGGCGCAGCATCTCCCTTACTTCGGCGGCAGCATTCTTGTATTCCTGCCTCGCAATGACGTTGGTTTGATCTGCATAATATCGGTCCAGCTCTTCTCGATACTTTTGCACGCGATCCCAACACTCATTCCAAACCGTTCTTCTTTTGTCTACCAGTGGTCCAAATTCAAGACTGCAAAGTGAAATGGAATACTCCACGCGTTTCTTTGCCCATGAGTCTGTAACGTGGGACGCCACAATTGCTTCACCAAGCGTGTTGAAAGACAGGAGACTTGGATCTTCAGGGTCCGTTGGATCAAGGAGCATTGGATCTTCATATCGAAGATCACCAAAAGGTTTTGCGCGGCTGCAACCAGATCGCAATGGGAAAAAGGTTCCTTTCGTTGGGTTTCCTACGCTGCCGATAATTCGATAATTCTTCCAGTCGAACGCAAGCCACCAATAGCCTTCATGTTCAGTGCCATCCTCATCCTTGGCACTCTTCTTCGGGCGAAAGTGTTCGACATGCCAGTGGTTGAAACAGTCTTTCGCTTCTGAAAACCAGCATTTGCCATGCGACAGAGAAAGCAGCCACTTCTTCAGTTTCCCCCAAAACTTGCTGTTCTTATCGATCAGTTTCGCTCGAGACGCTGCATCCGGTGCGGCTCTGAGTTCCGCCAGAAGCTCATTGGCTTTTGCGACCCATTTGGCATCCGGTTTTTGTGATTTCAGTGGAATGAATCTCACTCCGCGTCCTCCACTGCCGCCGCTTCTTCTTCTTCGAGCAATTCTTTCATCAGCGCGTCTGCCAGCTTCGTCTGTTCGTCAATTTGTACCTTAGTCAACGACATTGTGGGTCGGGCAGGGCGGCGGCGTGCCATGGCGGATGCAAAAGACTCGAAGTACGGGTTCGGGTGTGTCAGCGAAACAGCCAGATTGTTTAACTCGTCAGCCAACTGCATCAGTTCCGCTTGCTCTGCAGCGGACTTTGGTTGTTTCCCGAGCAGCTTATAGTGCCGATCCAGCTTCTCCAAAATCTCCGGGGCCAGTGTCGATCGAAGACCGTAGAGTTCCGACTTCAGGAGTCCCTCAACACCGATCCCAATTGGATCGTACATCGGTGGGTCGGCCGAGATTGCTTCGTCTGTTCGATTGAGAACTCGCACCTGATTCTTGTACAGACTTCCAATCATAAGCGGATTGTGGGTTGCGACGATGAGCTGCCCTTTGTCAGCACGGATGTTTTCCTGAAGCAGCTGTAGGAACTCGTATGTCCAAACAGGATTCAGGTGAGTATCCGGTTCGTCAAGCAGATACAGAGACTCATCATTCTGAGTAAACAGCAGTAGTCCCAAAACTGTCAGCAGTTGTTGCTCGCCCTCGCTCATTTGGATGAACTTGACACGGCTGCCGTCCATGCGTTCTACGGTCACTCGCACTTCGTCGATCAGGTCACACAAGAAAAGGCTTTCGAGGAATCCAAACAGGGTCTTCGTGTCTTCGCCCTTTGCCTTCAGTGCTGCGAGTTCTTCTTCATTCTTGATGAACAGGTACAGTCGTTCGGTGGATTCTCCCTGACGGCGGACGTCGCGTTCAATGGATTCCGTATTGCGAATCGGGGCGAAGGCACGATTCCAGAGTCGATCCAGGAAACCCTTGAAGGCACCGCGAGCGTACCAGAATCGTGGATCACCTTCGGCAAGCTGCACCTTTGAAGGCTTGCCACTGCCTCTCCACCACGGTGTCTTGAGTACGAAGAGGGCAGAATCGAAGCTTCTGATTCCAAGGTAATCATTCAACAGCTGCTTCGCCGACGCTTCCTGCGAAAGAAAAAATGCCAGCAAGACGAGTTGGCTGTATTCTTTGCGGCAGAAGAACATTCGCCGAAGAGGAAGTTCTCCATCGGCGTTTTTCAAGACTCGATCGTAATGCCGACGTGTCGGACGGTCGAACTGCCGTTCGAGGCGAGAACTCCAGCCGGAATAGTAAGCAAATACATAGTTGGGCAGGTACGAGTCACGGTCACGCAAAAAAGCAGTCAGCGTGACTGGTTCGTCGTCGATGGTGATCTGAAGGCGTTTTGTGCTGCGATCCGGGTCCGCATCGATCAGGATCTTTTGTTCTCGGCAGACGAACTGCAGCAGATAGGGAAACGACGGCGATTCTCCAAGCTCAAGATCGCGAAAGATCTCGACGATGGCTTCGATCAGGTTCGATTTTCCGGTGCCATTACGACCGAGTAACACGGTCGTGGACTCCGTTTCGTCGAAGTCAATCGCGAACGATCGGAGATTGCGGTATGCCGGAATCCTCAGGAAGTCGAGTCTCATGCAACCTCCAGCAACCGGACCTCACTGGCGCCCTTGTCGCGTCGCTCCTTCAGCAATCCTTTTTCTTCCTCTTCCTTGAGTTGATCGTAGAAGTCATCAATCTCAAGTTGAGAAGCGGCCCACAATGTTTCCGCCGTCAGCGGGCCTTGTGATCGCAGGATTTTAGTCAGGTGGTTCGATTGGATTTCAGATCGCTTTAACATGTTAGCTGCTGCCGTTTGCTTCGAGACACGTTTGCCGGGCTTCTTTTCCTTTGTCGTCAGGGACTTGGATTTCTTTGCCAGTTGAATCTTCTTGAGAAGCTCTTCGGCGGGTTCATCGTTTGGATCTTGCGGGGCTAACTCGCCGCGAAATGCCTTGGAGAGCAATGCGAGAGTCAAGCGTTCGATGTGGGCATAAGCTGCCGTATATCGAGATTCAAGGCCGCCTGCAGAGGCAAGAAGCGTCTGAACGCGGGCAACAATTTGTCTCTGCTCTTTAATGGAAGGAAACTTAACCGGCAGGTTTCTGAGATCCTCAATATTGATGCCCGTATATGCAACTCCCTTCTCGA
Organism: Planctomyces sp.; assembly: GCA_016795105.1. Taxonomy (GTDB): domain Bacteria; phylum Planctomycetota; class Planctomycetia; order Planctomycetales; family Planctomycetaceae; genus F1-80-MAGs062. The sequence goes on from JAEUIH010000005.1 coordinate 102,438, forward strand.
CTCGTGCGAGCCAGCGTTGGCTTTCAGTGGAGCCAATCGAATATGCGAGGAATGTCGGATCAACACGAGTTCCATCCACGGGCACGACTGCGACCTCTCTTGAAACGTTCCAGCCGGCCATACTCTTATCTGCGACGGCAACTCCGCCCAGAGTGCCACGCACATTCACGAGGACTTCTCCCCCTCGAAGTATAGTTCTTGGGTAGTCCGCCGAAAGCGCAACAGCAATTCGCTTCATGCCGTCGGTCTCAATATTCAGCCATCGCACATTGCTCGTCCGTAGGCACGGCACCCCATCGGACACTTCGCCACCCAACTTAATTACTCCGTATGTGATCACACGACCATTTTCGCAAAGTTCATCGACCCGTTGCTCATTCCAATACTCGTAGCCAGTCATCTCTCTTGCCAAGTCGGACTGGCTGCCGTCGGCGAGCTTGCCCGTGACGGCCGCAGTTACTACAGATTGGCGGAGGCGTTTGAGGATGGTGGGGATGCGGTCGAGGCGTTCGCGGCACGCGTCGACTCGGGCCAGAAGGGAATCCAGCTTGTCTGCGATGCGTTTTTGCTCGTTGTGCGGCGGAATGAGAATCTCGGTTCCTTCAAACTTCCCCTTTGTAACATGACGAAGTCCAACTCCGCCGTGAGCAATGTCAATCAGTTCTCCGAGCTTCTGATTGATAGCGTATCGGAAAAACCGCTTATCGAATGATGACTCGTCGAAGTCTACTCGGAAGATATGTTGATTAAGTACCGCTTCGCCGCCCTTCCAGACGTGTGCTCCGAATGACGTTCCGGGTGTACCAGACCACGCAAACAAGAGCTCTCCACCCTTGAGATAATACCGATCGTCGAACTCTCCCTTGAAATAGTTAAATCGGGATTCAGCATTGTTGAGATTCTGTATGCGGACAATCGGCATGCCGCTTGTAGACCATTCTGTCGGCTTGAAAGCTCTCCCGTTTTCAAGCTTGCACAGACTGCCAATCGTTGCGGTTGTCCAGCCTTTCGGGAGTTCGCTCACGCTTCAACCTCCTCACCTAATTCGGCAAGGATTGCTTGGAGTTCCTCGAACATTCCTTCGAGTTCGGTCATGGCTTCTGTGGCCAACTCCGCGGGTTCAGGCAGCTCCTCAGTGGAGGTGTCGCTGTCGTCTTTCAGCCAGGAGATGTCCAGACTGTCGTTACGTTCGGCGATCCAGCTGCGTTCGAAACGGCGGAACCGACCTTCCTCACCAGTTTCCTTGCGTTTCTTCAGACTCTTCGAAAATCCAAGCGGATCTTTGCCAAATGACTTTTCAAACTCTTCGAAGTGATCCCGTTTTAGTTCCGTCCGTTTTCCAAACTGCGGCATGTTCGCTCGCAGGTCGTAAACCCAGACTTCTTTCGTATTACCTTTGTCCGTCTCCCCGCGTGTGAAGAACAGGACATTGGTCTTCACACCCTGAGCATAAAAGATCCCCGTCGGTAGTCGCAGGATTGTGTGCAGATTGCATTTGTCCATCAGGTCGGCACGAATCTGCCTGCCAACGTTGCCTTCGAACAGCACGTTGTCGGGGAGCACCACTGCCGCGCGCCCTCCGGACTTTAAGCCTCGGTAGATATGCTGCAGGAAACAGAATTGCTTGTTGCTCGTTGGAAAGGTGAAGTCGGTTCGCGATGGCAGGCCGCCTCCCTTTTTCGTACCAAACGGCGGATTGGTCAGGATCAACGTCGCCTTGGGCAAGGCTTCCCCTTCGGGGCTGAGCGTGTCGCCGTAGTGGATACCCCCCGCGTCGGGATCGGACTCGATGCCGTGCAGCATCAGATTCATGAGCGCGAGTCGATGCGTGTCCTGTACATGCTCCATGCCAAAAAACGTGTTACGGCGATACTTCCTTTGCTGGGCCTCGGTCCAACTGTCCGGGTCATTGTGCTCGCGGAGGTAGTGATTGGCCGCGATCAAAAATCCACCGGTTCCCGCAGCAGGATCCTGAATCACATCGTCCAGCGTCGGTTGCATCACGGCGACCATACTGTCGATCAGCGGCCGAGGAGTAAAATACTGGCCGGCACCAGATTTCTTTTCATTGGCGTTCTTTTGTAGCAGACCTTCATAAAGATCACCAAGCCCTTCCTGGCGGGCGCTGTACCAATCGAGTTTGTCAATCTCGGCGACGAGCGTGGAGAGGGTCGCCGGTTTGCGGATGAAAGAACTGGCATTGGCAAAAATCTCTTTGACCAGCCTTGAGCCGTGGCTACCGAGGTGAATGAGCGTCAGTTTGTAGGCTTCCAGTCGGTCGGGAGCCGCCTTGGCTTCCAGATCATCCCAGCGATAGCCAGCCGGGATGTGTTTCTCAGTGTTCGTTTCCTTGGCCATTTTGAGAAACAACAGATACGTCAATTCGGTGACATACTGGTGGTAGGTGACCCCATCATCTTTGAGAACGTTGCAGAGGTTCCAGAGTTTTCCGACGATATCATGGGTCACAGTGCTCATGTATTCTTGAATTCTTCTTTATGCGGCAGTCTGCCAAATGGATTCGTTAAAACTGTCAAGGATTGTCTGAAGTTCGCCGCTGAAGATGCGGTCCAGTCGAGCAAACCCTCCTCCCTCTCGAGCGAAAATGAGATCGGGATCGTCGAGTGCGTCACGGTCGACAATGACATTGGCCTTTGTCTGTGATGCAATCTTTTGCAGCCATTGCCGCTGAGGGGAGCTCCACGATCGTGATGCAAGCATCTTCAGCAGTGCATTGTCGACCCGCTGCTCATATGGCAAAAGCGGATCACCCACTGCGGCTTGTCGAATGTACCCGATAATTCGCGCGGCAATATCCTGATTTGTCATTTCTCGCCAGGCCGTTGCCAAGTTCGTTTCACTGAATCCGGCTCGATCCAGTTCCAATGCCAATTCACGAAGTTGCTTGCGAGTCAATTCACGAGGTCGCGTGAGGACTGTCACCAATGCGGGAATTCTGTCGGAGTTGTTCTTGATGAATTCAGTGAACTCGTTCAGATAGTCGGCAGGCTTTATCGCTGTGCCGTAGCCTCGTTCCGTGCCTAAGAACTGATCAACGTGTTCTGAGACGAAGATTGGGGCGGGGCCAGTATTCGCTTTGCGGTCGAGAATCTCTCCGAGGTCGGTGTTCTCGGTGAACCATCGAGCAATTTGTTCCATCGACATCTTTTTTAACTTGCCAATGAATGCATCGGGCGACATCCCGGCTTTTATTTCAAAATCACGTTCTGCCGACTCGCTCAGATGGTGTTTCTTCCGTTGTAGTTTGGCGATCAACTGGTCTCGCACCAGTTGTCGCTCATCATTCCCCGTGACTTCTGCCAATTCTCGGGTGAGTTGTGTAAAGCTGATGTTCGGATCAACAACGACTGGCTTCATTGCTGTCAGATTCTGAAGAGCGTCGTAGATCTGGACAGCGTCAAATATACGGAATGTTTCCTTATCGATCTCAGGACAGAGCCGAGTCGCTCGCCCAATCATTTGATCGTAAAGAATTCGGCTGTTCACGCGACGCAGAAATACAATGTTGCAGATTTCAGGTACATCGATACCAGTCGACAGTAGATCAACCGTCACGGCAATATTGGGATTTCTCTCGTTCTTGAATCGCCGAATCAGTTGCAGTGGTTTGTCGGCAGCACCAGTGATCTTAATGACGGCGTCGTCTTCAACGCTTCCGTATTGGTTTTTGAATGCCTTTTTGAGCAGATCGACGACAAGGTCGGCGTGGCTATCAGTCGCACAGAAGACAAGGGTCTTTTGTCGCGAAGTGGGATCAAGTTCCTTAGCAAGGTAGTTGCAGACGACCTCGTTGAAAGGTTTGGTGATGACCTTTTTGTTGAACTCATCGACTTCAATCTTGATCTCGTCCGGTGTTGTAAACAAATCGATCTGATTGCGCTGAGCGTCGTACACAGGAACCTGATCGCCAGCCTTCCAGACAATGCCACTTGTCGATAATAGAGTCTGAATCCTGAGCGGGGGCTCGTGATCGATCAGCCAACCATCTATGACTGCTTCGCGGTAGCTGTAGGTGAAGACAGGAAGGCCGAAAATCTGCGTCGTATGCAGAGCAGGTGTTGCCGTTAAACCAAGCTTGAATGCATCGTAGTAGTCCAGGACGCGTCGATACTTGGAGATGTAGTCTTCAAAACTGCGAAAATTCAGTTCAAGGTCCGACAATTCTCGATCGAGCAGGTAACCCCGATGGCATTCATCGACGACTATGCAGTCGTATTGGTCGACCGCTGGGGGTATGGCGTCTTCAGCTGGGTAGAGAACTCGCTGAACCATTCCCTGAATCGTGGCAATATGAACTGACGTATCCGAGTCAGGAGTCTGGTCTTCGAGTTCCTTGATGCCAAAGACATCCGCAAAGGTTTGCAGGCTTTCCATGCGAGTGTCTTGGAATGCATTGGCTGCCTGCTGCCCCAATGCTGATCGGTCCACCAGAAACAATATGCGACGGAATCGCTTGGTCTTCAGTAATCGATAGATGAGTGCAATGCAGGTTTTGGTCTTTCCAGTGCCAGTTGCCATTGCCAGCAACATCGACCGTGTCCCATCGGCGATCTCCGATTCGACTTTCTGTATGGCCGCTTGCTGATAGTCTCGCAGCGGGAACCCGTAATTGAAGGGTTCCGATTTGAGCTGCTCATTTGCCGCTGTCTCATCGCGTTTTAGTAGGGCAGTCAAGCCCTCAGGTGTATACCAACCGTCGAGTGGATGACCTAGATTTGTTGGAAGTCGGATGTCGCAAAACCAAACCCCGCTTTTCGTAGAGAGCTGCCGCAGGAATGGCCGACCGTTCGACGAAAACACAAATGGCACTCGATACTCATTATCCTTCCCCCAGTTGCTGGGGTGTAATGAAACTTCTTCGCTTGGAAGGAAGCCGCGACTATATCGTTTCGCCTGCTGCAAAAATGCTGAAACGTCCTTGTTCTTGCGTTTCGCTTCCACGGCCGCCATCGGGATCAGCCCGATAAACAAGACATAGTCGGCAGGTCCTTTGGCTGTTGGCCATTCGGCGATGGCAAGGTTTTTGCCTTTTTCCGGTCGCGTACCGTTGCCATAACGAAGTGTTGCTGAGTCCGCGATCCAGCCAGCCTGTGAAAGTTGCTGATCGATCAGCTTTCGTGTTTCAGCTTCATCCAAATGAACTGCGGCGGCGGCCGTCTTAGCGGCTGCAACAAAGGCGACGACTTGTGCCTTCGCCTTTTCCTTGGGCTGAGCTGCTGCCTCAGCTTGCACGGTTTCCAGTCGCCTCTGAAGTTCCGCTTTTGACTGCTCAACCTCCTGAGCCATTTGCTCCCAGAAGGATTGTTCATCGCGTGCTTCACGCAGTTGCGATTCCGTTGCGTCCAATTGCAGGACTATTTCGTGATGGACAGATTGAAATTTCGTTAGCTCATCATTGAGTCTGGCAAGTTCTTTGCGTAGGTCCTCGGTTTCATTCTGAGGAGCCTTCGGTGGAATGAAAGCGCCGGACTTGAAGTTGGCGTCTCTGAATGTCCGGTGAAACCACACACCGAGCTGCCAAGTAATTTTCAAGGCTGCTAAAGCTGTCCGATGATCTCCGACCATTGCATGGCTGGCAGCATTTCCAGCTCGACGCACTTCGCCAAACAGCTGAGCAATTTCGCGTGAGAAAATCCCATGATCCTGAAGCCGACGAATCAATTCAAACTGGGGTTCTTCAGACGAGCCGTAAATGCCAAGGTAGGCCGCGACTTGTTGAGCGAGCAATTCTGCAAGCTGGCGAAGCTTCAATAGCGACGTATTGGGATCGTCGGGGAAATACCGTTCCGCCAGCAAGCCGAGGCGAAGTAACTGCTGATCCTGCTCAGCAAACTGAGCGAAGTTACTTTGAATTGAGGAAGATGGTTGAGGCATTGGTACGAATTGAGTTTGCCACTGGAACTGTTTGAGGCGATCCCGCCTGATGCTTCAGTTTATCATTCTCTCTGCTTCTCGTTCGGCCTTGTTGGGCGTTCTACGCACTTCAAAAACCTCTGCAGGTCGCTTCGATTGAATAGCCTGTAACCAATAGCTGTATTTTTGTGCATTGGGATTTTCCCTACTTCTGCCCATGACCGAACTGCGCTTTGTGCAACGCCCAAGATTGCTGCAGCCTCGCCCATTTTCACGGAATCATTGAGTCTCGTTATGTCATGGGCCCCACAGAAAACTACCTTCTCAACCTACATTGCAAAATCTATCAAACTCTGCAGCAAAAATGTAGCCGCTCGGGAGGGTGCAAGGGTGGCCCTAGTATTTGAAAGTAGTTTGCCGAACCTTTTGCGTTTTTTTCAGCTGGTGTGGTCGATAAATTGGTATTTTGAAGAGTGGTTTTGACTTCTTTCCAAACGCCACGGCAAGTTCTCTTGGGTTCGGCCCAATATGGTCTGCAGGGCGTAATGCGTTTTCGCGTCGAATGTGTTTGACTTTCAACTGAGTGGAACTTCTAAAACAGGCGCTTCCAGCGTCACGCCGACGTATGCGTTTGCGTGTGAGTTGCAAAAGAAGTGAATCTCAAACCGTGATCATCGAGCGCTGGCAAAGTGTTTTCTCAAAAAATTCTCGCAGTGGCTTGAGGGCTAGACTCGCTGCGATGCTCGGTTGATGGATGGGTGGCTGGGCAAAATTTGCGACTCGGGCACAAGAACTCAAGGCAATCACTAGTATCCATGGCCGACGAGCAGTCTCGAGTTGCCCACATGACCCCACGAGCACCTAACGAGACGGCTCGACGATCCCTTGACGTCTGTCAACGATCGCGTTGCTCATGTCAGATCGATTTGCGAAGCGGCAGTCTTTCGACCATCCAGCCAATGCGAGTTGGCTTCAATGTCTCGTTGCGCCGAGATGCGACGGGCTTGCATCGGGATTTGGCGTTTCAGGCTCTTCCATGGTCAGCTAGGCTGGTGATTGTCGAATAGTGTACAGGGTGGTGTGAACAGGAATAGTTCCGGTTTACCGTAGTTTGTGCAGTACGAGCGAATCGGCTCAGAGAGATGAAGACTAAGGACGGTGGACCGAAGTGTAGCATATGCTACACTTCGGAAATCCGTCCTGCTGCCAGTTCAGTCCCAGCTACGATGCGGCCGTCTGTTCGGCATGCCGTCTCGCTCTAACATTCGCTACATCAGTACACTGGGCTCTCGAAGTTTTGGATGCCATGGAAACGAATCTCCTGCATCCCAGCAATCTCGATCTGGCCGGCGAATTCCCGGAGTTCCTACCAAATTCCCGCTTAGTCCCCGCACAGCCCCCGTGTGATTCCCTAAGCGATTCTCTGTCCTTTTGTGAGCTACTTTGGAAACGGCCGTGGGGAATCCGGCCAAACAACTCGAATCGCCCCAGCGAGCTTCCAGCAAACGCTCAGCGTGGGCGTCCGTTGCCCTGCTCAGTCTCCCCATCTGTCTCCGCATACACTCACACCACGTTAGCCCTCGAATCCGCCTCGAAGCCGCTCCCACCGAAACAGCCAAAACATGGGTTTCTCGGCCATCTCCGGTATCTCCCATAAATCGATCCTGATTCCGTGATGCAATACTTAAATCTCTCCTGATACTGGGATCGGTTCCACACACGATTACTGTTCTCACAAAAACGAGTCTCGCTTGGCTTGATGCGATGTACTCGCAGGATCATCGATTGTCCACTTCCAGTTTGACAATCGCCTTGTCAACGAATTCCAAGGCACTCGCCGCCACCTTGGATTCTGCGGGATCGTCTGACAGAGATTCCATTCGGCGAAGGTTTTCCAGTGCGTGCTGCAACGACGTCAGCGCCTGCTGCCTCAAACCGTCCACTGAATCAGAATTGCTTCCAAACTGGCCACCTGAATGGCCACCGTTTTCAGAAAGGTCAGTTTTCTCAGGGTTTGGCGCATCCTGTTCGAGTCCTGGCCGGGTTAATTCTCTGCATCCTCCCTGCCGCCCCCCCCGATGCGTGGCCGGACTCAGTGCTGTTTTTAACCGCGGATCACCGCCTCCACCCGACCCCGCGTCGGTGGAGCGAAAGTTTGGCAACTAGCCACCCAACGCGTGACCGCCGTCACACGATTGCCAGCAAACTCAGGGATGTGTATCAACTGCAGAGAAACTCCGAACAGACCGCACACTGGCAAACGGTCGTGGACTCACTTACGCAGTGGTAACCACCGTCTTGATTCGGCTACAGGTAATTCATCACCAAACTACCGTTTGAATCAGGTCATGAACCAGAATCCCATCAAGATCGGCCTGATCTTCCTTGGCGCCGCCTGCACCTCCCTTGGATTCGGCGTCCCGCTGCTCTATCTGGCGTGGGTTGGCTTCCGCGACGCTTCTTACCCGCTGACCCACACCGTCCAGCTCCGTGGCATTCCCGCTCGAATCGCAGCATGTGTGATTGGAGCATTCGGAACGATCGTCGTCATTTGCGGCATCGCGACCCTCGTGTTCGGCATCTTCAGAGTGAAACAACTTCTGTAGAACCCGGGTGTAGAACCTCCACTTTGTCAATCACATTTTACTGTTTTTGAGCATCAAGGTGTCTTGTCAATCAAAAAGCCTTAAGTTTGATTGGCTCCGCGTTGCGAGTTGGGCTTTGCCGCATGATCAGCACAGAGTCTTGCGTTGCAACACCAGCAGTTCCGGGAGCCAAAGACGAAGGCGGGCGGTCCTCGACCGCCCACCTTCCTGCCAATTCGACAAACCAGCCTTCGGATTTGGCAGTATGCGAAAAACCTTCGTGGCACGATGCCAGGAATGCGATTCGACAGGATGTCATCACTGTTTTTCGCTAACCGCTATCCTGCAAAATCCCACCTGCCCCTGAACCAAAACAACTTTGACCGCTATTCCATTGCAGATTAGAATCGTCGGAGTTACCGCCAATCAGGCCCGGACGATGTGCGACGTACCCGGTAAAGACAAGACGACGCGCCAACAGGAAGCGTTGCCATGCCGTGGAAACTTCTCATTATTGCGGGCCTCCTTGAAGCTGGATGGGCAATTGGCCTGAAGTACACTCAAGGCTTCACGAAGCTGATTCCCAGCGTCCTCACAATCGCCGGTATCGTCGCAAGTATGTATCTTCTCGCATTGGCGTCTCGAACGATTCCCATCGGTACGGCCTATGCCGTTTGGGTGGGCATTGGCACATGCGGTGCTATTGTCCTCGGAATGATCTTTCTGGGCGAGCCAGTGAACCCCGGGCGAATCTTTTTCCTCATCCTGCTGGTTGTCAGCATCATCGGATTGAAAATTACGCAGCCATGATCAAGATCACTGCCATCCACCAGGGTGAATCAGTTTCCGGGAGTCGTCAATATGGCAAAAAAAAAAATCGCATCGGAACGCAAATCCGGCGACCGAAAAGCCGGTTCCGCAGGAAGCACGAAATCCACGACGGCCAGACCCTCCATTCGGGAGAAACAATCAGCGGTTGCGCGTCGATCAGCAGAGGCGCAGCTGCATGATCTGATCGACAGATTTGCATCTGATCATTCAGCACTTGTCACTGCCGTCAGGAAGTGGCTGCGACGACGATTACCAACGGCACACGAGGTCATTTACGAATACCGCGATTTTCTGGTTATCAGTTTTTCACCCAGCGGGCACGGATACGAAGGGGTTCTTGCGATTCGCGCTGGCGCGGCCGGCGTAAAGCTGTACTTCAATCGAGGAAAAGAGTTGTCGGATCCAGGAAGGTTACTGCAGGGCTCCGGCAAACTGGCGCGTTCAATCAACATCGAAAACAAATCCACTTTGACACGTCCCGAAATCGGACAACTTGTCGATGAAGCCATCGCAGGCAACAGCGTCCCGTTCGAACCTGCAGGCCGAGGCTCAGTCAGCATGAGCCAGTCGTCTTCCAGGTGACATAGCAGTTTGACAGCAAGACGCAGAACCAGACAATTCTCAGCCTCGCAAGGTCTTCAAGTCTGGAACCGGCAGGATGCGGTTTGCATTTCCGGAATTCAGATTTACCAGAACGGATTCCGGCAGACCAAGTCCGCAGAGCTGGGGTGACTTCGTCGAGTTTTCAAGTTGCCAGTCTTCATCTGCAATCGGGCTCGGGCCTTGAGAGTCACTTTCCCAGAGACTTCGCTGGCACCAGTATCGGCTGGCGTAGACCTCTCGTTGGGTTCCAGCTCGAGTCACAACGTCAGTTCCAAAAAGAAATCTCTCCGACCAACGTGAAATGAGGGCACGATACCGTTCACGTCGGGACGACACCTCTCGAACCTGCCATTTCGTCGCACTGGTGTCAAAGTGCAGGTTTGGATGTCTCTCCAGCAGCGATTCAAGTCGGTCAGGGTCTTCGGGTGATCCTCCCATGTGAGCAACGATCCATATCACATCCGGAAACAGGCAGAGCATCCGTTCGAGTGCTGCATAATGGTCTGCCTTGTTGCCAAACAGATTCCGGTCGTCGTAGAAATAATGAAACCGGAGATCCGGGTCAGCGATATGAGCCATGAAGACTCGGATTCCGGCAGCCACGGCTCGCTGAACGACCTGAACTCGCCACGGAGCATCCAGTTGAAAGTTTGTTCTTCCAGCTCGGGGACCAGCCCAGAGTTTCACAATCTTCACGCCGGCTTCGAGATATTCTTCCAGACGCCGAAAGACGCCACTGTCGGGTTCGACTGATGACTTATCGATGTATCCGTTGAATACAAAGAGGTCGCCAAATCTTTCCCTGAGTCGTGGGATGTCGCGTGCGGGTGACATCGACCAAATGGAGCGGACCCCGAATTCCTGAGCAACGCTCACAACCTGCTCGGCCTGATGAAACTTCGCCTCATGATTCCCATTCGACAAATGCACATGCGTATGTACATCGATCAGCACATTGTTTCTGTTTTGCAGATGTGTTCGATTCTGATAATCCAGCCCGTAAAGATTGTGATCGCCGGTTGTTGTCATGGATCCATATTCCGCAAACCAGACTGATTTTGAAAGTTAAGTGTCGATCAAGTCGAAGTATCGGTCTCCGAGTAAATCCTGCTATTGCCACTCAACCAGTTGATTGCGAGATGACGTTCCATCGACAGGCTCGACATTCGCGACAAGTCGTCTGGATCTGCTTTTGAGATTTCGACGTCGCCGATCGCAAGATCCCCATTGATTACTCGAAACCCGGACAGGTCAAAGCTCCCAAACCAGCAGTTTCTGGAAAAACTCACAAAGTCCATACTCTCTGGTCGTATTGAGAAGTCACGTATGCGCCAGTGCAGTGCGAGCAAGTGTTTGTTCATCGCATTCAACTCTTCTTCGCCTCGAAGATCAGGCTCGGCCAGCACTCTTCGGCCAGCGTCCACATCAAACAAGCCGATCGCGGAATAGAGTTCAGACGGATTCACCAGTTCGTCGTATTTCGGCATAGGATAGAGTTGCAAAGCCCATGAAAGCACAACAAGCCCCTCGACACGCCACATCGCATTGATGAAGTCCTGTTGCTCAAGTGTTCCCACTGCTCTCTGCAGGACTTTCCACTCCTGTGGTTCCAGTTCGTGACCTGCGCCGAGTTCTTCAATCCATGCTACGATTCTTTTTCGATGGAAGTCCAGATCTTCCCCGCCATTCATGTTGTCCAGTTCCAGAGTCGCACGGGCCGCCACGGCGGTGAGTGCCAGTGTACGCTGGGCTATACGCCCTGGTGTCGGCCGTACAGGGTCTTCGTATTGATCATCTTCATCATCATTCCCGACTGCGTTTGAATGATCTTCCGTGAGAGGAAACTCTGGAAGCATCGCTGTCCGATCATACTTTCCGTCGGCCGACAGAAGTATTCGCCCCTGTGCATCGCGTAACGACGTAGGTGTGAAGATCACTCCATCAAGATGTTTGCAAACGGCGAACAATGTTTCCAATCGCTCGTCGTCACTACTGATATCCAGGTCTTCGACACTCACCGCAAGACTGAATCGAAACGAACGAATCAACTGAAGGCAGCTCTTCTTGTTGGGAGCGTCCGGAAACCTTGCAAAGTAGTTTTGCATACCGACAACCTGACGAGGCCAATTCGCTCCGTCGTAGTACTCAGAATTATGCCCGAACGTGAGAACCTTTGGACGAGCAAAAAATCGTTTCCTGCCGGGGCGAACTTCCACCATTGACCAGTCATCCGTTGGCCCCGTGATCTTGACGTCGCGAAATCGTTTCTGGAGCAACGTAACCACACCGGCTGGATCAATCTTATGCGAGAATATGTTGATCGGCTCGAATGCCATCATAGGGTTCCTTCAATCAATCGACGAAGATTTCGTTGCGGCAGGAACTGGATGTCCGTTGCAAACGGATGTTCTTCCTCGCAGCAAATTCCTCTGAGAGTCTCTCAGGGAATGCGATTAATTTCAATCACCCCTATCCTCCTCCGGACTTGTATGATCACAGGTTTGAAAATCCGAAATCCAACCCCATTCATTGCTGGCAAAAGGCCCGTGTGGTCTGAATGTGATACGTGAGTATCGCAGGCACTTTCCAAAAGCAATTGGTGAGTTGGATACGCTTGTACAAGCGACAAAGGTGGTCCTCATTGATCGATTGTGAACTGAAGAAACTCGCTCCACGGCCCGACGACGCCACTTGCGTTGATCGCACGCACCCAGAAGCGATAGGTGCCAGCCGGAAGCGGCGTCACTGCGATGTATTGAGTATCGGTCAGATGAAGTTCGACCAGAAACGGATGCTGATTCGTATCAACTCGTGTCAGCCAGAATCCATATGCAGCCGCATTTGACGCGGATTGCCAGACGAAGGTCGGATTGCCCTGGATCAGGCCAGTTGGGCTAATCAGAGTCACCGAACCAGGAACAGGCACATCAATCACAAAGTCGACCGGTGAACTCCACTGGCTGGATTCACCGGCATCAGTCGTGGCACGAACCCAGACCTTGTAGTTCCCGTTGTGCGGAAGATTCATCGTGCTCCAGGAGAGGCCGGTTACATTGTGAATCTCCAAATCAGTTGCTGACCGGTCCGTCCGTCGAATAAAAACGCTGTAGTGGGCCGCGTAACGAACTGCATCCCATTCGAAAACCAGGGGTGTGTTGGTTACCGTGTTGTTTGGCATGGACACAACAGGTGCGAGAGGTTGCGGCGTGTTAATCGTCAGGGGAACGGGATCACTCCACGGTCCGCGTTCACCGGCAGCATTCACTCGACGAACCCAGACATTGTAGTCGTCAGCAATAAGTCCCATCGGCACTTCCAGAATCGTGGAGTGGATGTTCTGGACAATGACGTCCGGCCGCTGTGGTGCTGTCTTGTCACGGATAAAGACTTCTATCGTATCAAATGGCAGGAGCTCGGCGGGTTCGTTCAGATCCAGTGGTGTGACGATTGAGATCTGCGGAGTGCCGTCTACCGATGATGATGTGATATGGAACGTCGGCTTCATGGGTGACGGATTTGGCACATCAATCAGGAAGTCAAACGGATCGCTCCACGGCAGGCGGTTACCGTCGCCATCGATTGCACGTACCCACATGCGATGATTTCCCTGCTGCAGGGGACTTGGCAGTTGCAACTCTGCTGCAAAGACCTGTGGCGGAACGATGGTCTGCTGGGTTTTGAGATTGCGAATAAAAATCTCATATGCTGTCGCACCAGCCAGAGCATTCCAGCTGAGGAGCGGCGTCAGGTGATTCACCTGCACACGTGATGCGGGCACGGGATCGGGTGATGTGAACGTGAGAGGTGCGAAGGGATCAAACGTGAGGACATTCGATTCTGTCGTGCGTCCAAAAATGTCGACGGTCACCGCTATGAACGAGACTGGTCCGCGACTGAACTGCTGTGGCAATGGCAGCATTGGGTAATCGGTTGTCTGTGAAATCACTGTGCCATCCACGGATCGCAGTTCCACACGAGAGATCAGGATGTCGTCGTCGTCCTGACCGAAGACGGGCAGCATCGAGCCTTCAGCAAAGGGATTCGCTCCGTTCAGTGGACCTGACAACTCCACACGCGGGGGTGCATCCAGATCCAGAACATAATCAGATTCATCTGTGGCCGAGTTTCCGGCAACATCGAAAGCCGTTACCTGGACATCGAGTACCTTTGGGGGCATTTGCCCGTGGGGTAGTGAGAAATCAAACTGAAAGGGAGCGGACAGGTCTGTAAACAATTGTCCGTTTACCAGGAAATCGACGCGCTCGACTGCGAGATCGTCTGTGGCTTCGACTCGAATGGGGGCAATGGCACCCTCAAGGAACGAGATCGAACCGGTGGGGGCCACAATTCTGACCTCTGGCGGCGTGGAATCATTGACTGCGTCGACTGTGAGGTGGATGTTGTAGACTGGAAGTGAGTCCAGGTTGGTCGTGAATGATAGCAATCCCGCAAACGTCCCGGCCAGGTTCCGTTCAAACGCGACTTCCAGCTCTACCGTCGCTCCTTCCGGAAGTGACAGCTCAGACGGGCCGAAAGGAATTGTGTAGCCGGCCCCCGCCGCCGTGGGGTTCCCGAAGTGCAGATCTCCCGGTCCATCATTGGTAACCCGAAAGCTCACAGAAGTGTTTGCCATTCCGGACGCATCTCGGGCGATTGTACCAAGATCCACCGTTGTATCAGACAGAATATCAACCCATTCGCCGGTGAAGACATCGAAGAAACTGGCTCGGGGTGCTGAAGGATTCAGGTTATCCATCGGAATGATTCGTATCGCATCGGCGGATACGAACTGATCAGCAATGTCACCGAGCTGCACGGTCAGTTCAGCCCCAGTGACAATGGCGGTGGTCAGGACCTTCCAGTTCACACCGTCGGCACTAAAATCATTCGGAGCGACTTCCTGATTGATGTCGACCTGGTGAACAATAGACCCAGTCGGACCTCCGTTGCGAACCGTAAACGGTGCGTCCTTTGCCCTGTCTCCGGCGTGAGTCCAGGTGGCTGCAACCTGATAGTGTCCAGGTACAAGATCAGTGAAGTGCCAGGTAGCCGTGTTACCACTGCCGGCTGCGCTGAATTTCACTCCGCCGTTGAAACCCTGAGGGAAGGCGGGATTTGAATCGAAGAATCCGGTGTGAGTGAATCCCGCGACATCGCTGTCATCGATGATCCGCCTCGCGGCATTGACAATACGGATTTCCTCGAAATTCTGCAGGTGCAGCGGAGCAAATCCGCTGATTGTCACAGTTCCGGCACCATCGTAACCGGCTACTCCGCCGAGCGCATCGATCAGGATCGAATCAGCCCCAGGGCCCCCATCCAATTGCCGAACCTCTGACAGCGGATGGACTCGCAATTCATCACCGAACGGGCTGCCGACGAAGTGTTGCCAGGTACCATCAAGTTGAACCGTGTTACCGGAAGGGTCGACAGTCTGAACGGCAGAACTGTCCAGATCAAGCGTGATCGGCTGATCGTCACGAGCTAAGTTGATCGTTGTTGCAACGCCGCCAGAGGTGAAGAAATCATTACTTCCAGGCGTTGACACAATAACTCCGCCATCAGGGCCGAGGTCAATCAGGTCATCGCCCATACCATCGAAAATTGTGTCGAATCCTGATTCCCCATAGAGTGCATCGTTGCCAATACCGCCGTCGATGAAATCATCCCCCGCACCTCCCTGCAACTTGTCAGAACCAGTACCACCGATCAAAAGGTCCGCAGTGGATCCGGTCCGGGCGGAGTCATCACCTTCATGTCCGCGGAATCGAATGCCGGTTACATCAGCCAGCGGATAGGTCACCGTCGTGCGGTTGAATCGGACTGTCGTGGTCACTCCGGATTCAGTCACATCCAGTGAATCCGTTGCGACTTTTTCCGGACCGACTCGCCCATGAGCGAACACAGCACCACCAGCGGGATGATAGAGCCCCTGAAACCGCCTTAAATTGTCATTCGGTCCGGCTGCCGTGTCGATCTCCTCCACAGTGTCGAGATGGTCAAACACAAAGAGCAACTGATAGTCCTCGTCTGTCTCAGTTGTTCCGGCTCCTGGCAGCGAAAGTTCCCCAGGTCCGCTGCCAATTGGTACTTCCAGTGAGTATTTTCCGATATCCAATCCGGATCCCGACACTGTGATCGTGTCGAGCAATTCGTCGGAGGGATCGAACAGACTGTCCGCAGATCGATAGACACCGATCTCGAAGGATGTCGGTACAGGCTTGTTTTCAACGACATAGCCTACGCTGATTGTTGTGTCACCATCGCCAGTAATACGGCCAGCGATGATATTCGTCGGTGCATCCCATGAGAAGACGTCGAAGTCAGAATTGTCATCAGTGATATCGCTGTCAAGGTCAGACGCGACGCTGGCAAAGGCAGCGCGCAACGGACTGACGCTGATGCCGGATTCGGTCGCGTCTGCGAACATTGCACCCGGAGTCCCGGACAACCCGACAAGTGTCGTGACATCAGAGAACATATCGCGAATGTAATATGCCGTACCTGCCGTGCCATCTTCGATCGCGTCAGTCCCCGGTCCGGTGAACAGAACGTAGCGACCGTCAGAACTGATTGTGATGGCATTCGCACCACCTGAGCCCGGTGGTGAAGCGATCGCCGCGGTGCCTGCTGAATTGACGCTGACGAGCTTTGTGCGGGTCGCTCCAGCAGCGGTTTCATCGAAGATTCCGTCCATATCTGCATCGCGGTCGAACCAGAAGACGTCGGACGTTGTGTTTGTGTCCTCGATGCCATCCGCCGGGTCAAGCAGGTTCGTGGCGAGACTTGAGTACACCACATAACGTCCGTTGTCGCTGATCGCATAGGCCGCGGCGTCGTTTGCGGAGGCTCCCGGAGGTGACGGCGCATTCCCCGAACTCCCGGGACTCAGAGAGATTCGATTGCGGCTGACCAAAGCAGTTCGGCCTGTACGAATGTCATGCACAAAGACATCGGATGCCCCATTGGAGTCGACGGAGACGAGATTGGATGCAGTACTTGAGAACACAACATGATTTCCATTGCGGCTTATCACTGGTTCGAACGACGCCGCGTTTCCGCCTCTGTCCCCTTCGTCAATGCTGACACGGATGGTTTTACCCTGTGTCAGATCGCGAACAAAAATGTCCTGAAATCCCTCCGTATCATCCTGGACAAGGTCTACATCAGCACTTTGAAATGCGATTCGGCGGCCGTTGTAACTCAGTGACGGAAAACCTGCACTTTGGCCACTCGGAGACACGCCGGCCGACGTGCCTTCATAGTTGACACTGGCGATTCCTGTCCGTCCGCCGGGAACGGCATAGTAAAGATCGGCCAGGAAGAATGGATCAATCACACCGTCGCCCGGGTCGAGCAGATTTGTGGCGAGACTGACAAACGCGATTGTTGAACCGTCACCACTGATCACTGCCCGATTGGCGAACGATAAGCCCGGAACGATCCCGGCAGATGCACTGTTGCCACTGAAATCACTATCCTCGCCACTGCGGCTGACGAGGTAAGTCGAACTTGCGCCGGGTTCGTCAAAGATCCCATCCTTGTCCGTATCGCGATCTCGTACGAAGGCATTGACTCCAGACAGGTACGTTGTTGCGATCGTCACCAGATCGGTCGACATACTGCTGAATACTACAAAGCGACCATCGTCGCTGATCGACGGCAACCATGAATCTCCACTTCCGCCTCGACCACCCGGGGTCACACTGATCAGCGTTGTCGTCCCCAGCAACAAATCCCGCACGAACACATCCTGTTTGTCGTTTCCGTCGGTTGCCCCCGCAATATCCAGATCTTCCGCATTGCTTTGAAAAGCCACAAATCGACCGTTGCGACTGAACACCGGACTGTTGCTGACCATATCGCCGGAGTTGTCTGTTGGTGTCACACTCAACAGATCCACAGTCAACAGCATTCGGGGTTCAAGAGATTCTCCTGCTGCCGATCGTCGCCGTTTACCCCTTCGCTGCTTCGCAAACAGGGCGGCAGGGTTGTCTGCCACGGTGCTGCAAGTGCAGGCCTGCAGTTGCTGCAGAAATTGAAGAACTCGAGAACGTGTTTTCATGGCATTGGCTCGGTGTGAATTCAAGTTTCCCTGGATTCGTTTCGAGGAACCAACAGGAATCAGCCATGAAAAATTGGAACTTCTGCAGAATCCAGCCCGAAAATCAGATCTGCAGCATGGCTGCTCCGTTGCCAGCGACGAACGTCATGGAGAACAAATTTCGTCCGAGCGAGTCCCGGGTTACGGCGGTTCATCCGCCTGCAAATAGCGCATGCGCTCGCGGACCAGCTCCAGGACTCGGCCGCGAGCCTTGTAAACGTGGTTCGCTGTCACGCCAAGTTGTTCGCAGACTTCCTGCACAGAAAGCTCGTTATTAATCAACAGTTCGAAGATCTGCCACGTCTGTTCATTCACCTGTCGTCGCGCGTTTTCCATAGAGTGCTTCAGGTGCTGATGACGCCATTCACGATCCCACAGTTCGTCGACAGGCTCATGGACATCAGGCAGTGAGTTCAATTCTGCCGAATCCGCGCTGATCAGCTGACGTTTTCGCAGCTTGTCAATAATCCGGCGAATGGCCAGAGTTCTGAGCCATGCACGAAATCCACCACGCGAACGATCGTAGTCAAACCCGGTGATCTGCCGTGCAACCGATTCCAGACACTCCGCGCGAGTATCCTCGGCATCAGAATGCTGCAGGCCTCGGCTTCGAGCGTAATGATAAATCAACGGAGAATAGACCTCGTAAAACTCTGTCCACGCCTCGTGGTCGGCTGCGTTTCTGAGTCGCAGCAGCAGACTGACTCGAGTCCGACAGAGGTCATCGCCTGAATTGCTTTCAGGCAACTGAATAGTTTCATCGTTTGTGGAATCAGCAGGAGTCATACTTCAGATCATTGAAGATGGCAATAATTCTTCACGGCTCCTAAAACCGTCGTCAGCGCTCCGGCTCCGTGTCGGTGGTGAGCGAGGGCCCCGAGACAATCGACGATCGGCGAGCTGCAATCAGGCCCTCAAACAGGATAATCGATCCATCATATAATCCCACCGCTATTCTTCGTCCATCCGGACTGAAACACAACTGAACTGCAAATCCCTTCACATCCGGCAGCGAAAACACCTCCTGACGTCGCTCAACATTCCAGATTTTGACGGCGCCGTCAGCGGCAGCGCTGACCAGACGAGTTCCGTCCGGACTGAAGTTGACCGCTGTCACACTCGTGGCGTGCCACTCAAAGGGCGGTTGCTCCTGTCCAGTCAGGATCTCCCAGGTTCGCAGTCGCCCGGAAGAATCACCCGCAACGAGCAGTCGACCATCGGGAGAAACTGCGAATGGTGCATAATACAATGACATCGAACGAGGGAATTCCTGCAGCAATTCTCCACTCTCAAGCCGAGTTGCGCGAAGTACGGTTTCGTCTTCGGAAATCAGCACCGTGTCGTTCTGCGCAAATGCCACGTACCGGACAGGTTTCAAATGGCGAGTAATTGATCTGACATTGCCTGGGGAATCGATGTCGATCAGAAGGACTTCCCCGGACTCAAAGCCTGCCACCAGATTTTCCGTTAAGCCACTCTGAGCGACCGATCGAATTGCGTCGCCCGGAATCGGCAGGAATTGGTAATGTTCGGCACCATCCTCCTGCAAACCGATGATCGTCCCATCTTCCCGTCCAGCAATGGAATTCCACAGGCCATATCCTCTTGACATTGCTGTGACAGATACATGACCAGCGGTAAGACTTCTTCCGATGGCGGCAGCCCCAACTGGCTGATATCGAACACTTCCATCCAGCGATCCCGAGTACACTCCATCACTCGCAGTGTTGAAATGAAGCCCTGTCACAATACTGTCATGTGCCTTGAAGATGACGTCGCCGGAATCAACATCAAACCGAAACCGCTTCAGCTCTCCTCGAGCGCTGATGGAATCAACCCTGGTCTCATCGACAAATCGTACGGCCTGAATCCAGTGCAAGTGGCCTCGCAATGATTGTACCAATGCACCAGACTCTGCACTCCAGACACGCGTCAAAGAATCCTGGCAGCCGGTAACGAGTAGTTTTGAGTCGTCGGAAAATGCAACTGCAGAAACCGGACCGCCGTGGGAACGAATTTCGAGCTGCAATTCGCCGGTTTGAGTCGCAATTCCAGACAACGTCCCGTCTGTCTGCCCACACGCCACCAAACTTCGGTCAGGCGAAACGGCGATGCAGTTGATGTCCGTGGTCAGCCGCCGTGATGCAAATGCAGCGGTGAGTCCGGATTGCTCAATGTCGAACGCGGCCAGTTCCATTCCAGCCACAAACAGTTGCTCGCTGCCGGACTGCGAATTCGCCGCAGGAGGTGTGATTGCCATGCAATGGGCGATCCAGGGAATCACTGCAAGAGCCGTGACCGATTGGTCATCCGCAGCAACCCTGTAAATTTCCGTTTTGTTGTGGCCTTTCACCGACGCTACGAAAACAGAATTCTCTGACGGACAGGGACAAACTGCAGCCACCGTTCCAGGAATCTCAGTATGGATTGCAAGCCACTGTCTGGCATCTCGATCGAACCATCGCAACTGGTTGTCCTGAAATATCACAGCCAGCAGATTCGATCCTTCAACAATTGCCACGTGACTTGCCTTGAGGACTCCATCCGATTGGATCTCAGGTGGTTCGATTCCGGTTGACAGCGGCATCGAGGGATTTCCGCCATTACGCGTCCGAAAGTCCAGTTCCCGGGCAATTCGCAATCCACCTGTGGTCAGAACGATTGCAATTTCCTGAGAGTCGTTTGTCCACTGGGCCATCAGCACGGCTTCATCCGATAATCGCCTGCTGGCGATCGAGTCATCAATGCGACTAATGACGTAGGACCATTCCCAGCCGCGAAACTCGAGCGGTGCCTGCATTAGCAGATCGGCCGCATCCTGCGTCCTGTCCTCACGCACAGCTGCGATCGCGGCGAGAAGTGACGATCGGTATGTCGCCGCTCGAGCTTCAGTGCGTTCATAGACAGCCTGCCGCCAGAGTTGAAAGATGACGAGGCTCGAAGTGACTATGATCACAAAGATGATTGCAGCGATCCTCGCGGCAATCCGATGACGGCGCAGGCTCGATCGCAGCAGATACGCTGCACTGTCAGATCGAGCGAGAATTGGCTGGCCGTCGAGACGTCGATTCAGATCAAGTGCGAGGTCAGATGCAGTCTGGTAACGACGATCCACGCTCTTTGAGAGACACTTAAGAATGATCGATTCGGTATCGCGGTCAATCGCCGGATTGATGACCGATGGTCGAATCGGTTCATGTTCAGTAACGGCGCGAAGCGATTCGATCAGCGAATTGCTCATGGGAATCGGAGGACGTCCGGTGAGCAATTCATAGAGGATTACTCCCAGTGAATAAACGTCCGTTCGAATGTCGATCGCATCAGGTGATCCCTGAATCTGTTCAGGAGAGGCATAAGCCGGCGTACCAAGGAACTCGCCCTCCATCGTCTGACCGCGATGCCACGAGGTCCCTTCACTCGTATCGCTCGACAGCCTCGCAAGGCCGAAGTCCACAATTCGCGGGACACCGTCTCGATCAATCAGGATATTGTCGGGCTTCAGGTCGCGGTGAATCAGCCCTCGTCTCTGGAAGCACGCAACGGCGTCACTGATTACCGCCATTGTCTTCAGCACCAGGTGCAATTGAGCCGTCCGCTGATGAATCCTGTCCGGTAACTGAAACTCTCTGACTTTGTTCAGCGGAGTTCCGTCGACATACTCCATAACATAAAAAAGTTCACCATCAACGTCACCGAAGTCATGCAGTGTTACGATCGACGGATGCCGCAGCAACGCCAACAGCTCAGCCTCGCGCTGAAATCGAGTGCGGGCTGCAGGAGACTGAAACCCGGCATGAAGAAGGACCTTAAGAGCAATTGGTCTTCCTGTCGCAAGTTGAACGGCCTCGTAAACGACACCCTGTCCTCCACGACGAATCTCGCGGACGATCTGATACCCGCCTACGCAGGTCTGGTGACCAAAATGGGACCGACCCGTCTCCGAACGACGGATCGCCTGCAGTTCACGGATCAGGTACTCATCAGACGCCTCTGCCGAACAACTTCCGTCCGATCGCACCCTCGGGTCAATCGGGTCTTCAGGCACTGAATGTGCTACTGGTTCTGTACTCATGTTTCACCCTTTTGCTGAAATGCATGAGAACCAGATCCTCCTTCCGATTCCAACACAGGTGGTCCTGGATGGCCATTGCCGTCGTCAAAGGATGGAGATCAAATAAGCTTGGTATGGTGAAGCTCATCTTCTACAAACAATAACAGCCAAAGGCAATCATTCGCCCGAACCTTGCTTGACAATGCGCCTATTGGATGGCCGATCGGGACGCAGTAGTCCTGGGATGAAAAGGGGCTTCAGCCGATCTCGCGTTGGTTCAGGCATGGTGTGGAAATCAGAAACACAAGCCGATTGACGGGCTACTCTCCCGTCGTCTTTTCACTGACATTGAGCGGCCACGGCAATACGCCGACTCTCATGGCCCAGGCTTCCCACTCTGCGGCGAGTTCTTTCACGCGTTCGGGATATTGCGTAACCAGATTCTGCTGTTCGGTGCGGTCAGCGGCGATATTGTAGAGTTCCCAGTCACCTGGGTGCTTTGAGACGAGTTTCCAGTCGCCAGCGCGAACGGCCCTGTTGCCTTCATGTTCCCAGAACAGTGGCTGAATACGTGCGAGTGGTTGGCCCGCGAAAGCCGGCACGAGACTCACGCCTTCCAGAGGCACGATTTTCTGCTTTGAAAATTCCTCAGGATATTCCGCCTCTGCGAGGTCCACGCAGGTCGCCATAAGGTCAATGAGGTGTGCAGGCTGCGGTTCGAGCCGGCCGTGACGCTGCAATTCGATGCCGCGTGGCCAATGGACAATCAGCGGCGAACTTATCCCGCCTTCGTGCTCCCAATGCTTGAACTCGCGAAACGGAGTGTTGCTGACATTTGCCCATGCCTGTCCATAGCCAACAAAGGTATCCGCTGCGCCCGGCATAACCTTCCTGCCCTGCCGCATCGGATAACCGTCGCGAGTCTGTTTTGGAATCATGTCGGGCTGGAGATAGTCGTTCGTGAGTGGCGGTAAGGCAGGTGTTGCGGCGCGTGGTTTGAAGGGCCCGTTACGCCCCATCCCTTCGGCACAGCCGCCATTGTCCTGGAGATAGAGAATCAGAGTGTTTTCGTACTGGCCGTTTTCTCTTAAAGTTCTTACCAGTCGACCGATACCCTGATCCATGCAGTCCAGCATCGCTGCATACACTTCCATACAGCGAGCTTCCCAGGTCTTGTCGTCAACCTTGTTCCAATCGCCTGCCTGTGGCGATACCTGCCACCGCGAATCGAGCAGGCCAAGTTGATTCATCCTTGCCAGCCTCACCGCGCGAATCGCCTCATAGCCGCTATCATATTTGCCACGGTATCTCGCGATGTCGGTTTCCTTCGCGTGCATCGGCCAATGTGCGGCGGTGTGAGCAACGTAAAGGAAGAAGGGCTCGTCTCCGCGGTTCTTCCTGTGCTCGGTGACGTAGCGTGCAGCGTGGTCGTTGATTGCGTCAGTGTAATAGTATTCATCTGGTTGATACTCGACATCGCCGTACGGAGAGACAAACGTGTTGTCTCGGACAAGAGTATTTGGATCGAAAAAGCTGCCAGCTCCGTGAATCGTTCCGTAAAAACGGTCGAAGCCTCGCTGCCGAGGCCAATTGGCTTTGTCATTGTCGACGAACGGTTGAGTCTTCTTCGTAACATGCCACTTGCCGGCCATATAAGTCGAGTAGCCCGCTGTCTTGAGCACCTCGGCAATGGTCACTGCGTTGCGTGACAACTCACCGGAGTATGCGGGTGACCCCGTCTTCGGCCCGGGACCATCCACCATATGCCCGATACCCGCCTGGTGTGGGTAAAGCCCGGTGAGCAGTGCAGCTCGGGTCGGACAACAGCGAGCTGTGTTATAGAACTGGGTGAAGCGGACGCCACCCTGAGCAAGTGCATCCAGATTCGGCGTGGCGATTTCGCTGCCATAGCAGCCGATATCCGAGTAACCGACATCGTCCGACATGATCACGATGATATTTGGGCGTTCCCCAGCCAGCGCTGATGTCGCGACAAGGATCAGGTACGCAGCAAGCGGAGTTGCGAGTCTGAGTATGGGCATCGTATTCCTGTAACTATGGTTTGGGAGAACATGGTTTGGGAGAACATGGTGCGGTCATTTGACAGGATCACAGTGAAAGCAACGGGGCGTCTCGATGCGCCTTTCTCTGGCCTTCCGATTTCAGTCCATCGGTTGAGGGTACTCTGCAAGGATCGCACGAAGTTCGGCAACAACGTCCGGCTGTTCAGAGGCGAGGTTGCGGGTTTCAAGTGGATCCGTTTCGTAGTCGTACAATTCCAGTTCGGCTGTCTCGGGCGTCTCATCGCCATTCCGCCATTCCACAAATCGATATCGTTCAGTCCGAATTGCACGACCGAGCCGGGCTTTAGGAAATACATGATAGGCATGATTGCGGACTCGGAATGACGGATCTCTCAACACAGGGACAAGGCTGCGGCCATCGATCGGCTGCGGGCCGCTGCGTATTTCAAGGCCTGCCAGTTCTGCGAGTGTTGGGAAGATGTCGACACTCTCAGCAAGCTGGCGGGTGACTGAACCTGGCTTCGACACGCCTGGCGCGGCGATCAACAGTGGAATTCGATTCGCCTGTTCGAAGTTCGTATGCTTCGTCCAGTAACCATGATCGCCCAGATGAAACCCGTGATCACCCCAAAGGACGACGATCGTATCGTCAACAAGCCGTTGCCGTTGGAGTTCATCCAGTACCTTGCCGATCTGAGCATCGACATAGCTGACGCTGGCGTAATATCCGTGTGTGAGTTGTCGATGAAGTTCTGCGTCAGGGTCGACGTCACCGCTTTCGGCAATAGGCTTGTAGTTAGCCAGTTCACCGTTCGACTTGTTTGCGACGCTCGGTGCGTTCAAAGGCAGATAAACATTCTCTGGCCTCGCAAATTGGGCCGGGGCGTAGAGGTCCCAGTACTTCTTCGGCGCACTGAATGGAAGATGCGGTCGCGCAAACCCGGCTACGATGAAGAATGGTGTACCATCCTTGTCTCGACGCCTTCGAGCTGCCTGAAGTCGCTTCACCGTTTCTGCCGCAACGCGACCGTCGGCATACGCGTTATCTGTGACATCGGGCGATTCAAACGCGGCGCCGCGAGGAAGTTCCCTGATTCGATCGAGTTGCTGATTGGTAAAGTACGCTTCCTCACGCGTGAGTTGTCCGCCTTCGGTGCTGGCCGGGTCGACATATTCGATCACCCTGTCGTGAAAGTGTTCAACCGAGAACGATTGCGGGTCACCCTGATTGCCATGCCCGATGTGAAATACTTTCCCAAGCGATTCTGTTCGGTAACCACTTCCCGCAAAGAGTTGCGGCAAGGTGACGGCATCGGGCACGCGCTGTCTTAGCTGACTGCCGAGCCCGTATAGGCCAGTCGATGTGGAATGGGAACCGAGCATCAGTGTGAATCGCGACGGGGCACACACCGCCTGATTGCAAAACGCCAGATCAAACCGCAGGCTCCGAGCAGCGAGCTTATCGATACTCGGCGTCTTCGCAATCACATCGCCGTAACATCCAAGCGATGGTTTCAGGTCATCAACGAGAATCATCAGCACGTTGGGACGCGAATCGGCAGCCTTCTTCTTCAGGGCGACGGCTCCTAATGCAGGTCCGTTGTCAGCAGGCATCGACTGATGCCATGCTACTGCAGCGGCTGAGAGTCGCTGAGTCATTTCCGGCTGCCGAATGACGAGGTTCGAAGCCTCTCCAGGATCTTTCGATAGATCATACAGTTCGGCGTTGGCTCCATCGTAATCGCAGAGCAGTTTCCAGTGCCCATCGCGCACGGCGAGATCGGGTTGAGGCTCCGGCAATGCAGGCGGTGAGTTCCTGCGATCAGGAGGACGTCGCCAAAACAGGGGCGCGACCCGCGAAATATCACTCTCACCCACAATCGCCGCGGCGATATCTTCGCCGTCAAACATCACTCCGGCTGGAGCTTCTGCATTTGCCAGTGTGAGCAGTGATGGTACGAGGTCAAACGCAGCGAAAACCGACGAATCATTGTGAGTCCCACGTTTCTCTTCCGGGATCAAACCCGGTCCCCACACAATCAGGGGCGAACGAATTCCGCCTTCGTACAGCCGTGTCTTTGCTCCGCGAAACGGCCCCGAGCGTCCCGCACCTGGCTCGTGACCGTTGTCAGAGCAAACAAGAACCAGCGTGTTATCTCGCAATGCCGGATCGTCGCGAATGTGATCGAACAGTCTGCCGAGCTGACGATCCATCTCCTGCACTACAGATAGATACAGCCCCCGTTTTCCTTCGGCCCATTTGTCCACCGGCGGCCACAATGGGCCATGGACATCGTCAGGCCAGAGGTTGATGTAGAACGGCTTCCCTTCGTTCGCAAGCCGATCTATGGCCGGCGTCTCTGCTTCCTGATTCCCGAAACATGAAAGGTCTTCCCAGCCCATGTCGTCGATGAGTACCATCACGATATTCGCGTGTCTTTGTGGTTCCGCGAGAACCCTGCCAGTCCCGGAAATGAACTGGAGAATGAATGTCACCATTAACAACAAATGTGATCTCATAACTGAACTGACATTGCATTGGAGATAGTGCTGAGTTTCCGGTAGGCTTCGCTTTCCCCGACCCCGAATTCATCATTGTCGCGTTTTGCTTCGAAAAAGTCATGTTTGCGGCTCGATGTTTTGGGCGAGTGAGCCGATCGACCTCACGAAGCTGATCGACTACCATGCCGATATCCATCGCCGACTGACCATCAACCGACCTGGCACCAGTCAGCGACACTGATCCACGACGTAAGGAACGAATCAATGAACTTCTCACGCAGAAAGTTCTTAAAGGCAAACGGGGCGATGATGGCATTGCCGTTCCTGCCATCGCTGGCGTTAGGGAACCAAAGGACTTCAATCGCGGCAAAGCCGGACAAGAAGCTTGTGATCATGTATATTCCCAATGGGATCGTACGGCGGTGCTTCTTCCCTGGCGAAGAGAACGCCGAACTGCCGGGCTTCATCGGAGGATTTGACGCCGATAAGTCAAAGGAACAGCGGCGCATCGCCAGTCAGCCAGGAATTGTTCCGCTGGAATTGACTTCGACCATGCAGCCGCTGGCCGAGTACACGAACGACATTACGTTGATCACCGGGCTGGAGCGATCTTATAAGAATGGCCAGGATGTTCACGCCCAGGGCGCTTCGTGCTACCTGACGAGTCTTTCGCCGGAACAAGCCGCTGCGAAGGGTGTTCAGCATCCCAACGGGCGAACCCTGGACCAGATTATCGGCGATGCCGTCGGCCGTTCCACCATCTTCAATACTTTGGAGATCAGCTGCAACGGATTTACGGCCGGGAAAGAACCGATCGAGTTTGACAACATCTCGTGGTACGGTCCGGACACGATTGCCCCGTCGATTCGCGATCCCCAGAAGCTCTATGACCGCCTGTTCCTTCGCGATAGTTACCGCAATCACGTTGCCGATGTCACTGACCTCGTGCTTGCTGATTCAAGGACGCTGTCGAAGAAACTGGGGCGTGATGACCGTGAAACGATGGACCACTTCATGGAGATGATTCGTGACATTGAGATCCGCATCGAGAAGATGAGCAAACTGCTGGCCAGTGTAGACGTGAAGATCCCCAAAAACGAAGTCTTGCCGCGAGGCGACTACATCCGTTTACAAACCGATTTAATGCTGCTGGCCTTCCAGATGGGGATCACGAACATCTGCACGTTCATGATCGGTCCCGAACGCTGGGATGCGACGCTGATGTACGAAGGCGTCTTCGACCAGCCAGTCCAGCATCACAACATGACTCACAACCAGCAGGGCGACGGCTACAAGGACGTACAGAAGATTGATCTCTTCCACATGCAGCAGTACGCGTACCTGATTCGTCGGATGAAGGAGATCACCGAAACTGACGGCAGCACTATGCTGGACAACTCACTAATTGCCTATGGCGCTGGCCTTGGCGACGGGGCAACTCATCAGTATTACGATTTGCCGATGATTGTCGCCGGTAAGGCACAGGGCCAGATCAGGCAGGGTCGACATATCAAATTGAAGAGTGGCACGCTGAATTCCAATCTCTGGCTGACAGTTGCTCAGTTGATGGGCCTGGAGCTTGAGTCTTACGCGGACAGCACGGGCGTGGTTTCCGATCTGTGGACATAGAGTACGAGCGTTTTGCCCATCGCAGGACAAAACAACCTACAGGTGATTACGAATGCAAAAGCGAACAACCACAGATGTGGCCTTTTACGTTTCCCTTCTGCTGTGCATCCTGGTCAATTTTGCCGAGAACAAGTGTTCGGCCGACGAGTTTGCTGATTTTCTGAATCCACTGGTCGCCGAACACTGCCTGAGATGTCACGGCGGTGACGAAGTCAGCGGCGAAGTCGACTTTAAGTCAATCACGACGGTCGCTCAATTCCTGGATCAGCCGACGATCATCAACAGGATGATTCAGGCCATCGATTCAAACGACATGCCTCCCGAGAGCGAGCCGCCGCTGGATCAGCAAACCCGCACACGGCTGTTGACAACACTGAAGACAATGCTGCGTGAGGCAACCGCCGACAAGGAGCAGACAACGTCGCCAATCCGCCGACTGAACCGGTTTCAATACAACAACTCGGTGAGAGATTTGTTCGAGTTGAAACTCGATGTCTTCGAGCTCCCCGAAAAACTCATGACCCGACACGACAACTACCTGTATCCCGCAATCGGAAAGATGCCGGACAAGGTTCACGTGACGTCATATTCACTGAAGCCCCAATCCGGTTTGCGCGAAGTAAAAGCGTTTCCGAAAGATTTACGTGCCGAACATGGATTCGACAATCAGGCAAACCAATTGACACTTTCTCCGCTGTTGTTGGACACGTTCCTGCGACTGAGCGTGTCAATCGTCGACAGCCCCGATTTCAACGAAGAAAATGTTGGCATCTGGAACGAATTCTTTCGCCAGCCTTCGGCAGGTAACGACACGCGGGCGGAAGTGAAACGCCGACTCGAGCCGTTCCTTGCGATCGCGTTTCGCGGTCGCGTCGAGCCTGAAACGCTCGATCGATACACCGACTACGCGATGGCGAAAATGAATCAGGGCTTGTCGTTCACAGACAGCATGAAGAAAGTGGCTTCAGCCGTATTGTCTTCGCCACTGTTTCTCTATCGCACCGCGGCTGCTGACGGTCCGGATGTTCCTTTCGCACTCGCGTCAGACTTGTCGTATTTTCTATGGAACAGTTGTCCCGACCATGAATTGTTGCGTCTGGCCGAGACCGGCGAACTGACTCAACCAGAGGTGTTAAGTCAGACGATCGAGCGGATGATGCGTGATCCAAAGGTCGAACGATTTCTGGATTCGTTCCCCTCTCAGTGGATGCAACTCGAAAACGTCCTTGCAGCAACGCCCGATCCGCAGATCAACAGGTATTTCAGCCTGGATCAGGACAATCCGGCCAGCCTGCAGATGGTGCTCGAACCGCTGCTTCTGTTCGATGCCGTATTTGTTGAAGATCGGCCAATCGTGGATCTGATCTCACCCACGTTCAGTTACCAGAGTGATTTTCTGAAAACATGGTATACGTCGGAATTGAAGCCTCCGGTCGTCGACCTTCGGAAGATTGCGGATGACAACCGACGGAACGACGAACATCGCACGAACTTCGAAGCCGTGATCAAGGCTGCTCAATCAGAACTTGATGCGCTGACCGCGCCTGTGAAGGCTCAGGTGTTGGCCGATCGCGAGAGCAACCCAGGTGACAGGAAGCCGGTGGACCTGAAACCGTTCGCCGCATGGGAATTCAACGGCGACTTGAAAGAGTCCCTCCGCTCACTCGATTTGACCGCACACGGCAACATCGAATTCAGACACGGCATGGTGGTACTGGATCAGGCTCATTTGCAGAGCCCGGGTTTGCCAATCGAATTGAAGGCCAAGAGCCTGGAGGTTTGGTGTCAGGTTCACAATCTGGATCAGCCCGGCGGCGGAGTAATGGGCATTCAGGGGCCTGGAGACTTCTTCGACACAATCGTGATTGGTGAACGACAACCGCGACACTGGATCTCCGGTAGTAATGTCTTTGCTCGTACCGAAGACTTCCCTGAATCGACTCCCGAAACGAAGGATGGCGAACTACTGCATCTCGTCATGACCTACACAGACGACGGCACAACGACGTTGTATCGTGAGGGTCAGACATACGGCAAACCGTTCCGCAAAGCCGCAGCGGCATTCCCTAAGGAACAAAGTATGGTTCTTTTCGGCCTGCGGCACCTGCCAGCCGGTGGCAACCGGTTTCTGAAGGTGAGTATCGATAAGGCTCGTCTATACGACCGAGCTTTGACAGCTGAAGAAGTGGCAGCGTCGTTCGGCAGCAACAGCACTTACGTTTCCGATGAAGACCTGTTGCTGGCAATGACGCTCGAACAGAAAGAACAGCGATCCGCATTGATCAGGACGCTCGACGAAACCCGAATCGCACTCGAACAGGTCCCACCAAATCAGGAACCAGAGAAACTTCAGCAGGAATTGCAACGTCAGTTCGAAGAGGAACTCAAGGCCATGATGCGTTCGACCACGTTTGAACGAGTGGCGGCACCAGACCCGCGTTATGGCGGGATTATTACAAACGCGGCCATGCTGAGTATGACGTCCGGACCGAAGCGAACTCACCCGATCGCTCGCGGTGCCTGGATCATTGAAGTGATCTTCAATGATCCGCCTCCGCCGCCACCGAACGACGTTCCACCACTCAACGAAGATGATTCTGCAAAGGACCAGACGATCCGCGAGAAGTTTGCCGCCCACCGGAAGAACCCCTCGTGTGCGGGCTGCCATTCGCGGATTGACCCTCTGGGTTTTGCGATGGAAAACTTTGACATCACCGGCCGATGGCGCGACACGTACGAAAACGGCAAGCCGGTCGATTCAAGCGGAACGCTGCTGAGAACCTATCCGTTCGACGGTGTTGTCGGTTTCAAAGAGTCGCTGGTGAAGGAGGACGAGCGTTTTGCCACAGCCTTCACCAGTCATTTGCTGCGATTCGCCCTGACAAGAGAACTCGGGCCGGCAGACTCAATCACAGTCGACACAATTGTCATGAAGACTGCGAAAGAGGACTTCAGACTCAGATCGCTGATTCGCGAAGTGGCGCTCTGCGTCGCAAAGAGATGATCCTGTGATGCTCCTACCTGCGGGTCGCGCTTGCAACTTCTCCGGATGCGAAGTTTCGCAGCATCTTGTATTTGGCTTCCTGGGGTACTACTCTGTCGGTTTGGAACTCTGAAAATCACATGGTGCATATCACGAAGTGTGGATTTGACAGGCATGCGATTCACTTGCCGCCCAACTCGAAAGTGGTTTGCCGCTTGTTCGCTCTTCGCATGTCTGTTGGCTGGCTTTGATGTTTCGGCAAACGGAGATGAGAAGCCCTGGCCGTTTTACGTTCCGACGCACCAGGAACCACCGCTCGTTCAGTCATCAGACTGGGTGATCAACGACATCGATCGGTTCGTATTGAGCGAACTCAAGAAACGTAACCTGAAACCGGCGCCGCGGGCGTCTAAGACAGTGTTGCTGCGGAGGCTGTATTTCGATTTGATTGGACTACCTCCGTCGCCGGAAGAGGTCCAGCAGTTTATGAACGATGAGTCGCCCGAGGCGTACTCAAGACTCGTGGACCGGCTGCTCGATGATGAGCGCTACGGTGAGCGCTGGGCTCGACGTTGGCTCGATCTGGCTCGCTATGCAGACACGGCCGGATACGAAGGCGATCCCGATCTGCCGCACGCATGGCGATACCGGGATTACGTGATCGACGCTTTCAATCACGACAAGCCTTACGATCGATTCATCAAAGAACAGTTGGCAGGCGATGAGCTTGATGAGATCATGGGCGCCGGTGAGCTTCCTTTAAGTAAGCCTGAGCAGATCGTGGCGTTGACCTTTCTTCGTCTGGCACCATTTACTGAACCGAGAGGTGATGAAACTCGACATGAAATGCTCAGCGAAATGACCTCTACGGTCGGCTCGGTATTTCTTGGGTTGACCGTTGGATGCGCGAAATGTCATGACCACAGGCATGATGACATTCCGACGGCGGACTTCTACCGCCTGAAGGCCTTTTTTTCCACTGTTCAAATCCCTCCACCGGAACGCGGTGATGGATTCCAGATTGGTGGATCAATCGAGGCTGACTTTTATCGAGCAGGAGAACAGGAATGGGCAGAGAAACGTCGCAGCGAAATCAAACAACAGCTGGAAGCATCGAACAATGAACTTCAACAACTGAGAGAGTCCATTTCACAACGACTGGGGCAGGAGAAAGTCGACGAGTTATTCAAAGGCGGCGACGATCGAATCACTCAGGCCGAGAAGGACCAGTTTGATAGACTTTCCGCGGCACCTCGTTTTCTCAACCAGGATCTCAAGCGGCTTCAGCCTGTTGCGATGTCGTTACGACATTCCTTTGGTCCGCCTTACGAACCGGGCGTTCCGGTGACACGGATCATGCATCGAGGTGAGTACGACAATCCAGGGGAAGTCGTTGAAGCCGGATTCCTCAGTGCGATTACCGGAAATCAGGAGCCCGCCGCAATTCGCCTCGATCCGTTCAGGAGATGGCCGACTCGCAGTCGTCGAATGGCGCTGGCAAACTGGATCGCAAGCGACAGCAACCCAATGACCGCACGCGTGATGGTGAACCGACTTTGGCAATGGCATTTTGGTCAGGGGATCGTGCGGACGCCCAGCGATTTCGGTCAACTCAGTGGTGGTCCGTCTCATCCGCAATTACTCGACTGGCTGGCACTCAGGTTTGTCGACGAGAAATGGAGCCTCAAAGCGATGCATCGCCTGATCGTCCAGTCGGCCACGTACCGACAGACATCGATGCACTCTGATGAACATGCTCTGTTGGTCGACCCTGACAACCGACTATTGTGGCGGTTCAATCGTCAGCGGCTGGATGCCGAGGCCATCCGCGACAGCATATTGCAGGTCAGTGGGCGTCTGAACAACGAAAAGTATGGCTTGCCGATCTTCCCGCCTTTGCCGGGAGATGTCGCCGAAGCGGTGAAGTTTACGAACTCGAAATGGAACGCACAGCACGGACCGGAAGGTCGGCGGCGAAGCATCTACATCTATCAGCAGCGGACCCTCACAATGCCGATGATGCAGACGTTCGATGCCTTAGTTTGCGACGAGTCGAGACCTGATCGAAAAGCTTCCGTAACACCATTGCAGGCGTTGGCACTTTTGAACGGAGAGTTCTCCAACGAGGAAGCCAGACATTTTGCAGGTCGGGTAAGACAACTTTCTGGCGACGACTTAACTGTACAGATCGAACACGCCTTCGAAATCGCGTTGAGCAGACCTCCAACAAAGCCGGAATCGGAACGCATGATCTCGTTGTGCATGTTGAATGACTCGGAGAACGATCGGTTGGTCAGCGTGTGCCGCGTGCTGTTGAACTCGAACGAATTCATTTACGTTGATTGAAGAACTTAGATATGTCACCGTCATCGCGGCGAACCATTCTGTCACACGCGTACAATGGCATCGGCGGACTGGCGCTCAGCAGTCTGCTGGCCAGTGAGGCTCGCGCCGCCGGCAACCCACTCTCCGCCAAATCACCGCATATCACTCGAAAGGCAAGAAACTGTATTTTCCTGTTCATGCAGGGGGGCGTCAGCCAGGTCGATTCTTTCGACTACAAGCCTGCCTTGAATAAGTTGCATGGGGAACCTCTGCCGCGAATTCCATCGATCTCCGGCGAACTTCAGGGAAGACTCACCTTTCCTCATGCGGTGGTAGGAAGTGCGTTTAAGTTTGAACGCCATGGTGGTTCTGGTCGGTATATGTCGGAGCTGTTTCCCAACCTTGCGCGCCATGTCGATGACATGGCGTTTATCCACGGAATCAGGACCGACAATCAAAATCACGGTCCATCCACTCTGCACGTAACGACTGGCAGTCAGTTCCCAGGCAGTCCATCCGTTGGTTCGTGGGTGAACTATGGACTGGGAAGTGAAAGCGAGAACATGCCTGGCTATGTCGTCATTCAGGATCCTCGCGGAGCACCCGTCAATGGAGCGGCGGTCTGGGCCAATGGATATCTGCCAGCCACACATCAAGGTGCATTACTGCGGCCAACAGGCAGCCCGATCCTGGACTTGAATCGCCCGTCCGGTATGTCTGAAGCACAACAGCGTGCTGAACTCGATGCACTGAAGTGGTTCAACCAGCAGCATCTCGAAACACGGCCCGGAGCATTGGAACTTGAAGCTCGTATCTCTGCATATGAACTGGCATTTCGCATGCAGTCGACAGCACCCGCACTCGTCGATATTTCCGATGAGCCCAGGCAAATTCAGGAAATGTACGGCCTTCACCAAAAAGAAACCGCGGGCTTTGGCAGGCAGTGTTTGCTGGCAAGGCGATTTGTAGAAGCCGGAGTTCGCTTTTCACTTTTAATACACGGTGTGCAGATTGGGCCTGACAGCTGGGACGATCACGGCAATGTTGAACAGGGAATGCGAAAGCACTCAAAAGAAGTCGATCAACCCATTGCGGCATTGCTGTCGGATTTGAAACAACGCGGATTGTTAGAAGAAACACTTGTGGTGTGGGCCTCCGAAATGGGCCGCACGCCGTTTGTGAACGGCCAGCTGAAAAGCAACCCTGGCCGTGAACATAACTCATACTCGCTGTCCATGTGGATGGCCGGCGGCGATGTGAAAGGGAGTGCCACTGCGGGCGAAACCGACGAGTTTTCTCTGCGATCGATCCATGAACCGATCCCCATTCGCAACGTCCACGCAACGATCCTGAATCTGCTGGGACTTGACGACGACAAGCTGCGATACCTGCACGCGGGGCGTCTACGACAATTGACGGATATCGGCGGCGAAGTGCTGGATGAAATCATCGCCTGAGAATCTCGAATGAGTTGCGTCCCCATTCTCCTGCCCCCAACTTTCCTGTCCCGGGTCATTGATCTTGATCTTGCCTTCTGAGTTGACCAGGCTGTTGCTCGGGTAAAACGCCTTTCCGAACATGCTGACGGGGCACAGTCAACGTGTCATGCAATGCAGTAGCATTCACGTTTAACGGCAAGCCAAAGGCGTCTGCGCAAGTTTAGCGGCAAGCCAAAGGCGTCGGCCTGCTGTTCCGCCAGTCACAAAACGTACACTCATCCATCAAACCTATTAATTCCCCAGTGTTCTTTCAAGTACAAGGCTGACCGAAAGGTTTGAATCAACACCATTCCGCGGCATGTCGACATGGCAAAGGCAAGAGGGAACGCAAAGGCGCAGAGACGCAAAGAGATCAAACACCCCGGTGTCACTCTTCTCTGCGTCTTTGCGCCTTTGCGTCTCTGCGTTCACTTTCCCCAAAAACCCATTCAATTCCCAGAGGCCATTCAAGCACACGGCTGACCGAAAGGCCTGAATCAACACTGTTCCGCGGCATGTCGACATGGCAAAGGCAAAAGCGAACGCAAAGGCGCAGAGACGCAAAGAATTCAAACACCCCGGTGTCACTCTTCTCTGCGTCTTTGCGCCTCCGCGTCTCTGCGTTCACTTTCCCCACAAACCCATTCAATCCCCAGAGCCCTTTCAAGTACAAGGCTGACCGAAAGGCCTGAATCAACACCGTTCTGCGGCATGTCGACATGGCAAAGACAAAAGGGAACGCAGAGGCGCAAAGAATTCAAACACCCCGGTGTCACTCTTCTCTGCGTCCTTGCGCCTCAGCGTCTCTGCGTTTACTTTCCCGACAAGCCCGTTCAATCCCCAATCCGTTGTCACTTCATGCTGACTATTGGAACTCCCTCGGCTGGAAAGACCCCTTTAGTCAGGAAGCGTTCTCTGAGCGACAGCGGGACTAAGGTTGATTTCCGAGGAAATCACGGATGAGCGCAGCGATCGCCGCCCCGTCCTCTTCGAGGGCAAAATGCCCTGTATCCAGCAGATGAAACTCCACGCTCTTCAGGTCACGCTTGTACGGGAACGCACCGGCGGCAGGAAAGATCGGGTCGTTTTTACCCCAGACGATCAGTGTGGGCGGCTGGTACTTGCGGAGATATTCCTGCCACTGGGGATACAGAGGTGGGTTGCTTCCATAGCTGAAGAACAGAGCCAACTGGATCTCCTGATTGCCAGGTCGATCCAGAAGCGGTTGTACATGTCCCCATGTGTCGGGACTGATGGTTTCCAGATTGCGGACGCCTGTAGTGTACTGCCATTTCGTCGCATCCAGAGTCAGCAGCGATCGCAGACCGTCCCCCTTTTCTTTGCTTCGATCTGCCCAATAGGCCTTGACGGGTTTCCAGAAGTCGTTGTCGAGCCCTTCATCATAGGCGTTTCCGTTTTGCACGATCAGCGATCTCACCCGTTCCGGGTGTTTTACGGCAAGACGAAACCCCACCGGAGCCCCGTAGTCCATCAGATAAATCGAATACTCGGTCAATCCAACCTTCTCGGTGAACTTCTCGACCACGTTCGCCAGGTTGTCGAAGGTGTAGTCGAAATCGTCGACCGACGGAGCCGAACTATTGCCGAAGCCAGGGTAATCCGGCGCGACGACATGATACTTCTCTGCCAACGACGGAATCAGATTCCGAAACATGTGGGATGAAGTCGGAAAGCCGTGCAACAGTAATACAGTCGGCGCATCCTTTGGGCCCGCCTCGCGGTAGAAGATGTCGAGATTGTCGACCTTGATCGTGCGATGCAACACTGTTGTCGTCGGCAACTGCGGCTCATCGGCTGTGACGGACGCACCGTACGAGATAATCGTGGCAAGAGTCATCGCGACAAAGGAGTTATGGAATAGATTCATGGATTCACTCTCCAGGGGTAAAGTCTGCTTTTCTGAATGGGGCGATGCTGAATAAAACGGTGTTGAATAAACGGCGCGTTGAAGATGGTTAGCGAGTCTGATCGCAACCGGGGATGGTCGCGCAAACGTCATGATGATCGACGATCGGCTCGACCCTGGGGAAATCAATGTCCGTCTCGGCGACGTGATTGAAGTAGTTGGTGAAGATGTTGAGAGCGACGTTGGCAACAACTTCCGCGATTGCGCCATCATCCAGACCTGCACCGCGGGCACTGGCCAGGTCCGCATCGGTCACTCACCCCTGTTTGGTCAATACCTGCCCGGCAAACTGCACAATCGCAGCAGAATTCGAATCGACGGATGTGCCGCGGCGGCTATCCAGTATCTGATCAGCCGTGAGACCAACCATCTTGCCGATTGTGGAATGTGCAGCAAGGCAATAGTCGCAGCCGTTCGCCTGACCAACAGCCAGAGCGATGCGTTCCCGATCTTTCGCGGACAGCGATCCTTTTCCCAACGCGCCGCTGAGTGAAAGATAGCCTTCCAGAACCGCTGGAGCATTGGCCATGACTCGCGTTATGTTTGGAATCGATCCCAGCTTGCTTTTGACGGCATCGAGCAGTTCCCTGGCTTTTCCCGTTGCTGACTCTGGAACAATTTGTTGGATTCGTGACATGATCAAAACCTTTCGAGAACAGTATTCGTCGGACTTTGTTGTGCCAGCTGAGCAATTCAGCGGGCGATGAATCGATACAGTTCACTTTCCGTGCCAAACCGGATGATTTGACGCAACTATTTTCCTCAATTGATCTTGCGAAAACCCGAACACGCCAGCGAAATCAACGACATTTCGTCGTTCAACGACTTTACGTTGAACAAGCACGAAAACTCGTCACAAAGCCCTCAGAGCAAACTTCCGCTCGGACTGGCGATTGAATTCCTGCAGCGATTCGGACTCGAACTTCACGGTCGGACTTCGTGGGAAGCGGAGGCGAGGGCACGATGAGTTGCTATTCGATTCGCCCACCTGCGATTGACCCCAACGGGATCGCACATTACGTGCACCTTCACGCCTGGCCCATTGTGGAACTGTGTTGAGGTTCGGTTCCGAGACTTCCGTCAAGAGGGCGTTTCGCTCCGGGGCACCCTAATATGTGTTGCCCCATACGTACATGGTATACTTGCAAAGCTCCTACTGAATGTTGTCACACTCTGAACGAGGCATAACGTAATGAGTCAGTCCTTGGCCCAAATTTACGTCCACATTGTTTTCTCTACTAAGGATCGATTCGGATTCCTTAAAGACGTGGCCTTTCGAGAACAGGTGCATGCCTATCTTGCTGGCATCTGTAAAAATCAGGATTGCCCTGCATTGATCGTTGGAGGCGTTGCTGATCACGTTCACATTCTGTGCCGACTGGGAAAAGTCATCGATGTGAGCAGCCTCATCCGTGAAATCAAACGCGACTCGTCTGGCTGGATCAAGAATCAGAGCAAATCGCAGTCTGGCTTTTATTGGCAGGGAGGCTATGGAGCATTCTCAATCAGCCCCTCTCACGTTCCAGCTTTGGAACGCTATATTCAGAATCAGGAAGAGCATCATAAGCGAGAGACGTTTCAGGATGAGTTTCGGAGGATCTGCGCTAAGTACAGCCTGGCGATTGATGAACGCTACGTCTGGGATTAACCCCAACCGAGAGTCGCCCACCTGCGATTGACCCCAACGGGGTCGCACAACAAAGCCTGGGGTCGCCGTCTCAACGGCGCACCCCAGGTATTACGCCCAATCGCGAATGAACCCCAACGGGGTTCCACATTACGTGCACCTTCGCGCCTTGCCCATTGTGGAACCCGATTGTGGAACCCCGTTGGGGTTCGGTTTCCTCGTCTCGTGCAACCTGGGGTGCGCCGCTTTGCGGCGACCCCAGGCTATGCTGTTGAACCCGTACCGGGTAATAATGCACAGCACGTCTGTGACGTGTACGTAACCGCCTGCATTCGAGTCATCGTTGTACCATCAGTCCAAGTGATATTAACCCAGGTTACGCCTTTTGCACCACCCATCGGGCCGGGGATCCGATCCTCAGAATTCCGGCCGGGGACAGGGTTGGGGCCATAGACCGTCGTTTCTGGCGACGTGTTGGGTCCGCCAAAAACCAGAAGGCACACTTGTCGAATTCTGCCTTCCATCAGAGCCATCACTATCGAAATGTACCGAACGGGACAAATCAACTTGACATCGGTAGTTTCTGGTCTAAATTTACCGAGCGGGACAAAAGAGTCGGCCATATAGCGATATGGCAAAATTGTTCCCGAGCGGGATTCGATCGGACATGCGATGAAGAGAGTCAGCAACGCGAAAGAACTGGGCGCGATCCTGCGGCAGCGTCGAAAAGAAGCAGGGCTGACCTTGAAGGATGCCGCGGGAATGGCCGGAGTCGGCATCCGGTTTCTCTCTGAACTTGAACGAGGAAAACCAACACTTCAGCTCGGACTGGCGATTGAAGTCCTGCAGCTGTTTGGACTCGAACTTCATGTTCGCACTCGTGGGGAACCCCAATGAGCGAATGTCTCTGCGTGCACTACCGTCAGGAGCTTGTTGGCCTGCTGGAGCAAACCGCTGCGCGCACCATGAAGTTCGTTTATGACGATGGATGGTTGCGGTCCGCAGCCCGTTTTCCGATCTCGCTCTCGTTACCTCTGGATGGAACCTTCACTGATTCGGAAAGCCAGTACTTCTTCGCCAACTTATTACCCGAGGGTAATGTACGCGAACAGATTTGTAAGTCGCTAAGAATTTCGGCAGACAATGACTTCGAATTGTTGAAGGCGATTGGCGGCGATTGCGCGGGCGCATTGACAATCACAGGTACTCGAAACGGTGAACTGCCGGAAAAGCCACCACGGTATGAACAGGTCACCGAGGAGCAACTCGCACGCTGGTCACCTGGAACACCGAACGTCTTTGCGGCCGTCACAGGTCAAGGCGACATTCGACTGTCGCTGGCCGGCGCTCAGGACAAACTTCCAGTCTACATTGAGGGCACTCAGATCATGATCCCGCTGGGCAGCGCACCCAGCACTCATATATTAAAGTTCGCGTCGCCGCATTACTCACATCTTCCGGAAAACGAAACCTTCATGACAATACTCGCCAAAGAAGTTGGTTTGCCAGTCGTTGATGTTCGCATTCGCAAGACCGCCAAATCGTCAATCACAATCATTGCTCGGTACGATCGACAATGGGAAGCGGGGCAGTGGATGAGACTGCATCAGGAAGATTTTTGCCAGGCGCTGGGGATCGATGCTTCGCGAAAGTATGAGAAAGAAGGCGGACCGAGTTATAAGCACTGCGCAGACTTGATTCGGCGACACGTCAATTTTCCGCTGCTTGACCTGCAAAAGCTGTTGCGTTGGTCGCTCTATAATTTGCTGACTGGCAACGCTGATGCTCATGGCAAAAACCTTTCGCTACTCTATGGCAGCAGTGGTTCGCCCAGTCTCGCACCTTTCTATGACCTGGTGTGTACTCGCAACTACAGGAACCTGTCGCGAGAGCTGGCCATGAGCGCAGGCGGCGTATGGAACCCTGATGTTGTCAGTGCGAAGCAATTGAGCGCCCTTGCCGACGATCTTGGGATTCGACCTAACCTCGTCATCGAACAAGCCAAAGAGTTGGCAGACCGCATCATGCTTTCGTTGCCGTTGGTCATTGAAGTTTTCCGAGAGCAGTACGGCGACTCGCCAGTGCTGCAGCGTCTACCCGCCATCATCCGCAAACTGGTCCGCCGTTTGAGTTCTCAATTAAAGTCAAGATGAGTATCTTCTCTCTCACCGACCTTCACATTGCAGTATTTGTATTCTGGGTGCTGACTTGCTCTCCGTTCACGTCGCCGATCTCTACTCATCCAATTGAAGCAACAATTTTTTGACCAAGTTCCAGTTCATCGGCTTTGGCACGAAGCAGTTGGGCGATCAGGGGCAGGCTTTGAACAATTTCGGGGGTTTCTGCCACGTCCCGCAATTGCTGATGAAGGTCCAGTTTATCGCAAGCGGAGATGGCCCATACGGCGTAGCTGAACGCTCCCTCTCTTGCTGGAGAAAGTTCATCAAGGGACATTAGCCAGTTCAGTTCTTCTGTGAACAAATCCATCCGCCTGTTGGCGATAGAACACTTCATCAGATAATAGTGGCACATCACCTGCATCGCCGGATCGTCTTCTGCTTTGCTCAATGCACGGAGGAGTGCTGATCTTCCATTGTTTGCTGCATCAGACAGCAATCTGCCATGAAAATAAGATGCCATTGGTGATTCTGGATACTTGTCCGTCACCCGTTCTGCACAAGACAACAATCGACGCTGATAGACATCTTCGATATTGTGGAGTACAAGTCGGTTGGGTTCTTCGCATCTGATGATATTCAACAGCACCGACTCTGCTTCATCTAGTTTTGCATGATCGATCAAGTCTTCGGCAACCCTCAGCGCTTTCTGGCCTTCGATGCTCAAAGGTCTCATTGTTCACCATTGTTCCTGACTACAAGACTCCTGAATAACCCAAATGACCTCGATGTAGCGGTCCCAGTTTACTGAATCGCGATGCGTCAGTTTCTGTGCTTTCTCTGAACGATGAAGTACCATCTTTCCTGGTGCGAAGCCAATGATTCCAGAAGAAATCTATCGTCCCGCACATGCACTTTCGCCGGGTCCCTGCGGTAGGCAATCAGTCGCCCCTTGTACTGCTGTGAGTTGGCCGTGCTACCGGTCGAACTGCGAAGTGTTCCGAACGCTGCGAAGGCGTATTCATCGGTCACCACTTCTAAGTCATCGGTGAGTTGCCGAATGTTGGAAATGCCGTCCCACAGGTAGAATGACGAGTGTGTCGGGCTTGAAAGTTTAACGGCGAGCCGCAGGCGTCTGCGCGAGTTTAGCGGCAAGCCGGAGGCGTCCGTGCGCTGCGGCGACAACGCGCAGGCATCTGCGAGGTGCAGTGACAATACAACCACGTGGCTGAACGATCAAAACGCGACCATTTGGCTGTCTTAGGCGAACCAACTGTTGGCGACGAATTCAGCCGTCAACAAGAGGTAGAGGAAGAAGCAGACGACAAGGAGACGCCTGGGGTGTGCTGCGGTGCTTCGAAGCCTGCGGCTTGTGTGCGTGTTTTGACGCCTGCGGCTAGCCGCTAAACTTGCGCAGACGCCTGCGGCTCGCCGTTAAACTGTGCATCGAACAACACGGCTCTACTGCTCTGCGTTCTATTCGCGAAGCGAATGGAGGATAACGGACTTGAACCGATGACCTCTTGCATGCCATGCACGTAGATCGGAAATCGGCTCTTGCTGCGATTAAAAGGCCCGTGATTTGTAGCTCGCGTATTTTGATCGCGACACGAAACGCCACGGCATGCCATGTTTTGCGCCATGTTTTGCGCCGCAGTGATCTAGACGAGCCGCCTGCCTCATACGTCGCTACGTGTCGCGTTTACGAAAACCCTGTCAAGGGGTGAAAACCGGACAACCAGTCGACTGTTTCCGGTTGACGAGTTCACAACCGGTAGACGAATTCCGGATCCGCAAAAAAGTGCCCCTTATCGTTCCCCCCGTCGCAGGCAAGACCAATCGCGACAGTCAAAGACAAGGGGATTGTAATGGGAAGCACAACAAAGATACCTGAACTCCTGACGGTACCGGAGGTGGCAGAACTCCTTCGCTGTTCCATCCGACATGTGCAGCGAAAGCTAAGGGCTGGCGAGATGGAAGCCAGGAAGGATGGCCGACGAACACTGATTCCACGCTGGTCGGTTGAAGCGTTCCTCTCCGCGATGCCACGGAGGACAGCATGAACGCTTTTGAAATCAGAACTCCAGATCCCGGCGTGGGCTGGCGGCTTGTCCGAAACGAGGTCGATGACCCGAACCCATACGCTGAGTTCTGGTCTGATGCGGCACGCCGCTGGATACCTCGCCACGAGAATTGTCGGTACGAGCCATATTGCAACTGCACGTACTACCGGGTTCCCGACAAAGCACCGGTGCTCGGATTGCCAGATATCAAGGTCTGCGAAGACCAGTGGTTCAACGAGCAGTACGAACAGGGGCGTCCGGAAGCGGTCGTCGTCTGGATGGTTGGAACCATCGGAGCCTTCCTGGTGTTTCTGCTGGGCGTCGCCGTCGGGAGATGGACGGCATGACTGAAGCCCCATCACTCTCGGACATTGGCGAAGTGTTGTTCAAGGCTGGAGCGTTTGTCTGTTTTGTGATCTGGCTCTTTCAGGATGAAGAGGGAGACGACTAACCATGTTGGTGCTGTCACGGAAGAAGAACGAAAAGATCGTAGTGGCCGACATCATCCGAATCTGCATCGTCGAGATTCATGGCGACAAAGTTCGAATTGGTATCGAGGCGCCTCGCAATGTGACGGTGCATCGCGAAGAGGTGTGGCTCGGCATTCAGAAATCGGTGGACGTTGCGACCAATTAACCACCACCCGGTCGGTGTGTACTTCGCCGTCCTGTTGTGAGCAGGGCCGACCGGGTGGATTTCTCAGAGGTGGAATGTGCGAACGATCAATTGCAGGTTTTGCGGCGGTGTGCGGGTGGTAAGTCAAGGGGGTGTCTGCACCGGATGTGGTTCAGATGCTCAGGCAGCAAGCCAACCTAGGCCCTTTGAAAGTCGGAAGTGCCCGAAGTGCTCCGATGGTGTTTTGGTTCGAACGGTGTCGGGGCAGAACTGGAGCTGCGCAACGTGTGGATTCAGTCTGGCGAATTTGGATCAGTTGAGTTTTCGGAGAGTTTGACAACGCCCCTCCCCGCACGTCGCGGAGCGCTGCGAGACCGGCATCAGGAGAGGCAAGCACGATGCGGGCCGGAGTGGGGAGGGGTGGTTTTTTTGACCGCAATTTCGCGGGAAGGGAGATGTGGTTTATGGCGAAGAAACGAAAGCAGGCCCCAGTGGAGCCCGATCCGGTGGAAGACTTGGGTGTCACCGAGACGGCCGTAGCAGTCTTCGAAGAACCGGCAGTTGATCAGGCACCCGAAGGCACGGTTGTCGAAGTAGTTACGGACGAACCCAGCGAGGTCGATCCAAATGAGGAGCTTGAGCGAGTTCACTATTCCGAGATCGTCGAGCTGCATAAGCAGGTTCGCGAAGCGGAATGGGATTATGCGACGGCAAAACAGCACGCGAACACCGCAAAGAAGTCTCTCGAAGAGCTTCAGGCAGACCTGAGTCTTTTGATCGCCCGCGGCCCGAAGCGTCCTAGTCCTCAGCGGGAGCTGCCGTTCGACGACGACGATTCAGAGTCGGACGATGAGCCCAATCCCGACTGGTGGCGAGATGTATCGATCCGCGATGTCCTCGACCTGACGGACAAGCAGTGCGAGAAGCTCGATGGAGCTGGGATCAGAACCTTCGGACGCTTCGAGGACGTTCGAGCCGGCCAGGACTCTGACTATCCTCGAGGCCTGCGTTCAATCAAGGGTGTTGGTGAGAAGTCCGTCGACGAATGGGAGGAAGCTGTTCTCAAGTGGTGGGGGCGACACCGGCAGCACGCCGCGAATCAGGTCGCCGACGATCCGGACGACGATGACGACAGTGAAGAGTAGTTCCGATTGATCATGTGTGTTCAGGGCGTTCAATTCATTTCTTCTGGAGAGATTTCAAATGGCATGTCCAAAACCAGGTATTTATGAAGGTGTCGGTGATGAGTATTTCGAATGGGACGCGGTCAGCAATTCTCGGCTGAGTTTGTTGAATCGGTCCCCGAAGCATTATCAGCTCGGATTCACTGAACCGACGGAACAGATGAAGCTGGGTTCCCTGGTGCATTCAGGAGTACTCGAGCCGTTGGCGATCATGAAGCGGTACACCTTCATGCCGAACTATGCGAATCATCCCGACAACAAGACCGGCAAAGGTGACCGGTCGTTTTCGGCTGCCACGACCTTTGTCAAAGAGATGGAGGAGA
The DNA here is from genome assembly GCA_016795105.1 of Planctomyces sp. GTDB lineage: Bacteria > Planctomycetota > Planctomycetia > Planctomycetales > Planctomycetaceae > F1-80-MAGs062. Next base: position 147,283 of record JAEUIH010000005.1, read on the forward strand.
AGTTTCGTCAGCTCAACCATGACAAAGAGATCATCACGGAACAGCAGTACAACGTGATGCTGGGAATGGCACAGTCCCTGGCAGAACATTCGGTCGCGTCTCCGCTTCTCCGAGGTGGTAAACCCGAAATCGCTGTTGTGTGGGTCGATGAGGAGACCGGACTGACTTGCAAGGCCAAGGCGGACTGGCTCAAGCCTGGGTTGCTGGTGGACTTTAAGACGACGGCCGACGCCAGCATGTTCGAGAAGGCCATTGCAAATTACGGCTACCACCGCCAGATGGCGTTCTACCAGCGTGGGTTGCAGGCAAACGGAATCGACGTTTCGCCGTGGATCATCTGCTGCGAAACGAAGGCACCGTTCGGTGTCCGGGTTGCTCCGATGTCGGAAGACTGTCTGGACCTCGGCCGGCGAGAGGTGGATGCACTCCTCGGCACGCTGGTTGACTGCATGGAATCGAACAACTGGCCGGGATACGAAAGCCCTGAGGCCTGGACATTGCCCGGGTGGTACAAGCGGCCGGAAGAAGAGTCGATCGAGCTGACTATCGGCGGCGAAAAACTGCTGGTGTGATTTTGGTGGTTTAGGTTTGTCAGGTGAATTTGATTGCAAGGGGAACGAAATGAGAGTTACAGATTTGTGTCCGAGTCCACACTTGGAGGCGTTGGACATTGGTGACGAAATCGGGGCGTGCACTGTGGTCACAATCACGAAGGTTGAGATCCGGGAGGTCGGCTCCGAGAAGGTCAAAAAGGGAGTGGTGTTCTTCCAGGAGAAGGACCGCGGACTCGTACTGAACAAGACGAACAGCCGCACGATTGCCGGTCTCTACGGGTCGGACTCAGACGAGTGGATTGGCGAGCGGATCACGATCTATCGTGGCGAGACGAGCTTCCAGGGAAAGATCGTGCCCTGCATCCGGGTTAAGGATCAGAAGCCAGCTCCGCCTGTTGAAGCCAAACCGACCAAAGCCACAAAGGCAAAGTAGTCAGCCCCCATCGTCTGGCGTGGCTGGGAGCCACGGACCACCGGTGTCTCGGTTCGATTCCGAGAGATGGGTTTTGAAGGAGGATCGCGAGATGGATCAGCTCAAGGGTAAGGATTTGGAACGGCTCGTTGTTGAGCTGTCCAGCGAATACAAGCGTCGGAAGTTGGCCCACATCACGCGGTGCGGTGTTCAGGCGGTCCGTATGAAAGAGGACTGGCAGGTGATTCAGTCGCTGCCGGACTTCGAAGGCCTGCTCCGTGATGGTCGGCAACTGATCTTCGACTGCAAGGTGTGCAGCCAGGCCAGCTTCGATCTCACGAAGTATCGGAGCGAGACCAAAGGGGCACGCGCCCGCCAGCTCCGACATCTGCTCGATCGGTCCGAGTTTGGGGCGATCTGTTTCTTTCTGCTGCACTGGAACCAACGGACGGGAAAGACATTCACACAGGAGGCAGCAACATTCGTCTTTCCTGTGATTGAGGGGAGCGACTTCTGGGAGTCGTTCCGTTCGGGCGAAACTCGGAACATCAATCGGAAAGACTGTGAAACGTACGGGGATCGGGTCCGGTGGCAATCGTCCGAGCGAGGACGGAAAGAACGACCAGATTTTGTAGCAACCATTCTGGAGGAGCGGTGGAAGTGAATCTTGAACGAATTAGAGAGGCACAGGCCGGGAGCCGTGGGGAAGATCAAAAGAGGATTGCCGAAGCTGGGTTGGCAATCGTCGATCTGCTCCTGCAAAAGAATGCGGACTATGGTGGCTCTGCCTGGCAGACCCCAGTCCTGGCTCCCGGCCTGAGCTGTAGAGAGGCGATCCAGTGCCGGATGAGCGACAAGATTCAGCGGTTGCAGACTCTGTTGGCTGGGAAGTCACCAGAGGTCGCTGAGTCGATCGCTGACACCATGCGGGATCTGGCTGGATATTCGATTCTCTGGCTGGGAGCTCCAGTCGATGAGGACTGATCCGATCGAATCAGCCAACGGACACGCGGTCCGGATCGACATGCTGCGCGAACACGGGTGGGTGCCGTGGACCCAGTATGGTGTTGTCCGAGCGATGGATTCGCTGTGCAAGCCTCGTCAGTGTGTCTGGATTGAAGGCAAGCTTGCCGGTGCCGAACGAACGGCATTTATCGTCATCGACGATGGTCGCATCATCATGCACGCCGAAGAGCAGGACTATGAGTTCGTCGAGTTCATCCGGCTACTGACACATGGGCCGGAGCCGGTCCGCGAAACAAGACAGGTTGTGGACAGACAAAGGAGTTTGTTTTGAAGGCCTGCGACACCAAAAGCGGAGACTCTCGAGCGACTCCTGTTTCGGAGACGATTCAAACTGTCTTGAGCCTTTTCCCAGGCGTTGGACTTCTCGATCGGGCGTTTGAGGAACGCGAAGAATTCAGCGTCGTACGAGGCCCTGATCTGATCCATGGCGGAGACATTCGGAACTTCCGTGTCGCCGCCGGCGTGTACGGCGGGATTATCGCTGGTCCGCCATGTCAGGGATTCAGTCAGGCAAATGCACATCGATTCAATCCACAACATCCAAGTGTGCGAAACTCAGTGGAAATGCTCGAACTGACTGTTCGGCTAATCGAAGCAGCTCGGCCGACATGGTTTCTGATTGAGAACGTCCCAAACGTTCCGGACGTGCGTGTGGGGCCCTACATTGTGCAGCGAATAGCAATCAATGATTGGGAGTGCGGTGGCCTGCAACTTCGATGGCGGGCTATTCAGTTCGGCCACATTGAAGGATGGCACCTCCGCCCGAGTCGCGTGAATGACCGGAGCTTTTCCCGGAAAAAAGGTCGACGGCCGGAAGCGATTACAACGAAGCCGACCAGCAGACACATGACATTCGCAGAACAGTGCCGCAGGCAAGGCCTGTCAGAGCCTGTGAGTCTCCCCGGATGGACTCGAGAAGCGAAGTTCAGGGCCGTCGGAAACGGAGTCCCATTGTCCGTGGGCCGTGTTCTCGCTGCGGCGGTTGCTGAATGTGTTTCGCCGGCAAACGAAAATGATTGTCTTTGTGGATGCGGTCGCAGCGTGTCGGGCCCAAGGCAACGGTCGGCAACAGCAGCTTGCAGGAAACGGCTACAGATGAGGCGGGAAGCCGCAGCGAAGTTCGGTTCCCCTAATCATGATTTCGCCGAAATGGCAGATCAAAGGAGTTCGATTTGATGTATCGCATCGTTAAGTGGAATGAGACATTCGAAAACGCGGATACTCGGAAGCGGGTTCGACTCGGATACTTCATGGTGCCTTCCGGAAGCGACTCTGCTGGATACATCGAGCTAATGTCACACGGTCATGATGGAGTGACCGCATTTGGGGTGTTTATCGCAATCTGCCAATGGTCTGCCACCTGTCCGCCACGTGTCCGTGGAACCTGCTCGAGGACTGACGGGCGTGCCCTGACGGTACGACAGATAGCAGCTGCCATCCGAATGGACGTTTCCATTGTGCAGAGAAGTCTGGAACTGCTTTGCAATGAAGATGTCGGCTGGATGCAGTTCGAGGAACAAAAACCTGAGCAAATTCAGCCATCTGCCAACGATCTGCCACCATCTGCCGGTAATCTGCCACTGCCTGCCGAAAATCTGCCGCAAGGAGAAGGAGAGGTAAAGGGAAAAGGAGAAGGAAAGGGAGGGAAGGAACCGGCAGACGCCTCCGCCGCTTTCGCGGCCCCCTCCGGCATTTCCGATTTCGACGATTCCGAATCCGACCCTCCCGACAAACCACCTACCCAGATCGCCCACGTCGTTCCGTACGAAGCGATCCGCAACCGATTCGACGAGACGTTCGGCCTTGCCTCCCAGCTCACCGAAAAACGACGCAAGGCCCTCAAAGCCAGGTGGCGTGATTCCTGGTGGCGCGAGAATTGGGAGGCTGCACTGGAACGTGCTGGCCCTTCAGCGTTTCTTCGAGGTGCCAATGACCGAAACTGGGTAATCGACTTTGAGTTTTTCGTGCGCCCCGACACCGTAACCAAAATGCTCGAGGGAAAGTATGACAACCGAAAATCAGCAAACCACCGCCAGGCCGGGAACACCGCAGCTGCCCGCGAAGACCGGAACGCAGCAGCTTTCGCGGCCTGCTTCGCAGCAGCACAGACCGACGATGCTCCCGGCGGCCCGGAATAGCCTTCCAGCTGTCGCCCCTGCTTTGCAGAGACTCTGCGCGATGAAAAACACCGTCGATCTGACGCCGTTTGCGATCGAGACGTGGGCGGCGGTGTTGAGCGTGTTCGATGTGACGGTTGTCAATGAGGCGGTGCTCAGGATCGGCCTCAGCGAGGATCCCTTCCCGGACCTCGGGAAGTTGGTGGCGAAGTGCACGGCAATTCAGCGGGAACGTTTCCCGAAAGTCGTACAGTCGGATTTGCCCTCAGTACAACGAAGTGTGCTGACCGAAGTTGCGAAAGCTCTGCGATTAACGATAGACTAAATGCAATATGCGATTGAAATGAACGAATCGGCAGAATCCGCAGTAATTTCTCAGGTATGTGCAGATTCTTGTTCATTTCGAAAACATTCTCGATTGAACTGACGTTTTCAGCTGTAAGTAAGACTTTCCATCATGTTTTCATTTTGACAATGCGAACAAACGCAGCAGTGAATTCGGCTGCATTCAGCTTTCTGGAATGAGAGTTTGTTCATGAGAATCACGGCTCGATCTTTGGTTTTAGCAGGACAAGGTTTCGCACCACAAGCGATAACGGATCATTGGTTGATCACAAAAGGGGTGGTTCCAGAAAGCAAGATTTTCTCGCCAAGGGTCGCGACCAATCAGTTCGCGATCGTTACCTCCTCGGATTTTTCCTTGCAGGTTTTTCCAGAAAAGATGCAATTCCATATAAACGAATTGGTGAACTACAGTCATATAAGAGGATCTTTGCACAAGCTCCTCGATAATTGGACATTCGGCAGAGCCACTGCATGCGGCATCAACGTTCATTGCTTGTTGAATCCAAGTGACCCAGAATTGCTGTCACGACAGAATTTGAAGCCAACTAAAACAATCCACGGATTGGAACGAGCAAGATTCGGGACACTCGCGGTATTAGAGAATGCAATTGAAGGGGCAGTCATGAAAATGGTCATCGCTCCAGAATTCGAAGATGGTGACCCATCGAACAAACTCAGAAGCATTGAAGCTGACTTCAATTTCCATTTGCCTCTGACGCAAGAAAACGGCGCGTTAAAGGAGGCAAAGTTGTTCTTCGATCAATACGAAAAAATCTCTGATTTTGCAACGACTTTGCTGGCACAAGTGTCATGAACAAAGACCACACAGAGATAAAAAACCGCATTCGCAAGACGAAGACAGAACGTCAAGATGTTCCGCATGACCTGGTCAGCGAGTTGATAGACGATTCGGAAGACATCAACTTCTATCGAATCCAAAACGCTACTCACCACTCAGACGGCCTGGGTGGCTTCGGCGAAAGAGGTGTCGCACCAACCCAAAACGTGCCAGTTCTCCGTCAACTGTTGAATAAATTTTCAATCATTTGGATCGATTACATCGATTCATCTCGCGGGTCTGTTACGGACTGGGCTCGTCACCAATTGATGGGTTCAGGGAAACGCCGTTGGTCTTCTGCGTCTTCGTTAACTCAAGTGTCCTGCTCGATCAGTATGTCATCGACGTCAAGCATCAGTGATATTTCGGAGTTCTTCGTCAGCAGCTTTTTCCAAGAGATCGAACGATTCATAGAGAATGGAAATGAGGATCGCTGCCTTGTCTTCGTCTACAGGGAACTAGGTGCAGTTGTTTATCGCCGCAACTTTAAACTTGGCGAACGAATACTCTCAAGCGTCTCAGTCAAGGACACTCATCCGGACGTTTTGGTTGCAATTGCAATTTCGATTGCTGATATTCAGGAAGACGCACTGCCTTCCAAAAAACTCTTTTTGAGAAGTGTACTGGAGAAGCTGCAAGAGGTACCTGCTAACGAACAGAGGTATAATTTGGTTGTGAAATTTGTATGACCAACGTTCCGTGTTGTTTGCCAGTTTCAAAGAAGCAAATTCGGCGATTCGCCGTCGCCTTCGGCTTTCGAAACCATGGGCACCCTCCCTTGGTTGCTCACGCCAGCATTATCTATCGCGATACGGAAGGTGAGTTGTGTATCGTGGAATTGGCCGATACGTCTGGCCATGTGCTTACGAATGAGCTTCGAGATTCTACCTGCGATTTGGTAGATGCGTGGGTGATTCCGGCATTAAGTGAAGCTGAACTCTTGCACCTCTCGAAAATCTGTGAGGCATATGAAGACGAGTGGGTTCGTTTCGGGTTCAACTACGAGCAAGGAGAACTGACCTGCGCAAGTTTCGTGATCAGCATTTTCTGGAAGATTCGTTTCCAGCTGATAGACGCGTCCACGTGGGAGATTTCGGAGGCTGACAAAAGACTACAAGAATTACTCTGGGAACGACGATGTCAAGAATTGAAGAAGAGTGGAATGCGTCCTTCGGTGCTGGGTAAGGGTTACCTTGAATTTTTTAATAGATATCGCCCGGAAGATGTCTTTGGAGCCTGTTTGGCAGGAGTGGAAAAGGTCTCATTTCAGCAGGCGCGTGATAACGCAGAGGTACTCACGTCATGGATGCAGTCAATTGAATCATCGCACAACATGTCAAAGTAGTCTTCGGGTCAGAATTTGAAGAATCAGGTTTTGTAAAAGAGTAGTGTTGCGGGTCAATATTGACTCAGTAGCCGCGATTGTTACTATCAATGGCAGCTCACAACAGGACAGCCCACTTCTGAAAGGCAATAGGGCTGCCTGATGCTACCGAAAGCATGCAGCCCACTCGGGCTGATCCAATCCGATCAAACCGGCTCCGTGTCACCTGAGGTGGCGCATGTTTGAGCCCGTTGACGGAACGCGAATGCGGTTGACTCGGGAACTCTCGATTTCCATTTCATCGATTCCCTGCGTTGTTCATCAGGTTTGCATTCCCGCTGGCTATGAATTTGACGGGGCCAGTATTCCTCAAGCCGCCTGGTCGATCATCGGTGCACCATTCGAGCCGGATTTCGTGCTCGCGGCCTGTATACATGACTGGTACTGCGATCGAGCACGGTGTTACCACCAGCGGATGATCGGGGACGCCGTGTTCTTCCTGCTATTGGCTCGCGCTGGTGTGCCGTACTGGCGCAGGGCCTGCATGTATGCTGCGGTCCGGGTCTATGGATGGCTGAAGTGGAGGGGGCAGCGATGAGGCTACTTCTCGCCAACGTCGGATTCATCTGCAGCGTCATGACGTGGCTATCACTCCAGCCACCCCCAACCGGCCTGACCACTCACGCAACAGTGACGCGGGTGATCGATGGAGACACGGTTGAAGTCGAAATTCGTCACCGCGTCCGGGTGCGACTTCTGGACTGTTGGTGCCAGGAGAGTAAAGCCGACCCACGTCTTCCCGAGGATCAGAGAGAGCAGGCAAAGGCCCGGGGACTCGCCGCCAAACAGCATCTCCACGACCAATGCGAAGGCAAGGAGGTCATCCTCTACGTGCCGACCGATGGCTCTGGTGACATGTCCAGGATTTGGACGATGGGGCGAGTCCTCGGGCGGGTGTGGGTGGCTGGTTCGGACAAATCGCTAAACGAGTTGCAGGTGGAATCGGGGCATGCCACGACAGAGAAGCCGGAGCAGTTGAGATGAGTGGACGACCGAACATTGAGCAGATTAATGAACTGCGAAATGAACTTCGGGCGATTTCGCAGCTGAGAAAAGACATCTCGATGTATCGGGATCGAATCAAGTCTGACACAGCAGCGTTGCAAGAGTCTGAGGATGTGTATCGAAAATGTGTCGCAACCGTTTCCAGACTTATGGACGAAATGGACGTCCGCTCATGCCACAACTTCGGATGGGAGGGCCGATTCATGACATTCATTTCGGAATTGATGTTTCCAGTCGAAAAGCCTGAAGAACTGAAAACAACCCAGGGCGGGTAGCCCATAACGACAGGCCTGAGTGCTGCGACCGGAAAGGCAGAACGGCCAAACATTGCAGTGGGGGAATCCGGATTGCCCCCAATAAAACAGGAGTTCGTTTTGAAAACGCAGGAGTTAAAAACAGGAGTTGTGATGAAAAACGCACTAATCTTGCTGCTGCTTGCCATTCCGAGTTGTTGTCAGGAAACCTGCCAGGCACAGGTCTATCCGGTTTGTGTCCCGTATCGCGAAGCGGGCCGCGTGATTGAGGGGCACGGTTCAGCGGTGTGCGTTCTAACAACTCGAGGCGATGGCCACTCTTTCTTCGTAACCGTAAAGCACAACGTCACGGACGATCCGAAGAATGTCTGGCTGAAAGACGATTCCGGTGAGTGGATCAGGGCCGAAGATGTGCGATTGCATCCCACGGAAGACATCGCAACGTTTCGAATTTCCCGAAGAGTTCGAGCACAGTTGCCACTCGCTTCGAGCTCCACCATGGTTGACCAGACGCCCGTTGTGTTCACCGGCCTGAAGACACAACAGCCCGTCAACGGAAATCTGGTCGATACGGAGTGGCTGAAAGCAGAAGGCGGTAAACACCCAGTCCCTGGCGACAGTGGTGGTCCAGTGATTATCCAGTATGGCAACGGCAAACAGGCTGTGGCCGGGCTGATCGTCGGGTACGAGACAATCAGCAAAGATGTCCGATATGTTCATTGCCGGCGGATCGTTGAGTTCATCAAGACTCAGTATGGAAGTTGCCCAACGTGCCCGGAGTATGTGCGTCCGATTGTCCGGCAACCCATGATTGGGATCGGGCTGCCCGTCGGGCCTCCGGAAATCCTGATTCCTCGAGAGCGACCGCAGCAGCCACCGCAGACAGTCACGAACGGGCCACCAGGACCGCAGGGACCAGCCGGGCCTCCTGGCCGGGATGGAATTGACGGGCAGTCAGTAGACCCAGCTCAGGTTGAAGCCATCGTGGTCCGCTGGCTCGAGCAGAACAGGGATCAACTCCGGGGTGAGCGTGGTCCAGCAGGTGAGTCCGGATCACTGCCACCGGACGTGGAAAGCAGACTGACTGAGCTGGAGAACCGCAAGCTCAGAATCATGATCGTGGACGGTGCGAAGGGCACTGTTCTTGACGATGAGCAGTATTCAGCCGGTGAGCCGGTAGTGTTCGATTTGAGGCGTTTTAGGGGCGAGTGATGCCCAGCGATACAAGTGATACACCCGTTCCGGGGGACGGGGTTTTGACAATCCCCCTTGATGACTCCAATTCAGACGGAGACAGTTCAATGCCAATGGATCTTCCCGAGGGCGTCGGTCAGCTCATGATGACCGAGACCGCTGCAAATGTGCAGCAGTCCAACCGTAACAGCCGTGGCGTGTTTGACATCGCCATGGGAGCACTGGCTGCCAATGTTGGCCAGGGCTACAAGGATGTTGGAGCAGTTGAAGGTCGGACCATCAGTGGTCTGCTCGCAACTCCGCTGGCTTCCCCGACTTCTCGCACCGCGTAACACGTCCCATGTGGGAACAGTGGGTGCGTGATTATTTGGCCGAAAGCAAACAGTACAGGGGCCGTCTCGATGAGGCGGCTTCTCGTACTGTGGAGGCAGTGCGCAATGGAGACACAGACAGAATCAGCGACATCATCTCCGATCTCACCGGACTTCCGTCGGCAGGCGGAGAAGATCGGGATCGTGAGAGCGAAGGTGGAGGCACTGACGGGAATGCTGGGATACAAGGTGCTGGAGACCCATCAGGCACGGACACAACGGAATCTGGAAGCTGAGGACAAGGCGGTCCGCACAAAGCTATGGGGCAACGACGGGGGGCCGGCGGAGGCTGATCAGATGGGCGGCAACACAATACTCGGTGACGTGACTCACCCAACACCGGTCATCGTTACTGGGCAGCAGTCATCCGGGCTGGCGAAGACGCTGGCCGGGATTGCTATCGGAGCACTGATCCCAGGGGCTGGCGTTGGTGGCTATCTGCTCAGCCAACTCGGCAACAAGACTGTGTCGCCAGTCATTGAACAGGGCGAGCAGATGGACCTCGGGTTGGGACGCATACAGGACTATCTCGAGCAGGAGGAAGGGCCATGAGGCCTCTGATCCACCCAGAAAACATCGCGGGTCCTCCGGTGGGGTGGGCGCAGCGCGCAGGCATCGCTTAGCAAATTTTGGGCGCTTACCGAATTTTTTGAACGGGGGTACGGTCGTTCTCCGTTCATTCTTTTTTCAGGGACGCAGAATTCGTGGGAAATCGCAGCAGTAAAACTCAGCCGGTGGCGGAGGGAACTTTTCGGGACCGCATTCGAGAGTTCCGCAAAATCAAAGCAGCGGACCTTGTGGTGAATGAACTGAACTGGCGAGTACATCCGGAGAATCAGAAATCCGCGATGCGTGCCGTCCTCAGCGAGATTGGCTGGGTCGACGCGATCATGGTTCGCGAACGGGGCGACGGCAAATTCCAGATCGTCGACGGTCACCTTCGTGCGTCGATGGCACCCGACGACGAAGTGCCCGTTCTGGTCATCGACGTCACTGAGGAAGAGGCAAACAAGATTCTGGTGACGTTCGATCCGATCGCGGCCATGGCAGAGTCCAACGCGACCAACCTCGATACGCTGCTCCGGGAAGTGGACTTTTCAGACCCCGCACTGAAGCAGCTGCTGGAGGAACTGTCGGCAGCCGCGGCTCTGGACGAATCGGCCACCCCAATGGAAGTCGTCGAGGACGATATTCCTGCACCACCAGACCAGGCAACCACAAATCCCGGAGATCTCTGGGTCTTGGGGAATCATCGACTGCTCTGTGGTGATAGCAGTAAGGCCGACGACTTCGATCGGCTGTTGAACGGACATCCGATTCACCTCGTGAATACGGATCCTCCATACAACGTGAAGGTAGAGCCTCGCAGCAATAACGCTCATGCTTCAGGTACGAATGGTCTTCGGAATCTGCAACAGAAGCAAAAGACCACGGACGTTCTACGAGCCAAAGACCGTCCCCTCGCGAATGATTTTGTGTCCGATGAAGAATTCGATCGACTTGTGGATGCTTGGTTCTCCAACATCAGTCGGGTGTTGCAGCCGGGACGGGCCTTCTACATCTGGGGGGGCGGTTATCCTGGAAGCGGCGGAGCTAAAGGGAACCACGAAACCTATCCACAGTTCATGCGCAAGCATGAGCTGAAGTATGCCCAGCTGATTATCTGGGACAAACAACATCCCGTGTTGACACGAAAAGACTTCATGGGCGCTCACGAGTCATGTTTCTACGGCTGGAGAGAAGGAGCGGCACATCAGTACTACGGCCCTCCAAATGCCACGGACCTTTGGCATGTCAAGAAGGTGAATCCGCAGTCGATGGTTCATCTCACTGAGAAACCTGTGGAACTCGCTGCACGCTCGATTCAGTACTCTTCCGTGCGTGGCGAGAACGTACTCGATCTGTTTGGGGGATCAGGATCGACGTTGATTGCTGCTGAGCAAACTGGCAGGAATTCATTCCTGATGGAGCTCGACCCTCTGTATTGTGATGTGATCGTTCAACGATGGGAAAATCTTACAGGAAGGAAGGCTTATTTGGAGACGTCTTGATGGTGATAACCAGTGCAGAACTCAAAACGATAGAACAGGCGATTCGAAAGAAGTGGGACATACCGGAAGGCGTTTACAAAGCTTTGCCAGCAACGCTTGTGAATATCCTTCTGAGTGGCAGCAATCGTGAGAAGATCGCGGCAGCACGTGTGATCGCTGCAATCCGTGAGCAGGATGAGGACTCCGAACCAAAACTTTCCCTTGTAGCCCACAAGCACAGCCACGAGATTATTGCCAGGTCAACCGATGACATTGAGTCCAAACGACAAGAGTTATCTGAAAGAATTGCTCGACTCAGCTGAGTCCCACGAGGATCTCGCTGCTGTTGAAAAACTTGTCGCTGATGCGGAACGGGGGGCAGCGAAGGAACCTGCCAGACCTGCTCGAGTCAAATCGCAGCAACAGGCTGCGGATATGCTGGGCGTCGCTCGCCCAAGGCTCCGAGACTGGGAGCTCAACGCACCATGGTGGAAACCGGAATTCAGAATCAAACCGGGCGGATATGACGTTGCTGCCATCGCAAAGGCACAGGCCGAATTTCACGGCAAGCCGCAAGCACCCGCACCCGCAGACAACTGGGTCGAACGAACAAAGAAGGCCAAAGCACTCGAGGCCGAACTGGAACTGGAGGAACGACTCTATGAGTTCCAGAAGAAGAAAAAGAACATCCTGCCAGCCGATGTCTACGCAAGCTTTACGCGCGAGCTGCTGGGGATGATTCGAAAGAGACTGGAAGAGATTCCGCTGAAGGTCATGCGGAATGTGGCTCCAGCTGCGAAAGCAGCCATCATCAACACAAAGGGAAATGCTCCACTTCAGCGTGAGATCGAAAAGCTGATCACAGACGTTGAGGAGTGGCTGAAGAAATCACCGGAGGATGATAGCGATGCGACTGATTGAGACGATCTGGAATACAAGCCTGACGGCACTTCTGCACTGTTGCCTGGCGTCACTGTTGCTGGTCTATAACTGCATGACGACGCGGGGAAAGCGGAGTGTTGCCGATTCGCTTTCTCGTGTCATCAATCGCAGGCAGCCCGTGAAGGGAAAGCGACGACGTTGAGCCATCTCGCCGGCATGACACCAGGTCGCTGGCGGTCGATGGTCGCGGATGGCTGGCAATCTCGAGTTCCCGAGAATCCTCTTACCTGGCTTCCAAAGTATGTGCGATATCCGGAGGGATGGGAGACCCCCCGGTTTGATTTCGATGACGCGCCCCACGTTCGAGGCCTGATCGAACGATTCGTGATGGACCCGACAAAGCGGAAAGCCAATCTCTGCTGGGCCACGCGATTGGCAAAAACGACAACACTCGAAGCCCTGGCAATGTGGAAGGCAGTTGAGGACCCAGTCCCCATGGTGATTATGTATCCGGACAATGACAGTTTGCTGGCCATCGACGAACATCTGTATCCAGTGTTCGAGCGATGCGAGCCAGTCGCTGCCCAATTGCCTCCGGAATACCAGCGGAACACGATCTCCATTCGACTTACAAACTGCTCGATCCGTCTGGCTTCCGGTGGTAAGAAAAGCAGCGTGAGCGGGTTTCCGGCCCAGTGGATTATGAAATTCGAGCATGACAAGACCTCGAAACGGAAATCCACCGAGGCGGATGCATCGCTTCGACTGGACTCTCGTGCGTCCGGATTTGTACGCGGCGTGAAGATCATGGAGGAAGGGACTCCGGAGGAGAAGCACGCCAGTCGTGTTTCAAAGCTGATCGATTCTCCGGACGTGCAACAGGTCCACTATTGGGTGCAGTGCCCGCACTGTCGCAAGTACCAAACGCTGCACCATGATCAGATCGAGTGGGACAAGGCTGCGTCCGGGAAATCTGAAGTGGCACTGGCCGAGCGGACCGCCTGGTACCGTTGCATTCACAAGGGCTGCCGAATCGAGGATCACCATCGGCCGGAGATGATGAGATCCGGCAAGTGGTTGATTGAGGGCGAGCGTATCGACTCGAAGGGCAAGGTCTCCGGGAAACCAAAGGTGGATTCCGCCACCATGGTCTTCGGCCCGCTGAGCAAACTCTACAGCCTACTGATCAAGGGCTGGGGCTCCATCGCAACGGAAATGGTTGCTGCCCGACATGCAGCTGCCGTTGGCAACATGGAGCCCATGAAGAAACTCTATTCAGAGACATTCGCCATTCCCTGGGATCCGATGCGAAAAGCGGTGCGAGTCAACGAGCTCGCTGAACGACTCCGTTGTGACGATCATCAGGAACGGGGCGTGCTTCCAGACTGGACAAACTTTCTGACACTCACTGCGGACGTCGGGAAGATCGCGGAAGAACTTATCTTCTATTGGATGGTCATTGCCTGGGGGCACATCGCTCGAGGGGCCGTGACTGATTGGGGAGTCTCGACCGGCGTTTCTGAACTCCTCGAATTCTGGAAATCGGCAGCCTACAGCCTCGGAGGGGTGCATGTTCCGCTTTGGGGCCAGCCGGCAGGAATCGATTCAGGAAAGTACTCGACCGAAATCTATCAGCTAACGCGTTCGATCAAGAACTGCTTTCCGACCAAAGGGGACACGAAGAGCAAGTCGATTGACCTGTACTGGCCGGGATACCAGCGGGCCGGATTGACACCGCGCGAACTGGAGCTCAAGCGGAAGGCCAACGCCTATGATCTTTTGTACTTCAACTCAAACATGACTCAGGAATGGCGAGTCAGTCTGGTCGAAGGACGATTGACTCCGGATCAACCAGGGTTCGTATCTCTGCCGACAGACGTGTGTGACAGCTGGGAGCTGCATGAGGACTTTCTGCAGGAGCTGACAGCGGACCAGCAGGTCGGCGGCAAGTGGCTCGGAGAAAACAACGAATACGGCGACACGTTGCGTTACGGTCGCGGTCTGGCTGAGTGTGTCACTCAGAACGGGAAGAAATGGGGCAAGCTGAGACCCATGTCTCAATTGGCTCAATCCGGCCCGAAAATGTTTGTTCGTGAAAAACCCGGGGCCGTCAGTGCCCCATTTGTGAAGGGATGGCAGTGATGAGCAAGAAGAAATTTCAGGACCATGAATCGGCTCCAATGTTCGAAACACCAGGAGGATCCGATCAGACGGAAGTGACACCAGCAGTAATTCCGACGACCAATTCCATGGTTGCTGATGTCGACGCGAGCGACGTTGTCGGCAATTCCGAATGCATCTTCACGAAAGGTTGCCGAGGTCGCATCTACACTTATAACACAGTCCGAGTCCCTGTGCAGGATGGCGATCGGCAATTCGTAGAGACACGCCAGCAGCTGCGGTGCAACTCGTGTGGGAAGGTTGCGAGAGGGCACCGGGTCGTGGGGGTGCCAGGAGGGAGGCGGCTGTTTGATCGGCGTGCTCGATCGTAAAGATGTCGGTAAGCACTCAAGTTGCTTGCACACTCGGAATAGACATCACGTCAAAAGCTCTCAAAACAGTGAGTGTTGACAAGCACAGCTTGGCAGTTTACTCCTACCGTCGAACATGCCATAGTTACGCAGCCTCCAGTAACAGCTCTTTCGCTTTCATGTGGAGGCAAATATCTGCTTCAATTGAATCGCAGTGCCGAAGTCGATTGATGTGAAATGCTTAGCTACTTTGATTGAGCTTTTATGAAACAAAAACCAGTTTCTATAAACTACTATGACACCTACTACTTCGCAAACATCATTCACAATGTGCTTCGGGATCCATTTCCGTATTTGGATTCTCTTGATGAGTTCTTCAGCGATGAACAGTGAAGTGGACCCCAGTTTTAGGACCACGGAATAAGATAGAGACGACGCGTTTTTTCCGGTATTCTGTTGAGGCAAAGCCAATTCGGTTTATCAAGGAAGAAGCATGGCCAGGAAGCGAAGATCGTTCACGCCGTCTTTTAAGGCCAAAATAGCCTTAGAGGCAGTGAAAGAGACGAAGACGGTTGCGGAGATTGCTCAAAAGCATCAGGTGCACCCAACGCAGGTGAACCTCTGGAAGAAGCAGCTGCTGGATAGCGCAGAGGATGTCTTCCAGGATGGTCGATCGAGGGATTCAAAAGCGGTTTCGGATGAGCCGGATGCCGCAGAGCTCTATGAGCAGATCGGTCGCCTGAAAATGCAGCTGGAGTGGCTCAAAAAAAAAGTCACCCAAGACGGTTCGTGAAGCGAGGTCTTGGATCGACTACGACAACGTGTCGATCAGTGTCCGCGAACAGTGTCGATTGCTGGGTTTCCAGCGCAGCAGCATTTACTATGAGCCTCAGCCGGAAACGCAGGACAATTTGCGGATCATGCGATTGTTGGATGAAGAGCATATGCGGCATCCTGCGAGCGGCTCGCGACAACTGGTCGACTTTCTGGAGGATCAGGGAGTGGATGCCAATCGCAAGCGAGTGCAGCGTTTAATGAGGAAAATGGGGATCGAAGGGATCTCGCCGAAACGCCGAACGACACTGGCCGCGGCTGGTCATCACGTCTATCCGTATCTGCTACGAGACATCAAGATCGAACGACCAAATCAGGTCTGGTGTAGCGACTTTACCTACGTCCCCATGGCAACCGGGTTCATGTATCTCGTTGCTGTGATGGATTGGTACAGTCGTCATGTTCTCAGCTGGCGTCTATCGAACAGCATGGACGCAGATTTTTGCGTCGAAGCACTCGACGAAGCTTTGGAAGGAGGCAGTCCGGAAATCATGAATACCGATCAAGGCTCGCAGTTCACGGGCCGCGAATTCACCAACCGTCTCAAAGACCGTGGGGTGGCAATCAGCATGGATGGCAAGGGGCGAGCGATCGACAATGTCATGATCGAACGTCTGTGGAGAACTGTGAAGTACGAAGACATCTACCTCAAGGAATACACAGACGGAACCGATCTTCAGAAAGGATTGAAATCCTATTTCTACCACTATACTTCAATCCGCAAACACACTTCGCTTGACCGCCAAACGCCGGCAGAAGTGTACCGTAGTGGTCGGATAAAACGCGACGTTCCCTCTATCTAAGCAACGCGCGGCCGTGGTCCTAAAACTGGGGTCCACTTCACAGTTCATGAAGTTTAGCTCGCCGTTTCCCAAGTACAGCACGCTTCATCTCTTCATTGAATTCGTGGTCGGCAAGATATACTTTCAAGGGATCGATGATGTCGACGTGGATACGGTCATGAGGAGAGATGCTAAAGGACGATTCTGGATGAACGATGCGCTTGATTTCCACCATCTCAGCCATCAGTCTTTCAGAGAATGGTTAGCCGACCGAAACGTCAGCGATGAAGAGGTCGACGAAGACACACTGCGAGCGTACATCAATGCACTCTACGACAGTGGGCCATTGGAGAAACTCCTTCTTCAAATGGTGGAAGAGATCTTCTTCCTGATGTTCATGAATCGGGAGTTTCTTCGAAAATATCATGAAATGGTCTCATCCTGCGTCAAGACGGCTGAACTTGACTTGCTATCGAAAAGTGATTGTGACCATTTTGCGTCTGATGGCGTCTTAAAGCGAAGCCATATCCCGATGTGGGCGCAACGAGCAGTCTTTTATCGAGACCGTGGAGCATGCGCTATTTGTATGACGGATTTGACCGGGATTGTGTGCATTGGAAACAGGAAGCACTTCGATCACATGGTTGCACTTCAAAATGGAGGAGTCAACTGTGTGACTAATCTCCAGCTTTTGTGCGAAACTTGCAATTTATCAAAGGGTGCTGACAGCAGCGTAACCTCGACAAAATATGAGTCTTGGTATTGATATGCAGAAGGCTCACACTTTGCGGTGGCTCAACGCCATGCACTTCCAGTCATTTGGCGATTCCCTCGCGAGTTTCGTAAAGAGAATGAAACCGTCATCATGATGGGCGCGCAGAGTGGCATTTCTAGAGCACGCCTCGAAGTCGACTGCAGATAAGAAGTTTCGGGCGAATCCGCTTTCCTCGAGCACGAGAAGAAAACCTCGCGGCTTATGGCGAGACGAGCATCATCCGAATGGAATCGAGACCGGAGTCTTAAAGTTCAGCGAACAGATGGTAGGAATAAATGCCTGCGGTGGGATTCGAACCCACACGTCATAACGACACGAACCTGGGTATAGGCACAACTATGGGTGCCCATACCAAGATTCGTATGTCTGCCATTTCCATCACGCAGGCCAATTTGGCAGCTATGTCCAGCCGTCACCACCAGATGCAAATCGCGTGCCGCAAGGCCGCGTGTTTTAGCGAATTGGCAGCTGTGTTGTGTGAAGTTGTTGTCCCACTATCCCTGAGAAACAATCCCGCAAAGTAAATGCCGATTTTCCGACCACCTCGGGAAGTTCGGCTTGGAGTCGTCACGCTCGCGATCTTTGGTTCAGAATCGGTGCCAAGTTGGGATTCCTGGCATACTAAAGGTCAAATGATGGTTGTCGGTCGCTTACAACATGCTGTCGAAGGTGTGTTCTGCGATCCCGGCGGCGAGGAAGTCCACAATCTCGCGGGCGTCGCCTGTCGTCGGATGCAGGTCCCAGGCCCGGTCGAAGTTTGCGACCACCTGGCGGTCGGCCTGGCGTCGCAGCCAAAGTTTGCTGATCCGGCTGGTTCCGAGTTCGTACTCTTCGTTCTCGGCGTGGTCCGCGAAAACCAGAATCTCGAAGGTGTGGCCCGCGATGGTACCGCTGACCCAGGTGCCCCCGACCTCGAGGCCCCGTCGTGTGGTCTTTGTAATCTTCAGGGTGTCTTCGATCTCGTTCGTCGTCATCTTCGTGGTCCTTTATTTTCTGCGTCCCAGGGCAGTTTCAACGACCACACATGTACCGCATGTTCGGAACGCACATCCACTCGATTCGCATGGAATTGACATCATTTGCAGCAGCTTTTGAAAAGCTCCTTTCTGCGGCCCTGAACACGGGATCCTGCACCAACGATTTTGAAAAAGTTTCGAGAAAGTCCTTGCGGGTGAAATCTGGTCGACTAAACCCGAGGGCATGGCTACCAATCCGACACCACCACTTGTGAAATGGTCGTATGCAGACTGGCGACGTCAGGCCACCGACGCGGAACGGCTTGATCGTTTGCGCCTTCACATGGAGGAAGTCTCCGGCTTTGTTCTGGAATCCATGAGCAAGGGCCGGTCACTTCGGATTGATTCACAGTACCTCTCGATGCTGCAGAGTGAATGCGAGCGACTCGAGAAGGCCATCGCTCTCAAGACGATTGGTTCAAGAGCTGGCCGGACCTCTTCCTTTGTGCGAGGGAACGGGCCATGAGTCAGTCAGTGATCCGCGATCTGGTACGACGATCCCGCCACAAGGCCAGTCGAGACGACTATGCGACCGCGAAGAATGGCCTCGACTCTGTCCGAGCTGCCTTCTACGGCACAACGGGGCGATTGCCGAACACTCGAGCGGATCAGACGCGTCGTACTCGATCGATCACTGGCGGTCCCGGTGATCGTCACATGTCGCAGCTGGACCTGTGGACAGAGAGGGAAATCTCTCGGTATCTCCGAGACGAGTCCACTGTCTTCGATGGCATGATTCAAACGTGGGCTGCGGAAGTGATCCAGTGCGGTTTTCGGCTCAAGCCTGACACTGGAGAGGAAAAGCTGAACGCCGAAGTCCAGGAGGCCCTCTTTGGATGGGATGGGGACGAGGGTTGGGCCTCAGAGTGTGACGCTCGCGGAATGATGCATTTTTGGGATCTGGTCACGCTGGGTGAAGAGACCGAACTGACAGACGGCGATGTTGCGTACTACCTCGATCCGGAAGGCAACAATGGTCGTGGTACGATTTCGATCATCGAAGGCGATCGTATCCTGACTCCTGCCTACGGCCACGAAGAACGTCCCGGTCACATTCTGATCAACGGCGTTGAGATGGATATGGCCGGTCGACCAACGCGGTTTTGGATCGCCGACGAAGCTCCGCAGTATTGTCACGCATCCAGCGAAAGTGGGCGATTTTATCCGGCGTTTGACCCAAAGAGACCGGAACTTGGCGGTGTGCTGTTTTCCGTTGAACTGCGCCGATATTCGGCTACCCGCCGGCAGCCATGGTTGAGTAGTGCCGTTCGGGCTCACGATGAGATCGACGATGTGTTCGTGGCCGTCCGGATTGCCCTTCGAAACATCGCGTGCCGTTCGACGTATACGAAGATTCAGAACTTCGAACAGTATCTGCAATGGCTTCAGTCCGTCGACCCGAATCTGGAAGGGGTCGCTCCGGAAGTCACTCTGGAACACACACCAAATCCAGGTGATCACAATTATCTGAATCCAGGTGAGGAACTCGGAGTTGTTGAGACGAACGCTCCGGGCGACAACTTTGATCCGTTCATGCAGCTTCAGCTGAACATGCTGGGGCTCGGCATCGGAATGTGTCTCGAGGAGTCGACGAGGATTTTTCAGAAGTCATTCTCGTCGAGTCGAATGGCGGTCGAAGGAACCCGCCGGCGATATGAGCGACGCCAGAAGCGGATCAAACGCTGCAAGGTCTCTCCGATCCTGAAGTTCGGGGTTGCACGTCTGCAGGCTGTTGGTGATCTGCGGAAGAGTGATCGGGCCAGCCGAATTCGATCTGGATATCCCGGGTATCCCTACATGGAGCCTCAGAAGGACGCGAACGCCTCAAAGATTCTGGTCGAAACGAAGCTCCGTTCACGTCGGACCTGTGCGACCGAGATTGGCGACGATTATGACGCCGAACTGCCGTTGATTCAGGAAGAAGAAAAGCTGTTTCCAGCTCCAGCTGCACCCGCAGCAAACAGTCCGCCGGCTGATTCACAGGACGAACCCCCGGGAGATCAGGAACAGTGAACCCGCTGCACTCATTCTTTTCCGAAGCACTCGCGATGCACCAGCCTGCCCTCGAGGAACTGGTGTCGAAGATCGCGAGGGTTGGTGTCTCCCCTTCTGTGGTCAAGGATGACGCTGCGAAGGCGGGAGCGGGTCTGCCATCGCTCGATGATCTGATCGTCAGCGAATCGAACGGAGTGGCGCTCATCCCTGTGCACGGAGTGATGGTCAAACGAACCCGGGTGTTCTCCGGGTGGTTCGACACAGTACGAGTTGTCGGTGTGGACTTCTGGGCCGAGATGGTGGAAGAGCTGACGAAGCGTTCAGACATCACAGATATCGTCATCGATTTCGACACGGGCGGTGGGCAGGTCGCCGGTACCGAACGACTGGCCAATGCGATCTGGAATGCACGTCAGACGAAGAACGTTGTCGGAGTCGCCAACGAGTTTGCCTGCTCCGCCGGACTCTGGGCACTGTCACAATGCTCGCGCGTAGTCACGACGAGAACCGCGGGTATCGGATCGCTGGGCGTGTACATGCTGCACTTCGACGACACGAAGTTTTTGTCGGAGAACTGGGGCATCGAGAAGTCGGTCGTGTATCGCGGAAAGTACAAGGCCTCGCACGAGCGCCCCCTGGACAAAGAGCTGCGGGCCGACATGCAGCGTTTCATTGACTCAACCTATTCCGAGTTCATAGACGCAGTCGCTCGAGGACGTGGAGTCTCTGCGAATGAAGTCATCGACCGCTGGGGTGAAGCCCAGCTGTTTACTGGTAGTGAAGCGGTCAGCAACGGGCTGGCCGACGACTTCGGCACACTGCAGGAGGTGCTCGAAGAGTTGAACGCTGGCCGAAAAAGCCAGGTTTCTGTTTCTGATCCTCCTGCTGACTCTTCTCCAGATGAAGGAGACCCATCAGCCATGAAGCTCAACGCGACAGGGCAGATTCTCGACAGTGCCGGCAAAGTCGTCGGCAGCCTCAATGAACTGGAACTGACCGCCTCAGTTCTGGGAACTCACTGCAAAGCCGTCGTTGACGAGATGATCGCTTCTGCTGTGAAAACGGCCACCCATGCCAACACCGAAACGTTCAAAGCGGAACTGGCAGGCGCCCGCAAGGCCGATCAGGAACGACTGGAAAGCCTGGTGGCTGCGGTCGGTGCTGACGATGGCGTGCAGGCGTTCCTCGCAGGGCAGTCCATCGACCAGGCCAAGGCTGGTAAAGCCGATAAGTTGGCTGCAGAGAACGAAACCCTGCGAAAGCAGCTGGCCGACGCCCAGACAAAGCCGCAGCACGCCCCCGCTCCCTCGTTTGCATCCAGCGAACGAAGCAAGACCGGTTCCGACAAGTCCGGCACCGACAAGGCCGATCCGATGAAGGCCGACTGGGACGCGAACAAAGAGGCCTGCCAGGACACGTTCATCGAGTTCGCTCATTACAAGGCATACCGGGAGTATCAGGAAAGTAAAGAGTCCTGATCTGATGCCGTTGCCGAACTGACACTTCAAACCGCCTGAAAACGGCGTTTCAACTTTCAATCACAAAGGATGTCATAAATGGCGGCTCTCGCACAAATTCAGACATACAGCGAAAACACCGGTCCCAACGGACGGGGCAAGGTCAAAGGGACCACACAAATCTTTGAAGGCGGATTGCTCGGTCGCACCACGGCGGGCTTTCTGCGTCCATTTGCGACCGGCGACTTCTTCGCGGGCCATGCTCTTGAAGACTGTAACAACGTGGCCGGTGCTGATGGAGCGAAGTACTGCAAGTACCGACGCGGCACGTACTACGCAACAGTTCCAGTCTTCGGCTCGGTCACCATCGCCAACATCGGTGACAGAGTCTGGGCGGTCACGGATAACCATGCAGACCTGACAATTGTCGACCCGGGTACCACGAAGACCACGACCGACCTTGTCGGCTACATCCATGACATTGATGAGTCCGGAGCGGTGATCATCAAGTTCGTTGCCCGCGACAACTAATCACTGCGGATCCTCGCAGGCACTTTCTGTCTCTGTTTCAGAATTCAATCAAATCACAAGGTGAAAACCTATGCCTAATGCAAGTACCAAGAAACTCTCCTCGGTTGCGATCATTGGGATGATTCTGTCATTCCTCAATGCCCCAACCCGAACCCCGTGGTGCGAAAAGATCGCCCACATGAACCTCGATGCTCAGGACGATGTTCTTGAGTATGCAATCGCATCAGCAACGCCGCAGATGAGACGCTGGATTGGCGGACGAGAATCGAAGAAACTCTTCGCGCAGTCAATCGAAGTGCGATCGGAACCGTTCGAAGCCACTGTTTTCGATCTGGTGAAGAACTGGGTGTACGACAAGACAGGCCTGTTGCGGAGTCGCGTCGCTCGTTTCACCGCACGATCTCAAACCCATTGGGACAAGCTGGCCTCCGAAGCGATTGAGCTCGGTGAAGCCACTCAGACCTATGACGGGGCAAACTTCTTCAGCGCGACGCATTCGACGGGGAAAAGCGGGACCATCAAAAACCTCGTGGTGGCTGCTGACGTCCCGGCCCTGAATGTGACTACTCCCAACGCACCGACCGCTGCGGAAGCAGTGGACATCATCTATGGACTGTTTACTCACTTCAAAACGTTCAAGGATGATGCTGGCGAGCCGATCTACGAAGACCTGATGTCAATCATCGTGATGGTCCCCGTCAAGATGGGTGCCGCCTTCCAGCAGGCAGTCTCCGCGACGATTCTCGCAACCGGAGGCTCCACCAAGGACAATCCGCTGCTGAGGTCAGACTACCAGGTGGAAGTCATCGTCAATCCCCGACTGACTTCGGACACCGTGATCTACGCGTTCACGAAAGAAAACGATCCAGCCTTGATCTGCCAACAGCAAGGAAAGGTTGAACTCAGCAACAAGGCTGAAGGCAGCGACTACGAACACGACACAGGGCAGTGGGAATTCGGCATGAAGGCTGATCGGTCTGTGGGCTTGTTCTGCTGGCAGGCGGCCCTGAAAGCCACGTTGAGCTAGTCAACGAATTGAGTCCAACTCGGGAGGGGGCTTCGGTTGATCGCCCGGCCTTGAGGCTCCCTCCCTTTTGTTCATTGCCACTGCCGAGAGCTTTCCATGTCGTCCACCGAAATCACCAACCTGACAGCGCTGCGGAATCTGCTCGCCGACCTGCCGACGTGGGTGACGTGGACAGGTTTGGCGACGACACCGGAACGGCTGGACCGGATTGCAGCTCCGGAGCTCTCGGACGCAATGTCGCTGCCGGCGATCTGCATCGACTTTGGTTCGGGGCGACGCATCAACCCATATGGCTCTGACTCCAGTGCCAACTTCCGACCGTCGGGGCAGTTGGTCGTGTCGGTTTATGATCTCGATGCGGTCGACTCCGGTTCCGTAACCGAACGATATACCGTGTTTGCCGACCGATTCTTCGGCTTGATTGACTCATTGATCGAGGCCGCCTCTATGGCGGAGATCATGATCAACAATGTTGTGTACCCGGACGCACCCATCATCCGGGGACCGGTCAACGTTCGATCCGCTCAGGATGAGAATGCAGACAAGGCGGATGACGCGTTCGAAATCGATGTCTGGTTCGGCACCTTCTCATTCACATGGGGAGGTCCACCAGAATCATGACAGTCGTTCTCAACATCAGTGTGAAGGCACCTGCGCCTGGAGTGACCATCAGAGCATGGCGTGAGATTCTTCGGCACGCGTTCGCTGATGCAGGCAGGGTCTGGCATTCGACGATGCTGCCGAAGCACTTCGGATCAGGTGCTCGCAGAGCATATCCGGGCGTCTATAAACAGCGATCCAGAAAATGGCTGATGCGTAAACTCAGGATCGCACCCTCGGAAATACGCCGCCAGATGGGACCGACGAAACCAGGACGGAAAAGCCAGGCCGAGGTGGATCAGTACTGGGAAGAGTACAGGCGCACGGCAGACCGCATCATTGAGGAACGCGGCGGAGCGAACTTTCTGGTCTCAACTGGGACGCTCCGCAATCTCTCAAAGCTCGCGACGTTCAGGGCCTTCCCTTCTCGTCTCTCCGTACAGATTCAAGGCACAGCCTACACACCCAGCAAACCACGGCCCAACGCGAATGGACGAATCAGCCAGCCGAACATTCGAGCCGAACTGACGGCGACCACAAAAGCTGAACAGAATGAACTG
Source organism: Planctomyces sp. (assembly GCA_016795105.1). GTDB lineage: Bacteria > Planctomycetota > Planctomycetia > Planctomycetales > Planctomycetaceae > F1-80-MAGs062. The sequence goes on from JAEUIH010000005.1 coordinate 171,743, forward strand.
AGAATCATCGTCTCGAAGAGGATTCGAGAAGGCGTCAAGTACTTTTTCGAGCACGGGCACGTTCCCGCAGCTCAGCGACAAGGGATCTTCTGATGACCGTTCAAAACGTCGAACTGCTGCACGGACTCAAACTCGGATCGAACTTCTTCAGCCAGCTGGAGAATGCCGATCCAACCTTCAACGACGAGCAGTTTCCGGTGACAGCCTCTGGCGATACACACCCTCGGTTCATCAGCCTAAACGGTTCGAAGGAAGAGGTTCCGTTTGCCACGCATCAGATTGGGACGCTTCTCGCACAGCTCGGCCTGTTCGGTGCCGGCGGTACAGGGGCTTATGTGCTGTTTCGCAAAGTTGCCAACAAGTCGACGCGTGTTGGTGCCGCAACTGCGGAACACACGAAGTTCACAATGGCAAGCTGGTTCTCCTACCTCATGAGTCTTTCTGCCGGCCATCGCCAACAGGCGGTTGCCCGAGGTCGAGTCATCGCGTTGTACGATGGGACAAACTCGCCGTTCGTGCGTTCCTCCGTGGCCATCAGCAGTGATACTCCGTCGACCGCGGAAAGCTTCGTACTCGGTCCCATCGCCCACAACGGAACGAAGATTGGTGGCTGCGACAACTTTTCCATGGACCTCGCTCCGAACATGATCGAGCTGGCGGATGAGTCGGATCAGGGCACAACGTTCTGTGCAATCAACACAATCAGCCCGGTCATCACGTTTACGACCACAGCCCTCGCGGCGGAGCTGCTCCGGGGCACTGGTGTGACGACCAGTTTCAAAATCAATCTGCTGAGACGAAAGCCGGATGGCTACCTATATGGACCACTGGAAACACAGCACATCGTGATCAACGTTGCCAGGGGGATGTTCTTTGTGAACGGGCTCTCCGGCAATCCGACTCAGAAGCAGGTGTCGCTGCTTTGCCGGGGAACGGACGCCGGCGGCTACACCGATGTTCCACTCACCATGACCGTCAATTCTGCTGTCGACACGGCAGCCTAAGGAGAAACCATGCCAGAAGAAGTGACTCAGCCGGAGGCAACACCACCGGAACCAACTCCCGCACCAGCTCCACCAGTCGGTGTGACCGTCAATAAACGGTCAATCATGGTCGACGGCCAGCTGATAGAGATGGACGAGAAAGACCAGATCAAGGTCTAAGAAAGAAAAGAGCCAGACCCACGGCGGCGAAGCAACAGGAATGGCTCAGACGGACCGTCCGGAAGTGTAATCGTTCTTGAGGCTCGAAACCGGACATGCATTTTGAAAGAAAAAGGCGATGGAAGTGGACGGCGCAACCATTACAGCGATCGCAGGAATCAGCGGAACTGTGGCCACGGCCGTCGGTGCCGCAATGAAAGTATTGTGGGCGAAAGTCTCGGAACAGCATCAGCGGGTTGAGACTGCTCTGGACGAATGCCAAAACGAGCACGCCAAAGCCGCAGAGAAGATTGATGCAGTGCAACGTGATGTTGTGTTGCTGAATAGGCACGTTGGAAGGCTCGAGGGTGCCATTCGGGCCAGAGGGATCGATCCGGAAGAAATCACTGAGTGAATCAAGACCCGACCGTCAGCGACGGAATCCAATTGTTCGAAGTTTGACTGTCGCAAAGTAAGAAGAGAGCCAGCACCGAGTCGGTGAACAACGGTACTGGCTCGGACAGCCGGCTGACTGTCCGCTGGGTTATCGCAGAGGCGACCGAAAAGCGGACACACATTTACTGAGAAACTGAGAGTTTTATGAACGCTCTTGAAACTGCTGAACGCCTGGCAATTACTGGTACCGACGAACAAATCGTCTCCGTCCTGAAGTCATTGAGTCGGAACAATATTCCGTCTGCGAAAGTCCGACTCTGGCTGAGCGACAACGATCTGCTGTCGTGGGATGGATCAAGCTGGTTTGGCCGACTTGAACACAACCTGACAGCATTGCCCGTGGACCTTCAGACCGGAGTGAGAGACCTGAAAGCCCGCGTCCTCGCCGGGGATCCGATTCGCAGCGCGGAAACGAAGTTCGGTCCTCGAGTACTCGCGATCATCACCGGCATTGCAGCTGCGATGCCATCAATCGCCGGGCTGGTGGATTCGTTTTATGAGCTGGATGGCGGGAGACCTTTTTCTGCACTGACCGTTGCAGAGTTTCAGGCACAGAGAGTGGCAGCAGAGTCGGCGTTGGCAGAACAGGCCGCGGAGGAAGCACGCCAGACGGCTCGAAGGGAATTCCTTCGCGACGTCTACAACCCAGCGTACAACACTCACCTTGCTCCGATGCTGGATGGCGGAGACGCACTGACGCCTGAGTCGATGGCATTTGCACTCGAAGCAATGGCCGCACAGATTCGAGGTGTCTGATGACGATCACCTATGTCGGTGCAAACGCTGCAAACGGGACTTCAGTCACGATCCCTCTTGGTCATCAAGCAGGTGATCTGATTGTTATGCTTGTGTACCGAAACGGCAGCACTGGGGCACCAACGCCACCCAATGATTGGCTGTACTGTGATTCTGGATCGGGCACAACCAACTGGTTGGGTATCTACTGGCTGGAAGCTTCTTCAGCTTCGATGACTTCGGGAACGTGGACTAATGCCACACAGTTGGTTGCTGCGGTGTATCGTCCCGACACCGACAAACGTCTTGTTCTCACACGTGCTGCGGCGACAGGAGGTACTGCTGGAAGTGGGGGGAATATTACATACACAGGTTTGGCTCAGATGGCGACTCCTACAGATGCGTGGGTAATTGGAGGAGTCGGTCATCGATCTGTCGATACCGACTGTCAAGTAGCCCCAACCGGAATGACGAATCGAGTGAGCCTCGCCGGGGGCTCCGCAGGTGAGATTGCTTTGCATGATTCAAACGGAACTGACGTGGATTGGCCCTCTACAACATACACGTTGACCGCGGGAACGAGTTCTGGTTTTAGGACAATCGTTGCCCAGATGGCGGAAATGGCTATTGCCGCATCCGGAAGCGGTGGTGGAACTCGGATTCATCCACTACTTGGGAGTCTTGTGTCATGACACTTTGGACTCCTGCTGAACTTGGTTCTTCAATCATTTTCGGGCAATGGGATGCTTCAACCCTGTCCGGAGCAGACAACTCAAACGTGAGTTCGTGGGCTGACAGCTCTGATAATGGAAGAACCTTATCTACAGGGGCCACACCACCAAAACTTAGAACCTCAGTTGGAGAGAAACAAAACGGACTCAATACCGTACAGATTTCTACATCCATCTTCGACTCACGTCAGTTTTGGTATAAGGCTGGGAGTGAAGTGACCTGTAACGGAATGTTTGCGATCTCTGTCTACAAGTGCGTGACGGGAGTAACAAACGCACGAGTTGTTGACGTTTCTGGGAGAGTACAACACACAGCACAGACGGTCGGGTTCTCGCAGGGTTTGGTTTCGTTTTCAAACGCTGCAACGGGGTGGACATTCACACTAACATTTCGGCAAGGGATAACCCACACGCAGACCGTCATCATTGGGCAAGACATGCTGCATTCTGGGAGCCCTCCGTATGAAGTTCAGGCCACTCCGTACAACGAGAGCGCAGACTTTCAGTTGGTCGGCAGCGTAGCAGAAGTTCTGATTCTCCGGACCATCCCTTTTGCCGACATACGCAGAAGAATTGAGGGTTACATAGCTCACAAATGGGGAATCACTTCAGTGCTGGCATCAGACCACCCATACAAAATAACAGCCCCCACCATCGATGAGCCCCCTGCGGCATCTGAGCGAGTGCTTCATCCGATACAGCTTTCACTTTAACAGGCGGAAAACATGACAAAGCAATATCACTTTTCTGCCGATGGTAGCGACGTCGATGTCTACGTCCGTGCGATGGACCCTACCACTGGTGATCACATTGATCCGGATGGGTGGTTGGCGAATCCTAATTCAGCTGACGTGACGCTTACTGAATATCCGTCAGCAGTTCACGCAGGGACGAGGCTCAGTCAAGGTGAGTACAGATTCACATTTTCAGGATTATCGCCCGCAGTGTCAGCAAGTGCTACGGTTCATGCTGTTATAGACGGGGCGATTGCTTCTGTTGCATGGACCACATTGATTATTCCGATCGTTGTCAGCCGTCCTTGGTTGATAACACTCGGAACAAATGCACCATCCAATTGGATCAATGCAGCGGCGATTGCAGCCGGAGCACTGAACGACAAGGGCAATTGGTCAAAAGCCGGCGACGCCATGGCACTGACCTCAGGCGAAAGATCGACACTGGCCACAGCAGTCGAGGCGGCATTGCTCAATGAAGGTGACGGGCAGCAGTTGCTCGCAGCGATCTCAGCACAGGTGCAGGCATTGTTTGACTCCGGGGCCGACATTCCGGTTTCAACGCTGGTCACATTGATTCGCGACGGGATTCTCAATCGAGTGCTTTCCGGCAATCATGAAACAGCGGGAACAGTCGGGAAGGTCCTGCAAGACACTGTCGCCGACACCGCTGAACTTCAGACGGACTGGGCGAATGGCGGGCGCCTCGACCTCTTGGTAGATCAGGCGATCGCTGAAGCCCAACTCGCTCGACGTGTCCTGGCAAACAAGCATGTTGTTGTGGAATCGCCACCGGGAACGTTCACCATCAGCGTTCGAAACGATGACGACACGGCCACCGTCAGAACGATTGTCTACATCCCGGCGACTGGAGCGAGGACGGTGTCATGATCCCATTCGTAGCCATTGGCCCGGGACCGGATTATCCAGCCGTTGCGGACGTCGAAGACGGGGTTGTCTACGACTTCGGAAACCTCGAGGGTACGCTCGTCGGCGGAGCCGGTGGTACCTTTCCTGCAACGGATGACGTTCGAAATGGGACTGTCTACGGGCCGACCGACAACCTCGTCGGTACAGCCACAGAGTTCGCCACGCCACTGGCCGATCTTGACGACGCCAACATGTCGGCATTTGAAGACGCCGCACTGCAAGGCCTCGAGACTCTCTACGATGTTGAGGGTGTCCCTGCCGATTACACAACCGACGGCGAGACTGTCCGGATCACCGTTCTCGTGGAATCGAAGCAGACGACGCTCGACGACAGCAACAACCAGCGCAAAGAGATTGAGGTACTCAGATGCAGTGCATTGGCCAGCATTGTGACCGACCCGAAAGTCGGTGACACGCTCACTCTGAAAGCCAGCAACGGCACTCGAACATATCGGCTCACTCAAATGCCTGTTCTCTCAGACAGCCACCTCGAGTGGGAACTTGAATTCCAGCGGTCCAAACTCATGAAAGTAGGGGGCGTCAAAGTCGCTCCGACCAAATAGCCAATGACACCAATCCTATTTATTGCGGACATCGAAACCTCTAGCCTGGTCGATCCTACAGCCATCGGGGACGAAACAAATCCGTTTCAGAAACGACTGTCCACATGGGAGTCTTTGGGCCTGCTCGACTATATCTCCGACGTCAATACCGGTCGGTGGTGCGGTTGGCAGGAAGTGAAGGGCTCTGGGCCAGATGGCCAGTCCGGATTCGCATTCCGGGTTCTGCCGAAGCAATCACGAGAAGACGCGGCTCCGATCCTGACACCTTCAACGGTCTGGCATCGTGCTTCTGAACGGGTCTGGTTCTCTGGCACGATCCCGACCCCTGACGAGCTTCTCCGGTACAGTCTCCCGCCACTTCCTACGCATTCAGTTCTGTTGAGCGACGGGCAGGTTTGGGAGGTTCCGAGGATCAGGAGGCCAATCGCTGGGGGTTACGTGCTTCATCCGACCCAGAACCTTTCGGAACTTCCGCAACGGGTCCGAAAGACATGGGACGGGCAGGTAATCCTTGAACCGTCGCCGGCATGGAATGAGCTTTGGCAGAAGTCGCTTCGATTTGCAATGTCGATCTGGGGTGAATCGCAGGGGATCACCTACCAGGAGTTGTATGAATTCGCTCTTGAGCTTCTGGGGATGCGATACCGCTACACGGACCTGATCGCCCGAGCATTCCCGGAACCACTTGAAATCGATTCACTGTGGCGAGTTATCAGGGCCGCATGTGGCGGTGATCTGGTGGAGGCGGAACTTCAAAAAAAAAGACAGTACGAAGAGGCGGATGTCTACTCTCAATAGAGTTTCACGCTTGGCTGTCCGGCTTCCTGCCTGATCATCAGCCGACCGCTGCGGAACTTCTGCTGGCCCCGATCCTGAAACCGACAACATCAATCATAATTCCTGCGAGATAGCATGAGCAACATTAGCTTTGACATGTCGGCAAACGATCAGAACGTCGAGAAGACGCTGGTCCAGCAGCAGAAGGAGATCGCGAAACTCACCGCCGAATTGGAGAAGCTCCGGACCAAAACAACTGAAAACACTAAGGCCGCTCAAGACGCAGCGAAAACCGCGGCCGAACAGAACAAACTGGCCGCAGAAGCCCAGAAGGTAATCACAGCAACCAGGACTGAGACCGAGCGACACTCAGCAGCGGTGGCAAAACTCGACGAGTTGAAGCATAAGGGGCTTCTGACCGAGGAGCAGTACAGCCGAGCACTCGAGGCCGAGCGATCTGGGCTGCAATCCACAAAGGACTCTCAAGCAGCAGCAGCCAAAGCAACGGCTGAGCACAATCGGGAACTTGAAGAATCCCGGAGAGTGATCGACGGCCTCAAGACCCCGCAGGATCGATACAAGGAGCGGGTTGAACGATTGAACCAACTCCGGGACAAGGGGCTTCTGACGACGGAGCAGCACGCGGCTGCAATCGCGAAGGAAGGCCAGGGACTCAACACGAACGCGAAAGCGGCCGACACCTTCGGATCAAGTCTCAGCTCCGCAGCGACAAAAATGGGAATGATGGTCGCGGGGTTCTCGGCAGCGACGTTTGTCCTGCAGCAAATGCGAGCCGAGTACGACGCATTGATCGAACGGCAGGGGCGGTCACGTGACAAGAACCTCGATCTGGGAAAAGAGCAGGAAGCGCTGATCGAGAACCTCGGGGGAGAAGATGCAGGAAAACTGTTCTCCCAAATTCGCGGTCTGTCGAAAGGAACCGGAATCGAAGAGGATCGACTCACAGCGGCGATGAACGAGACGCTTGCGGCCCGTGGTGATATGTCGCTGGACTCTGTGTTCAAGGCCGTCGAAACCACATCGAAGGTCAAGAAGCTCGACCCGGCCAAAATACCCGTGATGGCCGCAGCAACTCTTGACGTCCAGAAGCAGACTGGCATGAGCGCCGAGGAGTCTCTCGGATTCTTGATGCAGCTCCAGAGTCAGAGCCGAGTTAAGAGCCTCGGAAGTCTCGCGGAAAATGTCACTCCTGGAATCGGGGCCGTGATGGAGTTCGGAGCGGATCGCCAAACGGCGGCGGGGATGATGGCTGCACTGTCTCACGGAATGGGCGACACAACCGGAGCGCAGACAAAGACATCAGCAATTCAGCTTGCCAGACAGCTTGAGGCGTTCGGGGGTAAAGGCTCGGACCTCGGGCAGTTGATGAAGGACATCCAGGCGGACCCACAACTTCAGGAGATCTTTCTTGCGAATGCGTCGTTCGAGGCCGCAGCACTTCCGGCGGTTCGATCACTCCTCGGAGGCGGAAAGCAGGCTCAACAATTTGCAGGTGCTCGCAGTGTATTTGCCCAGGACCCTACCGGAGCACTGAATGCAGCAATCGCAGCCCGTGGGGCTTCTCCTGCGATCGGACTCGCGGAAGGAAAGGCCCAGCTCGACAACTTCATTTCGCAGCAGCAGCTAGCCGACATGGCCGGGGCTGAATCTGCGATCGTGCGGGAGTCGATGCAGAAGATCCGAGACGGACTCGGGCGATCGAGGCTTTCTCAATCGGCTCTCCAGATTTTCGACGATGCTGCTTCCGGAGGATACCAGAGCTTCGAGGATGCGATTGCGGCACTCGAGTCGGAGCGAGAAGCCGCAAGGATTGGCCAGTCGGACCTGACGAACGCTCTCGGGTTTGTTCCAGGGGCTTCGTCGACGAAAACATTTCTTCAGAGCCGAAACGCAGTTCAGAACGTCCGGCAGATCGAGCAGCTCGACCAATTGATCGCAGCCCTGCAGGAACAAAACAAACGGCTCGCCGCCCAGCAGAACGCAGGGGCGATGGCCGGTAAAGCAACAGCACAGAGGGAGCGCTAACAGATGGCAGTTTTCAGGAGCTGGATCACGGCTGAGGGCGACCTGACGCACGTTCTTGATTTCCTGAACATTCAGGGAATCCCAACTCCTACGCGCCAACAGTTTGATCGAGTTTCGCGGCCCGGTGTCGACGGAATTGGGCTTTGGTATACCGGGGAACGGGGGGAGCCGTTTCAGATCATCACCGTATCTGACTATGCATCAGAGGCAAACGCGAATTCAGCATTCACCGCTGCTCGAGCAATGGTCGGTGGCAAACGTGACCTGTACTGGCAGAACGGTCTGTGGGGGACAGTCTTGATTCATGCCGTCTCAATGCAGCCGAAGAAGTACGTGAAGTCAGCTGTTGGCGGACAGGCAATCTCAGCTGGCGGCTCCGGATTCCTGCTGACCCTAAACTGGACGATGGAGACGCTGGTGTAATGCCGATCAATCTTCCCACCGCAAGTAACATCCTGACACTGGTCTATACAAAAGCCACATGGGCCGGATCGTGGGTGGAGCGGTCCCTCATGGAATGCCTGTCGATTCAGGATAACGCGGCTCCGTCGCATTCGTCAGCTGTCTTCCGGTATCGCTACGGGGGACTCCTGATGCCGGCGATTGGCTCGAGGCCGGAGGACACATCGGCGGCCACCGAAGCACGGCCCAGCCTCCTTGGGCACTATGTAAAGGTTGTCATCACCGGGGTTGCTGAGTGGTACGGAGTGATTCCGGAAAGTGCCGACAATCGACGCGGATTGCTGGCGACGGTTCCGACGGGCGAGGTCACATACAACGCCTTCGGACTTACGTGGCTCCTGGATCAGGCAAAACCAGTCAGGCAGTCGAAGGTCAAGACCGGGACCGGAACGACCGTGATGATCAATCGCGGGATCCCATTTAACGGTGGGACCGGTTCGGAAAAGAAATCATCGCGATCGAGGTGGAAGAACTACGACGCCACAGAAAAGAGTTTCACGGATCGCGGAAAGACCACATCCCCGGCAGCGTGGAAAGCTTCGAACGCGATCGAATACCTTCTCGACAACTTTGCTCCCAAGGATAGCTCCGGAGCTGAACTGCTTCCGTTCGTGCTCGACTCCGGAGCCCTCTCGTTCTTGGACTACGAGATTCCATTCACCGAGTACCATGGCCGGACGGTCTGGCAGATTATAAATCAATTGGTTGCCAGGTATCGGGGCCTCGGGTTTCACGCGTGGGTTGATACAGCGCCGACGACACCGGAAGTGAAGCTCAAGGTTTGGAGCCAGAACGCTGCCGCAATCACACTGCCGAGCGGTGGCACGATCCCGCTGAATCCCGACACTGCGACCTATGACTTTGATACGGCAAAAAACGTACTAGACGCCACGATCTCGACAACACTTCTGACGCAGTTCGATCAGATTGTGGTTGAAGGTGAACGAGCCGGATCGATCTTCACGGTTCGACCCACCGAGCACATGTACGGGGCGTGGCCGTCCGTGGAGGAGGATGACTACGAGTCAGCCGCAACCGGCCAGACCTCGTTCAGCTCCATGACCGACGAGGACAAGTTGGCGGCGAACACCGACTGGCGAGCTCGAGACTATCTCGCAAAGGTGTTCAGCCAGTGGAAGCTGGACAGCACATGGACCGGACGAGCCGACACGGACCCCAGCAGCGCGAGCCATGACTTTGCGTTCCCTGAACTGGACGAGGACGGGGCAGACAATCCGGCGACGTCTGCGAAGTTCCAGCGGGCGGGTTTGCGGTTTCAGTCCTACATTCCGCTGCTTCCTGGAATCGATTACACAACCGGGGTCGACTCCGACACCAACGGGGATGACGAGCAGGAGGCCGACTTTCTTCCGCCGATTGTGCTGTTCAAGACTCAGGCGATCAACACGGCTCACACTGCCGACGTGGGTTGGGTTCACGCTGAGCGGATCAACGAGGCTGTTGCGTCCGGATCAGAAAAACGACTCTATCCGTTCTCTGTCGATGTCCAGGTCCGAGACGACGCACCGGGATTGATCCTCCGAGTCGTCGGAGCCCCGCAGCATTACATTTGCCAGGATCAGTTCGACAGCAACGGAGCCTACGAAGACATCCCTGCGGATCAGGGACTCAACATGGAAGACTGGCTGGCGACTGTATACGTTCTGCAGGACGACTTCTGCCGAGCAGTATACCCGCTTCAGGCCGATCTTCCGACGCTCGATCTCGTTCGGCAGCTGCTGATCAAATACCCGGGCGCCCACCTCGACTATCTGGTCGATGGCACAATCGTCGGAGTCGAAGGCGGCGGGCTAGTGAAGAACTCCGATGGCGGGGTCTGGCTTCGAGATGACCGAGAGAGGTGCAAGGACATAGCCCGACTGGCATTTGCCTGGTATGGGGCCGAGCGGCGAACGCTGTCTCTCGGGATCCGGGGAATCGTGGCGATCCCGGACTTCGCTCTGGGAGTCCTCGTAACCGACATCGGCAGCGGGGCAACTCTTCAGACGATCAACACCGTGATCACTTCCGTCGCTTACGATCTTGTCGCCGGCACGACACGGATCTCCACTCAGTTCGGGGAGATCGACTTCATTTCCAGTTTCGTGGATCAAACATGATTCAGCAGCCGACCAGATTCCGAGGAGTGCGTCGCCGGTGCGCGGGCCCGTTGCTGGTTCGGAGCCGCCCGGCGATCCCGCGAGTCTCAGAGGAAGTAAACGAGATCGGCGGAGCTGTCTGGCGAACCATGAAGCCAACGTTCATTGCTGACTACGAGGGCATCTCGACGGCGAGCTGGGCGAGTGGGACGAACGTGAAGACCTACGCGTTCACCGGGACAAATGGTCAATCCGTCATCATGGACCCGATTCGCTGGGTCGTATACGAACCGACAACGGCAGGCGATCGATATGACTATGTCAATCGGCAGTCGGCGCCCAAAACCAGCTTTCTGGATCTCCCGATGACGAACTTGGTGTTCGATCCAAATCCGCACGGGCGGCATGCACTGCTGAATACGATCCTTCCAGTCTCTGGACGGTCTCACGTGACACTGAAGCCGACAAGCCAGCTCAACGCATCATTCGTGAACAGTCCGATCCGGATCAGCGGTGTGACCGCGACACCATCAGTCTACAAGTTCCGGCATCGTATCAACGGCTCTGCGGTCGGGACCTTGCAGTCAGGCCCGGTGACGGCCTTCACCGGAGCGGAGTGGGGCGTTTCGCTGAACGAAGGAGATGTGTACGAGCTGGACGTCTGGACGAAGTATCAGCTCGGGGCAACCGGAACCTCGACGCTCCAGATTGAGACCGGGCAGAACATCGGCGGCATCTCGGATAACTATTCGCCGCTCGCCGCAACCCGCAAGTTGACGATGGACGCCCTGATCTCGTACGGCTGGAATCCGTCAACTCACAAGTACAATCTTTCGTTCACCGGCGGCGACATGACCACCATGGACTACGAGTTGTTTTACGACACTCGGGCTCAATGGGGCTACAATGGGACCACATCGTACTGGTACATCGCTCTCGACTGGCTTGGCGAAATTCCTCTGCTGTCGATCGGTAATCCCGTCCACGGCGCCTGCTGGTTCGTTCCGACCGACTCCAGCGACTACATCCTCAGCACAACACGGCCCGACATGACCGGGACGCAGCTCTGGAAAATGGGCTGCTGGGACTGGGACGGGACCACGACCTTTGTCCCGGTGCATCGCTACTCGGCACTCGAATCGTTCATTGGGAAACGGTCGGGGACATTCGAGTTTACCGACATCAAGATGCCCACCGCTGTCTCGGTGGCGTACGCGTGAGAGCAAGGACCGTCATAGTCGACAGGTCGCCCCGGTGCGAGAACACCGGGGCTTTTTCAATCGTCGGTTGAAATTCTCCTCCCGCTGGGCAAGGATCTGACCTTCACGCGGGTGTGGGTGTGGCGGAGTTTGCCCCATTAATCACTCTCAGCTGAAGGAGTTATACGTGTCAGATCGTATGTATATGGTGGAAAAGCCTGGCGGCAAGCGAACGAAAGCTGTCACTAAGGCCGCGATTATCGAAGCATTCAAGGCTGGAAAACTCAGTGACGAGTGTCGGGTTTACCCATCCGGTTCAGAGTCGTTTCTGATGATTGAAGAATTTGTCTTCGCAGAAAACGCTTCAGCATTAACATCATCTCCTCCCGAAATGTTGCCCGTTGTAATTCAGGCACTTCCAAAGCCTGTTCCGATAGAAAGAATCTCGGGGTCACCAAGGCGGAAGCGTCGATCCTCAGTCAGGGCATTGGGGTTCTTGGCAACTTTCGTACTGTTTGTTGCTAGCGTTGGCGGTGGTTGGCTTTGGGTGGTTGCACAACAGCGGATGGCAGAAGCAGAGAAGCAACGAATCGCAGAAGTGAAACGGCTACAGGAAGCGGAGGATCAAAAGAAGGTCGAGGCGTTGATTGTCGCTGCACTGTATCAACAAAACCTTGCGACAATCGTTGATCGAGAGGCAAAGAACGAAGATCGTTCATCCGCACTTGGAACGGTGGTCAAACATTGCGCTAACGAAGCAGGATTAGATATGGAATTTGGCGCCCATGCGCCAAAACTCACTGAGGTCGGAATGCCCACATCGAGCGACTTCGCTAGTGGAGTGGTTTTCATAGTTCTGGTTGAAGATGAGAAGACGATCCTCAACGTTCGATTCAACGACTTGACCTACTTTAATGAGGAGAATATGTCGCAATTTGACACAATCCGCAAGATTGGCTGCCTGATTGCCTATCAGTTGTGTGAAGCACGATTTCAAGTCGCCCCTGACGCATTCACGTCTGAGCTGACAAGTCTGAAACGAGATGCGGTACGATCTCTGACAAAAGATGGCCCCGGCTGGTCAGGAACGATGGAAACATCCATCAGCAACTTTGCGATTTCCTATAGCAGGAAATAATTGCACTCAGAGTATGGCAATCCAAATCTGCACACCAAACATGGCGATCAACGACTGTTGCAACCAGTAATTCCGGTAATCGGGGAGCCACGTCTTCTACTAGGGACAGATGTTGTATCAGGCTGACGATTCGAGATTCAGGGGGAGTACTTTTGAAAAAGTGGTTTGTGTCTGCAAATGGCAAGAACGGTGGTCCGTTTGATTCGATCAAGATCAACGAAATTCTGTCGTCAGGAAAAGTCCGAGACAGAGCATTTGTAAAACGCGACGAACTGCTTTCCGACTGGGAAGAGGTCTCGACAGTTCCATCGTTCACCACAATCATGGAACTTCCGGTCGCGTGCTATTGTTCGGAATGCGACACTAGAGTTTTGATGCCAGAGAACGACTCACGAGGGATAGTGCGCTGCCCGGAATGCGGTCACAAATCGCAACTCGTAAATTATCTGGATGACACGAGGAAGATATTCGAAGAGATTCCGCTGGAACCGTGGGGAAAGTTCGATCTCGCGGTACTCGGTGCTGGTGCTCTGCTGCTGATAATAGGTGTGTGTGGGGCAATTGCCTTGCTGTTCAACGCATCGCTTTCAGTATTGCTGGGGTTTGTATTTCTCGTCACAGCGGCCGGCTTGTTTGGGGTAACATTCCATCATCGCGCACAAGCCAGTCGACATAGAAAACACATGCGCAGAGTCGAAGTGGCCCTTACCGACAGGAGCCGGGAGTTGGTGAGGCTGCAAGATGAGGCCTCAGCGATGAAGCGAAACTTCAGGGAAGCCCAGGAATTTGCACTGCGAGACGCAAGAGAGGTTCACGAGAAGGCGAAGAGGGATGTGAGGGATGCTCACGAGAAGGCGCAGAACGACGTTCGAGACGCCCTTGCAAAAGCGGAAAAGGAGGTGAAGGATGCTCTCAAGAAATCCAAGCTTGCAATTAAGGATGCAAGCGATCTAGTCCAACTTCACACAGAGATGACGAGCGCAATGGCGGAGAGATTCCTCTCTGAAACGCAGAAGTGGTGGACATCGAAAATGAATGGACAGAATTACCAGCTCACAAAGGATCGAATTACCAAAGCGATCGGCTTCGTCAGAAAGCAGGGCCACAAGGTTACGGAGTCTGAGGAAAAGAAGATGCTCAAACAACTGCAGGACGATTACGAGTCTGTGGTGAAGAGCGAACACGAAAAGGCTGAGCAGAGAAGAATCAAAGAACAAATGCGGGAAGAACTCAGAGTCGAACGTGAGCTAAAACGGGAAATGGACCGTATTGAAGCAGAGCAACGTTCGATTGAGTCGGCCTTGAAAGAGGCGTTGAAAAAAGCGGGTGATGCTCATTCCGCTGAAGTAGAGAAATTGCGTCAAATGCTCCTCGAGGCCGAGGAACGTGGCAGGCGCACAAAGTCTCAGGCTGAGCTGACAAGGGTTGGGCATGTGTATGTCATTTCGAACTATGGAGCGTTCGGAGAGAATACTTTCAAAGTTGGCTTAACCCGGCGTTTGGATCCAGAGGATCGCGTGAAGGAACTTGGTGATGCATCAGTGCCGTTTCCGTTTGACGTTCATATGATGATACTTTCTCAAGACGCCCCAGCTCTTGAACGGACGCTGCACATGGCGCTTCATCGCCATCGAGTCAATCGCGTCAATTTCCGGAAGGAATTCTTCAGAGTCGATATTGAAACAATCCACAAACTGGTCAAACGACACCACGGCGTGGTCGAATACAAAGTCGATCCCGAGGCACTTGAGTTTCGGCAAACGCAAAACATTTCGGATGACGACTTCGCGTTTCTTGAGAAGGCGAACCTCGCCGCGGGCATGGACGATGAAGACGATGATCTTGATGGAACTGACGGCGAGTAATGATGTCACTGCTAAGAACGCGTAGCGCAACCACCAGATTCAAAACAGATTGTGAACTGTTACTACTCACTCGGCCAAAGATGTATTTGGGGCATTGCTCGGTTCCGATGACTCAGGAGGTCCTGGTTCTTCCTGAGATTCCTCACTCTGTACTTCCGAAGCATCTTCGTTGACAGACTTTCTTGCAGCTCGTTCACGCAGGACCTTAGCGGCGGCTTTGTTGGCTTTCTTCTGCGCTTCCTCTGCCTTCTCGCCCTCGAGGACCTCCCGCTTCAGAACCTCGGAGCTGAGGACAGATTTGATCTCTTCGACTTCGACTTTCAAATCCGGAGAAAGTCGTTTCAGTTCCCTTCGGATCACCTGAAGCACTGGATCGCTAAGAATCATGGCGCCGAGGAAGTAGCGAGAGAGTGCGAGTTTCTGGCTGTGGTATTCACCCAGGATGGATTTAAGCCAACCTTCTTTACAGAACAAGTACAGCAGATCGATGTCTTTCGCGTTCTTTGGTCCGAGCGTAGAAAAGTCGATGTCGACGACCAAATCCGCTGAAATTGGCTTTGAAAACGTGACCTTGTAGACTCGCCAGTTGATTCCGTTTGTCAGCACAACCCAGTCGACACCTTGGTTTGCAGCATAGTCCACGGCCTGTTTGACGTGGGGTTCCTTCAAGTCGATACCGATGGCCTTGACCTCAATCAGCATTTGAAGGCTGCCATCGATCTTTGTGGCCAAATCACAGAATGTTCCACGAATCGCGTGTTCAGACGTGATTTCAGAGTACTTGTCGTAGCCAAAGATCTCGGCCAGCATGTCGACAATGATGGTGACCGTGTCAGACTCACCAACGTCTCGGGACTTCGCGGCCACCAGGATCGGCTGAAATCTCTTGATGCCTGCAGATATCCGTTCAGATGTCTTTGTCGGAATTTTCGCCATTGAACGGCCTTTGTTGTTTTGGGTGGATACTTTGTGGGCATGAAATTCGGCCCCCCAGCATGTGAAACGATTCCCTACGTGTCAACTGTCCACGGACTAATCCCGCCACGCTCAAGCTGAGATCGATCGCATTGGATGGAAAACACAACATGTAGTGCTCAAACACTACAAAAAACCGAATCGGGAAAACGACTCTTGCAACCTCCATCACGTCTGGTAGTCTGCCGCTTCCTGACACGACTCAACAACGGCGGACGGAACCGCTCGACAGCAGACCGGAAACCGTTCAGATGCGAGCAACAGACAATCATTGGCAGGCCGTTGCCATCACACGCGAGTTCGCGGGAGACCGCTGGAGCTCTCCGCCGCCTTCAATCTGAAGAGCTGGGGTTCCGTCGCTCATTCAATCTTGCCAGCTCTGCTTTCAGAACCTTGCGTATCCAATCGCTTGTGGATTGATCAGCTTCTGTAGCCGCTGATTCGTAGCGCTGCTTCTCATCGACGGTTGCCAGGAATACAACCGTTTCGCTGCGTTTCTGCTTTGCTGGTTTCTTCTTTGCCATGCGGTGTGGTTTAACTCGCATTGGTATCTCCCTGCAATTCGATCTGGAAAACATATCAATGTTATTGACATCTTATAAGGATTCTATCAAATTGCGGTCCGGCACGGATGGCTGTCTGGCGGCTTGCCAACCGTTCCTTCGAAAACTCCTCATCGGGTACGCCCGATCTTCGACCCGCCGCGGGGGACCGCCAGCCCCCGCGCGCGGGTTTTGTGTTTTTTGGAGGCAACGCTTCATGAATGACTTCTGACAACAAAAAAACCCCCGAGACGCCAATCTCGGAGGTTTCATGATTCAGGGGCTTCCCTGCATTTGTTTGTGCTGAGAGCGGGTACCAGCCGTCTCTCAGCGGTTGCAAAAACCTCGGCTAAGAAGTTTCGGCACCGTAGAGCATACGGTGGGCGTGGGAAATATGTCAAGTTCCAGCCAGAATTGGGATTGGTTGGTGCAGATTTGCACGAACCCACCAGAGAAAACCTGGGAGTGCGTACCACCTACAAACTGGCGATTCTGTCCAGGAAAATCTGGGGAACCATGGGTGTCGTACGAAATCGCTTCACAGGTTTTGCGCATGAGTGCGGCGACGATTGAACGGAAGGCCCGGCGAGTGAAAAAGCACCCAGCGTTCCCCGGATTGATCCGGCTTACTGATTTCGAGGACATTGGCAATGGCGAAGAAACGTAGTCGGCAGGCCCATACCGGAAGTGTCTACCAGTCGGGAGGTCAGTGGTACGCAGCTGTGATGGTTCACGGCCGGAGACGTCGCATACGGTGTGAAACAAAGGCAGAGGCTTTACAAAAGCGGTTCGAACTCTGCCAACTTGCAGAGGCGAATTCCAGTTTGGTTGCTTCCACATTTGGGGTGTTTCGACTGCGTTGGCTGGAGACCGTAAAGGCCAACAAAGCAGCGAATACCCATGAAGCAATCAAGTACGCCCTGAGACATTTCGAGCCGCTTGATCAGATTCCACTCGAGAAAGTCACAGGGCAGTCGATTCAAACGGTGCTGAATGGGCTCAACGGTCGTTCCCGGCAACATGCCTTCGACAAATGCCGACAAATGCTAAACATGGCCGTGCGTTGGAAGTGCCTACTGAGCAATCCGATGGAGCACATGGATCGTCCCGCTCATGAACGAGGTGCGATTGACCCGTTTGAAGTCGGTGAGGTCTCGATGATCCTCGAGGCGTTGAAGGATTGTCGTTACGGGGCCGCCGTTGCGCTGGCGTTCTGTTGCGGTCTTCGAGGTGGCGAACTCTGGGGGCTTCAGTGGGGAGATTTGAAGGGAAACGAACTGACCATTCAGCGACAGGCGTGTGAGGTGTCAGGGAAGGTTGAGATCAAGACGACAAAAACGACCAATTCAATTCGTAGAATACTCATTGCAGATTCTGTTTTGACAGAGATCCACGTCCGTCGTGAGGAATCACTTCGAGAAGGCAATGCTGCCATTGCCTGGATGTTTCCGGGACTCAGGGGAGAAGTGACACGGCGAAGCAATTTTGCCCACCGTGTGTGGAACCCTTTGCTCAAGCAGCTCAAGCTCCGGCAACGAGGCTTTCATCATGCGAGACATACAGCCGCAACATTGTTGCTGAATGCCGGATCCGTGCCACTGGCTGTTGTGTCGAAGATTTTAGGCCATGCCAGTCCGAAGATTACTCTCCAGACTTATGCTCATGTAATGACAGCCGACCTTGAAAAACACAGAAACGCATTCGACGTCATCACGAGAAAGCTGGGGTGATGGATCACAGCAAGTTGTCACCGACGCGGTTGCGGAACCTGAGTAGTCGGGTGTGCAGAATGTTTTGCGCCACGTTTTGCGCCAACGCAAAAAGCTGGAAGTGAAAACTCCCAGCTTTTTTCAATGGAGGATAACGGACTTGAACCGATGACCTCTTGCATGCCATGCAAGCGCTCTCCCAACTGAGCTAATCCCCCGGGACGGTGGGAACGCTATCGGGTTGCGGGATTGGTGTCAAGTTGTTTCGTGTGTGGTTCCGTTCACGGGGAAGTCGCAGCCGACGGGTTGTTGTTGTACCACGTTACTTTCTCTGAATTGGGTGTGCGGGTGCCTGTGGGCCAGGGTTTTGAGGGATAACCGAGGTAAAACAGGCCAAGGACTTTGTCGTCGGGCGACATTCCGAGGAAATCACGAAATTCGTTGGTACAAATCGGGGCTCCGGAAGACCAATAGCCGCCAATTCCCAGGGCAGTGGCCATCAGGTGCAAATTTTGAACTGCACAGGCAACGGCTTCAATTTCCTCGATTTCCGGGATCTTCTTCGAAACCTGGCGGTGCATGCCAATTGCCAGAATGCAGGGGGACAGTGACGGGTTTCGACACAGCTTTTCAGCTTTTGCATCCTGAATCTGGTCGGCTGACGTCGTTGAACGGTAAATTCGAGCCAATTCTTCGCCAAGTGCGATTCTTGTGTCACCTTCAAAGACGACAAAACGCCAGGGTTCGGTCATTCCGTGAGTGGGAGCCCAGTTGGCTGCTTCAAACAGCTGGTCGAGGATGGCGGGGGGGATTGGGGTTTCCAGATAGTCGCCGGGCTTGATGGAACGACGGTTGCTGATGATCCGCAGAATGACGGCGGCGTCTGTTTCGGGCCGGGTATCGAGCAAGTTTTCGGGCCGGATTTCGGGGGCAGGCATTCGTCTGGACTCACGATACTCAAAAAAACAGTGAAAATAGCTCCGCGATCCACCTTGTCGGCGGTTCCGGGCAGATTATCGTTTGACGCCGGGAAAACCGAGTCCTCGCTGAGAACGGTTTGCCAGTTCGAACATTTCCGTTTATCCTGTAGCAGCGTTTATCGCAAATCAATCAAAGTACGTTTACACAACGAGATCGTGTTCCATGACCAAATCCGACGGGGACTTCCAAAAACGACTGACTGAAGCCACTGACATGCTGTCAGGCGGCACATTTGGAGTTGATCCAAATGCCGAAGGGCTTGGAAGCGAGCTGCTGTTCGACGACTACGATGATACTCAGTCAGCCGTCGACGCACTGCTCGGAATTAATCGCGAGTCCAGCGCGAACGCGGAGAAGGTGGAAAGCTCTCAGGGCCGAGGCCTTGACGGTCTAATCGATAAAGAATCCGTCGGCGATCTTCCTCAGCGAGAAACCTCGCTGGAGTTCGAAGATGACCTCGATGATCTGATCGTCTTCAATGACAGCGACGAAGATGAGGATGAAGAGGAAGAAGACGACGACGATTTTGATGACGACGAGGACGACGAAGAAGAAGATGACGAAGACTTCGGCTTCGATGACGACGAAGAAGATGACGAGGACGATGAGGATTTCGCAGACGACATTGATGACTCTGTGGGCGCCGAAGTCTCCGACGAAGTTGAAGACGTTGAAGATGAAGCCGATGACGTAGTGTTTGACGACGAAGACGATGTCGTTTTCGAAGATGATACCAAGCCGACGCCTGCCTCAAAGGCAACTCCTGTTAAGGCAGAGCGCGCCCAAAAAAAAGAGACCGCCAAACGCGACCAGCCTGAGGACCGAAAAGCCGGACGTCGTGGACAGAAACCAGTCTCCGGAAAGTCGGATGAATCCTACTGGGATGAGCTCGATCGATGGGTCTGGGATGATGAAGAGTCCACTGAAACGGCTGAATCTGCGGACGAAGACTCGGAACTCGATGCGGATGATGACGAAGTCGAAGTGTCATCACCAGCAGCCGATGCTGAAACAGATGCAGACGGTGATAAGGGCGAGAAAAAACGCCGAGGTCGACGTCGAGGTGGCCGCGGTCGTGGTCGACGTCGGAGATCCGGACCGGGCTCTGATGAAACAACGACTGCGGACAGCAGCTCTGCCAGTGATGATGAAGGCGATGAAGATGATCTCGCCGACATTCTGTTTGAAGAAGATCAGGAAGATATCGTAAGCGTTTCTGCGGCGAGCCAGAAAGCTCAGCGAAAAAGTCCACCAGAGCCTGCAGCTGCCCCGCGTGCTGCGGCACCGGCTCAGAAAAAAGAGGAACCAGCAGAGAGCAAAGAATCTGATGAAAGTTCACAGGGCGGACGTGGTGGTCGAGGCCGCCGCGGACGTCGTGGACGCGCAAGCAATGAAGAGCGATCCGGACGACGTGGGCATCGCGGCAACCGTGTCGACGAAGATCGACATATGCGATTTGTCGATGATGAAGACGAAGATGATTTTGAAGATGACGATGTCATCGTGGATCTGGACGAAGACTTTGAGGAAGAAGAAGTCGAAGAACCCGTTCGAGGCAGTCGTGGCCCGGGACGTGGCCGAGGTGACCGATCCGGTCGTGGCGAATCCGCTGAAACGGAAACTCGCGGCCGAGGTCGTGGTGGTGAACGCGAACGAAGCTCTGAACGTGGCGGAGAGCGCAGCTCTGAACGCACCGGAGAACGAAGCGGCCAGCGTGAACGCGGTGGTGAACAGCGTGAACGCGGTGGAGAACAGCGGGAACGTGGCGGTGAGCAGCGGCCTCGTGGCGGCGAACAACGTGAACGCGGTGGAGAACAGCGTGAACGCGGGGCCGAGCAGCGGGAACGCGGCGGTGAGCAGCGGGCGCGTGGTGGTGAGCAGCGTGAACGCGGCAATGCACCGCGTCAGCGTGGCGTTGAACCACGCAATACAGAACCACGCGGTACGGATTCACGAAGCACCGAATCACGAAGCACAGAGCCTCGTGGTGGCGATCGAGATCGCTCTTCTCGCGGAGGAGAGCGGCAGCGAGGAGACCGCGGCCGGGGCGCTGAACGTGAAGCGGTTGCCAAAGAATCCTCTGCTCGCGAAACAAGCCGGGAAACCGGCCGTGATGCGGGACGCGAGACGACCGGCCGCGACTCAGGCCGCGAAGCTGGCAGAGATGCCGGACGCGACGCGACGAGAGACTCCGGTCGGCGTCAGGAACGCCCTCGTCGTGAAGCCGAGACTGCAGCCAAAGGACGCCAGGAAGAAGTTCGAGAAGAGCGAACCCCACGTGAAGAGGGACGTCGACGATCCGAAGGAACAACTCGGAAGCCAGACGAATCGACTCGGCGTGAACGACCTCAGAAAACTGAACGAACAGAGACTGTTGCTCGAGTCGCACCGGAGTTTCAGGAAATTCCGACCTGGGAAGAAGCAATCGGATTATTGTCGATCAAGAATCCCTCTGAGGAACAAAATCGACGGTCTGATGCTGGCCGAGGCGGACGCGGTGGACGGCCTCCACGCAGAAGATAGTTTAGGCAGCATGGCAGGAACGTCAGCCCGTGCGACGGGACAGGACCTGCTGCCCTGCTGTTTGTAGCGATTATTGGGGAAATCCGGGCTGACGTGAACCGGAGCGTCGAAATGCGGGTCTTCATTGAAAGACGGGCATTAGAACTGCCGAAATTGTCCCGTGGAGTGTCTTGAAAAATAGGTACTCCGCGGTAAACTTTGCTCAACGAGGGGTCGTAGCTCAATTGGTTAGAGTACCGGACTGTCGATCCGGGGGTTGCGGGTTCAAGCCCCGTCGACCTCGTTCAAAAAAGCCTTCCGGTTCATTCCGGAAGGCTTTTTTGTTGCCATAAGTCTGCGTGTGTCATGCACTAGATCGTATTGGAATTTCCTGACTGTCATAGTCTTTATTGTGTCTTGATGTCGTCTCTGGCCTTGGCCCGAATGGCACTCGTCTCGCCTACCCGAGACGGCTCGTGATGACCTTCGCCTCAAGGACCCGCGATTGTTTCGAGGTGTACGGCTCCCTCGAGCTGGCCTGAAATTCCTCGCTCGACTCCGAATGCAACGCCCGCTCCATCGTGACTTGTGCAGCATGGGGGTTACCAGGTAGACCAGTGCTGAATGGATTCAAAATGAGAGCCCGCATGCGGGTTTCACTTGCCAGATGAGCCCCATAACCTAAGTACTCAATACGTAATCTGGTTTCCCCGCCTGGCCAACAGCCGAGCTATGAGCTCTTCTGAATCATCTGCAATGGCACCCGTATCAACGAAACAAGACGCAGAAGCGAATCTGCAGATCGTCCGGGACATTACCTCGCTTGTTGGGGTTCAGGCGGACGGTGAATGGTTCGATGCCTACTTTCAGCGAACGGATGAGAATCGAATTGTTCTCGTCCATCATTCAGAGGTCGTTACCTATCGACCTGGACAGAATGTCAAAGTCCGACTGGGTGATACGAACACTGAGAGCGGCGTCATCATGGCGGGTTATATTCAATCCGTCAGTCGGCGTCCCAAGTGCGCATTGATTGATGTGATCCTGAAAGAAGAGGTCGTCGTTAAGGCTCGATCAACTCCTTCTCAGGATGTTCGTGGGTCTCGACGAATCAACTGCGTTCGCAAGGGCGAACTGCATCATTGCACGACTGGCGCATCCGGGAGTGCCACTCTGCTGAATTACTCGGCCAACGGCGTTTGCATTAAGTCGTCGATTTCCGCTGGCCCCGATGTCAGAATTCGCTTTGAGGATACTCAGGGAAATATCGAACCGATTCTGGCTACCGTTCGCTGGGAAGTTCCAATCGACAAGAACTTTCTGCTGGGCTGCCAGATTGCTGATGATGGTCAACAGTAACGGGCACGGGCTTGTTATTCCCCGGTGATGCAATAGGGATACCGCGAAAAGGTGCGAAAAGGCCCGGGGGGCCGACACATACACATGCCGATGTGTCAACTGCAACACGTGGATCAATCGAAATGTGTCAGCCCTCAGGGCTTTTGGGTGTGATTCAACTCCGTAACCCGTGGCTTACGCCACGGGCTGACGATGTGCCGGCCCGCTGGGCCTGAATCGCAACTCGCGTTTTCATTCTGATTGGATGAGTGTTCGTTCTGATGGGATGAACAGGAAGAGAGTCATGGTGCGTTAAGCCCAGAGGGCTGGCACATCGTCAGCCGGGGTCGGCAGGCCCCGGTGATGGAAACAGGGATGTCGCGAAAAGGCCCGGGGGGCCGACACATCAACATGCCGATGTGTCGATCTGCAACACGTGGATCAATCGCAGTGTGTCAGCCCTCAGGGCTTTTGCGGGCGATTCAACTCCGTAACCCGTGGCTTACGCCACGGGCTGACGATGTGGCGGCCCGCTGGGCCTGAATCGCAGTTTGCGTTTTCGTTCTGAGGGGATGAATAGAACGAGAGTCCTGGTGCGTTAAGCCCGGGGGGCTGGCACATCGTCAGCCGGGGTCGGCAGGCCCCGGTGGTGGAAACAGGGATACCGTAAGAAAGGCCCGGAGGGCCGACACATTAACATGCTGATGCTTCAAACTGCACCACGTGGATCAATCCCAGTGTGTCAGTGTCAGCCCTCAGGGCTTTTGCGGGCGATTCAACTCCGTAACCCGTGGCTTACGCCACGGGCTGACGATGTGTCGGCCCGCTGGGCCTGAATTGCAGTTTGCGTTTTCGTTCTGAGGGGATGAACAGAACGAGAGTCCTGGTGCGTTAAGCCCGGGGGGCTGGCACATCGTCAGCCGGGGTCGGCAGGCCCCGGTGGTGGAAACAGGGATGTCGCGAAAAGGCCCGGAGGGACAACACATCAACATGCCGATGCTTCGATCTGCACCATGCTGATCAATCCCAGTGTGTCAGCCCTCAGGGCTTTTGGGGGCGATTCAACTCCGTAACCCGTGGCTTACGCCACGGGCTGACGGTGTGTCGGCCCGCTGGGCCTGAAACGCGGTTCGAATTGTTGTTCTGTTCCCGTAACCCGTGGCTTACGCCACGGGCTGACGATGTGCCGGCCCGCTGGGCCTGAATCGCAAAAAGAGTCTTTTGTGGCTGTCCCACGGAGGGCTTCGACGCCTGGGGCTTGCCGGTGAACTTAGCGAATTTTTCCTCGGAGCTTTACGGACTTCCAGAGAACGCTGGTCGTGCCGTCGAGGTTCGCCATCGTATGCAAATGCAGGCCGCCGATTGCTGTTGGCTTATCGGTAATGACTTCTGTTTCCAGCAGGCGGTACCTGAGCGCATCGTTCTCCGCAAACAGGTAGTACACCGTATCTCCTCGGCGAGCCATTCGCATTCGACCACTCTTCGCTTCAGTGCTGATTGGAGGCACTGATGAATATGATCGATTCCCATCGGCACGTAATTCAGAGACGGATGAGTGCAGTTCCTCTTTTTGTACTTCGTTTCGCGCACGAAGCAGTCGGCACTGTCTGCGTTTTTCATCGTCAAAGTCCACAACCATCATGATGCAGCCGAATTCTTTTCCAACAGACGAATACTGGTCGAACTGAACCTCGAAATCGAAGTCACCTTCCATCACAAACGGAAGGTTCACATGAATATCACACCATGGACCAATCGCCGGACGAACAACCTTTAGCCCCTGATTGGCAATCAAGTTCACGGTGCCTTCTGGCTGAGGCTGAACAGCTGTAAAAAACTCGGCTGGTAGTCCCGACCTGGAAAAGTCATGGTCGAGTATCACCGGCAGAAGATCACGCTCTGCATCAAGCTGGTCCGGTCGGCGATCTGCCAGTTCCTGAGTTTCTGCCTCATCGCTTGCCTGAGCATCTGCCGTATGGCTTGCCTGAGTATCCTCTGCAACAGTTGGCTGCCCTGATGCATCCGGCAGAGTCAGGGGCCAGTCGCCACGCAGACTGACTCGACGAACACGACCACTGGTTTGATCTGCATAATGAAAGAGTCCAAAGACACGGTCGTTTTCCGCATCAATACGACATTCATAAATGACTGTCCCGTTGAGTGTCAGCTGAACAGACTGCTGTTCGACCTTCAGACTCAGTTGATTCCATTCCTGATTTTTCAGGGGCAACGGTAAGTCGCCTCGACGATCTTCCTCAGATTCGTACACGTTATCCGGAGTCAGGTCGGATTCATCGAATGGTCCGTCGGTGAGCCAGTGAATCCGAACACCATCGGGATGAAGCAGAAAGACCATCCGATCCAGAGCAGGATGAATCTCAAAGACACCCTGTTCGTAATAAAACTCGTAGTCAACCGACCCTTTCTGATCCAGAGGTCGCTGGTAAGCCAGCAGACTCTCGGAGAAAGTGCCCGCAGCAGCCCCGCTTCGAGCAAACAGGCAGGGACCTTCGACGGGATCCTGCTGGAACTCCCAGCTGCCACCGGGTACGGCAACCGCTTGTTCGAAATAAGGGTACCATCCCGGAAGTTCAGGCAGGGATACCAGTTCAACAGATTCGGGGATGACCGGACGACCCGAAATCCGCACATCTTTGGCTGCCCCGTGAAGTCTCCACCAGTTCCGTACAGCAAACCACGGGTCCGGCTGGCCACTGTAGACCTGAGAATGGACCTGAAGGCCATTCAGAAATGTGGTCACCTGGTTGTGTTTGACAACGGTTCGGTGGCGGATCCACTCATTGAAACCTGAGAACAGGAATTGGGACTTTACCCGAGATGCGGAATTCCGAAGTGTTCCCTGCCAGAGGTATTCGGTTACGCCGTCATTCCCAAAGAACCATCCCCCCGCAAGTGCCTGAGTCGTAAATGCCGTTGTGTCACATTCGACTTCGTATTCGCCAGTCAACGGGGCATGGAAGAACAGGTAGTCATCGTCGTGTCCTGAGATCTTATCAACTCTGTGCCCGCGACGAACCCATTCAGACTTCATAAGACCCGGGCCGCGAGTCAGTGCTCGACGTCGACTGGCGGGGATCCACTGAGTAATACTGGACGCCGCGTCGGCAGTGGCATCCTTCCGTGCGTCATGAGACTCGCGATGGCCTGATCGTCCGGCAAGCGATGCAATCAAACTGTGCCACTGAATTGAGTCTGCAGGGATGTTACGCTGCGTTCGTTCTGCAAAGACAAAGCTCAACAGGTCATTGCCGGGCACGTTCTCAACAGATTGTGAGAACTGATCAAAAATGACCAGCGTTTCCGGCCAAACCTGAGTCACAGAATTCGGAGTTGACATCTGCACAAGGCCCAACAGCAGATCCGTTCGCTTCGCTGCATCCTCATATCGCCCCAGATGCCTCAGAATGAGAATTTGCAGGGCAACCCTGCATCGCTGTTGTTCTTCGGTGTTCTCCCGAGATGCCGTTGCACCGGCTGCCCTTTCCACCACTGCCAGAAGTTCCTCAAGGCGATTGAGTCGTTTGGCTGTACTGAGCAATTCGAATACCGGAGAACTGAATCCGACCGGAATTTGATGTGCCGTGACAGGTGAGGGACTCGTTGCACTAAAGACGCCGTTCATTCGAATCGTTCGGTGTGATGCTGAGGGAAGAATCCACTCTCTGAGGTACTCAAATCGCTTCGAGTCCTCCAGTTGCAAAGCCTTTCGCAGGACCTCCGGCGCGTTTTGAGAGACCAGACTTTCCTCTGAAGCAAACAGATAACTGACGGGCAGTGTTATCTGTTCCTCAGCGTCGCAACAGTCCAATGACAAGACTCTGCAAAACGCCAACAGCACGACTGCCAGAGTGATCCTGATAAATCGGGCCGCGAGTTCTGTTGCTGGCGATTCCATCATTGGGCCCCTATCGCGACCGGGTTCTGCATCTGTTCGGGCGTTAGCTCTTCGGGCCAGTTCCCAGTCAGGACCACATTTCGAATTCGAACGTCCGACCGGCTTCGATCGTGATAGAAGCCAGGATGAAAATCGCTCAACTCTTCGATGGGCTTTTCGTAGATCAGCGTTCCGTTCAGTGTCAGCTTGAGTTTCTGTTGATCGCGTGTCACCAGTACATGATTCCAGTCGGAAGCAATGAGAGGCAAAATCGACGGACCTCGCCGATTCACGGCTTCGACAATTGCATTGTCAGGCTCAAGGCCCGTCCATTCGTTTTCGTTGTGGGTGATCCAGTGCAGCCGCACACCGGAAGGTTCAATGAGGAATGCGATCCGGCCAAGTACAGGATGCACAGCGGTTGATTTCTTCGGATCCGGATCATAAACGAATTCGTATTTGAGAGTCTCTCCATCGAGGAGCGGCCTCACGTACGCGAGGTGACTCTGAATTGTTGAGCTTTCTCCGAATCCTTCGCTGAGTCCTGTACCACCAGGTCCTGTACCACTGAGTCCTGCCACACCAGGTCCTGCCACACCAGATCCTGCCAGTGGAAAAATGCTGCGACGTCCATGCAATTCCCCTTCAGACAAGAACCAGTCGGTAGCGATTGATGGTTGATCGACGTTGGAATCTGAAGGCAGCGGCTGAACGACGTGTGGCAGCGATTCGTCGGTGAGTGCCACCCAGCCTGGAAGACCCGGGTGGTTCGTCAGAAGTACTTCGCGTGGAATCACTGGTTCACCGATCAACTGCAGATTCCGGAAGTAGACCTTTCCGAAACCAGATGTTCGCAACCCAAGCCAGGGGCAACTGTCGGATTGTGCGGCAGTGATCTTCCAGCCAGGATGGAGGTTCGACAGGAGCAGAGTGTTCTGACCATCGGAACGAATATTGACTCGATTAAACAGTCGAAGTTCTTTCGGGGCGACGAATGGCCACTGACGCCGATGTGAGTGATCTCGCATGACATCAGTCACGGTGAACCACTGCGGATCAGCTGCAAACGAAATTCCGCCAAAGGTTAACCCTGCCGGGGCGGCTTCCGGGGAGGTCATTTCTGCCTTGAGTTCAAATTGTCCTGACAGCGGATACTGAAACAACAGCAGATCATCACCCGATCCGGTAAGCCTCTGAACGTGATCTTCGTGCATCAGCCAGATTGAGCGTTCAGTTCCGGTGGCAAGACCCGACGAGCGATGATCGCCGGCTGCAATCCAGAGATGAGGGGGTGTCTTCAGCAGGTCTTCGGCGTTTGATTCCGGTGCTTTCGAACGAAGAATCGCAACGGCGTTTAACTTCCGGAGAAATGAATCGCCTGCGGACAGAGGTTTTGCCGGATCAAAGTGAATCAAAGATCCCGCGAGTTGTTCGGCGTCTTCTCGGAGTTCTTCGCGTGACAACGCGGCAGCAACGAGGACGGCATCGTGGATATTGAGGGAACCCGGCACTTTGACATTCTCCGCGATTCGCGCAGCAATATCCGGGCGGATTTGCTCGGCTGGAATTCGCTGATCCAGAATCCGAGCGAGAGTCAACATGAATCCGGCATTGGGAATATCGTTTCGTGCAAGTTCTTCGAGCCGTACGATCAAACCGGGCAGATTTCCTGATTCATCCGCCGCCTGAATCAGGAGCCACGCTGAGCAAAACAGACCAGAGACGTCATTGACTTCTGCCACAGGAAAGGAGTTCCTTCCAGGGCGTTCGCCGAGTGCTCTTGCAAAACCATCGGGAGGCGATGTTTCGGGAACAAGAGCTGCAAGAATGCGAATTCGCTTTGACGGGCCGTCAGGAAACGACCATTGACTGAGCACTTCAAATCTCTCTTCACTGGCGAGTTGGAGCAGCGAGCGATGAAGACCCGCTACTGCCGGAGAGATCTGTACTCCGAATGGGTCAATCGCCTGCAGAGCCTGCAGATCAGGAGAATCAAACTTCGCGAAGGCCTTCGCAATTCCGTCTTCCTCTTTCAGGACCTGCAGCACAGCCTGACTGAGAGACAATGTCGATTTCTGTGCGGCAACGTCGGCCTGTGCAAACGCACCTTGCTGCAGAAGAACCAATTCTGTGATGACCAGCAGTGGGAGTAAAATTGAAGTCAGTTGTCGCATTATTTGAATTCCGTGAATTCCGGTTGATTGATCTTTGGTTCTGCCGTGAATGCAATTCGGTGCCCGTCAGGTGACCAGTCGCAGTCAATAATTCTCCAGTTCGGCGGCTGTCCGGGAACCGGCTGGATCGACCCTGGCTTGCTTCTCTTCACGATGAACATTTGAGGAACACCGAGGGATGGGTCGAGGCCTGAGAACAGGATTTGATCAGCGTCTGGATGCCATGAGATGTTGGAGTGAAGTCGGGCAGCAGTCCACAGCACCTGAAATGACTCGGGACCTGCGATATCGATTGCCGCTATTGCGGCTGTCGATGAGTTTTCTGATTTGATCCTTGCTTTGAACGCAAGCGACTTTCCATCGGGGGACCACTGCATGCCTTTCTCAAGTGTAATCCATGACAATGGTTCGTTGAGCTCTGGAATTGTACGCAGTTGTTGAGAACGAGTATCGTAGAGGGTAATTCGATTGCCACTGATCCATGCGATTGTCTGCCCATTGGGTGACCAGACCGCGCCTATTCCATTCGGGTCGAGCGATATTCGCTGATTTAGGTCATCAAGCGAACAAAGTTGTACACCTGCCTGATCTGACGACAACACCATCTGCGAACCATCAGGAGAGAGATCGGGGAAGGTACCGGTGCCGACGCTGCGAAGACTTGAAGGAGAAAGGTTCAGAAGCATGACCATCCCGACGGCTCCATTACTTAACTCGGAGACGATTGTCTTTCCGTCTGCAGTCCATCGAGGCCATTTGATATATCGAAATGGTTCGTTGGCCGGAATTACGGGCTGTGGCTCTGTTGTCGTCGTCTGTCGAAGATCGAGTACATAGAGATTGCGGGGTGACGTGGTATACATGTCCGACATGTCGATCACATCGGCCCGGATGGAGAGTTTTTTCCACAACACATTCACAGTCGACGGCGTCTTTCCGGCGGAATAACAACTGTTCCGAAGCATGAAGTCGCCGGGGAGAATCGGGATTTTGGGACCGGGCATTGAGTGAAGAATCCGAAAGCGGGGAGAATCCCCCGGAGCCATCAGGTAGTGCAGGGTTTCTCCTCGACGAGCCAACCGCAATCGTCCAGCGCGAAAGTCGTCAGCCTTGATCACTGGATAGCTAAACCGAAATCCCTTTGACCCGGTTTCGAGGATTTCTACCTGCGAGATTCCGCGAAGTGGTGTATCCGGATGCCGGATCAGCCCGTGATACAACAGATTTGCCTGATGATCCTGTATGAAACTTCGGAAGCCAAGATAGATTGCGGACGAACCGTTTTCAGAAACCTCCAGCTGCAGGTCGGAATACTCGGCAATGACATCGAAGTCTCCGTCAATTCGAAGTCGAGGGCCTGTGGAGTGTGTTGTCTGACCATTCTGAAAGCCAGTGCCCCCCATTCGCAAGCCCTGACGCGTGAGTGTCACTGCGTTCGCTTGACTTGC
Organism: Planctomyces sp.; assembly: GCA_016795105.1. GTDB lineage: Bacteria > Planctomycetota > Planctomycetia > Planctomycetales > Planctomycetaceae > F1-80-MAGs062. Next base: position 202,184 of record JAEUIH010000005.1, read on the forward strand.
CTCAGTGCGGAATTTTGACTGAAAATCCTGAGCCGCAGCGGATGCAAAATCAAACTCGAACGAATCGGCCAGCAAATCACGTTCGTGGTCGAGAGTGTCGGCTTCAATGGATCGCAATTCCTGCTCAGGAACGGGTGGAACAACTTTCGGCCAGTCACCTTTCAGGATCACATTCCGAATTCGCGCCTCTGTCGCATCTGCATAGTAAAAGAAACCGAAATTACGGTCTGATTGTTCCTTTACAGAACCTTCAAACACTGATTGCCCGTTGATCTGAATTGTGATCGAGTCACCTCGAATCTTCATGCAGCCGGTGTTCCAGTCCGAGCTGCGGAGAGGAACCGACTGGTCAGCGAATTGATTTGAAACACTGAACTGATTCGCAGGGTCAAGTTCTGTGTGATCGTGATAGCCGTTGGTGATTCGATGGCAGCGAACGCCTCCTGGGTCCAGAAGCAGTGCCAGCCGTCCCAGCGCCGGATGGACGGCCGAGTGTCCTTCATCATAGTAGAATTCCCAGGTCACATCGGCGTCCCACACAAGTGGCCAATGATAACGCAGGAACCGTTCAAGCGTCACTTCGGGGAGTTCCTTATTCTTCTGCCCGATGATTTCGGTCTTTCCTGCTGCTCCCGGCCGAACTTTCCACGAGCAGAGATCCGGCTGCCATGGATCCTCGTACCAGGGAATCCAGCCGGACAGGTACGTATATGGCTGAAGTGAATTCACTGAGGTCGCTTGTTGCTCCAGAGGCGATCGCACTTCTGAGAGAACCACCTGCTCAGGGATCTGCGGATTTCCACTGATATGCACGCTCTTCACCGCACCGGTCACGAAACTCGGATTGCGAATCGCAACCCATGGATCGGAGTTCTGTGGAAGTGAATGACGGAATGTTTCTCTTCCATTAATAAATCTTGTGACAACCCCATCTCGAACATCGACACGATAGTGAATCCACTCATCCGTTCTTGACAAATGGGGCTCGATTGTTGTTTCGGGAGCTGCCCTCACTATATCGCCGTATTGAAAGGTCCGATGGTGATACACGGGTGACAGCCAGAGTCCACCGACCATTGGAAACATTTCTTTCCAGCCGAATCCGGTACACAGGCACTCGAGCGAATAGTTCCCTTGAAGCGGACTTCCGTAAACGATGTATTCGTCTTCATGTTTTCCACGGACCTGAACTGTGCCATCGTGGAACTGGAGATAGCCTGAAGGAATCCCGGAACCGCTGGACCAGGATCGGCGCCGAGTGACCCAATGCCACGATTTCAGCTCCAGAGGCTGTCCCCACTCCTGCTGTCGCTGCTGAACTGGTAACTGGTTGTACCGAACTCTCCCAAGGAGGTTGACCATCAACGTGTCCCAGGCTTCGGGACCATGGTTTTTGTTACCACGAACCTGTGTGTCGACAATCGTTGTCAGAAACGACAGACATTCTTCTGCCAGCACTTCTCGTTCTGTGGCATACACTAATAACAGAGTCTCCGGCAGACGATCTCTGAAGTTCGGGAGCCGTAGAGTCACAAACCGTTGAAAGAGCTGGTCGGTCAGCGTCGCGGCAACATCCTTCTGATTCGCAGTCAACGCAATCATCGCCAGCAAAGACAATTGAAACCGCTGCTGCACTTCGTCACGTACAGCAATTCCCTCAATCCGGCGCCGCATTTCATCCAGTCGACCACTTTCCTTCGCGGCTTCGATCCAGCCAAAGACTGGTGTCACAAACTGACCAGACTCAGCAACAAACTTCGCCTGAATTCTGAAGGGCGAATCTGCTGATTGACTTAGATTGACCTCGCTCAGATTGACGTCGCTCAGAAAGTCATATCGATCGGAAGGTGCCAGCAAGCTCGCCTTCGACAGAACCCTATAAACATTGTCGGACTCGACTTCGCTGTCAAATAGCAGCGACACGCCGAACTCCGCCTCGGTCGTTTCTGTTGTCTTCTGTCGGCCAGTCTCCTGTTGTGCGAGTGATTCTTCTGAGACAAAGAACAACATCAACGCGAAGCCATATAATAAGAACTGGCTGCATTGGATTCCCCAAGTCCATAAAGGGCGATGAGTAATCATTGTTCGTCCCCTTGTTGATCGGTCCCCTTTTGACTGGTCCCTTGTTGATCGCCGTACTTTTCAGCATAAATCGTCAGGTTTCGAAAACGCACGATCGTGTTTCGGTTTGCACCTCCGGTGTGTATCAGCGCCCTCAGATAACCCGGAGAGACTGGTTCTCGGCCAATCTGCATGGCGCCGATCACTTGAGGTGCAGAGTCTTCTTTTCCCTGATAGACCTGATACACAACATCACCTCGTCGAGCCAGACGAAGCAGTTTTGCCTCGTCTGAAGGCTTTGAGACGAGTTCCTGATAGTTGAACTGGCCGTCTCTCCTGAGTCGACGAATCTGAGTTTCCGCTCTGCGATCACCAGCCTGATGAATCGCGAACTTTGTTTCTGTTGTTGTTTTGCGTTCGTCAGGGAATTCAGTCAACAGCAGAACACAGGACTCATCATTTTGTTTGCAGGGTTCCAGATGCAGGACATCCAGTTCCAGAGAGATATCAAAGTCCCCCTCAATCTGCTGCCTTGACGTCAGCCCTGATGCCGTCCAGTTGTCACTCCCGGAAACATCAATAAGGAGTCCGTTCTGATCACTGGAGTACGTGCCGGTGCCTTCCCCGAATATTGTGAAGTCCGTGAGGCTTGATGTCCCTGTTTGCGGCGTGTTCGTTCGAAAATCCCACGTTTGAAAGGCAGGTAGTTGTTTCCGTTGCTGGTTCAATACTTCGATTGTCGGATACTCTGCCGGTGAAGCACCGAATGCTGATTCAGCTCGAACGTTCAGCGATTTCCATGTGACCGAAGTTGCTCCGGCCTTATGATGTCCCACTACCAGTCGAAGCATTGCATCATCGCGAGTCACCGTCTCCTGATGAACGATTTCAAATCGTGATGAATCTCGTTCGGCGTAAAGGTAGTACAGCGTCTTTCCGCGGCGGACAAGTCTCAACTTTCCGTCGGTTGATTCTTCAGGAGGTGCCGCAAAAAACGAATATTGCGTGTCCGTCCCTCGTTTCTGAAAGACAGCACTCTGAACAATGTCTTCGCGCCGTTTGCCCTCAAAGAGATAGTGCTTTCGGAACAGGTAGCATTCACTTGCACGTTCATCATCAATCAACGCTGCAATCTGAATATTGCCCTCACCGCCGGGTTCCACAGTTGTTGTAAAATGTTCGAATTCGGCAATTGCATCAAAGTCACCGGAAACCACCATCGGAGAGATTACGGCGTAGTTCGTGTAATTGCCGCCGGGCCGAGTCAATCGAATTCCGGTTGGCCGCTGTTCGATGTTCTTTTCCCAGTCCGCTCCGGCTGCAAACAGCACATCGCCGCGAAGACCGTTGCGAAAATCGTAATTGAGCACCTCATTGAGAGCATTTCGGTCACCGATTTTTTCACTGAGTGAATGATCTGCCAGCTCCTGATCGTCTTCCGGCATGAGGCTCTTCGGCCATTGACCGCGCCATCGCATATTGCGAACGCGAACTTCAGACACGTCCGCCCAGTGAAACAGCCCAAAGGTCCTGAGATTTGATGCCTCGAGTGGTCGCTCAAAAATGGATTGCCCATTCAGCACTAACTCAACCTGGTTTCCCTTTGTAATGATTGAGACAGTGTTCCAGCTTTTCTCGACGAGCGGCAAGCCACCTGAAACTTTATGATACTCCGTCTGTGGAGAAATATTGTCCGACCCCAGTGAAGTTGGGTCGTGTCGGCCATCGGTCACCCAGTGCAGCTCGACGCCACCGGGATTCAGAACCATACACAACCGATCCAGAACAGGATGAACAACTGCCTGACCGGGGTCATAGAAAAACTCGTATTCGATCTTACCGTCTTCAATCATCGGCCGATGATAGCGGAGCAGACTCTCGCTGGCCGTATACATGCGGTCGCTCCGTCTGCGACTGTAAAGTTCAGAACCCGATTCTCGGAAATGCCAATCCCCGCTCTGGCCACCCACCGATTCATCAAAGCAGGCGACCCATCCCGAAAGCCCGGGATTGATCAGGAAGATCTCATCGGGTACCACGGGATCGCCAGTAATCCGGAGGTTCTTCACGACTCCATCTGTGAGCCACCAACTGTGAATTGAGAGCCACGGGTCATCGTTCGCTGTGCGTGCCTTCTGATAGATCGCTCGGCCATTCAGGGACGTGGTCCGATGACCATCCTGAACATCCAGACGAACTCGCATAGTGTCATACATCCGAGTCAGTGGAGGGTTCAGGGGAATGTTTGGTTCATCATACCTAAAACCCCCATGAACCACGGAGTTCTGATCCCATGCCGATCCCGCCCAAAAGTTGCCGAAGCCCAGATGGATGTCTTTCAGGCCGAATGTGGTTGTCGTGGCTTCGACCACGAAGTTGCCCTGCAGAGGTGACACATAGTAGAGATAGTCATGATCATGACCTGTGACGTGCTGGACTCTGCCACGCTGCAAGTGCCAGCGAGCGACCGGATATCCGGCACCGCGCGTTTCTGACAACACTCGACTCACAGGCAACCAGGTCCTGAGTCTCGACGAGTGCGACTGAACAGAGTCAATACTGCTGAGCAACTCCGACTTTACAGTTTCGGCTTGAACACCGGCTTCCCAGTCAAGTTGAAATCGAATGGCGGAGATCGTTCGTTTCCATCGTTCTGTACAGGGAATTCTGCCTGAGCGAGCATCCTCGCTCAGGGTAATGGCCAGCTCGCGAGAGACCTCTCGATGTCCCGGGAACTGAAGACTGAACCAGAGTGCGATCGCTTCGGCATCCCGTTCCGGACGACCCTGTTGAGCTGATCGTGCAAGTTCAGTGAGCCGTCTTAGCTGTTGTTCGGCTTCTGCTGATTGTCCCATGGCAAGCGACAGCATGCTGAGCAGGCAGACATGGTTGATCGTTCTTGCGGGGCTCAGAGATGATCGTTTAGAGGCTTCAATAAGGAGCTCCGAAAGACGTCCGCGTTCTGCCGCAGCATTGATCAACTCTATGGCTGGGGAAACGAGTCTGCCTCCGGCATCTTTCGGATCAAGGCTGCTGAACTCACTACCGGGAACCGGCCAGGTAGGCGAGTAGTCCGCTTCCATTCGGATCACCTGCGGAGACTCTGCCGGCATCACCCACCGCTTCAGGTACTCAAATCGCGATTCGTCGGAAAGGACTCGACTCTGTTTAATTACCTCAAAGACGTTATCCGAAAGTACAGACTCTTCAAACAGATAGACGATCGTCGCAGAAGTCTTCTGTTCTGCCTGATCTGCAGCGTATGAATGGAAATTCGGCATGCCGGTCAGTGATATACCGACAAAGGTCAATATACCGACAAAGAGCCTGAGTAATGTCCGAGGGTATCTGCTCATTTCGAATTGTCTTCCTGAGCATCCGGTATGTTCAGCTGAGCCTGTTTGTCGCCTGACCAGACCTCGAAGTTTTTGAGCACCATTTCGGAGGTACGATCCGGACCACCTGTGTGAAGCAGAATTTTGGCATTACGAACGTCTGAATTACCGACCTCGATTTGTCCAACAATCTGTTCGGACTGTTCCAGGTTCGGAGTTTCTGTTGCCTGGCTGGAAGGACTTGATGCAGCCGCTTCCACAGCTGTCTCAGAGTCACCAATCACAGTCAGCAGCGTACCGCGTCGGGCAAGTCGAAGTGCCCTGACGTTTGTTACACTGATTCTCCCAAAATTGTGATAGTGAAATTCCCCATCTGACTTTCGAGTGCGGATTTGTCCGGCCATTTCCGAGGTACCCGTATCGGTGATTGAATAGATGGCGCTCACCTGAGTCTCAAGATCGTCTGCAAAATCAACCTGCAGAAAAATGCCTGAATTCTGACCGTTGGTTGGCTGTGCGAACTTCACCTGATCAAAATCGGCGTGAACATCAAAGTCACCTTGAAAGGACACCCGAGTTGCAATGCCGGATGACGTCCAGCCCACGTCCCCTTGTGCGAGAATCGGCAGGCCGTTTGAAGCTATTGACCAGGGTCTCAGGTCTCCCCAGCGATATAGATCAGCGGGATCAGGAGAGGTTTTTGAAAGGTCGACATTGAATCGCACTGGCAGATCGCTTCGCGATCGATTCAGTTCCACGAGTCGCTCATCGATACCTCCGGCACCCGGACCGAAAATGCCTTCTGCACGGAGATGGAGCTTCTTCCAGAGAACCGAAGTTGTTCCCTGTTCATGAACCTGAAGCACCAATCGCAATCCATTCAGAGAAACTGGATCGCCGCCAAAATCGCGACTGGCCCAGTGCCGAAAGTTCGGAGAATCGCCTTCTGCGGTGAAGTAGTGAATTTCTGAGCCACGACGACACAGTTTAAGACGACCACTCCGCTCTTCCATCGGTTTTGAAATGAAATGTTCTCTCTGCTCACCTTCTCTAATGCGTCGTACAGTTGCACATTGAACAACATGCTGATTGTTGTCTTCAGAGCTGAACATATGACGTCGCATCACGAGTGCTTCGTCCTGGGTGGACTTCTGAAGCATGGCAATCAGCATCACCGAACTGCCGCCTTTGGGCGCTGGATCACTTTCAAACAGATCGTATTCAACAGTCGCATCGAAGTCTCCCGCAATCGATATTGCAGGGGCCAATGTTGTATTGCGATAACCTCCAGGTCCTTTCATGAATGCGCGGACGCCTGAAGGGAGAACTTCGAAATTCTGTGGCGCAGCTCCCTGAATAATCGTCAACCGACGAGGATCGATGCCTTCCTTTGCAAAGTCATACTCGAATTCACTGTTCATCTTCTGCGCACTTCTGACAGTTTCCTCAGGACTACTGTTCGGAAGACCTTCCGGATTAACAGCCAGATACTGATCCTGAAGATCGGGCAGCGACTTCGGCCAGTCTCCAGTCCACTGAACATTTCGAACACGAAGTTCTTCCTGATCAGCATAGTAGAAGAAGCCAAAGAGTCTCTGATTTGTAAACTCGAGCGGGCGTTTGAAAACAGCCTCACCATTGAGTCTCAGCTGTATTGTGCCGTCCTTCAGCGTCAATGAAGCTGTGTTCCAAAAATTCTGTATCAATGGCAGCCGTCCCTGATGCTGCTGATCAGCGATCATGAGCTGTTGGTTGTCCGGAGCAAGTTCGGTTCGTTCCCATCGACCATCCGTCAGCCAGTGGACTGCCACTCCATCGGGTTTCATCAACATGCAGAGTCGATCAAGAGCGGGATGGGCACAAGCCTGATTCTCCTGATAGAAGAACTCATATTCGATTGTGCCATTCTCCATCATTGGTCGGTGGTAGAAGACGGCCTCTTCATGGAAGCAGCTGGGAACACTCACTTCAGCGGAACGCTTTGCTCCGAGGATTCCGCCAGGTTGTCCTCGCCAGTTCGAATCTGCAACTCCGATCGGATGATCAAAGTACGGCAACCAGCCATCCAGCAGTCGCCCGGTGCAGAGGTTGATCGACGCTGGTATTTGAGGAGACCCGGTCACTCGAAGGTCGAATGCGGTTCCTTCCTGAACGTGACCACTGCGAACACCGACCCAGGGATCATCGGTTTCGGTCACCTCATGACGATGAATCGGGCGGCCATTTACGAAACTCGTCATTTCTGACGCAGTGACTCGAGTTCTCAGATGGAGGTTCTGATTGATTTTTGTAAGTTTTGGATGAATTGGTCGCCGTTGAAGACCGGTGACAAGTCCGCCAAACTCGTAGTTCTGATGGTCATAAATCGGATTGACCCAGATCCCTCGCGAGAAGATTCTCAGTTCAGACCAGTTAAAGGCCGTCGCATCGCATTCGACCGAATAACTTCCCTGGAGCGGGCTCGCGAAATAAAGGAAATCGTTTCCATGACTGACAGGATTCTCAGCCCGTCCGGGAAAGAGTTTCCATTGGGCAGAAGGCAATCCCATACCACGGGATTCGGCAGAGACCTGTGAATGGGGGTGCCACTGAGATGAATTTTGAAGTTCAGTGTTTTGCTGCCTTCGGTCTCGAAACTGCTGGCCCCGGCGACTGCGAACCATTCGCGACCAGATCGGATCCGTACCTTTACTCTGGAGTTGCGTCACCATTCGGTCAATGGAAGAAATCAGGAGGTCGTGTGCATCCGGGTGATGCATACATCGTTCAAACAGAATCAGTTCCGGAGTTCTCCAGACTCTGGTAAATGGCTGTTCCTGCGCAGAGAGGTTCGAAAATTGATCAAGCTCAGCAAACGCAGCTTCCTGGGAATTCTGCGCCATAAGAATCAGGATCATCAAAGCAGTCTTCTTCTTCAGCTCAAGCAGATCGTCCGTTCGAACATTGGTCACCAGTCGCAGTAGTTCATCAAGCTGAGCGGACTGTTGAGCCGCATCGACCAGTTCAAGGACCGGAGAGACAAGCTGACCGCCATGTGAGACGCGAAAGTGGTCCGTGGGTGGAGGGGTTTGCGGGAAGTCCGGATCCACAGGCGGAGCGGGGTGCGTCGGAGTGAACTCAAATGTAAATCTGAGTACGTTTGATTCCGGAATCACAAACTTTCTTAGGAAGTGAAATCTCTGGTCCGGAGAAAGCAGAGTTGCCTGCTGGCAGATATCGCGAGCAGAGCTTTGGTCCATCTGGTCGCTGAAGATTCTGCTGAAGGCGGTGTCCTTCGATGTCTCGGGATCAGTGGCCGCAACCGCAGACTGTACGAGGACCACAGCAATCCATGCTGGATAAACTATGCGCAGCAAACGGAGCCACGGAAAGCCCTCGGGACTTAGCATGAGAAAACAACCTCCGAATTCATTTCAGCGATCTGGGTGTGCGCCCCCCGTCAGGAAGTCGCCCGAGAGAGGGTTTTCACGCAGCCGGAACAGCCAAATTTCATGATGCAGAGATACAGTTGTCCGTAGTTTCCGCCTGCCAATCTGCCTATTCTTACGAAAACCGTACGTGATTGTCAGCCGAGGATCGTCCGGAATGCAGGTACCTCAGGTTTCAGCCGGGATTCACGTGATGAGGTCAAATTGAAAGATTCTGCTCTGATCGAAGGGCTTCGTCGTCACGATCCGGCGGCGGTTAGGTATCTCAGCGAGTGCTGCCTGCCGACGGTCTGGCGATTTGCCTGCGCCCGGGTTCGGGGTGATCAGCATCTTGCTGAAGATATCCTCAGTGAGGCTGTGCTGGCACTTTTGAGAGCGGCGTCGGATGAGTCCATGGAGATCGGAAGTCCGATCAGCTGGCTTCGAACAGTAGTTGCGAACAAAGTTGCTGATCATTTTCGAGCAGCCGCAAGAGTACAGCATCTGATCGAACAGGCCAAACAGACGGTACCGGAATTGAATACACAGGATGCTGCCCAGCAACAGCAGCTCCTCGAACGGCGTCAGGAAGTTCGGCAGGTCCTGGACTCAATTCCGGACCAGGGACGACTGGCACTTGAATGGAAGTATGTTGACAGGCTCAGTGTTCGTGAAATCGCAGGGCGGCTGGATGTCACTGAAAAAGCGGCCGAATCCATTTTGTTTCGAGCTCGAAACGAATTTCGGCAGCGAATGATCATGAAAGACAACGGTCACTCAGCGGAATGTTGTCCTCCGAGTGACAGTCAGAGTCGCTGTAGTCATCCGGATCAGCAGCAGGAGTCGCCTGCGGACCAGGCACGAGAGCGAGTCAGGCAAACGTGAACAGCAGTGAAACGTGAACAGCGGTGAGCAGCCGTTGGGAAGTGTGAGGATGTCAGGGTCATTCGTTCGTGTAGTCAATTGTGGAACATGCTGGCGGGCTTAAGGCGAGCAATCTCGTGGCGGGTTAGTGGAAATCGTTCAAAGAAATCAAACATGAACACGTCGGACAAAACACCCTCACAGAAACCGGGACCAGTCCGGAAACCAGTATCAGCTCAGCACATGGCGTCCGGTGCGAATACCGGCACAAGTGCGAGCACGGGCAGAAGTGCGAGCACGGGGCTCTCTCTTGATTCGAATGAGGATCGAGAGTTGGAGGTGTTGCTGGCGGACGCACTGGATGCCGGGCCGATTCCGCATTCGCTGCTGCGGCGAATCGACGACATTGTTGAGGAAGAGTGGGGCGTTTCACCGCGTTTGTCAGACAAACCAGGGGCGAGACTGCGACGGGGTCTGTCACGCGGAGCAGCGTTCCTGATGGGATTGCCTGTGGCTGCCGCGATCGTTGTGGCAGTTGTTGTGTTCTTTGTGCTTGAAAGTTCATCACCAGTCTACGCATGGTCTTCAATGGTCGACGCGCTGACACAAGCGGGATTCGTAAAGGCGGAGAGTAACGGTGTCGTTCGCTGGATGTGCCTTTCCGAACAGTTGGTTGGTGAAGACCGTGCGGAGTCTTCGTTTCTGATTGACGGCTCAAAGAACATTGTACTGCGACGCGATCGAGATGAATCACAGATTGAACGTCAACAACTGTCGGGGAGCGGTCTGAGTCGAGACAATCTGATGCTCGCATTCCTCGCATATCAGACGGATCAGCAACTTTCAGATGTTCTTAGTGAGCCCATTCAGATTGTTGGTGAGCATTCAGATAGAATTGAAATCGAGAAGCAGGAACGCATCAGTTTGACCGTCGATGTGAAAGTGGGAGAGCATCAATCAACTGTTCTGTTTTTGATTGATCCTGCGACGGGGCTTCCGATCAGCAGTGAAGAAACCGGTTCGGAGTCAGGGACTGGTGAATCGCGAAAAACTGCATGGACATTTTCAAAGGAAACCGCATCTGCTCGCGTCGCCGCAGTGTTTCCCAAAGATTTGCCCGTTATCGATGCATCCGTCGTCGCAGCACTCGATGCAACTGGAAATACGAAACAGTCCAATAGCGCTGAGTCTGTTGCTCAGGCCGTGACATCGCAGAATTCCGGCTCAGGATCAGAGCCTACGCAGGCATCCTCGGGGGCTGACGGTCAAAATCCTGGAGTTGCTTCTGTAACAACCATTGGCCATTCCACGATGACAGGTGCAGCATCACAGTGGAAGCCTGTTGTGGTACATCCGGGAATGACTTTAAATCCGGTCAGGGATCTCGACATGATGCTGGAGCGTCTCTGGCAGGAGCATGGTGTACTGCCCGTGAATCCCGCAACAGAAGAAGAGCTGCTTCGGAGAGTTTACGTTGATCTGGCAGGACGAACACCCAGTGTTCCCGAAGTTCGCGACTACCTCAGAGACACTTCTCCTCGCAAGTATGAACTCATTGTCGAGAAGCTTCTGAACAGCCCGGATCATTCAAGTCACCTTGCAGCACGATTCCGATCGTTTCTGATTCCCGAAGGAATCGACCTGGCAAACTTTGGCGGTATCGAAGCGTTTGAAAAGTGGCTTGCGGAACGATTCGAAAGTGGTGAACCCTACGACGAAACCGTCCGCAGTTTGTTGCTTGCGGAAGGACGACTTGTTCAGTCCGGCCCACTCCTGTTTTACTCTGCAACAAAGCTCGAGCCCGACCAGCTTGCAGGACGAACCGCTCGTGTTTTCCTTGGAATGCGGCTGGAATGTGCTCAGTGCCATGACCACCCCTTTGAACCCTGGACGCAGCAGGACTTTTGGGGATTTGCAGCATTCTTCGCGAGGATTTCCCGACCAAAGGGAAAACTCGAAAATGTGTCCACAGTCATGCAGGTTCGCGATGTGAATCGTGGCGAAGTCTCAATGCCGGAATCGAAAGATTTCGTCGCCCCGAAATTCCTGAATTCGACAACCGACGTCACAACAGATGATGCCGTGGCACGCCGAAAGCAGTTGACAGACTGGCTGACTGGATCAGAGAACCCGTATTTCGCACGAGCGACTGTGAATCGAGTCTGGTCGATGTTGTTTGGTAAAGGAATCGTGGAACCGGTAGACGACTTTGGCGTTGGCAGCCCACCACTTTCTCCTGAGCTGATTGATCTGCTGGCAGGCCAGCTGATTCAGTCTAAGTTTGAGTTGAGATCGCTGTTCAGGACGATTGCTCTGTCGAAGGCCTATCGACTTTCGAGCGGTGCGGAAGACGTCAATGAAGAGCGTCAAAAGTGGTTTGCTCAGATGAACGTCAAGATGCTTACGGCAGAGCAAGTCTACGACTGTATTACAGTGGCGACCATGCCAGGCACATCTGCGACGGAGAATGTTGAAGGAGGGCTTGTTGCTCGATTTGGAAACAGTTCACGCGAACAGTTTCTCCGGGACTTCCGAACACCGTCCGGCCGATCGACTGAATATCAGGGAGGAATTCCTCAGGCATTAACTCTGATGAACGGTGGTCTGGTAGACAGTGCGACGGGGCTTCAGTCGAGCGGACTTCTGAAGTCCATCGAAGCGCCGTTCTTCAACACAGAACAGCGACTCGAGATACTCTACTTTGCCACTCTGGCAAGACCACCCAAACCCGCCGAACAACAGATGCTGGATGAATACATCACAGATGGTTTGTCCGGACCTGAACTCAGGGAAGCACTCTCGGATGTGCTTTGGGCGCTATTGAACAGTGCTGAATTTTCCATGAATCATTAACCCCTGCCGGAGTGATAATCATGCATCCAAAACAAAATCGCAGACGCTGGATCGGATCGCTGGCTGCCAGTATCGCTGGTGTAAGTGCCAGTGGATGGTTTCCCCTGTTTGCTCAGGAACAGATTGAACAGGCCAAAAGGACGTCGCGTCATGTCATCCTGTTATGGATGAGTGGCGGTCCATCTCAGACTGACACCTGGGACCTGAAGCCCGGTCATGCAAATGGCGGGGAGTTTAAGGAAATTCAGACGGCCGCCCCCGGACTTCGCTTCAGTGAGCACCTTCCAAAGCTGGCGGCGCTGGGAGACAAACTTGGAGTGATCCGCGGACTCTCCACACGTGAAGGAGATCACGGTCGCGGAACCTATCTGATGCGTACGGGGCACCTTCCCGGAAGTCCCGTACGATACCCGTGCATTGGAAGTTCGGTGGCCAATCAATTGGGTGCTGCCCCTGACGGGCTGCCCGGCTGCATCAGCGTTGGAGCCTTCCGGACATTCAACGAAGATGCATTTAGTCCCGGATTTCTTGGACCGCGGCTTCAGCCATTGATGGTGGGCGCTTCGGATATGCCCGGTGCGACCATGAATGGTGCAGACGGGTTTCCACAACTGAGAGTTCAGGGAATGAATCGTCCGGAAAGGGTCACCGAAACTCGTATGGAGAAACGGTTGACGATGTGGAAGAACCTGCAGTCCGGCTTCCTGGAAACTCATCGCACTGGAGCTGCGAAAACTCACAACATGATCTACGAAAACGCCGTGCGTCTGATGAACAGCGAGGATGCCCGCGCTTTTGATCTGTCCGGCGAGCCACCGGAACTTCGAGAGGCATATGGCAGAACCGTCTTCGGTCAGGGATGCCTGCTTGCACGACGGTTGATTGAACACGGTGTCTCTTTTATTGAAGTATCTCTGGGCACCAGCAGCGGTGGAGCTGGCTGGGATACTCATTCAGACAATTTTAACGCTGTGCGAGCTCTCTCAACTGAACTGGACAATGGCTGGGCAACTCTCATGACGGATCTGGCAGACAGAGGGCTTCTGGAATCCACGACAATACTCTGGATGGGTGAATTCGGCCGAACCCCTCAAATCAATGGAAGTGTTGGCAGAGACCACTTCCCGAATGCCTGGTCCGCTGTCCTTGCAGGAGGGGGAATCGCAGGCGGACAGGCTTATGGAAAGACGAGCGAAAGTGGAGTTGATGTCGTTGATGGGATGATGACCGCAGAAGACCTGCTGGCAACATTGTGCCAGGCGTCGGGCATTGATCCAAAGAAGACGCAACTTGATGATAACGGTCGGCCAACTCGAATTACAGAAGGCACAGCCGTCACTGCCCTGCTTTCCTGACTGTGCCCTGCTTTCCTGACTGTGCCCTGCTTTCCTGACTGTGCCCGGCTTTCTTAACTGCGCCGCCGGATGGGCAAGAGTAAAATCATGACAACCAATCTCAGACACCGAATTGCACTGCACCGCATCAGAGTTCATTGTCTTCCGACAGTGCTCCTGCTGCTGACAGTATGCAGTTGCTCTCAACAAACCGTAACTGCCTGCGATGAACAATCCACGGAGACCTGGTCCGTACCGGTCGAGTCATTGGCTGTTCCGCAGGCGAATCCGCAGATGATCATGACTGAAACGGCCGAACCGGTCCCACAGGTCACCCCGGCAGCCCGCTTACCTCAATATCAGCTGGAACAGCAGTATGATTCCCCCGACGAACCAGTGGATTCTCCAGTTGTCCGATTTCTGCTGACGACACCTGGTCGTCCGTTGCTGGTCGAGGTGTCCGTGTTTGTGGACGGGCTTCCCTTCCGTGCTCAACGTGAACTGCGAATCGTGGAATTATTAAAATCATCAACGGAACCGGTAGTTCCAGAAATCGCAGAACCCGTGCCCGGCTCCGAAACACAATCAGCCGCTGACCCAGCAGCCCAGCCTGCAACCGAACCAACAACTGAAGCAACAACCCAAGCAACAACTGCGCCGGTGATGACCGACATCGAACGATTCCGGCGATACGTGAAGGAATCCGGAGCTGTTCCTGACGCCAGTGAAGCGCGATGGTTTCTTTCGAACTGGGTGGACGGACCAGAAGTGCTGTTTCTGCAGGATCATTTTCAGCGATTTCGAGCTGACCAGCAGCCATTGTTCACAGTTCTTGATCGGGATCTTGATGGACGGATTTCTGCTGAAGAGATTGAGGACGCTCTCAGGACAATTGAGACCTGTGATTTGAATCGTGACGACATCGTTGAATCAACGGAGATCTCCAGAGCCGCCACATCGCCCGCGAACTGGCGACCCTCGTCGAAGAGCTATGTCGCACTCATTCGAGTTCCAAACGGTCAGATCCCAGCGGATTTACTGTCTCGATTAATAACGTCCTGCGGAGGCGCTGAGGCGGACCCTGCACAATGGTCGACGATCGACTTAAATGGAGATGGACAACTGGACGAATCAGAACAGAAATCTCTTCAGACTCGGGCAGTGGATCTGGGACTTCGAATTGACTTTACTTCGAACCAGCCGGATCAGTCTCGCCTTTCGATCGTTTCCGATGGTGAATTACTACGTGATTTGAAACATGAGACCGTCATCAGCGGAACAACGATTTCTTTAAACTCTCCGGGATACTCGCTTGAACTGTCAGCCGTTCAGAGAACCGGTTCCGATCAGATTTCACTGGGTTGCATCAACGATGGACATGCATTACTCCCGGATGTTGATCCCGACGGTGACGGACGATTGACCATTCGGGAACGCCGAACATTTCTGCAGCGACTGACCGCATTCGACTTGAATCGCGACGGTTCAATCTCAAAGGACGAGTGTCGTCCGGTGATTCGGTTGTGCGTTGGACTTGGGCCAACAGTGCATGAACCATTAAGTCGACTGCGTCGAACAGGAGATTCGAGTCAGAATTCTGCAGAGGCACCGGCAGTCGCCGGCCCGGAATGGTTTCTTGAGATGGACAAGAACCGAGACTTCGATCTGACTCGCAAAGAGTTCCCGGGCACGGACGAACAGTTTCAAAAGCTCGACAGCGATCAGGACGGGCTTGTCAGTGCTCAGGAAGCGACCAGCGCGGAATTCTGAAGACAGAACCAGAACATCAAAGCAAATCCAGCAATGGGATCTATCAGATGAATCGATTCGAATCACAAATCGCCGGTGAACATCGCGGCAGCGACAATGGCCGTCCAAAGACTGCACGGCTGGAATCGTCGGAAGAGGTCGCGGCCGCGGTCGATCGAATGCACGAACAGTTTACCGAACTCCGAAGACAAATCGCAGGTGTGATTGTGGGGCAGGATGAGGTTTCTGAGCAGTTGCTGATTGCCATGCTTTGTCGCGGGCACTGCATTCTTCAGGGGATGCCGGGGCTCGCCAAGACCATGCTGGTCTCAACAATTGCTTCCCTGATTGACCTGCGATTCAGGCGAGTTCAGTTTACTCCGGACCTGATGCCCGGCGACATAACAGGAACCGAAGTGCTGCAGGAAGATCACACGACTGGACGCCGAGTGTTTCAGTTTGTGGAAGGTCCTCTGTTTGGCAACGTGATCCTCGCCGACGAAATCAATCGTACTCCTCCTAAAACTCAAAGCGCTTTGCTGGAAGCTATGCAGGAGCGGCAGCTGACCGTTTGCGGCAAGACATACGCGCTACCGGATCCGTTCTTCGTACTGGCAACACAAAATCCGGTTGAAACGGAAGGAACCTATCCACTACCTGAAGCTCAGCTGGACCGATTCCTGCTGAAGGTTCATGTGCGGTACCCAACTCGAGACGAAGAACGAGAGATCGCTCGACGCCAGACAACTGACTATTCATTCCGAACAGGTCGAGTTCTGAACATTGAAGACATGCACCGGATGCAGTCACTCGTAAGAAACGTAATTGTGGCTGATCACGTTTACGATGCCGCTCTTGATCTGGTCAGAGGGACTCGACCCGACGAAGGTTCGATGCCGGCCGATCTGCAGAGTCTTGTTCAATGGGGAGCTGGTCCGCGTGCGACAATCGCAGTGTTGCTTGCTGCAAAGGCACGAGCATTACTCAACCGACGCTGTCACGCCACTGTTGCTGACATAGAAGCTGTTGCACTGCCGGTCCTCAGACACCGCGTAATTCTTACATTTAATGCAGAAGCCGCCGGAATCGATGCTGATACCGTGTTGAATCGAATCATTTCAAACACGAAATCTCTGCACCGTTCCGAAAAGTCTGTTTAAGTCTTCAAATGTTTAGGTCCTCAACCCTTTAAGTCCTCAACCGTCTTTGGCAACAACGGTCATCAGAGTTCTGAAAGATCAATCACTGCGATGTTCAGCTTCTTCAAATCTCTGCGAAAACCTGAGCCGGTCGCCAGCGTTCCTCGGCAGGGATATTCGTCGGAGCTGGTCGATCCTCGCGTCATGCAGCAAATCGGCGGTCTGGAACTGCTTTCGAGAAACGTTGTCGATGGACTTCTCGCCGGCAAGCACCGTTCAACGACCAAAGGCGGGTGCTGCGAATTTGCTCAGCACAGACAATATGCCGCAGGTGATGAGATTCGTCAGATTGACTGGCAGGTTTATGCGAGAAATGACAAGTACTTCATTCGGCAGTTTGAAGAAGAAACCAACCTGCATGCTGTGATCGCAGTGGATACCAGCGGGTCCATGAAGTTCCGGCTTTCAACCCACAGTAAGCTCGAACATGCGAAACGTGGCGCTGCCTGTCTGGCAAGACTGCTTCTGCGGCAGAGAGACGCTGTCGGAATCGCGGTCCTGAACGAGCAGAATCCGTACTTCGTGCAACCCAAACAAAGTGCAGCGCATCTACGAGTTATTCTCTCGGCTCTGACTGCGGCAGAAGCTTCCAGTGGTGGTTCGCTGTCGCTCCAGATTCGCGGCATGCTGCCTCGGATGAAACGGCGAGGGTTGTTTATCCTGTTTTCGGACTGCTTTGGCGATCTGGATGAACTGGCTGGAGCTTTGAAAGTTGCCAGAGCGCGTGGTCATGATGTTATGGTGATGCATGTGCTGGCACCGGAAGAAATTCACTTCGATTTTCGTCGATGGTCATCATTTCAGTCGCTGGAAATGAGTGGTCATCGAGTCAGTCTGGATCCCGCCGCGATTCGAGATGAGTATCTTCGAAGAATGCAGATATTTCTTGATCGGTTACAGGCGTTGGTCACTGGGCTCGGGGGCGACTATGTTCGGATGGTAACAAATCACGATCTTGGTGAATCTCTCGGCTGGTTCCTGAGGCAACGAGCAGCAAGGAGCAGGTGACACTCGTGGTCTTTCTCAGCACCATCTTTCTGCTGGCACTGCCGCTCGCGCTGGCTCCGGTATTGCTCCATCTGTTTGATCGGCGACGCCAGGTCACGATCGAATGGGGCGCGATGGAGTTCCTGCTGGAAGCGTCAACGCGCAGGACAAGTGCGAGAAAGCTGAAGCAGTGGCTTTTGCTTCTCTTAAGAATTCTTGCGGTGTCTGCACTCGTACTTGCTCTGGCTCGACCGAAACTCCCAGGCCAGTGGTTTGGAACCGGCGAGACGAATGAGGCAATTCTGATTATCGACAATTCCATGTCGACTCAGCGTTCGTTCGAGGATTCAACCGTTTTTGCTCAAATCATCGAGCGGGCACGGGAGGAAATTCGTTCATTGTCGGGCAACGATCGTGTTCGAATTCTGATGGCATCCCCTTATCCCGTCTGGATCACTCCGCCCAACAACTCAGTTCGATCTGATTCCACAGATCTGATCGATCGATATCTGGGCGAGATCAAGCCCACCAGCAGCAGTAGTGACCTGCTGGCTTCTTTGTTTACCGCGGTACAGGCAGATGCTGTTGACCAGGCGACTTCTCGAACAGTCGTTCTCCTCACCGACGGACAAGCGTGTGACTGGAAGACGACTGATCAAAGTGGTTGGCTACGATTTCAGGAAGTGCTTCGCACTGCAAAAAGACCAACCAGACTGGATGTTATAGAAACAGAACAACTCGCACAGGGGATTCGAAACGTCGCAGTGAATTCGATGCGGTCTTCTCGGCTTGTCGTTGGTTCCAATCAAACGTTCACTCTCACAGCCGAAGTCCAGAACCACTCTGCGGCTGAAGTCTCAGGCGGCCAGTTCGTCTGGATGATCGAAGACGAGGAACAGGCAACCAGCGAAATCCCGGATCTCTCACCGGGCAGTACTCATGAAGTGATCTGGCGAAACTCGATCAGTCGACCGGGTGCCTATTCCCTGTCCGGTCGAATTCAAAATGAAAACGGAAAGATCCCTGATGATCTTCAGCCCGACAATCAGGCAACCGTTGTTGTTGAAGTGCGAGAAGAGCTTCCTGTTCTGATTGTGGAATCTGCCCCGAACACTGGCGCGATGCAGCAGGACTCATTCTTCGTTCAGGCGGCCCTTGGCTGGATCAATGGGGAGCCGATGGAGCGGCACAGTGTGTTTCGTCCTTCGACAGTGACACCGGAAGAGCTCGAGTCGATCGAATTGAGTGAGTTCCGAGCGGTAATCCTTCCCAATCTGACTGTGATCAGTGAAGCGGCTGTGGCTCGTTTGAGGACGTTTGCCTTGAGTGGCGGTGGCGTCTGGATCGCGCTTGGTCCCAGAGCTGATATTGAGGCATTCAATGAGCATGTTTTTGCAAATGGAGATGGGCTGTCACCACTGGCAATCGAGGGCGTCGTGATCGACAGTCAACGATCCGAAAATGATTCAGCCCGTGGTCAAACAATCAGCGTGGCACTCCGTGAACATCCGGCAACCGCTGAACTTGCAGACCCCAATCGAATGGATACAGCAGAGATCCGAATTCGCCGGCGGTTCCGCTTTATGAACCCGCCACAGGGAGAAGCTTCCGCTTCGCTGCTAAACGTAAGTAACGGTGAACCGCTGGCTGTTGAAAAGTATCTGGGACAGGGTCGAGTCATCGTTATGGGAATCCCCCTCACGATGCGTGACTGGAGTGATCTGGCGAGGTCACAGGCGTTTGTTGTTATGGTTCAGGACTGGCTGAACTATCTGACTCAGCCTCGAGCAACCCGCCACAACCTCAATCCCGGAGACCCGATTGTTGTACATCTTGCTGAGACGGGCCATTCCGAAGCATTTTTGAGCACGCCCAATGGTGAAGATACTCAACTCACAGCGGACGCATCACCCGAAGGCGCGGTTTTCAGATCAACTCGTACCATCCTTCCAGGTGAGTACCGATTGAAACTGGGCTTGAATGGTGAATCGATCCCATTTCATGTTCAGAGAAATCCCGCAGAGTCAAACCTCTCGGAACTGTCGTCAGTGGAACGAGAATTGCTTGCAAAAACGGCTGGACTGACGAGCGGCCTGCTGTCGTCCGATCTCAGCAGCGAAGTTCATCAGGACCCCGTCTGGCCAGCGCTGCTGATTGGGCTGATTGCTTTGATGAGCATTGAACTGATGTTGTCCGGGATGATCTCCCGAGAGCGATTTGGGACTGATTCGATTTCGGAAGTTGTCGACGCATTCGGTGACCGCAGCACCGAGAGAACCGATGTCTCTCTCGCTGAACTCACGTCCGGGAAAGTGACAAAAAACGGATCAGTTCAGCAAACTTTGTAGTTCATAAACCATGACTGAAACAACTCTACAACCTGAACAGTTTTCGCTTGAAGGCCCGATCGGGTTTTCAGCGGCGATCGGTATTCTGCTGTTGCTGCTTGTGTTGTTCACATGGTCGCTTGGACGAGAACGCGGAATCCTTGGAACCAGGCAGACGATTCTCTTCTGGTTCCTGAGAGCCACGGCATTGGGCGTGGCTTTTTGGATGCTTCTGGCTCCAACGAAGACGCTTGTCGAAGTTTCGACGACTCGAAGATCCGTTGCTGTCATGGTCGACACAAGCGGTAGTATGACTACGGTTGATCCGGCTGGTGTGGCAGATGACTTTCGCTGGGTCGGAAGTACCTCAGCGAATGTACAGATTCCATTGATCACGGCTGCTGATTCCTCCGTCGCTGCCATCAGTCTTGCAGATAAATCACTGCTGGCGGCAATGACTGCTCTGGTTCAACATCAACCAGATAGTCTTGTCGTTGATTCATTGTCCTCCTGTCAAACAGCAATCACTCGAGTCCGAAAGAACCTGCAGAGTGTTACAGATGCAGGAAGACTGTCATCGGAAGTTCAGGGGCAATTGGCAAAGCTCGACCGAGAGTTATCAAGTTCGGAAATCGCAGGATTTGAGGAACTGTGTGGTTCACTGCAAAAAGGTCGAACACCCTCAGATCGAGGATGGCGTGAGAGTCTGTCAGACTTACAGATTCGACTTTCTGCGATTCGAAAACAGCTGATTCAACTGTCACGAGACATTGCAACGGACGAACAGAAGACGATTCAGAGCGGCCAGTCACGCGACCTCGCGAATGCCGAAGACACATCAAGGCTTGATCGCGTAGCAGCATTTCTGGATCGGCTGAATTCCGATGAATTTGAAACGATTCGTGAGAGAGCTGATATTCGGATCAGTACCTTCGATCAGGAACCCAGACTGCTTTCGGAACTCACCAGCATAGAGTTTTCGGCGACGACTGACCCACCGAAAATCAGTGAACAAATCACGGCGATGCTGCAGTCAAAGACCGAGAACGGAGACGACGAAGACTCGTTGAATTCGGGGATTCGAACAGACCTCACGGCAGTGATGGAACAACTGGACCGACAGCGGCGCGAGACATCTTTGGCCGCTGCAATCGTGTTGACAGACGCTGCACATAATGATTCCGGTTCCGTCAATCCAAGAATTGCTGCTGCGTCCCTGAAGGGTGTCCCGGTCTTTATCGTGCCGATTGGGAATACTCAGTATGTTCGTGATGTGGCGATTCAATCCGTCTACTGTCCTGCGGTTGCTATGAGAAATGACAGTGTGGTCATCGAAGCCGTCATTCAGGCTCATGACTGTGAGGGCGAAACCTGTGTTGTCGAATTGATTGAGGATGGACAGCCATCCGAATCGCGAACGATTCAAATGGATTCCGGGTATGCAAATCGGCGGGTTCGATTTGATCGAAAGCTGAGTGACATCGGGATTCGCCGCTTCCAAATTCGGGTGCAGCCTCTTGAACGTGAGCTCTCACTACTGAACAACGTCAATGACTTTGAAGTTAACGTGACGCGAAACGAAATACGCATCCTGCTGTCTGATGAGATGCCTCGGTGGGAATATCGCTACCTCACACAACTCTTCCGACGCGACGCCAAGATTCAGCTGGACGAGCTCCTCTATCATCCTCGCCTCGTGGCGACAGGACGGCGACAAACTTCGGGAGTCCTGCCTGAGTCAGTGGACGACTGGGATCAGTATGATGTAGTGATTCTGGGTGACCTGACGGCGAATCATTTTTCAGAGGCTTCTCAGGTGTCACTAAAACAGTACCTTCAGGAACGCGGGGGGACAGCGATTTTCATCGCGGGTCGAGAGTCAATGCCCGAAGCTTTCTCTACGCAGCCGCTCGCTGACATTTTACCGGTGACTCGGGCGGAGCCAACTTCAGACGCGATTGTTGCAGAGTCCGGGTATGCGTTTTCGGTCACTGAAGAAGGCAAAGCTCATAGCGCGTTGATGATTGGAGCAACCGAAGAAGCAACTCGCGATGCGTGGGCCTTTGTGAATCAGTTTGCACCGCTTCCCGAGATTTCCCCATGGCATGTCCCGCGTCCTTCGGCAACAACACTTATTGCGGCTGTCCCCAATGGGACACTGAACAATGAAGACGAGAGTTCGAAACGAGCCTTCCTTTGCTGGCATTCGATCGGCCGAGGACGGGCCATCTATCTTTCCGGGCCTGAAACATTTCGACTTCGATCCCTTCGCGGTGATGTGCTGCACTATCGATTCTGGGGACAGATGCTTCGTTGGGCGCTAGCTTCGGATCTCGCAGCCGGCAGTGAATTTGTCCGGATTCGCACCGACAAAACGCAGTATTCTACTGGCGAATCCATTCAGGTCACCGTTCGACTCATGGACGGATCAGGGCAGGCTGTCGTGACGAGTTCCCCTGTTTCGGTTGTTGCTCGAACCGGAGAAACAATGAGCTCTGTGTTGCTGAGCCCCGATGGCCAGATACCCGGCCAGTATGTGGGCGAATTTCGAGCACTGACTCCGGGTGAATACCAGCTGGAAGCTTCCGGAGATGCTGTGGCTGCGGCACTTCAGGGTGCGGATCCCGCCATTGATGTTCCCGCTGCGAATTTTACAGTGAGACCAGACCTGCCCATGGAGTTACTGGATACTCGGAGCGATCGCGCCCTCGCTCAGCAAATTGCCGACCTCACCGGTGGTCTGAATTTGCCACCGACGGCTGTAAGAGAAGTCCTGAGCTTAACGGATCTTGAACCAGTCGTTGAATTGAAATCTCAAAACACTCCGCTTTGGGCGGAATGGAAATACCTCTGGATTGTCTTCGGATGCCTGCAGACTGAGTGGATTATTCGCAAACTGAGGGGACTGTCATGAGCAGTGTACGACCATCGGAATACGGACAGATCGACGCGACATCGGTCCATCTGCCTGGAATCATCCGCCATCAGATACTCAGGATTCGCCGCCGCCTGTTTACAATCGCAGTGGCGAATGGTCTGCTGAATGCGCTGACCATTTTTATTGTGCTGGCTTCGGTCTCTATACTGATCGACTGGGGCTTTGTACTTTTTGACACTCGAATCAGAATCCTGCTCACTCTGGCAACAACCCTTGCTGCTGCAGCAGCGCTGGTCCTGACGTCTGCAGGTCGAATTGCTCAGGCATTTGGCTGGACATCTGCCGCCAGAGAAATCGACCATGGGGTTCCACAGATGGAAGAACGCTGGCAAACCGTCGCCAGCCTTGCGGAAGCTGGATATGCACCAGCGGATCCGGTCGCAAAGGGTATGCTTGCACAGGTGACCAGCGAGGCCGTCGTCCTCGGACAACTAGTCGACCCCAAACGGGTTGTACCTTCCGGAACGTGGGCGCCTCAGTTGAAAGTACTTGGACTGACACTCACTTTGATGGGGGCCTTCATTTTCTTTTCGCCTGTTCAGAGTTGGATCCTGATCCTTCGGTTCATGCTTCCCGCATCTGAGATCACGGCCACCTCTGTGAAAGCGCTTGACGGAGATCTGGTCCTGCCTCGTGGCGCTCGTTTTCCACTGACTGCATCTGTTGACGGGGTCCTGCGGGACACCGCGACTCTGACAATCATTCGAGATTCAGACCCGAACACCGAGGAACAGATCGTTCTCACTGAGCCTCAGGCAGATGGAGAGATCTTCAGCGAGATGACGAATGAAGACGGTTCGTTTCAATATCGATTTCAGGTTGGAGACGGACGGACTCCGTGGCACCGCATCACTCTTGTCGATCCACCTGCATTTTCTGACGTGAAGCTCACCATAACGCCCCCAGCCTATATCGATGAACCTGCGATTGAGAAGTCACTGATTCCACAGCGTACGAGAGTTCTTGCGGGAAGTCGCCTGACGCTGGCTCTAAAGCCTGATCAGGAACTGCAGTCACTGACTCTCCGAATGACTGTTCCTGTACCTGTTCTGCTGACTCAGGACGAGGCAGCTGAAGATTCGCAGAATACGGCTTCCGAAAATCTCCCGACGGACCTGGAAGAGATCACACTCCAGCAAGGTCTCGATGGTTGGTATCACTTTGAGACGCAGCTCACAAAAGACATCGTCCTGACACCGATCCCGACCAATGTTCATGGATTCCTGGGCAAGAATCCTCGAAGTGCACTCTTTTCTGTGTACGAAGATAAGGCACCCGTAGCCCACATTTTGAATTCGGCAGACGAAGCTGCAATTAGCCTGGACGAACCCTTTGAAGTGAAGTTTGAAGCGTTCGATGACCATGGGGTCGCGAAAGCGGAAATCGTGATTTACGAAGCAGCCACCGCCGATGGCAAAGAACCAAAAATTCTGGGAACCAAACAGATCCCTCTGGGAGAACAGGCGCTGAACAAACATGTGCATGGAGCAATTGAGCTGGATCTGAGAGAGTTTGGACTCCTGGAAGGCCAGAGTATCAGCTACGCGATTCGTGTCCGGGATAATCGGGATGCGAGTACGGCTGATGAGCCTGCATTGGCGATGACTGAGAAAAGCGATCGCCCTCAGAATCAGGACGGGGCGGAACAAGGGGTCGATGCAACAGAATCGTCACCGGCCCAAACCGATTCTCAACCCGCAGCAAACACGCCTGAGAACACTGCCACGGACACTGCAGCGAACACGCCTGAGAACACCGCCACTGGCACAGCAGCGAACACGCCTGAAAATACTGCCACGGACACTGCAGCAAATACGCCCGAGAACACTGCCACGGACACAGAAGCAAACACGCCTGAGAACAACGCCGCTGACACTGCAGCAAATACGCCTGAGAACACTGCCACGGACACAGAAGCAACTACGCCTGAGAACACTGCCGCTGACACAGAAGCAAATACGCCCGAGAACACCGCCACGGACACTGCAGCAAACACGCCTGAGAACACTGCCACGGACACTGCAGCAAACACGCCTGAGAACACCGCCACGGAAACATCAGAGGGTACTGGTGCAGACACAACAGCGAATACGGCATTGCAGACTCCTGCGGAAACGGAATCGACGGTGAACCCGGATGACATGCCCGAGGTGAGCGGACGATCTGCAGAGGTTGGCGCAAATCAGAAGAATCCGACGTCTTCCAATCGAATACCTGTTAGTGAGAATCCAGCCGCAGCCAGTCCACCACCGACCGTGAGAGTCCGTATGAATCCTCAGGACCTGGAATCGGGTCAGCAGGAGACAGAACGACGACAAGTCAGAATTGTTTCGCGACTGGATGCCGTCGCGAACAGCGATGAGCCAATGATTGAGGAGTTACCATCTGTAAGGGAAAAAGTACTGGAGCTCGATCGATTGCTTGAAGCCATAGAGACGAGGCTTAGGCTGCTGCATCGACACGAGATTGAGGCATCGCAGCGAGGCGAGAGTTTTCAGGAGATTGAGGACCGACTCAAAGAGGTGGAGATATTCGTAGCGGGCATTCTGCAGGAAACTCGAGATACTGCTTTTGAATTTGTGGGTCTGCAGATGGCTGACATCTCGGGCACTCATATCACTCCGTCGCGTGATGCAATCTTTCTTGCCATTCGCAGCCCGGATACCGGAGCAGACGTGTATGCGGAGGAATCGCTCCATCATGTTGTCAGTGCACGAGAACTGCTGCAGGCATTATTGAGACGCTATGATGCAATCGCACAGGAACGAGAGCTGGAAGACAAGCTGGACAAGTACGTCAAAATGTACACGGTCTACGTTGAACGATCGCAGCGATTGATGCGTGAAGCACAACAGAATTTCGACCCACTCCGTCTGCAGCGCGAGATGGCGGTCCTGGAAGTGGATCAGACGTATTTGGATCGACTTGCAGAAGTACTGCAAATGCGAAGAGAGATGATGTCTGAGCTGGCCAAAATTCTGGAAGACGATCCTCGGCTGAGGTCAAGATACCTGGATCTCATTCGGCGACGCCGCAGTTCACTTGGCAGCCAACTGGCTGAACTTCTGACCCGTCAAAAGGAACTAGGCCGGGAAGTGAGCGACTGGAACCTGGTGAACGAATCACAGAGAACTGCTTACTGGGATGAAGTCACTGACCTTCGCCTGGATACTCCCAAAGAACTGGCGAAAGAAGCCCAGCAACTTGCGGACCGGATCACAAAGCAGCTTCCTCTGGTATTGAATCCGGACGAAGGTACGCCCGAAGTCTGTATGGAACTCTCAAAGCAAATCGCACTCGATGCGCGACGCTGTGAGTTTGATGTTCAGGAGCTAAGGAAGTCCGGCGGCTCGCGCGGCAAGATCACTCTCAGCAAGAGTGCGGACGCACTGACGGGACGGATTCGCCTCCTCGCGGCGGCGCTGGATCGACTTGCATTTGAAGGCCAGGCTCTGGATGGAGTCACGGAGTATGTCGATCTGCGACAAGTCGAAGTTCGAGCATTGCTGGACCGCACTGAAACGTGGTCAAAGACGGCACATGCGATCGAAGCGAAATCGTTCGGGCGAATCGCCGGCCTGGACCAGCACCAGCTGACCATTGTCGCGGAGTTGTTCCGAACGGAGCTGCAGAGTATCGAAACAGACCTGGCAGGTCAGTTCAATGAAGAAGTTCCGGTCCCAGCAGAGGTGGGTGTTCTCGCACGACAACTTCAGGAAGTGATGGAGGCCGCAACGCTGGTGCAGATGTCTGCAACGTATGCTCTCCAAAAAGATCAGGTTGCAATTGGCTCAGATCGTCAGCAGCGAGCGATTGAGAAGCTCGAAAAGGCTGTCGAAATTCTGAATGAGCTGCGAACAAAGACCGCCGAGGCTCTGGATCAAATGGAAGTTCAAAATCCGAACATTGCTGATCTTCAGGACCCAACCCTCGATCAGTTCCTCGCGGAACTGGAACGGGAGCCGAACATTGAAGCCCAGTTGGGGATTCCCAATCGACCTCGCAACATCCGTGTCATTCAGGATTCGATGCAGTGGAATCAGGTTGGTGGAGGAATGTTGGGCGAATCGGGCGAAGCGGCAAGATCAAGAATGCAGCGGCTCATGAATCAGCGACTGGCTGCCAACAGTCAATCTGATGATCCGAATGCAAAACCGGGAGATGAACGTCAGGATCGCGAAGAAGACGGAGAACGCCAGGCGGCAGACGAACAGAAGGAACAGGAGCAGAAACGTCAGGAAATGGCGGACTCCAGTGAAATGCAGAAGATGCTGCGACAGAAGCTTGAAGAAGCCAAAGACGAACTTGATCGCCGTGCAGCAGATGCACAAACGTCAGACGAAGAGCGAAGGCAGCTTCAGGAGATGGCCGCTAAACTTGATGAATCGATGAAACAGCTCAATGATGAACAATCGCCTGGACAGGTCTGGCAGCGAATGGTTGAAATGGATCAGACAAAGGCGATTCTGGAAGCACTGGCAAAAGGAGAAAAGATCCCTGATGACCAATGGAACAAACTGATCTCAACTCTGGCGGATGGCACAGGCCAGGTCAGTGGTCGTGTCCCGCCGGAAGATTATCGCGGCGCGATTGAACAATATCAGGAACAGATTCGGCGTTTGACGGGTGGCCGGTGAAATGAGTCGCAACAATGAATAACTGGAACTCACAAAGACTTCTAATGTTTGCTGTTGTTGTTGTGCTGATACTTGCTGGCACTGTCGCATGTTCGGCAGCAGACGAGCAGCAAACTGAGAATTCGCAGCCGCCGGACGGTTCAGTTTCAAACTCTGTCGTTGCAGAACAGGGTTCGCTGTATTCGGCATTGCCCGGTTCCGAGTGGAGTCGAGTAGAAACGTCCGTCGATCGGGGACTCGAATATCTTGCAGGTGTGCAGGAAGCTGACGGTCGTTTTCCGGGTGAGGAAGTCGCTCAGCCGGCGATCACCAGTCTGGCGATCATGGCATTTCTATCCCGCGGCCATACGCCCGATCAGGGGAAATACGGACGGCAGATTTCTCTGGCAATTGATTTCGTTCTGTCGACTCAAAAGCGACGAGGGTATTTCTCACTGTTGCCCGTTGTGCCGCCTGCTGGTCATATGACACCCGGGCAGACAGTCACATACAACCACTCGATTGCGGGGCTGATGCTGGGCGAGGTCTATGGAATGACATCCGGAGAACGGTCGGCAAAGATCGAAACCGCCATGACGGCCGCATTGATTTACCATCGAGAAGTACAGACTCGGAAGAAAGAAGTTGAAAGCGACTTTGGAGGTTTTCGGTATGGTTATCCTGAGGGGCCGAACGCCGCGTCTGACATGTCTGTAACTGGTTGGGCGCTGATGTTTCTTCGATCCGCAAGAAACGCCGAATTCAACGTTCCCAAATTGTACTTTGATGAGGGTCTGGATTTTGTTGAACGCTGTCACGAACGAGATCCGTCACTGCACGAAAAAGGGATCTTTCGATATCGACCGCTGGAATCCGAGCCAAATGGGAATCCCCAGATTACTCTGGCAAACACCGCCTCAGCGATGCTCACACTAATCCTTGGCGGCCGACATCAGCATGAAGGAGTAACGCAGGGAGCTGCCTGGTTTCGTTCGCGTCCGTATCCGAAACCGTGGCAGGATG
This sequence comes from Planctomyces sp., assembly GCA_016795105.1. GTDB lineage: Bacteria > Planctomycetota > Planctomycetia > Planctomycetales > Planctomycetaceae > F1-80-MAGs062. Next base: position 230,877 of record JAEUIH010000005.1, read on the forward strand.
GCTACTACTATTTGTCTTCGTACTACAGCAGCCAGGCAATGGCACAGGTCGGCGGAGACACCTGGAATCAGATCTTCCCGCAGATCGCCGCAGGGATACTTTCAGAACAAACCAAAGACGGCGGCTGGCCTCCTGGAGGAGGATCTGAGCGAAGCTATGGCTCGAGCTACAGTACATCACTGGCAGTACTTGCGTTGACTCCGGCGTATCAGCTTCTTCCGATCTACCAAAGGTAACACCCTTCAGCGTCCGGAGGACTCTGAAGGGTGTTGAGTTGATCGAAGCGTGTCTGCGATAATCAGTTATGGTGGTTATGTTTGGTTGTGTGATCGCAATTATCACAGCGTGGGTCGGGCTGACGGGCAATGTAAGAAGGACCATAGAGAGCCTGCCCGTCGTGAAGTTCGTATGGCGCATATTCCATACGAAAACTGTCACAGGGTTCAGCGAACATGTGTCCGTAGCCGCGTGGTCGGAATGAATCCGGAGCACATCGCTGACACTGTGTCAGAGTAGCAGCACGAGGACGATACCACGTCGTGTACTTATCCATCGGCAGCATAAAATGCTTGAAGCCGTGACCTGCTGACCCGGGAGCTCCGAGGTCTGGAGTCTGACGAAAGACCGAAAACCCATTGAAGAAGAACGGATCGGAAGGACGAGTCAGTCGATTCGAACCGCTATAGTCCGGCCGAGCGGCATCGTTCGACTTGTCGTAGATCGACGACTGAACTTCAGGGACCGGACTCAGCTGGGTGGGCTGCTGCTGAGCATTCACGGACAGGTGACCAACGAGTACTGCGGTCACGAAAACGCCAATGCGATAATGGATGCGCATCCTGCTTCTTCCTGCTGAATCCTTTCAACGCCTGTGACACTCAACGATTGCGGTCACACTTCTGAGTAGTTCGTCAGCGGGCCATTGTTCTCAGCAGATGATTCCTCTTCTGGCCTTCCTCATCGGTCAGTATCGAATCGGATTTGGCTGTTCGTCCGATTGTTCCGAATGGATGGCCTGACAGCAATCGGCATTTGCTGCCGCAGACGATTCAGCAGGCTTCGCGGAACTTCAGTGATGGCTTCTCGATCGTAACGATCGTGTTTGGGGGAACGCTTCGGTTCAGAGAGACGCTCGAACCGATCTGAGATCCGCGTCCGATCACTGTCGTCCCTCCCAGAATGGTCGCATTGGAGTAAACAGTGACCTGATCCTCAAGAGTTGGATGACGTTTTGTGCCGCGGATCAGGTTACCATCTTCATCCCGAGGAAATGACCAGGCCCCAAGAGTCACTCCCTGATACAGGGTTACTCCTCGTCCAAGAACGCTGGTTTCTCCAATCACGACACCTGTTCCATGATCGATGAAAAAGGCTTCGCCGATCGTGGCACCCGGATGAATGTCAATGCCGGTCACCCGATGTGCGGATTCCGTCATGATTCGAGGCAGGTAGGGGACACCCAGCAGCAGCAATTCATGAGCAATTCGGTAAACAAACACGGCCTCGATTCCGGGGTAGCACAGAAGAATCTCTTCATGTCCCCGGGCCGCCGGGTCTCGTTCAAACGCCGCAGCGACGTCGGTCATCAGGACTCGGCGAATCTCGGGAAGCCTCGACAGAAATTCGTCGACGAGTGTCCCGGGAGACACAGCGGACGCAGCCTGGAGAGGTGCGTCTGAACTGATCACCCGCAGGCTGCTGGTTTTCGCATGACTCAATGCACGGCCAACTTCGATTCGAAGGCGTGATTGAGTTCGAATGAGGATATCTTCAATTTCCCGACTCACGTTTCGGGTAACCGATGTCCGGATGGTATGGACACCCGGAAACAGCAGTTCGCGCAGATTATTGAGAATGCTCAGAACACCCGAGACGGAAGGAAGTGGTGAAGCACCCGGACAGCAGGTTGGACAGCATTCGAAATTCTCCGAAAGCGCTGCAACAAGCTGATCCAGTCCTGCTCCCTCAACTTCACTCCGACGCATGGCTGAGTCTTTCAAAACGATCTATGAAACAACCTTCAGTATGTGGAACCACCGCTGGAAGATCGGCTTCCGCCCTCATCATTCTGCAACCATGGAACATTGGGTTCATTCGGATCGTTTGATTCGAGAGGCAACTCAGGAATCTTAGGCACTGCTACCCAAAACGCTGCGATCTTACCCAGCCGGAAAAGTTTCAACAGACGCCCTATCCTGGGCCGATTTTGCGTCAGACCGGTGTTTGACACTGCGACCAATGTACAACTCCAGACCCACCTGAGGCTGATTGTGCTGCAGGAATCCCATCCTTCATTTGCAACGAGTGGCAACTTGAATCATTCATGGGGACGTCGACTGGAATCGCTGCGAAATCAGTTGACTGCACAAAATCGGCGTGCCACAGGGCCATTCAGTCATCCGCTGGCGAAACTCGGCCCTCTGCAGAAACTTCGAGAACATATCCGCGATCTGTCTCGCCTGGCGGATGCAGCAATCCTGAATGCAGAAGCTTCGTCGCCGGAAAGGATGCAGACGCTGATCAACGACCTGAAGATGCTTCTGCAAACTCAGCAATCCTGGACAGATCGACTTGAAAATCAGATCTGGCGTCTGGAATCACAGGCAAAGTGGCAAAATCAACTGCTTGAACTCATCCGGAGTGAAAATCTCAACCCATGCGATCTGGGAGAATTCTGTTCCGGTCTGGCAGGTGAAACCACATCGCTGCCCTCTGGCATTTTGCTCCTGCCGGAGCCCGGTCTGTCGTTTGCTCCTGAACGTGCCTTTGTCGGATGGTCGAGGTCACTCAGCTGGACGGTCGAAATGGCCCGAATCTCAGCGTTTACGGCCTCGAGTCTTCACCCGGATCTCGCAGGAGATCATCTCGTCCGCAGTGCTTTGCTTGCTTCAATTCACTCTGCGAAAGACGTCAGCGAGGACATTCACCAAACAGACTCGTTTCGGCAAGTGATTCAGATCTGTGTTGATTCGCAACAGCCGGTTGCTCATTCCGTCTCAAACCTGGTACAACTGGTTCGACGATTCATGTTGTTGATTGAAGATGTGTCGTTGTCAAGTCAGGATCGGCTGATCCCGCCGGAGCTGGTCGACCTGTATTCGCGATCATGCCGACAACTTTCTTCTGTTACACATGTTGCTGATTCTGGGAATAAAGATGTGACATCCGGATGTCGCGACTTCGAGACAACTGGATCTATGGTTCAGGAATTCGTGAAAAGTATTGGACTGACGAATCTCGAAAAGGCCGCATTTGCCGTTGGCGAGTCAACGATTCTGACGCACAAGTTGAGATGGCACGATGCTGAAATGCCATCGCGCAATCGTCGCAGTCATACAAACTCCATCGTGGCCGCACCAGCCAAACCGAAGCTCCTGCTCATCTGCGATGAAGACTCGGCAGAATCAGCAGAAACTGCCGAACTGTTAGTGAATTGATGATTATAAGGATTGGGTAACGACAACCGGCGAGTCTGACACCGCGATGAGTCGATAACTGTTTCAATAGTTGGTGTTCCATCTTTCAGCGTTCTTTTTCCCTGTGTGTCTCGCATGTCCTCTGAAGAAATCGCGACAACAGATGAAGCAGACTACTGGTGCGATGCCCGAAGCCCGCTCTCCAGTTTGTTGTTTCTTCTGCCCTGGATCGCGGCATATGAGGTGGGAATTCTGTTCTTCGCTGGAGATCAGTCAGAGGGACTGAGGAATGGTGCCGACTTCTGGATGAGATCCTGGTTGTCCATCGCCGGAATCGGCCAAATTCTTCTTCCAATTCTGGTGGTTTCTGCCCTGCTCATTTGGCATATCATTCGCAGAGATCCCTGGCGAGTTCGTCTGGACACGCAGGCGGGTATGCTGGCGGAAAGTCTGTTGCTGGCGGTTGGGCTGGTCGCTGTTGGACAGTTGCACGATCTTCTGTTTCGCAAACTTGAAGCAGGCGAGGCGGCGGATCCGCTGATCGTCAATGCGATTTCAGGTCAGTGGACCCGGGCAATTTCGTTCATTGGCGCTGGTGTCTATGAAGAAGTAATGTTCCGCCTGATGCTCGTGCCACTTGCGTTCTGTGCATTTCGGATGTTCGAGTTTCCTCCCCGAGGCGCCGCCGTGATGGCAGCAATTTCATCCAGCTTCATCTTTGCACTTGCTCATCACATCGGTCCATCCGCAGATGCTTTCAATCTGTTTACATTCTCATTCCGTGCCGCCGCTGGAATGTTCTTCGCTGCTGTATTCCTGCTTCGTGGAATCGGCATCTCGGTCGGCTGCCACGCCGCCTATGACCTACTCGTGGGCGTCCTCCTGACGATCTGAAACGTAGCAGGCACATTCCATGTGCCGTCCGCCTCAGCCCTGGACCTTGCGTTGCTGCGATTGTAGTGGCCGTCTCACTGGATTCGGGCGGACGGAAGACGGTGTCTGCCTGCTACAGTAGCAGGCACATTCCATGTGCCGTCCGCCTCACCCCTGGCCTTCGATTGCTGCGATTGTAGTGGCCGTCTCACTGGATTCGGGCGGACGGCAGACGGAGTCTGCCTGCTACTTTAATTGCCCACAAACTGAACAGTTTTCGAGACGTTCGATCGGCAAGTGACGGAATTCCATTGACTTGAGGTTGATTGTCAGTAACCGGCCAGCGAGCGTTTCACCAATCCCGGTAATGGTCTTAATCACCTCGATCGCAGCCAATGTTCCAGCCACTCCGGCGGTTGCGCCGAGCACCGGGAACTGGCGTTTCCAGTGAACGGGGTCATCGGGGTAGAGACATCTCAGGCACGGAGTCTGTCCGGGGATGATTGTGGTCAGCTGTGCCGTGAGGTGATACATCGCGCATTCGATCAACGGTTTCCGAAATCGGACCGCTGCTGCATTCATAGCAAATCTCTCGGAGAACAATGGAGCTGCATCGACCACCAGATCGACGAACTCGACATGCTCCAGAGCCAGTTCGTTGGTCATGTTCTGCGGGACCGTTACAACATCCACGTGTGGGTTTAGATCGCTTAGGCGGCGTCGAGCAGATTCAAGACGAGGTCGTCCGATCCAGTCTGTGGTCATCAGAATCTGACGATTCAGATCGCTGGGACGAACATTGCCAGCGTGAGCAAGAACGAGCCGTCCAACCCCGGCTGCCGCAAGATACAGTGCAACTGCTCCCCCAACACCACCAACGCGAGAAATGAGGACACTGGACTGACGCAGTTTCTCCTGAGCATCTTTACCGAACTCGGGTGCCCACATCTGCCATTCGTAACGAGCGCTCTCTTCGGGAGTCAGTGGCATGACTCTAGCCGCCACTCAGCCATGGGTCCGGAGAAAATGTCTCACCATTGAACTCCACTGTATCACCCTGACTCAGCTTTCGGCGACGTCGTGTTTCAACGGCTCCGTTGACGAGCACTTCACCACCCTGAATCAGCATTTTGGCCTGACCACCGGAACCCACAATTCCGGCAAGTTTCAGGAATTGATCCAGACAGAGAGGTTCGCCTTTGGCGGATGATTGATCAGAGGGCATGAAGCGTCTCAGCAATTTCTTTTCTTTGCATTTGTTTTGGGATTCTGTTTTCAAGAGTATACCAACACTTGAACTGACGTGCATTTCTCCCAACGAATGCAAATAATAAATGGGATTGGAGTCAGCTCGCCCGCTCTGGTCGTCTTTCCCACCACAATCCCCTCCAGCTCAGCGAGGTCCCCGCGTGAAATCTTTCCGCCAATTCCGGATCGCTCGACGATTATTCGCAGCAACACTGCTGGCCTCTATATTCCTTCACATCAGCTCGGCTGGTTGTCTGTCGTCGGCATTTGCACAGGAACCAAAGAACAGCTGGCACCTGCTGACTGTGCCTGACGCATTTCGCAGTGTGCCGGGTGGAGAACTCGCGCCCATCAACGGATACTCGTGGTATCGAGCATTGGTCAGGATTCCGGCGGACTGGAGTGAGGGCGAAATCACGCTGTTTGCCGAATCGCTGGATGATGCACGTTCCGCCTGGGTCAATGGACGACAGGTCGGGGCCACCGGGACATTTCCTCCTCAGTTTCGAAGCGGACTTGGTGAAAAGGGCCGCTATCCGGTCCCGAATTCTCTGCTTCAACCAGGTGAATGGAACACCATTGCGCTGCGTGTCTTCCAGAGCGACCCTCGCCCCAACTTCAGCGTCGCCCCCGTTGTGATTCTGAATGAATCGACACGAACAGCAGTCCGGCTGGAAGGCCAATGGCAGTATCGCCCCGGAGACGATCCAGCCTGGTCCAGTGCAAAGCTGACAGAGTTTGGAGTTGAAACTGATGCAGGTCTGTCAGAAACAGATGCAGTGGCTCGTGGTCTCTATCAGCGCATCGATCAGGTTGAAGATATCGAAAAGTATGTCACCCGAAGAAATGGTGACACGGATCCGCTGACACCGGAAGATGCTGTAAAGCGATTTCAAACTCCCGACGATCTGGAAGTTCAGCTTGTGTTGGGCGACCCGATCATTGCTCAGCCACTCTTTATGATGTGGGATGAGCGAGGTCGAATGTGGGTGATGGAGTATCGTCAGTATCCGGACCCGGCCGGATTGACCATGGTGAGCAGAGACACGTTTCTGCGAAGTGTTTACGACAAGGTCCCACCGCCGCCACCAAATCACTTTCGCGGACACGATCGGATTTCAATCCACGAAGATACAGATGGGGACGGCGTTTATGATCAGCATAAAACGTTTGTCGATGAACTGAATATAGCCACATCGTTCGCGATTGCGCATGGTGGTGTCTACGTCACAAATCCCCCTTATCTGTTGTTTTATCCGGATCGCAATCACGACGACATTCCGGACGGTGATCCGGAAGTGCTGCTCGAAGGATTTGGGCTGGAAGACTCGCACTCTGTAATCAACAGTCTCCGCATGGGACCTGATGGATGGCTGTACGGAGCTCAGGGAAGCACAGTCTCCGGAGTCATTCGAAAGCCTGGCTCAAAGGCGCCGCCAATCAGAACGCTGGGACAGCAAATCTGGCGTTACCATCCGAAGACTCAGATCTTCGAAGTCTTTGCGGAGGGTGGCGGAAACACGTTTGGATGCGAAATCGACAGTAAAGGGCGCGTTTACTCGGGACACAATGGCGGTGATACTCGAGGCTTCCATTATGTTCAGGGCGGATATTATCGCAAAGGATTCGGAAAGCACGGACCGCTGTCAAACCCGTTTGCGTTCGGGTTCTTTGAAAACATCAGACATCATAGTGTCGCTCGTTTCACGCACAATTTTATCCTGTACGAAGAGAATCAGCTGCCTGAACGATTTCGAGGGAAGCTGTTTGGCATTGAGCCGCTTCAGGGACAGGTTGTGTTGAGTGATGTCCAGCCGTATCAGTCTTCGTTCGAAACAAAGGATATTGAACGAGTCCTGAAGACAGACGATCCCTGGTTTCGGCCAGTTGATATCAAGGCCGGTCCGGATGGTTGTATTTATGTCGCTGACATGTATGAACAACGGATTGATCACAGTAGCCATTATGCCGGGCGCATCGACCGAGCCAGTGGGAGAATCTACCGACTCAAGTCCCGCCAGCAGCCAGTCACACCTCAGATTGATTACGGCAAAAAGACGTCTGCCCAATTGCTGGACATCCTGAAACACCCTTCGCGATGGCATCGGCAGACGGCAAACCGTCTGTTGATCGATCGACACGACACAAGTCTCTCGCAAACCATTATGGAACGGATCCAGGAGTCTTCAGGACAGGACGCACTGGAGTACCTCTGGGCATTGAATGCCTCAGAGGAACTCAGCGATACTCACATTCTCGAACTTCTGAAGCACGGCGATCCGTTTGTGCGAGCCTGGACAGTCAGACTGACCGGGGATCGCAACTCGGCATCTGAACAGGTCAGCGAAGCTCTGAAATCTCTGGCGTCGGCTGAAGGGTATATCGAGGTTCGCAAACAACTGGCCAGTTCCGCAAAGCGACTTCCAACGGAATTGGCACTCGCGATTCTTGGTGAACTGATGAAGTATAATGAAGACGCCACGGACATTCATCAGCCTCTGCTTGTCTGGTGGGCATTGGAGTCCCATGTGCAGCGAACCGAGGTACAGCAGATTCTGGCAAAAACGCTCAACAGTCCAGAAGCGTGGAAACGCCCGATGGTGCAGCAAGTGATTCTCGAACGCATGATGAAACGTTATGCGTCGACTGGTACTCGAGAAGACCTGATCTCCGCAGCCGTATTGCTGAAGTCAGTACCCGATCGACCAACTGCGGAAATCCTTCTAAAGGGTTTTGAGGAGGCCTTTCAGGGGCGTTCTCTGGCAGGGATACCCGACGAACTTGCAGCGGCAATCGCCGAGAGCGGAGGTGGTTCATTGGCGTTGAGACTTCGACAGAGACAGCCGGACGCTGTAGAGCAGGCTCTGTTGCTGTTGGCGGATACACGAGCTAAGCCGGAAGAACGCAGACAGGTCGCCGAAGTTCTTGGCCAGACAGGGCTGAAAGAATCATTGCCTGTCCTGATGACTCTGGCGCAGAACGAACCTGAGTCCCCAGTGCTGTCGGCTGTGCTGACGGCACTGCAGTCGTTTGATGAACCTCGGATTGCTGACGTGGTGATCACTCGCCTCCCGCAACTGAAAGAAGAATCACGTCTTGCCGGCGAAGCACTGCTCTCAAGTCGATCTGTATGGTCGACCAGACTTGTTGATGCAGTCAATGCCGGACAGGTTGCCGCCAGTTTGATCTCTGAACAAACTCTGCGACGGATGCTGATCCATCAGGATTCAGAATTGAAACAGAAGATTGAAAAGCAATGGGGCGAAGTTGCCGGCGCATCGACAGCTCAGATGCAGGCGGAAATCAGTCGTGTCTCGAATCTGCTGACCTCTGGCAGCGGAAATCCGAAACAGGGAAAAGCACTGTTCATGCAAAACTGCGGTCGCTGCCACCTGCTGTTCGAGGAAGGCGGCAGAATTGGGCCGGACCTGACGCCGTTTGCTCGCGACAACACCGAACGCATGCTGACGAACATCATCAATCCGAATCTGGAGATTCGGGAGGGCTTTGAGAACTTTATTGTTCTCACCAACGATGGCCGAGTACTCAACGGATTCCTTGCGGACAAAGACAATCAGATTGTCATCCTGCGAGGGGTCGATGGACAGAATGTCATCCTTCAGAAGACTGACATTGAAGAAATGAAGGCAGTACCACAATCGGTGATGCCCGAAGGCAGTCTGAAGACACTGAACGACCAGCAGCTACGTGACCTGTTTGCATATCTCCGGTCATCGCAGCCGGTGAACTATTAGTTGCCAAACCCAGGCTCTACCGTCGCGGGGTCGGCAGGGGCCCTTCAGTCTCATGGTGCAGAATCGTGTTTGACTTCTGAAATGGAGAACATCACGCAAATCGAAGTTTCAAATCTACAGTGATGGGAATCGCCAACAGAAACAGAGTCGAATTCTGCCCGTGATGTCGCCGAACGACTTGGACTCGTAGGCGCTTTCGAGAGCGGAGTCACGGACCTTTCAACAAATCCATTACACATGAATGGTTTTGGAAAATGACCCACGCCGTTCTCGTTGATACGGGTCCACCTGTAGCGATTCTCGATCGCTCCGATCGTCAACACACCGCGTGCGTTAACTCATTGAGTCTATTTCGTACACTTTCGGTTACAAACTGATCTCTTCTGAGCGAAGCAGCTTACCTGCTGCGGCAACGCCCCGAACTTGTTAAGCGACTCATTCGATCGACAGTCGAAGGCTTCCTTCACGTCGAAACCCTGACACATATTAATGCGATTGCGATAGTAGAACGTGCTGATTCAATCTTCAAACAGTGCAGACATAGACTGCAAGAACACGATCCTGCTCATCAAAAAAGACATATACGACTTTGCCATATTTCCAATACGTCAGAGCATAGTGCCAGTCTTTGATACCTGGGACAAAACCACTTGCATTGGGAGGCGTCAATGGAGCGCCTTTCAAGGTCTTTGCGAAAGGCTCTCCCATTCGAGTCATGACATCTTCGCTTGTCATTCCCGCTCCTATTTGCACGGCTATCGAATTGACCATCGTCCGATAGAATATGAGTCCGGCGACTGCGGACATACACAGCATCCACATCACGAACATCGCATATGCTGTGATCTTTGTCTTCTTCCATTTCATTGCAGCTTCCTCTGTTTGGCAGACTGACTCAGATTATACTATGAGAAAACTGGGCTACGCAGCCACGTGGATTCCGGGTATTAATTAACGTAACACAAAACAGTCTCATTTCCGAAGCATCACCCTGGTAGATACATCTTCGGCCAGCTCGCAACTGTTGTGAATGCTCGAACATCGTGAAACCCCGGCTCCATCGGCGTGAAGCCGAAGGGGGCCGGTGGTGTGTTGGTTTTCGACTTCTAGTTGTCAAACCCAGGCTCTACCGACGCGGGGTCGGCAGGGGCCCTTTGGGTGTCTCATGGGTGATTAATGCAATCAACGCGAACACGACACGGAGATGTTCGCGTTCATCCAGCAGATTCAGGGAGGCCAGCAGATTGAGTTCACTGGTGCTGAGGAGCACTGGTAACGTGATTGTAGGTGATGGACTGTTGATTCATGACTGTGTTACAGGCTGGGGTCGGGGGTTTGGTGGGCGTTGGCGTATTGGTTCCGGACGCCTGCGGCTCGCCGCTAAACGAAACTGACGCCTGCGGCTCGCCGTTAAACTGTTGAGATTTGTGTTGTGGACCATGGAAAATACAGGGAAAGCACCTTTTTCAATTGGCGGATGCCGGGTAGCATTCGAGGTAGCCCAAGGGACCTGTCAAATTCGGAACGCTCTGTTGCTTTAGGAGTTGGCTCTATGGTTCGCATTCACAGTCGCATTGAACTTCGAGTTGCGTGCATGTTTGCGGTGGCTGCACTCGTAAGTGGAACCCAGAGCAACTGTTTCACTACAGTGATGGCAGAGACTCCAGCGACCAAAGAAGCTGAAGCCCCTAAAGAGACTCGGGCGGCTGCGGATTTCACATCAACCCACAAGCAGGCTCAGATCATCAAGCCACTTGTCGATGGGGAACCTGTACAGCTCAATACATTCTGTCTTGATCGTGATGGAAATATTCTTGCCTGTGTCGGAGGAAGTTCTGTCAGAGTCGTCGTCAACAAAGATGGCTCACAGCAATCGAAGTCGGTGCAGACACCGCAGCAGGTTCAGGTGATTTCCCCATCAGGAAATCTGATTCGATCGACAGAGCTGTCCTTTATGCCAACGGCAATCAACCAGGCACCGAACGGACTGATTTTCGTAGCGGGTGCCGGCAAGGTCTCGGTGATCGATACTGAGGGAAAACTGGTGACCACGGCTGATTCTCCTCATATTGGAAATGTTGAAGAGCTGAAACAACGGGTTGCGGAAGACACAAAGAAGCAGGCGGAGAAAAGCCAGCAGTTGATGCAGGATCAGCTGAAGCGAGTTGAAGAAAGAATCGCGGCCATTACTTCAAAACCCGAAGCAGACCGAACAGAGCTGGAAACGAAACGACTTGCAACGTTTGAACAGCAGAAGACGCTCTATGAGAATCAGCTAAAGTCTGTTCAGCAAGCTGCCGCTCGCCCTGTCAACGTAGAGGCTTTGATTTCTCGCAAAATGGGGATCACCGCGCTGGCTGTCACAAGCCGTGACGTGTTCCTGTGCTGTAATGCGGTTGAAGGAACAGGCTATGAAGTCTGGCGTACGAATCATGAGCTGTCAGATCCTGTGAAAGTGGTTTCGGATCTGCGAGGCTGCTGTGGCCAGTGTGACATTCAGGCGACTGAAGAACATCTCGTGCTCGCAGAAAATACTCGATTTCAGGTCGGTGTTCTGGATCGTGATGGCAAGCGGCTCACAGCCTTCGGCAAGGGAGATCGCAAAGCAGTGGATGGTTTTGGAAGTTGCTGCAATCCAATGAACGTTCGCTGCTGTTCAAACGGAGACATCTTAACTGCGGAATCAAGTATTGGCACAATTAAACGATTCAGCAAGAGTGGTGAACTGCTGGGAGTTGTGGGCAAAGCCAAAATTGGCGGAGGCTGCAAACACGTGGCACTCGCAATCGACGAAAAAAGAGATCGCTACTACATGATGAATGTCGACAAGGATCACATCTGCGTGATGGTTCCACTCTCCGAAGCGCCGGACATGACCCCCGAAGAAGCTCTGGCGGATGCTGCTCGAAAAGGACTGGGCCGCAAACTGATTGGCGAATGGTCTCTTGACGGAAATCGACCTGCAGACGCCCCGGAACCTCCTTCAATCAGCAGTTCTGAAGCGTCGGACAAGGCCACTGCCACGCAACCTGCTACTGCCACGCAACCTGCTACTGCGGCAAAACCTGCCATAGCGGTCAAAGCAGTACCGGCGACTCGGCTTGTGGTGCCGGTGAACCGCGTTCAGGCAGATCCATACACTTCGACGTACATCAATTTTTTGGAAGACGGGACACTGTTGACCGTGGGAGGTCTTGCAGGTGCGGACGGTTGGGAGGCTGTTCGGCAGGAAGGTGATACTCTTTATGCCACTCAGATTCGTGGCGGCATTCAGTACTACGAATACAAAGTGGAGTTTGTTGGCGATGACGAAGCCACGATATCCCTGATGTACAACGACCGGGCGCTCGGGAGCAATCGCTATAAGCGAGTGAAGAGCAATGCTGGCGAGGCAAAGTAGAAGCACTTGACGACGGAACGTGACTTTATCCGATCCCTGGGACAGCAGTTCCCCGTCCTTGCCCCGGTACGGACGGGAATTGGCGATGATGGGGCAGTGATTTCAACGGAGGATCACAGCGATCTTGTCGTCGTCACAGACATGCTGCTGGATGGTGTCCATTTCGACCTCCACACGCATTCGCCAGCAGCCGCTGGCCGGAAAGCGGTTGCCGTCAACCTGAGCGACCTCGCTGCGATGGGATGCCGTCCCACCGCAGCATTCGTTTCGATTGCAGTCCCTCGCGGCATGAATGATGCTGCGACGTTTCTGCAGGAGCTGTACGAAGGAATCGGTCAGATTCTGAGCGAGTATTCAACGACACTTGCTGGCGGTGATACGAATTCATGGAACGGGCCGTTCGCGATTAATGTCTGCCTGACAGGTTCACCATTTCAGCAGCGATCGGTGCTGAGGTCCACAGCCAGGGCACAACAGGGACTTTACGTCACTGGACCACTGGGGGGCAGTTTCCCGTCCGGTCGACACCTGACGTTTCGTCCGCGGCTCGCGGAGTCAGAATGGCTGATGGCCCATTTTCCTCCTCAGGCAATGATGGATCTCTCCGATGGCCTGTCGATTGATGCTCATCGACTTGCTGAATCCAGCGGAGTTGGAATTGAGATCTATGAAGAAGCCGTGCCTGTGCACAATGATGTGCCCGTTCAGATATCACGAGCGGAACGATTTCGGGCCGCCATCAGTGACGGAGAAGACTTTGAACTACTTGTAGTACTGTCTGATGAGCAGTCGATGCAGTTGAGAAGCGGAGCCATCGAGCCCCCGTTTCCACTGATTGAGATCGGAAGAACGACTGAGGCCAATGGACTGTGGCTGATCGACTCTTCAGGCCTGCGAAGGCCTTTGAGGGCCACCGGGTGGGAACATCCAATTTAGATGGCGGTCAGCACCAGCATCCACAAGGTTCCTCCCGGCATTCAGAGCCGAGAGAGGATCCGGGCTGAGAACATGATCTACATTGCAACGCATGGCCTGCTTGTACTACTAACAGTTGAATTCTTTTCGAGCCGCAAAGATTTTAAACGGTGAGTTGCGTAAGTTGTTTCGTGCTGGCGTTTTGCGCATCGAGGATTGCAGGGCGTTGATCCCGGCTTCATACAGTGTGTAGCCAGCGTGATTGGTAACCACGAAAGACACACAAAAGTACTCATCACGCTCCGCCGTGATGACGAGTCCCCCAGGTCCGACCCTTCCGCGTCTTCCGTGGTCAAAACGCCAACCCTGCCTTCGATTCGAACACAAAACCGCGAACACAGCCCCTAAGTGTTCTCGTATGGCAAGACAATGAGGGCAGAAGAATGCAGGACTCGACCATTCTCCTGCCCGCATTCTTCTGCCATACCCCGAACTCCTGGCCGCCTGAGATTCTTTCGTGTGGTTCGTGTCTTTCGTGGTTAAATTACCAACCCTGGCTGCGGCTGAGCGAAGCGAAGCCGCGCTGGGAAAGCTCGTTCCTGACGCAAACAACTGCCCTGAAGAGACTCATCTCGTGCGCGGAACACCGCTGTTCTTTACGTGGTTCGGAAGACGCCCATGCTTCAGGATGATTTGCATCAGCCTTCAGAATGCTGATTGCTTTTGTCTGTATGGGCGGCCTGCAGTTCAAGTTCTTTGCGTTCTTTTTCAACGACGTATTTGTACAGCCATTTCCCCCAAATGAAGTACTGCGCCGCAAACATCAGGCCGAGCATCAAAGCCGCCAGAACCATCAGGCCGGCTCCGGGAATCACGATCGACAGGAGGGCAATAAAGCCGGACGCCATCAGGAGGAAAACAGCGAACGCAATTGCGACTGTGGGAGGACTTCCCGGGGGAGCCTTGCTCACTGAATCACTCCCTTGTGGATGAGTTCTTTCATCAGATCGTAGCGGGTAGTAAAGCCTTCATCGAGCGATTCGGTGATGCGATTTTCGGTCATCATAAAACCCAGCATTCCCCCGGGAGGCTCGAATTCAATGATGTCAGTCAGCAGAGTCAGACCGGAAGCTGTCGACTGAAACTCCTGACGATGCTTCCATTGGCGGAGAGGTCCCTCGAGTTGACGTTCCTCAATCAGCATATCGTCTGCGGCCGTATAGATGTGAGTTGCCCGCTGCTTGAAACCGTAGGCCATAATGCGAAATTCGATTTCTTCCCCGACAGTCACAAACTCGGGTGCACGCAGAATTTCCAGCTTCATATCGGGATCACTGATCCTGGGCAGATTTAGTGGCCGCCCCACAAATGCCCTAAGCGAACTCGGCGAACAGTTCAGCTCTGCGGAGATTGAAAACACGGGCATTTGATTCGATCGCTCCATTCCCAAAGCATGGTTTCCTGCACTGTGGCAAATAGGCCACCTGTAACACTATAACGTACGGCTGTTTGAATGCACGTCGAGTCCGCCTGTGCGGCACTTTTCATTGATGATTCTCACAGCCTGAACGATTTTGTCCGGTTGGTAATTCAGATCATGTCGATCCCTGTTGATATCCTTCGAAATTCGTGGTTTCTCGCCGGCCCCACGGCCTCCGGAAAAACGGCCCTGTCAATACTGCTGGCGCAGGAACTGAATGCTGAAATCATCTCACTGGATTCGATGGCCGTTTATCGAGGCATGGACATTGGCACCGCAAAGCCAAGCCTCGCAGAACGGCGTGGGATTCCCCACCATCTCATTGATGTTGCCGACCCGCACGAAGTCTTCAGCGTCGCGGAGTTCTCATCAATGGCGGAACAGGCTGCCAAAGAGATCTCAGGACGAAGCCGGACGGTGTTGTTTGTCGGCGGCACCGGACTGTACCTGAGAACAATGCTTCGAGGGCTCTTTGAGGGACCTCAGGCGGACTGGGAATTTCGGCAGCAACTAACGTCTCAGGCTCTTGAGTTCGGTCCTGAATGGCTTCACGGTCGGCTTCAGGAGGTTGATCCGGCTACGGCCAGCCGACTGCATTCGAATGATATGAGACGCATCATTCGAGCACTCGAGGTATTTCATGTGACAGGAAAGCGACTGTCCGACGAACAGCAGCAGACGGTGCGAGCTACGGACGAGCAGCCAAGAGCCGTGATCTGGATTTCACCACCTCGCGAATGGCTGCACTCGAGGATCGAGCAGCGTGTCGATCAGATGATGGAAGCAGGCCTGCTTGACGAGACTCGGCGAATGCTTGAACAAACTCCACCGCCCGGACGCACGGCCATGCAGGCGCTGGGATATCGGGAATTGATTGGTCATCTCAAGGACCAGTCCAGCCTTAACGCATGCGTTGAGCAAATCAAGATTGCGACTCGTCAGTTTGCCAAGCGTCAGCATACATGGTTTAGAAATCTCGCTGAAGCCCGACCACTGGAAATCCGGGGCACGGAGTCTGCTGCAGAGCTCCTGCGGGGGTGCCTGGCGATTGCTCGACCTCACTGATTCAATATGATGCGGCCCAACTGCAAACCGGTCCTGACCGGTACTCGGTGTGACCTGAAGCTGATCCTGACCTGCTGTTATGTTAACGTGACAAAGAATTTGACTCCGACCTGACTCTGGTGAGCATAATGCGTATTCTGCTGCTGGCCGACATCCACGCTAATTGGCCTGCGTTATCTGCAATCCATGAGAGATTTGACGCATGCCTGTTTCTTGGCGATGTGGTGGACTATGCAACAGATCCGGTACCCTGCATCGACTGGGTTCAGAAGTATGCATCCGCGGTGGTTCGCGGGAATCATGATCATTCAGTTGCCCAGCGAGTCTTCGTTCGTCCCGGAGGGACGTTTCGCAAAATGGCCGCAGAGATGCGACCACGGCACTTTGAAGTTTTGAACGACGACCACCTCACATGGCTGGCACAAATGCCGGTCACTCGCCACCTGACTCTTGACGGACGCCGCTTTCTCCTGGTTCATGCGACACCTCGTGACCCGATGGACGAATACATCTCGGATTCTCCGGAGCAGTGGCAGCAGAGGCTTGAGCACGTTGATGTCGATTTTGTGTGCGTTGGACATACTCACGTTCCGATGCATCTCGAACTTGAACGAACTCAGGTGATCAATCCCGGCAGCGTTGGCCAGCCCCGTGATGGAGATCCTCGTGCGGCATACGCGATCATCGACCGAGGTCAGGTTGAGTTTCGGAGAGTTGCCTACGACATTGACCGAACAATTCAGCATATGCGGATTTGTGGCATCGATGAATCTGTCGTTGAGAAAGCCGAAGCTGTGCTGCGAGCCGGAGGAAAGATCACAGCCAGCGGCCTCGCCGATCTGTAAACGCGTGCCTTCTGTAGAACGATTGTCCTCAATCGTTTATCTGCACGGTGCGAGTTCTGGAAACAGCACTCGCAAGTGGCGTGATCAATTGAGGACAATTGATCTACTTTACAACAGTAGAACGATTGTCCTCAATCGTTCGGGATATAGGGTGCTATTCATTGACACACTACGAGCGTGTGCTACATTCCACGCCCCAGACATCAAATCATGTCCACGCCGGCTCAGGGCTGGCTATGGAGGTACGCCATGTCGAAAGGGCAGCCACACAATCAGTTTCTTGCAGTGATCATAGACGGCACAACAATTCGCGCGGCAGAGAACGTCAGTTTCTCTGATGTGCATACGCTTTTGAGGGTTGCCTGCGAAGACCCCGGAAGCTGGAATGATGCCGTTCTACTCTGGCCACGGCACAACAACGATCCGGAGATCGTTCCGGATATACGAAAGCTGATCTGGATTCGCAGAAGGCTTGAAGATATCACCAGGTTAACGGAAGCTTCAAAGGGATGGGTGGTCGTCGACATTGTTGGACGGCGACTGTTGACAGGTGGCAACTGGCCGGCGATCAGCATTCGAGGGGGCGAAGATTCTCAAAGCACCAAAGATGCAATCCGGCTGAATCTTCCTCCATGGTGGGAATACCGTGGCCAAACCGAAGTCGCGACCGTCTACACCGCACGTCAGTCTCCTCTGGTGATACCGAATGCCAAAAGAGATGTTCTTTGGGGGAACTCACTGATCCGCTTCTTTGCGGATAAGCTCCTAACCCTGGCCCGCAGCAGGTCGGAATCGACGGAAGGTGAACTTCAGGCCAGCCAGGCGATCTGGGAATCGCTGATTGGGATTCATCGCGACTGGCTGATGACTCCTCAGGAAGAACTGCTGGGAGGATGCCCCCGTGAGCGACTACATGCAGGAATGAGTTGGATCGACCAGTTGATCTTTGAACAGACGCTGATGGTCGACAGTGACCGAAAACTGGTTCCGCTTCATCCACGATTTTCAGCACTGAAGACCGCTCCACCAGGACGGTCTGAGGTTGTTCTGTATTTCGACGCATGTCGATATCTGCTGTCTGCCGGCTGGAAATGGCTCACGGAGGACACCAAACGATCTCAGGAACCAAATTCCCTGAAAAAGCTTCGTCAAAAGCTGTCGAGTGATCTTGAGGCGTGGTGGGATCTGCCCTTCGAAGGAGGAGATTCTCACCGAAAAATCGTTGACACTGAGCGAACCCGCATTCCCAGACTGGCGTGGGGTGAAGACAACATCATCGACTGCGACTGCCCTATTTGTCGAATGATGGCCAGTGAAGAATCCGGCCCGGGAGTTTTATCAATCGACGGATACCATCTGGAACTCGAAGACGACTTCGTCTTCTCTCTCTGTCCAACTCGCGAAATCTGGGAATCAGAATTCAGCACATACAACGATGGTGATGACGAGGATGAAGATGACGAAGAAGAATCAGAAGATGAAGATGTACAGGACTGCGAACAGCCCGCAGGACCGACGGTCGGTCAACGTGGAACGGATCCTCATGCAACAAATGATGGTCTTCGCTCGCGGCAGCCCGACGAATTTGGGTCCGTCTGGAAACACTCATATGTCAACAATTCTGTGGCGATGGGAGGAACGTTTGGGTATCTGAGCCTGGCGTTTTTGCTGGCTGAGATCATTGCGTTCCTTCAGACTCTTAAGAATGCGCAAAGTGAAATTGATCTGCTGAATTCAACGTTTACTTTGTTCCGCAAAGCCACAGAGCGTGAAGAAATGCAGGCAGCAGCCGATGATTTTCGTGCTGCTTTGGAGGATGTCGCCGGGCGACATGATGAGCTCACAGGACGAGTCGCAGACTTGCAGAGCCGCATCGATGAACAGCTTCGCGTCGCGACTGCCGGCAGTCAATAATCTGCGAAAATGAAGCTGATTCGGTGACACTTCAGAAGAACGGGCTGATGAAGTACAGGCAGCTGACCGGCAATCCCGGCCAGCTGTCTGACAATCAGCACTCCACTATTTGGCAAGATCAACACATATGATCTCGTTGTCGTTGCGGATATAGGCGTGCTTGTTTGCAAACGCCGGCATACTCCAGACGACTTCACGACCAAATGCAAAATTCGAAGGTTCAATGACCTTTGCTCTTGAGATTTCCTTATAACCATCCGGACTAAGCTGACCAATCAGCAATTCGCCAAGTTCATTGAACATCCAGAAGTGATCCTCGTGCTGCACGAGAAATGCGGTTTCAGAGCCAGCCGGTCGTTTTCCAATCACGTCAGTCGATTCCCACAATCGCTTTCCTTCCGGTAACTGGATAGCCCTCATTACGCCCTTCTGGTCAAACCCATAAACAACATCTCCAATCACAAACGGCTGAACGTTAACCGGGCAGATGATGTTTTGTTTGTCACGCCAGACCTCCGTGACTCCGGGCTTGTCTGAGTTCATTTTCAGCAGAACGCTTTTGTTGCTGTAGCCAGCCACATACAGGTACTCTCCAACCATCACCGGCGACATGATGATCGAACCGTTCGATGCTTCGTAAGGTACAGACCAGTATTCTCTGCCGTTGTCCGGATTGATCGAAGCAACTGCATCCGGACGAAGACAAATCAGCTGACGAACCCCAGCGTATTCAATGATCGTTGGCGGGCAGTATCCCTGCTCAGGAGCGGTTCCGCTTTTCCAGACTTCTTTTCCGGATTTCTTATTAAGAGCAACAATATGGCTGCCTTCACCACCGGCCAGTGTCAACAGGTTGTCACCGTCAATCAGCGGATGGGCTGCATATCCCCAGAGAGCAGACTTCGTTTTGTAGTCAGACTTCAGATCTCGAGACCAAACAACCGAACCATCAGAGATCCTGAAGCAATACACATGACCTTCAGCACCAAGTGTCCAGACAAAATCGCCTTCAACAGCAGGCGTGCATCGTGGGCCAGCGGGATAGGAGATTTCGTATTTAACCGGATACTCGTGCTTCCAGAGTACTTTACCAGTGGATTCTTCGAGGCACAGGACTCGTTCTGTCCCGGTAAATGCCTTGCGGTCAAAGTTATCAACCTTGACGTTTTCTGAGGTGACATAGTCTGTAATGAAGACTTTACCCCCGGCAACGGCTGGGCCGGAATACCCACCCGCGACTGGGGTTCTCCAGAGAATCTTTGGACCTTCCTTGGGAAACGATTCGATAATCCCGGTTTCTCGCCAGACATTGTCTCGTTGAGGCCCCATCCATTGTGGCCAATCGCCCCCAAGTGCGGCCGAACCATCCAGCATTCCGCTGAGCGCAGTGAGTGCTGCGAGAGTTGTTGGCAGGAACGTTCTTAGCATTCTGGCACAAACCGAGGAACAGGCATCAAAGCTGTACAAATCCATAGGGACACGTTTCTTTCTGATTCAAAGACAGATACAGGCATGTTGCGGGATGGAGTTTAACAAATCAATTCTGCTTCGTCGAAGAAACTCCTTCAAGTGAACACCTTTCGTTCAGCCCGGAACTCGATATGATCTGCAATTCATGCGTCACTAATGATCAGGACTTCTCTATACATTCCCCCGGATTCGATTTTTGTCAAAGAGCGTTTCTGCCGATTCTTCGGCTGTTGAATCCGGGATGGCATCGGATCCTCAGGCTTTTCAAGATCCTCGGACTTTTAAGGATCCTCCAACGTCCAGAGATCACCGGACTTTTGGCCTGCCTGACCTTGCGCTGCTCGGTGTCGCCCTGATCTGGGGAATCAACATCCCGGTCATGAAGAACGGGCTCGACGGCATGGACTGGTACTCATTCAATGCACTTCGACTTGGCTTATCGGCCATCGTTCTTGCATTCCCCGCATGGCTTGATCACCGACAGGCTGCTCGCCGATCAGAACTCGTCCTCGAGACCATTCGGTGGCGTCAAATCCTGATCTACACTCTACTGGCTTCCGTAGTGTATCAGTTGCTGTTTCTGTTCGGCGTTTCAAGAACTGCTTCGGGAAATGCAGGCCTGATTCTTTCGACGATTCCCATATGGACGGTCGTCTTCGCCCGGATCTTTCTGGCCGAGCTGCTCAGATGGCAGGCGTGGCTTGGCCTGTTGCTTGCATTCAGTGGCACGCTTGTTGTGACACTTCAGAACCTCTCGTTCCTGACCGACCTGAATCAACTTGGCGGCAACCTGTGCCTGCTTGGTGCAGCCATGGTTTGGGGACTGAGTACGGTCTACAGTCGACCATTGATGCGATTGATGTCTCCGATGAGGTTATCCTTTTTCGCATCTATGTTTTCTCTGCCAATTCATTTTCTGCTGGCGTCTCCCAACCTGCGAGAAGGTGTGGCGACTTTGATGAATTCCACCGTCTGGAAACCACTGACCTATTCCGGGGTATGCTCGACCGGAATGGCACTAGTATTCTGGAACTATGGTGTTCGCCACGCAGGTGCCGGACAGGCTGCAATCTATCAGAATCTGGTCCCGATCATTGCAATCATTGCAGCCTGGCTCCTGCGAGGCGAAACCGTGACAGTGCCACAGACAATCGGCGGTGTCATGATCCTTGCGGGACTTGTGATCGTACGAAAGAACCGTATCACCTGATTGATCGTCTGTTCAGAGCTTCCTGAGAATCTCAATCATTCGGCGATTCGTCTCGTGATCCTTTACTGCAATACGAATCCAGCGGCTGCCATCAGGAGCGCCCGATGGTGCTGGATTACGCAGAAACAAACCATGTTCACGAGCATCGCGTATCATTTGGGCGGTGTTTCCTCCGGTCTCTGGAAGCCGACATAACAGAAAGTTGGCGATCCCGGGAACCGGTGTCCAGCCCAGCTGCTGCAGTTCTGCACTCAATGCATCTCGCAATAAATGCGTCTCTGCAATTCTCTGTCGGTAATACTCCTGATTCTCGAGTGCTCTGACAGCCGCAACCTGAGCTGGAAGACCGATCACCCACGGCGGAGTTCGCGGGTGAAGCGACTCAAGAAGGTGAGTTCCTCCACACAGGTAGGCTGCTCGGAGCCCACTCAGTGCGTACACCTTGCTCATGGATTTGCAAACAACCACGGATTCTGATTTTGCCGCGAACGATTCCAGTGACTGACCTGGCTCTGCAAATTCAATGTAGGTTTCATCAACCCACACTTTTGTTGACGGAGGCAGTTGCTGGAATACCGTCTCAAGTTCTGCTCGGCTCAGATGTTGCCCGGTTGGGCTGTTGGGGTTGACCAGAATAATGAGGTCGAATCCTTTTCGACCAACTCTGATCAATTCATCGGCCGAGACCCGAAAGTTCTGGCTCGCGTCCAGAGCGAGTCGCTCAACGCAGCAACCAATAACAGATTCAAGAACATACGCGTATTCTCCATACATCGGATCCAGGATCAGAACACGGGATGACTTCGTCAGCCAGTGCGGCAGAACGCGGAAGATGAGATCTGAGGAACCGGCGCCTGGAAGAATATTGCCAGGAAGAACTCCACGAGCACTTGCGACGGTCTCGATGAACCCGCCACAGCGTGTTGGAGGAGACGTTCGCACAAGCCATGGCAGATACTGCTGAAGTGTCTCAAGTACTGCAGGTGCTGGTGGATACCATGCGTCGAGTACATCTGCATTGATGACGGTGCTGGCCTTTTGGAGGCCGTCGAACCTTTCTCCAATGGCCTCAAAGAAGGCACCTCCGTGGAAGCACGTGACTGGAGTGTCAAATCCAAACGGAAGTGCCCAGTGAGTGATTCGACTGAGACGCTGAAGAAATCCAGTGAACTCGGCAAGGGTACTTCGCAGTCGATGAACGTCACCAAGAAGCAGTTCGTAGGTAACTGCTCCCGACTGTGTTCGAAGGCCCTGTTGCTGCATACCAATTCTGAGATAGGTTGGCAGAACTTCTTTTCGTCCGATTGCCACAATTTGAGTTCCCTGGTGCGATTCGACCCAGCGCAATGCTGAATACAGCAGTAACGCGGCCGTTTCATTGCCTCGAAGGGACTGGACCACTGTCAGAAGACGAACTTCATAGAGTCGAGAGTGCACTTCAAACGGAAGCTCGTCGCGGCGAAAGTACTTATCAATTGAGAGTTTTGGTGCAGACGGTGGCGTGAGACTGACAAACCCGGAAATCGTTCCTCGGTAAAGCACCACCAACATGATGTTGAAGCCATCAAGAGAATCTGAGAGCTCACGCTGAGAATTCTGCGGATGTTGACCAATCTCAGTTGAATAGACGTCATATCGTAGCCGAGCAATTTCCCGACGATCGGCTTCTGAAGCAATACGCACTTCGTAGGCAGGTTGAATCTGATCACATCGTTGAACGGGTTGAGCTGGATCAACCTGCTGTTCACGATCTGCGGCTCGAAACCTGGATTTCTGAGATGAAACGGAAGTGGGGGGATTCAGCAAATTTCCGTGCATGACTCAAGCTCCTATGACCGTGTTTTGCAAAAATGAAGGGTTTTATGCAAGGAACGGGGCTTTCAGAATGCTGAAAAGCATGTGTTCTGCTACAACGGCGTCACAACTCAGACAGCGCAACGGTGATTCTCGATAGACAGGAAGAGTCATGGGCACGGAAGAACCCACAACGGTTCGGACCGATGTTTGGACAGTGCAGAGAATTCTGCAGTGGACCATCGGATTTCTTAAAGAAAAGGGCGTTGAATCGCCTCGGCTGGAAGCGGAGTTGTTGCTGGCACATGCTCGCAACTGTCTTCGCATTCGTTTGTACACGGACTTCGAGTCTGTCGTCACGGATGAAGAACGCGCAAAAATGCGAGAATATGTTCAGCGGCGAGCGAGGCGGGAACCGCTGGCCTATATCGTGGGTTCCAAAGAGTTTTACGGACGGAATTTCGAGGTTCGCCCCGGAATCCTGATTCCTCGGCCGGAAACCGAAACACTCATTGATGTCTGCCTCGAACAAATTCCCAAAGATGCACCGACTCGTCTCCTTGAAGTCGGCGTCGGCTCCGGATGTATTGCGATTACTCTTGCCAGACAACGTCCGGAAGTCAGCGTAGTTGCGACCGACATCTCACCGATCGCCATCGAAGTCGCAACACTGAACAGTGAACGTCATGAAGTTCAACCCCGTATTCGGATCCTTCAGGGGAATTGTCTTCAGCCAATCAGGTCGCTGAACGAGCCATTGTTTGATGGACTCGTTAGCAACCCGCCATACATTCGCGAAGACGAACGCTCCATTCTGGCACCCGAAGTTGCTCAGCATGAACCCGCTGAGGCACTGTTCTCCGGTGAAGACGGACTCGACGTCACTCGCCAAATGATCAACGAAAGCGCTGAGGTAATCCGCCCTGGCGGCTTCATCGCTCTGGAACTCGACCCAAAACAGTGCGAAGAAGTTTCCGAACTTCTGAAGCAGTCAGGCTACGAACGAATCCAGATCATTAAAGACCTCAACGGCGCCGAACGTATCGTACTTGCGTTTCGACAGTAGCAGGCATTCTCCGAATGCCGTCCGCAACCGAACACTGGGACTTGCACTGTAAAGAAAAACACAATACACGACACTATCGCGACGCGGACGGCACACGGAATGTGCCTGCTACCGTAGCAGGCATTCTCCGAATGCCGTCCGCCACCGAACAGCAT
>JAEUIH010000060.1:0-18869 GCA_016795105.1 Planctomyces sp.
GAGAGGTTTCGAAAAACTGATGCTCATCGTCAGAGGGGCAAATCTCGCGGAAAAAAAATGTGGGTAACACTCAGGCATTCCTGCCCGTCCCGTCCTGGTTCGAGCACTACGCCGCCGCAGGGATGTGCCCAAATGTAGGATGGGCATTCCTGCCCGTCCCGTCCTGGTTCGAGCACTGCGCCGCCGCAGGGACGTGCTCGGGCAGGAATGCCCAAGCTACATTTGACTTGTCCCACGCTACTTTTTGCAGAACGATCGTTTTTTTCGAGGGATTCAAAACGAAGTCGGCATTTTTCTGCGACAAAGACACGGACTGATTGACTTCCCAAATCAGGTTAGTCGTAATACGTTTCTCACACCTCGGAACATAAATTCCCACCGAATAGACCCTGCCTCCGTCTGGAGACAATTTATGCACACGTGCCCACGGCTGCGTGTAACGACACGGTTTCTCATCCGTTCTTCCACCTTCGCATCAATATTCAGTCTTGTGACGACGCTGTCTCTGGTAACAGGGACCACCACTGGATTTGCGGAGGAACGTCTGGACTTCAACCGCGATGTTCGACCAATCCTGTCCGACGCATGTTTTGCGTGTCACGGGCCGGACTCAAAAACTCGAGAAGCCGGATTAAGACTGGACATTTCGGAGACTGCTGTTGTCCCATTGAGTTCCGGAACAACGGCTATTGTACCGGGAAGTCCTGACGCCAGTGAGGTGATGCGGCGAATTGTTTCCGCAGATCCAGACCATGTCATGCCTCCGCCGTCCACAGGAAAAAAGCTCACCGACCAACAGGTCGCCACGCTGAAGACGTGGATCGAACAGGGCGCCGAATGGAAAGGGCACTGGTCATTTCTCAAACCAGAACATACATCGCTCCCGGAAGTCAGCGATCCTCAGTGGGTTGTAAATCCAATTGACGCATACGTCTTGAAGCGTCTTGAACTTTCAGGACTGCAGCACAGTGAACGAGCCGATAAGGTCACATTGATTCGCCGAGTAACACTCGACCTCACCGGGCTGCCACCGACACCTGCTGAGGTTGACGCGTTTCTGGCAGATGATCGACCTGAAGCATTTGCCACTGTCGTTGATCGCCTACTGGCATCGCCGCGTTTTGGCGAACACATGGCACGCTACTGGCTGGATCTTGTTCGATACGGTGACTCGCACGGGTTGCATCTCGACAATGAACGAGCACTCTGGAAATATCGTGAATGGGTGATTCAGGCAATTAACCAGAACAAACCATTTGACCAGTTCACTGTTGAACAGATTGCAGGGGACTTGTTGCCGAATTCAACGGTCGACCAAAAGGTTGCCACCGGCTTCAATCGTTGCAATGTTTCAACGAGTGAAGGCGGATCGATCAACGAAGAGGTTCTGGTTCGATATGCCGTCGATCGTACGGAAACAATGTCGACCGTATTTCTGGGAATGACGCTTGGATGCGCGGTTTGTCATGACCACAAATTTGATCCAGTCTCACAGAAAGAGTTCTATCAACTGTTCGCGTTCTACAATGCGGCGGCAGACGCTGCGATGGATGGCAACGCGCTGGCGCCACCTCCAACAATTCGAGTCCCATCTCAGGAACAAACAGCCAGGCTGGCGGACCTCGATCAGCAAATTGCAGAAACTCAGGGAAAGATTTCTGAAGCGCTCGCGCGGATCGAGTATATCGATCCGGGTATCCCGGAAGGTACAACGTCCGGGATAGCCATGGACTATGTCTGGATCGACGATGAAGCACCTGCCGGCGCGCAACTTCAGGGCGATAGTGCATGGGAATTTGTTTCAGCCCCCGAACATCAGGTTCACACCGGTCTCAAGTCAACACGCCGAGAGGCGGATGGGCTTAGTCAACACTTTTTCACGGGTGCGAACCCGACTTTGAAAATTGGCGAAAGTGACAGGTTATTTGCCTGGTGCTGGCTCGATCCGGCCAATCCACCCAAATCGATCATGCTGCAGTTCAATGATGGTACCTGGGAACACCGAGCATTCTGGGGTGAAGACGTAATCCCGTTTGCTTCCGGTACCGGCGTGGATCACAAACCAATGGGCCCACTCCCTCAGACCGGCCAATGGGTTCGCCTTGAAGTCAGTGCTGCAGACGTTGGGCTTGCATCTGGTGCCGAACTGAATGGCTGGGCGTTTACTCAGTTTGGTGGAAACGTCTACTGGGATACAGCTGGTGTCTTTACAAAGACTCCGCAAAGCTCTCAGTCGTTTGAGTCGCAGCTGGCGTGGGAACAGTTCGACAAATCCATCGAGAAGTCAACAGTTCCTCAACCTGTTCGCGATGCAATCAAAGTGGAACTCGATCAGCGGAACGAGGATCAGAAGAAGCAGATCCGCGAGTACTTTATCCGCAACGTGCATCCGAACCTGAAGAACGAATTCGCACCGCTTCAGGCAAAAGTTGACCAGCTGACGAAAGAGAAGACGGATGTCGACAACGCGATCCCCGTAACCATGATCATGGCCGATCTTCCAACGCCGCGTGAGACGTTTATTCTTCGACGCGGGGAATACAACATGCCGGGCGAAAAAGTAGAACCCGGAGTGCCGGCGATTCTGCCACCGCTGCCGGCAGACGCACCCCGAAATCGACTGGGGCTCGCCCGCTGGCTTGTCGACCCCTCACACCCACTCACCGCTCGTGTTACAGTAAACCGTTACTGGCAGCAGTTCTTCGGGACAGGGATTGTAAAGACGGCCGAGGACTTTGGATCTCAGGGACAATGGCCGACACACCCGGAGCTGCTCGACTGGCTCGCGTTGTCTTTCATCGAAAGCGGCTGGGATGTTAAGGGACTTTGCCGCACGATTGTACTTTCAAACACGTATCAACAGTCTTCATTGGTGAAGCCGGAACATCTTCAATCGGACCCAGCCAATGAGTTGCTTGCTCGAGGCCCTCGTTTTCGATTGGATGCCGAGGTCGTTCGTGACTCCGCTCTCAATATTTCCGGACTGCTGGTGGAATCAATTGGCGGAAAGAGTGTCAAACCGTATCAGCCTTCGGGACTTTGGGAAGCGGTTGCGTTTGTCGGCAGCACAACTCAGAACTATTCGCGAGACAATGGCGATGCTCTGTATCGCCGGAGTATGTACACATTTTGGAAGCGTACATCACCGCCGCCATCGTTGATGGCATTTGATGCTCCGTCTCGAGAGACCTGTGTAGCCCGGCGCGCACGTACAAATACGCCACTGCAGGCACTTGTCCTGATGAATGATGAGCAGTATGTGGAAGCTTCCCGAAAGCTGGCTGAGAGAATCCTTCGTGAGCAGACCGGGTCAGCAACAGAGCAACTTACTCTGGGATTTCGACTCTGTACCGGACGCAGTCCGTCATCGACGGAACTCTCCATTCTCGAAAAAATTCTGGCAGACCATCTGGAACATTATCGTCAACAACCTGAAGCAGCCGGAAAACTCCTCGCAATCGGAGCATCCCCGAAAGCAGAAGGGTTGGACACGGTCCAGCATGCAGCGATGACAATGATCGCAAATCTGCTGCTGAACCTGGATGAGACCATTACCAAGGAATAACGAAAATGAACCCAGTTCAGGAACATCTCCTTCAGGAAACTCGCCGGTACTTCTTCGGCCGAATGGCGGCCGGGATTGGTACAGCAGCGTTGGCGAGTGCACTCAACCCATCGCTTCTTTCATCTTCAGCGAAAGCAGCCCTGCCATCATCAACTCTCGACTCAGAAGCTGGTGGGCTGCTGAATCGACCGCACCATGCACCAAAGGCAAAGCGAGTCATCTGGCTGTTCATGGCAGACGCGCCGTCGCAGCTGGACCTTTATGATTACAAGCCAAAACTGGATGAGTTCTTTGATAAAGACCTTCCGGAAAGTGTTCGCCAGGGACAGCGAATCACGACAATGACATCCGGACAGTCCAGGCTGCCTGTTGCACCATCTGTCTTCAAATTTGCACGCCATGGAGAGCAGGGTGCCTGGATCAGTGAACTGCTGCCAAACATCGCCTCGATCGTTGATGATCTGTGTATTGTGAAAACCGTCAACACGGAGGCGATTAATCACGATCCGGCGATTACATATATCCAGACCGGTAGTCAGTTGCCTGGTCGCCCCAGCATGGGCGCCTGGGTTTCTTATGGACTCGGAAGTCCCAATAAGGACCTGCCTGCCTTTGTTGTTCTGCACTCGAGACTACCCAGTGGTTCTCAGTCTCAGGCCTTGTTCTCACGCCTATGGGGCAGTGGATTCCTTTCAACAAAGCACGCGGGCGTTGCTCTGCGTTCTGTTGGGGACCCTGTGCTCTATCTTTCGAACCCAGATGGTGTTGATGCCGGGACGCGGCGTCGAATGCTGGATGGACTTTCGGAACTGAACACACAGCGTCTTCAGAACGTCGGAGATCCGGAAATTGCATCTCGAATTGCTCAATACGAGATGGCATTTCGGATGCAGACCTCAGTGCCTGACCTGACCGACATTTCGGACGAACCGCAAAGCGTTCTGGACATGTACGGTCCTGACGTCAAAGAACCGGGAACATTCGCTTACAACTGTCTGTTGGCACGGCGACTGGCGGAGCGAGGTGTTCCGTTTACCCAGGTGTTCCTCAGAGGCTGGGACCATCACGGCGGTCTGCCGGGCGCGATTCGCCAGCTTGCACCTGCCGCGGATCGTCCAAGTGCTGCACTGGTTCAGGACCTGAAACAACGAGGAATGCTGGAAGACACTCTGGTTATCTGGGGTGGTGAATTTGGACGCACAGTTTATAGTCAGGGGACGCTCACCCGTGACAATTATGGACGCGACCATCATCCAAAGAACTACACGATGTGGATGACTGGTGGTGGAATCAAAACCGGTCAGGTCTACGGTGAAACCGACGATTTCAGTTACAATGTGGTGGATCGTCCGGTTCATATCCATGACCTTAACGCCACAATTCTTCATCTGCTTGGAATCAACCACGAACAACTCACGTATCGATTCCAGGGACGCGACTTCCGTTTGACAGACGTACATGGAAATGTCATTCGAGACATCATCACCTGACCCCGAACGAACATCTGAACCGCTGGACCAAATCCCTCTGCTTGTTCTGATTCCAACACCACTCGAGTCTTCGATTCTGAACCCTCTGATTGGTGATCTGACAAGAGCGCACAGCGGGGTGATCGAGCTTTGTGGATTTGGACCGATTTCAGCGGCCGCAAGGACATCGCAACTGCTTGCCCGTTACAGACCAGCCCGCGTTGTACTGCTCGGGATCGCAGGAGGAATCGGTTCCACAAGCGGGATCGGATCGGCCACCACATTTCGAAGAGTCGCATGTGCGGGTATTGGAGTTGGCCAAAGTGATCAGCATCAATCGGCCAGTGAATTGGGCTGGCTACAATGGTCGGGAAGCAGCCTTAACGAAGGTACCGAAGCCACTGCATCTGTCGGTGATGCTATTTCCATTGGATGGCCGGAGATTGCAGAACTCGCCCCGCAGTATTCATCCGGAACGCTGATCACGGTGACATCGGCATCCCGATCGTTCGCCGATGTTCAGTTGTGGACGAACAGATATCCCGATGCGACTGCTGAAGATATGGAAGGATATGGAGTTGCTCTGTCTTGCCATCTTCACGAAACTCCACTGGAAATTGTCCGAGGAATCTCAAACCCGGCTGGAAATCGGGACAAACGCTGCTGGAACATCCGTGGCGCCCTCGAAGCAGCCGCCGACCGCCTGGCAGAGATTCTGAAAACGCAAAAAGTACCAAGAACATGACTCAAACAATTCGACTCGGGATCTCCACCTGCCCGAATGATACGTTCGCATTCCATGCCCTGATGACTCACCAGGTGGACTGGCAGGGACTGAAGTTTGAAGTCGAACTCCTTGATATTCAGCAACTGAACGACCGACTGTTTCAGGACGATTTTGACGTCGCGAAGGCCAGTTTCCATGCCGCACTTTTGCTGACACGATCCACCGTCGTACTACCTTCCGGCTCGGCGCTTGGATTTGGTGTCGGGCCATTGCTGCTTTCTGCGAGGGCAGGGGACCTCCCTTCAAAGTCTTCTCAACTGACACTTTGCCCAGGCAAACACACCACAGCTGCTCTGTTGTTCCATTTGTTTTATCCGCACACGACGCAGGTCGAGCACACGGTGTTTTCAGAGATAATGCCGCGACTCAAAAACCAGACAGCAGATTTCGGTGTCTGTATCCATGAAGGTCGCTTCACATGGGAGAACGAAGGACTGGGGCTTGTCGAAGATCTCGGCACACGCTGGGAATCACTCACCAGATGCCCACTACCGCTCGGAGGCATTCTGGCTTCAAATAAACTGCCGAACGAGACAATCAGCCGTGTTCAGGCTGTCATTCGGGATTCACTGAACTTTGCAATTTCTGCCCCCGAGTCACCTCTTCCCACAATGCGCAAGTATGCACAGGAATTCGATGATGATGTGCTGATGAAGCACGTGGAGCTCTATGTCAACGACTGGACTGTCGATCTCGGCGAAGTTGGCAGAACAGCCCTGTCTGAACTCTCAACACGCGCCCGGTCGATTGGACTCGTTCCGTCAGACGCGCCGTCGCTGACTGTTCACTCGTAGCAGGCACTCTCCGAGTGCCGTCCGCAACGCTCTGCTACCGCAACGCGGACGGCAGACGGAGTCTGCCTGCTACTGTAGCAGGCACTCTCCGAGTGCCGTCCGCAACGCTCTGCTACCGCAACGCGGACGGCAGACGGAGTCTGCCTGCTACTGTAGCAGGCACTCTCCGAGTGCCGTCCGCAACGCAGCAACAGATACTTCGAGCCAGGGGGGACTGTTATGGGATCAGAGTTTCAGCCATGTAGATCTGATCCGGGCCAATTCCGATTCGGCCGAGATCGAGTTTGAGTTGTTCTTCAGCGGAAGCCCGAGCTGTTTCGCGGCGGATGATGCGAACTCGAACACCGTTGGAATCTCCCCTGGCGTTTTGAGCAAGTTCCAGAATACGTTTAAGCTGAGTTGGCCGGTAGACGGGATCTTTCCCGGGAATCTCAATGAAGTATTCACGTTCGTCGATCAGAACTGCGAGTACATCACTGCTGAGAGCTTTCTTTTCATCATCTGTCATGCCACCTGAAAGTTGATCTGCGACCAGTGAAGTCAGTTTGGAGTCGCCCGGTTCAGTTTCGTCCGGGCTGTCGCTTGACGCCGGTGCCTTTGATGCGAGGCCTGATGGTTCTTTTCCGAGTTCAGAAGATGACTCTCCATTTCCCGAACCGGTCCCCATCCCCGTACCAAAATTAAACAGCAGGTACATCACAAGAGCGAGCAGCAGAGCAGTACCTCCGACGGTCGCCTTCGAACCTGTTTTTGCAACTTTCCCTGGAAGACTCTTCGCAACCTGATTCGTCCAGAAACCCATGGCAATGTACTCCTGCGGTTATGGTTCCGCTGGTGAAGGCGTCGAAAAGACTGGCCCCTGAGGGCGATAGCCCATCAGAGAAAAATCATACCATCGAGTCATCCCGGCGTCTTTACGAAGCCGCTCGATGAGTTCCGGCATGGCATCCGTCGCACGTCGGCGAAGTCCAGCCTGTGTATCCCCGTATGTCAAAAGAACGAGTACGAGGATTTTCGGTTCACTCAGCTGTTTACTGGATTCAAAGAGTCGTGAAGCAAACTCCTCTGAAGTAGTAAAACCGACAACCGACTGCTGCTGACCATCTGTCAGGAGTGCCTGACCATTGTCCTGAACATGAATCTCCCAGACGGACACATGTTTCTGCATTTCATCAACGCGGGTTACAAACTGCAGAAATTCACGTCCTCGTGATTCCATTAGGGAATGAACGCGTGCAGCTGCCTGTTCAAGCCGTTCAGCATCGGCGGTGTTACCCGTTGAGCGAAGTTTTGCCAGTTGTTCAATGAGCTCACCTGGCAAATTCAGAGCAACTGCAAGAGTTGATCCTGCCCGCTGTTGCTGGTCAAGAATACTCTCAAATCGATCCGCATATTCAGCTCGCAGACGATTGTTTTCTTCTGTCAACTCCTGCTGTCGTGTAGCGATCTGAACTTCAAGACTTCTTTCTCGTTCGGACAACGTCGCCTTTCCCGCATTCAGTTCATCTTCTGCCGATTGCGCTCGCTGCTGAACCTCCATGTATTGTGCAAAAATCACGATCAGGAGCAGATCGAGCAGTGGAGTGAGCTGCAACGCAAGTCGACGACGAGACTTCTTCATGGAGATGATGTCCCCTTCGGTCGGCTTGCATCGAGCCCCAGTTCGCGTTTTGCGCGTGCGACAACGTCTCGGACGTGAGTGCGACTGTCGGTGAGCCGTTCAAAACGCGTCTCAAGAAGGCTGTTGACGAACATCAGCAGCATCGCGGCGCACAACCCTGCAAATGTCGACCAGATCGCATCTCCAAAGCGACTCACAATGGTGTTCATGGATTGGACCGCTGAGCTGTCTCCGGTCCGCTGAAGTGCGGAACCGATGGCAAGAATCGTTCCGAGTACTCCGGCAAGAGGATACGCTTCGATCATTGTGCGTGCGATATTGTGAGCAGTTTCGAAAGACAAAGAATCGAGGTAACTCCGTTTTTCATCGAGTATATGCAGGCGAAGCAGGCACGCCTTCCGATCTTCGACACGTTCGTCATCCGTCAGGACATCCTGGATGTCTGCAACGAACGCGTCAATCTGAGTGCCGAGCGGAGCAGCGCGTCCGATGATGCTGCGATGTTTAATTCCGCGAGTGAAGTCTTCCAGAGTCGACGCGATGACTTTGAGATCTCTGCGATACCAGACCCACAGGAGGAAAAAAAACAGGAAATGTAAAGCCGCAGCCGCCAGAATGACCTGGGTAGAAAGGCCGGAAAGGTATTCCAGCAGTGGCCCAAGCTCTTTGAAATCCAGCATCCGCATTCAATTTCTCTTAAGATCGTGTCGTTCGGGAAACGTCCGCAGTTAAGGTAAGGTATTCCTTTTCTGCCGCCAAAGTCGAGCTTGATTCGTGTTCTCGACCACTCTCTTATTCAACGGCTGTAAAAATCTGCGCTTCTGAATGCTCCAAAATGAGCCAAACCCGCCAATTCGAAGCGAAATTCAGAAAGTTCACAGGGGTTTAACGGAACAACGATTTCAAACAAGCGGATCATGTCGGGTAGACCTGCACCGACTGATCCGACTGTACAGGTTCACGGGTTTATTGCAGTGTTGTTATGAAAGCCGGTTCGCAGACCTGTGACAGCGAACGAAAGTCCTTTGCAGTTCTGCGATTTCAGTCGCCGAAACAACTGGTGAAGGAGGAATTTATGCTTGTACTTTCACGTCAGAGCGACGAAACAATAATCATTGGTGACAACATCCGTGTCACAATCGTCGAAGTCCGCGGTGACAAAGTGCGTATTGGTATTGATGCCCCACGCGATGTCACCGTTCATCGTCAGGAGATTTACGATGCGATTCGTAAAGAATCTCAGCCGGGAATTAAGCAACCCTGACCGACTTTGATCCGAGTTCACGGACTCCATAATGACCACGGCCTGTGGCGAATCTTCGCAACAGGCCGTGGTCATTTGTTTTGAACGGAGAGACTTTTTTCCTAGACTACTGGCTGTTCCACCAATCTGAAGTCCCTTTATCGGACTTCATTGCCTCCTCTGGGTTGTGTGAGGTCAGTATGCAGAGTCCTAAAATCGGCCGCGGAATTCCTGCGATGCTCGGAAACAAATTGTCGTGGAGCATCGTTTGCCTTGGATTCCTCTTCGCTGCTCAGCCAATAACTGCAATTCAGCCACCTGAAAAGTTGGTGCCTCAGGATAAAAATCCCACAAACACGCCGAAGCCTCTCGCACCCGTACCTGAAGAGGATCCCGAAAAGCCAGCCCCGTTGAAGCCACTGCCTCCTCAACTGGCGGAACTGATCAAGGACGCAACATCACTCAACCCCGATGGGACTGTCTTTCTCGATGTCAAGGGAAAACGCGCAATCCTCCGAACGGAAGTGGCGTGCACCAACTGTATCCTGGAGATGTTGTGCGTTCCGGAAGGCATCAAGGAGCACGAAACAATTCTGCGACTTCGCTCCAAAGCGTGGGTGGTCCATACAGCACTGGTTGGAATGGGTGTTGAACCCGGAAAACCAGCAACTTTCTCCCCGGAATTCATCCAGCCATCCGGCACAACAATCCGGATTTATGCCTCATGGGTTGATGCGGACGGAAAACTTCAGCGTCAGGACGTGCGGTCGTGGATGAGACACAACATTCATCGATATTTTGCGGCCCCATTGAAGTCACCTCCCCCAGGACTGGAGCTGCCCTACAAGGAGCTTCGGTATGACCGATTTAACAATGAAGTGTTGTGGTATGGACCGATGTCCGAACAACAGCGAGATGACCTGCTGTCCAAATGGGACAACCCGGATTACATCAAAGCCATCAGCCAGTTTTTTGAACAATCAAAGTCCCGGCAAATGACAGCCGAATTTGTGTTCGCAGGCAGCGGCTTTTACAAGGACCCGGAGTCCGGCAAAGAATTCTATCAAGCCGAAGGCGGGTTTCTGATCTGCGTTGCAAACTTCGCAGATGCCATGATCGATGTGCGCGAAGCCAGTACGTCGTCCGACGGGTCACAGACCTACGAAGCCTGGACAGAGAAAATTCCACCGGAGAATACACCGGTGCTTCTTGAACTTGTTCCTGTACCTGAGCAGCCAAATGCTGCAGAGAACGTGGATGCTGTCGAGGGAACGGATTCGAAGCCTGAAATCAGCAAATAGAACTGATTCTCCCAGGTACATATCTTTGCTCACACCAACGACGCGAACTGCACTGCAACCGGGCAACATTGACAGGAATTTAAGCCGTCGTCGAAACCGAGACTTGTCCCATGGGTGATCGATTCGGAAATTCGCAACATCTTCATATTCGAAACACCTTGCAAATCCTGTGAACGAGGGCATAAATCCTCAATCGAAAGCGATGATTGCAGCATGGGGTGTCGAGAGTTCGAGGCACGTGGACTGCAGGTTGCTTTTTTAATTCATCATTGAAGAGGTCACGTTGATGTTGCACAAGTTACCTGGCACCCGTCGTACTCGCGGTTTCACCCTGATCGAGTTACTCGTTGTGATTGCAATCATTGCGATTCTGATCGCACTTCTGCTTCCCGCCGTTCAACAGGCACGTGAGGCGGCTCGACGAACACAATGCAAAAACAATCTGAAGCAGATTGGACTTGCGATCCATAATTACCATGACGTTTTCAGCGTCTTCCCACCTGGTTACATCACTCGGTTTCCAAACACGATCGTTTCCGGCGAAGTCGGACTTTACGGCTGGGGCGCCTTCATCCTGCCACAGATCGAACAAACGAATCTCTATAATGCTCTGAATGTTGGAAACGTCCGACTCGAGCAAAACCTGGCAACCGCCAATGGTCTGCTGGCACTTCAGACTCCTCTACCGGCATTTCGCTGCCCGACAGACATCGGTCCTGCGTTAAATAACTTCAAGTCGACGCTGGCAGCGGCACCGAACTGGTACAACCGAAACGCCAGCAGCACCGGAACCGACGAAATTCCAATTGCAACCTCCAATTACGTTATGGTGGCTGGAACAGGTTCAAGCACTACTCCCCCGGCAACTCCAACAACGACAACGACACCTCCGACTGGTGTAGGCTTCCAGAACTCTCGAATCAGTTTTCGCGACATTACGGACGGAACCAGCAATACTCTGCTGGCAGGGGAGCGAGCATGGAAGTATGGCCAGGTAATGGCAGGTGCGGCGACCGTTGTAGGTTTCAGCGCTTCTGTCAATCTTCAGGACACCAACAACGGTGTGAAGACAGCAGGCTTGAATGCAATAGGTATTGGTTACGATGGGATCAACTGGGCGGCTACGAATGCTGCCCATCAGCCACGAGGCTTCAACAGCGGGCACGTTGGAGGGGCGCAGTTCGTGATGTGCGATGGCTCCGTCCGTTTCATCAGCGAAAATATTGACTACAGGTCAACCTCACCAAACGTTGACATGACCCTTCACGTGACCTCAACGTTCGCTCGACTGATCGCTCGTAATGATGGTCAAGTGATCGGCGAATTCTGATTTTTGAGGTTCTTGAAGACTTGAGTTTCCTGATTGTCCGATGAATCCCGGAATCAGAGTTTGATTTGAAGGAATGCTGTCATGTTGAGGAGAACTTTCTTCAGTTTGTTCACCGGTTTACTGCTGGCAGGCATGGTCGGCTTGACCGGCTGTGGCGGAAGTGACCGGCCGCCACTTGGACAAGTAACCGGAACGGTGACACTGGATGGCCAGCCGCTGGTTGGGGTCAATATCATCTTCTCTCCAGACGATGGGCGAGCTGCGGCGGCAACGACTGATGCGGAGGGCAAGTACGAACTTCAGTATCTGGCGGATGCAAAAGGCTGCAAAGTAGGTCCGAATACGATGTACCTTGAGTGGCCTCCTGAGGCTGAAGATGCCGTTCCAATTCCAGCTGGCTACACGTCTGCGACAGGTCAAAAGGTCGAGGTCAAGGAAGGCTCCAACGTCATCGATTTTCCGATCAAATCTGAGTAATGGTTCTTCCGCAGCGTTTTAAATCAAAGGGGCTCTCCGACACAATCGGCGAGCCCTTTTTTCGTTGCAGCCGATCTTGCTGAGCTGCAGCCAGTCTCACTGAAAGGTTCTCCAAAGTGGTATTCAGGTCGTTTGTTGTGCTGTTCGCGGTCTTTGGTACCCTCGCTGGCTTCGAAATGTGTGATGGCGGTGAGTTCCGAGTATTTCCATACCTTCAGAACCCTCAGCCAACTTCAATGACGGTTCGCTGGTTCAGCAACAGTGATTCACCAGCTTCTCTGACGGTTCGCATCAATGGTGAAGACAAAGTTTATCCGTCGGTCGGTGAGCAATCGCAATCGCTGATTTACAACCCGTTCAAGGACGAACCTGGAGGACCTCACCCGGAAGTCCCATGGCGGCACACCGTTCGCATTGAAGGGCTGCAGCCCGGAACGACGTATGACTACGCTGTTCGACAGGCAATGGATGTCCACGAAGCTCAGTTCTCAACGTCTCCTGACTCCAATACACCTGTGAGACTGATTGTGTATTCCGATTCGGAAACGGAACCGGAGAGCTCTAC
This sequence comes from Planctomyces sp., assembly GCA_016795105.1. Taxonomy (GTDB): domain Bacteria; phylum Planctomycetota; class Planctomycetia; order Planctomycetales; family Planctomycetaceae; genus F1-80-MAGs062. The sequence goes on from JAEUIH010000060.1 coordinate 13,153, forward strand.
GGTCGCTCCCGTTGCATGGACCCCATCAACTGGCAGCAATCGCCCGCCGGGCATTGAAGCTTATCCCGTGAATCAGACAGTCGGGTATCAGCAGAACTGCCGAATGATCGCAGATCGAAATCCTGGCCTGCTGATGATCGTCGGAGATATTGTTGAATGCGGGGGAGAGCAAAGGGACTGGGATGAGTTCTGGCGCCACAACGCCGGAGAATGGAATTCACTGGCCAGCCGAGTTCCCATCATTCCGGCCATCGGAAACCATGAAAATTATGCGGGCCCCGGCGGCGCATATACTACACCTGCAGCAAATTTTTCCACGGACAAGTATCTGACGTACTTTGAAACTCCTGACAACAGAGCAAGCAACCCAAAGCATCGAGGTCGCTATTATCGGCTTGACTATGGCCCGGTCACCATCATTTGCCTTGATTCCAGCGATGGAAAGCCTCACCAAACGGAAACAGACACGAACTTCAACCTGGATGGAAGCAATGCTCCGGACTTCAGCCCTGGGTCAGAACAATTTCGCTGGATGGAAGAGCAACTGAAAGATTGTCAGCTCAATGCTCGATTTACGATCGTACAATTTCACCACACCATGTTCGGTTCCGGTCCACACAGCGTTCCTTTTGGACATCCAAACTTCTCAGGACAGGCGGGAATTCCCATGAGAGTTCTTTTGCCTTCATTCCTCAAGTACGGTGTCGATGTCGTGTTCTCAGGACACGACGAAATGCTCGAACGCTCTCAGGTAGAAGGAGCAGAACAACTCCCGGACGGTACGTCTCGACCACACTCCATTCAATTGTACGATGTTGGTATGGGGGGTGATGGTCTCCGCGGTCCGTCTGAAGGGTTTGACAACCCCTATCGAAAATTCCTGTGCCATAATGACGTTCCGGAGAAGTGGAATGGCCACAAACTGGAATCCGGAGGCAAACACTATGGCCATTTGGAAGTGAACGTGAGACCAACGGCTGAAGGTCAGTGGCAGATGGTCATCGAACCAGTTCACGCGTTCCCGCTGATGGATGAAACCGGAATGGTCACAAATTGGGAACGTCGCATCTATCCTGACACCGTCATTCTCAACTCGAAATAGCCCCCCTGTAGCAGGCACTCTCCGAGTGCCGTCCGCAATTGCGCTGTCGTGGACGGCAGACGGAGTCTGCCTGCTACTGTAGCAGGCACTCTCCGAGTGCCGTCCGCAATTGCGCTGTCGTGGACGGCAGACGGAGTCTGCCTACTACTGTAGCAGGCACTCTCCGAGTGCCGTCCGCAATTGCGCTGTCGCGGATGGCAGACGGAGTCTGCCTGCTACTCAGCGACACGCCCATTGCTACAATTCCAGGGCATGCAGCGGACGCCACATGGAATGTGCCTGCTACTTTGGTTTCCACGTTTAAGCGCAGAATTTGAAGCATGACGCCTGAAGAGTTTCGGAAGTATGGGCATGAAATTATCGACTGGATCGCTGATTATCGGATTCGGCTGGAATCACTGCCGGTCATGGCACAGTCAAGTCCGGGCGAAATCCGGGCTGCGATTCCCGCCAATCCGCCGGAAACTGCCGAACCGTTCGAACAGATTCTGAACGATCTGGACCGTGTCGTCGTGCCGGGTCTGTCACTCTGGCAACATCCGAACTTCTTCGGATACTTCCCGTCAAATGCATCACTCTCGAGTGTACTTGGAGACTATATCAGTTCCGGACTGGGAGTCCTCGGCCTCGCATGGCAGTCCAGCCCCGCACTTACAGAGATCGAAGAAGTTGTGACCGACTGGCTCCGCCAGATGACGGGGCTCTCAGATTCATGGAGCGGCGTCATTCAGGATACAGCATCTGCCTGCACGCTGATCGCGTTGCTCACAGCACGAGAACGCACAACCCAATATTCACTCGCACGTGGAGGTCTTCAGGAGGAATCTCAACCACTGGTGATTTATATCACGGCGCATGCTCATAGTTCTGTAGACAAAGCGGCCTTGCTCGCAGGATTCGGTCGAACAAACATTCATCGAGTTGCTCATGACGAGCATTTTGCCATGGATCCGCAGGCACTTGAACAGGCAATCTCCAAAGACATTGCTGATGGCAAAAAGCCCTGTGCGGTCGTGGCAACAACGGGAACTACGACAACAACTGCCATGGATCCGCTGGAAGCAATCGGCGAAATTACTCGGCGGTTTGGGCTATGGCTGCACGTTGATGCCGCAATGGCTGGATCGGCAATGATCCTTCCCGAATGTAGGACTCTGTGGCAAGGCGTTGAATCAGCAGATTCACTTGTGATGAATCCGCACAAATGGCTTGGTGCCGTCTTCGATTGCAGTGTTTATTTCGTTCGCGACGAAGAGCATCTCATTCGAGTCATGTCTACGAACCCAAGTTACCTTCAGTCAGCAGCCGATGGACAGGTGAAGAACTTCCGAGACTGGGGTCTACCTCTCGGACGCAGATTTCGAGCCCTCAAGCTGTGGTTCCTGATTCGAGAACAGGGTGTCGAAGGTCTCAGGAAGAGAATACGTCGAGACCTGGAGAACGCACAGTGGTTCGCTCAGCAGATTGCCGCAATTCCCCTTTGGAGAGTCCTCACCCCTGTTCTTCTTCAAACCATCTGCATTCGACACGAACCCCTGGGGCTCACCGGCGAATCGCTCGATGCTCATACCCGTTCGTGGTGTGACCAGATCAACCGATCAGGGTTTGCCTATCTGACACCGGCAATTCTTGACGGACGCTGGATGGTCCGAATCTCAATTGGAGCGGAAATGACAGAACGACAGCATGTGAAGAATCTGCTGGATGAGCTATGCCGAGTCGCAGAGAACACGCTGCTCTCTGCGACCGGCGACCAATAGAAGTTGTACTTGACCAGTCAAAGGAGCAGGTCAGTCAACCTGCCCGTCTCGTCAATCAATCTCGAAGCTTGTCTCCCGAGCCACCAAACAGATCGTCATCTCCATTTTCTCCAAACAGGCTGTCTTTGTCGCAATCGTCCACAATGACTCCAAACGCCATCAGAGTCCCTTCAACGTCTCCTGTGGCCCACTCTGCCATTGCGGTATCGATCGCATTCAGCACCAACATGGAAGACTCATCATTCATGACGATGCCGCCGATCAGCACGTCGTCTCCTCTTCCACCGCGCATCGTGTCATTTCCATCGCCTCCAATCAGCACGTCATGCCCATCACCGCCGCGGATATCATCATTCCCGGCCTGCCCCAGAATAAAGTCTCTGCCGGCTCCTCCGGAGAGCGAATCATTTCCGGAGCCTCCGAGAACTGTCTGAGAAATCGCTACAGGATGACTGCTGCTTTCCGAACTGCCATCATATCGATCATCTCCATCGCCGAGGATTGCAACGACACGATCGATGGAGGACATTGGAAACGAGGTTCGAATGCGAACACGGCCGCCGTTGTCATGGTTTTCCCAGCAATCGTCGTCTCTGTCGTCGTCTCCGTCATCCTGATTCCAGTTCAGTTTCGCATCCACTGTCAGGATTGCCCCACCATCACGCGTCCGTAGTCGAATCCGATCTTCGCCACTCGTCCCAATGATAAAAAGCGTACCGCCAACAACATTGATGCCGCGAACCACTGCCTGCACCATGGCAACGGAAGAAGTTGCACCATCGCTGTCCGTGACAATGACACTGATCTGGAACACTCCACCAGTTGCATACTGATGCGTTCCAAGGAACGAATCCAGCAGTTGGTTGGTTGTTACTGTTGACGTCGTTCCATCTCCCCAGTCCACGGTCACAGTATGGGTATCCAGTTCCCGTGCCGGGTCAAAAAATGTCCCGGCAATTGAAACGTTGCCATCCACAGAGGCCAGAGTGATGTCGGAATTTGACGAAGTCAGTGACTGAATGGTCGGAGCAGCATTCAGGATGGAAACAATCACCTCGGAAATGCTGCTCTCAGCGCCATACGAGTCGGCTATCCGAATTGAGACCGTCGAATCTGAAGGACCATCACCAAACGTCACGTCGAAACTTCCTATGCCGCTGCTCGAATCGAACTGAAGATTTGAGACTGTGCCCGCAATCCCACCGCTGATGGAGGTGATCGAAAATGTGTCCGTCGAGTCAACAGTGACGAACGTGTAACGGGCAGTCGAGCCTTCAGTGACTGTACTCGGCCCGCTCAGAGTCACAACAGGTGCTGAGTTCAGAATCGAGACCAGAACATGATCGATATCACTTTCGCCATACTCGTCAATGACTCGCAACGAGACCTGATACTCCGTGTTGGCTGGCAATCCGGTTGCAGAGAACACCGGGGCCACCAAATTCTCATCACCCCGAAGTGCATTTGAACCCGTCTCTCCAAACAGTCCATCTCCGTCGAGATCCCATTCAAAAATTAGTGATTCGGACGCCTGCTCGTTGTCGGTACTCTGTATCCCGGAAAGCTGGATAGTGCCGCCCACCAGCACTGAATATGGTCCTCCGGCCACTGCGACAGGCGGAGTATTCGCGAACTGACTCATGGTCAGGACAACGTCATTTCCGTTACCTCCGAAATACGAGATCTCAAAACCGTAGATGCCATCCCAAATCAGGTCACCTTCCGTAAGACCAAAGAATTCGCCATCAATTGGGTTCGTTCCGCGATTGTCCAGAATCAGGAATTCCTGACCAATAGACGGTACAAAGCCATTGATCAGCTGCACTTCAAGAGTACCAGCAAGCGACACATCACCCAGGACAACAAGCTGCCCATAGTCTGCTCCCGGAATTCCATATTGCCCCGGAGGTGTATGCCCGGCAATGAGTTCAATCAACGAACCTGAAATGCTCTGAGTAAATGATCCGGGATAGACAATCGGATCAGGATCGCCAACCGGATCCGGAACCACAACGATCGGGTCGTCGTTTCGATATTCAGGAGGATGATCTGGCGGATAGCTGATTCCATCGCCCGGAGGATTGTCTGGGTTGTTCGAAACATAACCACACCCAAGATAGATTTGCCCCTGGTCAATCTGCACGACTCCTCGATTGTAGAGTCTCAGGTAGAAATAAGTGATTCCGGTATTCGCCGTCTTTCGAACCAAACCATCATTTCGAAATTCAATGCAATGACCATCGGCGCTCCCGAACACTCCATCAAATGTAATGGTAAACGTCGATCCGAGGGCGTTTATGAATTGGCTCTCATTTCCAAAAAAAGAGACCTGCCCGGCCCCCCATGTAAGATCACCTGAATTCGTGATCGTGGCATTTCGTACTGTTCCCCCATTGCAGAGGATATCACCAGAAAAGGAAAGGGTCGTCTCAGAGTCTAATGTGCCAATGTTGCCACCATCCCAGTTGAAGACATCGTTGATCTGAACTGTAGATTGTCCACTGAGGGTCGTTCCTCCAGGCAAATTCAGTGTTCCAAACACTGCGACTGAGTCCGCTTGAACAGGCGAAACATCAAGGGATGAGTTCGACATATTGACGACTGAAATCTGCGGATTTGTCGCAGTTAAACGCACCGAACTGAAGTTAACTGCGTTTAACTCTTCAATCGTCGTCTGTCCGCAGAATGTTACGTTCGCATTGAATACCTGAGTCTGCGCTACGGTAAGAACCGATTCACTTCCAAACTCGTGATGGCCGTAGGCCAGTTGCAGCACAGTCTGAGGCTGAAGAATCAGTGATCCCTCGTAGAGATTCGGCAATCCCGACCCTCCGTAACTCCCAAACCCCATATAA
>JAEUIH010000060.1:18968-45516 GCA_016795105.1 Planctomyces sp.
GGTGACCTGACCATTCTCCGGATAAATCTCCCCGCTGCGATTCTCTTCGATCTCAAAGTCCCAGTCACCCTCGTTCGCTATCGTCACCGTTCCGCCGGCAATCACACGTGTGTAACCGATGTTCTGAGTGGCCTGCGTCACCTGACCTCCGGCGGCATTCAGAAAATCCGTATCACGGAAGATCAGGTAGGCACCGATTGTCAACTCACCTTCATTCGTCAGCACGGCATTCGATGGGCTGGTGATCGTCGAAAAGTAGGCCGACGAGGTGCCGGTCAGTGTGAGGCTTCCGCCGAGTTGAAGAGTGCTTTCCATCAAATCGATACCATTCGTGAAAGCAGAAGCTCCATCGAACTGGACAGTGCTGCGAAATACACTGATTTTTGACTGCGAGTTCAAGCTGTTTACTGCAATAGTACTATTGGCGATTGAGACGGCAAGGTTGTTGTCGTTAAGGTTGATCGTCACATCATCGTCGGCATCAGGAACTATGTCGTCACTCCAGTTTGCGGCTGTGTTCCAGTTGAGGTCACCACCGCCACCGTCCCAGCTGACCGCAGCGAGAAGTACCCGATCCTCGAGTGTGGCGTCAGCAAGGGCGACTTGTGCGGATTGGCGATCGCGGGTTGCTCGCCGAGCTACGTTGCGAGGAAGACTCTGAGAAAATCGAGCGAGCCAGCTGGAGAGCAGGGTGGCGGGTGGGCAATGCATGGAGGGACCTTTCCGGGATTTCATCTATTTCTGCCGTCAAAAGCACCGTTGGAGTGTGCCGACTGCAGTAAGTGCGAATTCCGGCGGGGATTTCCCTAATCAATCGTGGATTTTTCGTTTCGTGCTGGAATTCCGTACTACTCACACCAACTAAGCAAACCTACGGCGAGTTGCGTAGGTTGTTTGGCTCTAACGTTTTGCACAGCGAAGACTGTAGTGCGTTGATTCCGACTTCATGCAGCGTGTAGCCAGCGTGATTGCTAACCACGAAAGGCACGAACCACACGAAAAAACACAAACAAGTACTGGTGAGATTCTTTCGTGTGGTTCGTGTCTTTCGTGGTTAAACGACCAACCCTGCCTGCGATTCCCTCCGTGCGCCAAATTCAAATCCTCAGGCGTTCTGGGAAGGCAAGTCGTTTGGCGCACGGAGTCACGGAGGGGATTCGCACGTCCTGACTATTTCATTGAGACCGTTGAACTCTGACGCGATCAGGGTGCGATATTCTTTGACTTACGGATTGCTGAATCCCAGACGATTAGTTCTGCGATGCCGTCCTCACCTCGAGTCAATACCGTCAGCATTTTCCCGTCGTTTGAGAGCTTCACACGTTCAACAGGGTCCCGGGCCTCGTAGAATTCACATAACAACTGAGCGGTCGGCACGTGCCACAACAATAGGGTTCCATCAAAGCCTCCTGTGACACAGAGTTCCGAATCAGAGGAGAAGTCGATGGCCAAAGGCAGTGCATCGTTTTGCTGCAGGATTGCAACGATCTCACCACTGGACCGATCAATGAGTGAAGTGCTGTGATCTTCGCATGCCACAGCGAGCAGTTTACCATCCGGTGAAGACATTGCTGAAAACACCCAACTCCCTTTGAATCGAGTTCGTTTCGGGGTACTCCCTGAATAGGGAACATCCAGCGTGAACACCGAATCCGATTTTGTAGACAGCACACGATGATTCGCCAGGAATTGAATAATGCGATTCGGGGTTCCAGCGTGAAGTTCCTCAAATTGAGGTAACCGAAAAGTCTCTTTTCCGGTTTGGAGATCCCAGATACCGCTGCGGTACTCCGGAGACTCCGCCGTGCTAAGTGCTATAGACTTCCCGTCGTTCGACACAACAGGACGAATGACCCGGCTATTGTATGTACTACAAACGAACTTCAGATCTCCGGACGCAATCGACAACCTGTACAACCCACCATCGAAATCGGTGATTGCCAATTCCTGATCATCGCTGATAAACGCGAGCCGATCGAACTTTTGAGGACAATTCAGCGGAATTCTGCATTCGAGTTTCTCGCCGGTCAGATCGATGAACCGAATCGAAGAATTCTCATTGTCGATCACGGCTGCCCGGAATCCATCCGCCGAAATCGATACCCGATCTGCATCAATCTTCGATTGTTCGCTTCGAACAATCGGCTTGCGAACATGAGATAGAACGCTGCTCCATTCGCGAAACTCAACCGATGAATCCTCAAATCCTGCAACCAATGTACCAGCTTCATTCAGAGTCAGCAGAGACCAGCAGGCTCCATGCTCACCGGTGTTTACAAACGAATTCGTCTCTCGTCTGAAATCCCATACACTCAATCGACCGTCACCATGTCCGGCGACTATGTATTGCCCGTCCGGACTAAACGCAACGCTTCGAATTGCGGCTTTGAACGGCGTCTTCAGAACCTTCAGTTCTGAATCCTCAGTCTCCCAGATCAGCAGTTCACCGTTTCGAGTTCCTGCGGCAAAGATCGCCCCATCGTCTGAAAACACACCACAGCCGATATCTGTTCGAGTGCCGAGAAGGCGTTTGTATTCGGTAAGTTCCTGTGCGTTCATCAGAACAACAGACTCGTTGTCCAGCACAACCGCGGCCAATTCACCATCCGGGTGCAAGTCCAGAATGCGGCAATTATCTCTGTGCCTCAGAATCGCTCCGGAGGAAATGTCTATGACCGATGTTCGGGCTGTTAAATTCATCCAGTTGATTTCAGAGAGGATGATTTTCGAATCATTGTCGAGAAATGAAACGTTCGAAACGGGCAATTCCAGTTTGGCAGGTCGACTCAATTCACGGCCTGAGGGAAGTTCGAAGATTCGAACGAATCCACTTTCATCTGCCGTCAGCAACTGACTCCCGTCGAGGGAGAAAACGACAGAATTCACATCGTTCACAAAGTCTGCAATCTCGATCTCCAACATCTGAGTTTCCAGACTGCGAACGGCGACTCGGCATCGAGTATCACCGGAAGCGATCGCGATTCGATTCTGGTCAGGGCTGACTGCCAGATCAAAGATCCGCCCACCACTCGCTTCGACCATCTGCGACTCCTGAATCAGCAACCGCCGCAGCCAGTTCTGCTCAAAGCCGGAAATCCGCGAAGGAATCCGGTCTGCTGCGTCTTCAAGTCGCTCATTTGCCAGAGACAGATTCCCCCGCCTTCTGGCCGAAAATCCAATACTCATGTCGGCGGCATACATATTGACGCGTCGACGCGCGGCTTCTGCTTCAAACCGCGCCTGAGCAACCAGTGTCTCACGTCGAGTCTCTTCCACTTCTCGGCGCTGCTGCCACGAAACATACCCGGCACAGATCAACGTGATCAGGGCTGTCAATGCAAAGGTACCGATGACAATCTGCGTGCTTTTTCGCTGCCAGTACTTTTCGGCGATGTATCCAAAGGTATGAGGATGAGCTCCGACGCATTCCTGATTCAGAAACCTTCGCAAATCGGCCGCAAGATCTCGAACTGTGGCATACCGACGATCACGATCAGGGTGCAGGGCCTTCATCACTATACTGTCAAGATCCTGCGGGATGATATACGGCCGAAAGCGTGTGTCAGCCTGCAGAACCAAATCAGACTCGACGGCCGGAGTTGCAGCCTGGGACTCCTGCCTCAGACTTCGCTTCCGTGTCGAAGGGGCCGTCGCATAGAACTGGCGAACAAGCTCCCGACGTTCACGCGTGGTCGCTTCTGACCACTGAGGAAGGTCAATCGGTCGCGACTCAGAAATCAGCTCGTAGAGAAACGCGCCTAACGAATAGATGTCATTGCGAACATCAGGCCGATCCTCGCCCGCCGCCTGCTCCGGACTCATATAGGCAAGCGTTCCAAGCGGCAAACAACTCACTTCGTCTGAGGTATTGCCAAAATTCGAGTCGGAGTGCCAATAGGCGGCACCGAAGTCAATCAGCCGTACCATCGGCTTCCCATCAACTTCGATCACCAACACGTTTCCAGGTTTCAGATCACGGTGAACAATTCCCGTCTGATGAACATGCTGAACAGCATCGCAAAGATCGGCAAATAGTCGAATCCGATTCTGCAGTGTCAGCTTCTGATCGTGGCAATATCGAGTGAGTGGAACTCCATGAACCAATTCCATCGCATACCATGGACTGCCGCTTTCATCTGCACCGGCATCCAGCAGCTTGGGGATTGCGGGGTGCTGCATCGCAGCCAGCATCTGCCGCTCAACTTCGAAACGGACGATACGGTCTTCGGCACGAAACCCGGGATGCATGAGTTTGATGGCGGCCCAGCGTCGCACAGGACGATCCTGACGCGCCAGCCACACTACGCCCATCCCTCCAGACCCTAATTCCGCCTCCAGAACAAAGCACCCCAGCTGGCGTCCTGTCCCTTTCTGATCAGGAAAGAGGTCGGTTACGACAATCGAATATCCGGCACCCGGTTCCAGAAATGTTCGATCAGCGGCATCGACTTTCAGGAGTGAATTCACACGGTCATAAAGCATCTGATCGCCGCCGCATGTTTCGAGCAGATAAAACTGACGCTCTCGCAGGTTCGAAATCTGGCGTGCCTTCAGGAAGATCAGCTCTTCCCGTGCACAATGTTCAGTTTCTCCATTCTGCCAGTTCAATGTCATCCGCTCACCTAAACATTCAGCATACAGGTCTGTTTCCATGTCTGTAATGCGAAATCGAATCAACAACTCCCTGGTTCGGATCGCTGAATTCTCGTTTGGATTCGGAGTTCTCGCTGAATTCAGCAGACAGAAAGTTCCGGCTGAAGCTCAAGCCGCAACCAGCAACGGGCATACGCCCAGTCGTTTTCTACTGTGGCAATCGAAACATCCAGCACGTCGGCGATCTGCGAATGTGTCAGACCGGCAAAGAATCGCAATTTGACAACACTGGCCTTCCTTGGGAAAAGCTGTTCCAGTCGATTGATCGCCTCATGGAGTTCAAGAATGTCGTGCGAAGTTAAAGGCTCGCCCGCTTCAACCTCATGGAACGAAACTCGATTGAACTCGCCGCCCGCTTTCATCGACATTCGTCTTCTTGCACGTTCGATCAGAATTCGACGCATCGCTTCGGCGGCCGCACCAAAGAAATGTGCACGGCTCTTCCAGAGGCCCTCCATACTGGAGTCAAACAGTCGCACATAGGCTTCGTGGACCAGTGCTGTGGGCTGGAGAGTTTGACAGTCACGTTCTTTGGCAAGTCGGACGGCTGCCATGGACCGCAGCTCATGATAAAGGACCGGCAATAGTTCGTTGGCTGAAAGATCGCCGTCTGAAATACGATCGAGTAACTGCGTAATCTCTGCCATCGCCATCAATACTCCGGCTCATTTCACTCAGAGAGGTCAGAAATCTCTCAAGCAACGTGACATGGTTGTCGGCGAATGTCAATTCGCCAGCCGAAATTCCGAATGTCCCCGCTGGATTTCCTTGCTGACTCAGGGATTGGCCGCGGAACCTCCGGTGAAGTCCTCCAGGGACAAAATCACCTCTTCGCAGGCTGGATATCGATCATCCTCGGGACAATCTCGGTATCCGGCAATCTGAAAGCCGCACTTCTGAAGAACTCGCACCGATGCCCCATTCGAAACGGCGACTCTCGCAAATAATGGACGCTTTCGCACCTGATTCAACAGCAACATCAAAGCTCTGGAAGCGATCCCCCGCCCCCAGAATTCTCGCCCCAGCCAATACCCAACCAGAGATAGTCCATCCGAGGGATAGACAGCAATCCAACCCACAAACAGGTCTTCGGAGAGAATCGCTCGAGCTGTGACGGTCGGATCGGAGAGTGCCTGCATCCAGTGCTGCTGAAAACCGGACTCCGTGCGTGGATATGTCACAGCAAGCCGATTTGATTCCGGATCCTGCTGGAGCACAAACATCACCGGCAGGTCGGTTTGCCTCACAGGCCGAAGTCGCACTGGGCTCTGATCTCTTGAAATTGGTTCGTGACCGTGTGGTACGCCCATTCGATAGATCAGGGAACAATCGGGGTTGCGTTCGTGTCGTACTGCAGGTTCGCTGGCTGATTGGTTTTCAGCCAGTCAGACACTGCCTGGAGTTCTTCTGCGGGGATTGCTGTTCCGGAACCAATCATCGGGACGGCAACCTTAAGAGTCATTGTATAACCTTCGTTCACGACCCTGGAGCTGCCGTTTCGATTGAGCATCCCCTGCGTTCCGGGAGGAGAGACTTCATGATGAAAGGCGAGATACAGGTCCCAGCCGCACTTCTGCCATACCGGATTCTTCGGTGAATTGTTGAAGTATTCGGCGGATTCGCGAGCCAGCTGAGTCACCTTCCATGCGATCGGTTCGAAGTTAATTTTGTCGTCATAAGCAACTTTGCCAAGCCCTCGAGCTGCCAGGCAACGCACAGGAATTACCCGACTTCGGTCAGACATCACATTGACAAGTGCCTGAATGACAGAAGGAACAGGTGTGCCAACCTGCTCTCGAGGCTGATTCACCAGACACAACACTTCGATCAATTGTTGCTGATAGGCTCTTTCAGCTTCTGCACGACCGAGTTGATTAATGAGAGCCTTAGCAAAGGCCAGTTGAGTCAATGGCACCACATCCGTCTTCTTCATCAGTCGACCAATTTCAGCAGCGGCTCGAACCTTGACGGCATCGGGCTGCTGTGGATCTGCGAGGATGGAGATCAGAACATCAGGGACTTCACCGTAGACTTCAATACGCTTTTGCTGAAATGTGGCAGACACAACCTCGAGATCCGGCATGACAGCGATTGCAAAACTTCGAGCTTCAAGATTGTTCTCAAGGAGTTGCTTGAGGAACACCATGGCTTCACGACAAACAGCCTCACGAAAACGTTGTTTGTTTTGAGTATTCGTGATGAGTGATCCGGCACCATTCAGGTCGCGGCGAAGTTCATTAAGAACACTGACCGGCTTTTGATCCGGCAGAGTAATTCGAAGGATTCTGAACTCGAGCCCCTTCTTCAGAGTTTCGAGGTCTTTGGCATTTGTCAGGTTTCCACCGTTGGACATTAATGTCCGATAGTCACGACTGACGTTTCTGTTGAAATTCTGTTCGGCTTCTTTGGGGTCAAGGAGCGGCTTTTTCAGGTCTCGGATCTGGCGAGCCATTTCCTGTTGTTTCAGCATTGGCCCGACGAAGTCAACGCCAGGAGGCGCCTGATCTCCCGGCTTTTCCGTGGAAGGAGTCGCCGCATCGGGAGGGGCAGCTTCGCCACCCGTCGCCTGATCCCCGGGAGGTGTTGCGTCTCCACTCGCCTGTCCTGCCTCGTCGGCCGCCGGATCCTGAGCCATCAGCGATGGACAGGGAATCCCAGCATAAAGGAGAGCTGCGGACGCAACCGACGAAGTAATCAGCCGGGACAAAAGGCGGCAAGCATCAACAGGCATAGACTCACCAAAGCTGTGAGACATCAATGTCTCGGTGTTTCCTGAAATCTCGACACGGAACTTTTGGCCGAATAAGTCAACAAAATGACAGGTGACGACGGTCAGGTCCAGAACGTACTGTTCACCTCGGGCAAGAAAAGACAGGATTCTTAGAGGAGTTCATGAACAACGATGGATCCGGGATAATCGCTTGAGACGTGCTAAATTGCCAGTGTTTCGAAGCCGAAATCCCTTTTCACTTTCGAATTTTGATCAACACCTTATCCAGCCGAATGCCGCCGCACTGTAGAATTGAATCCCGATTCCGGGAACTTAACTGCTCAATGTTCACCGTACTTTGACTGCCCCGTGACGCAGCTTTAGACTGCTGCCGCGGTTGTTGCTGAGGTGTTGACAAGACATTGTTCGGCCGGATTGTTCGTGTTTTGACGGATATTCCATCCATCTGATTTGAAGCCGTTCGACGTCGGTCGAAGGAGGAGAACAGGGTGGATCGCCGTCAAACCCGCATATCACAGATTGCCCAGGCATACAGGGCAGCCCACGAGGTGGTGTCTGCTGCAATTGGCCTGGCACTTCTGGCGGGCGGAGGATACTGGCTCGACAGAAAATATGGATATCTACCGATCCTGACGATTGTTGGTGTCTGTCTCGGTTGTATCACAGCAGTGACATCGCTTCGAAGATTACTTGCAAGGCTGGATCGAGAATCGGCAAAGCAACGGCGTGAACGGACCGAAAACAGGGGGACTTCAAACCGTGAGTAATCCGAAGTCCGCTCAGGAGGGTTCAGCTTCGCTGGGGCTCCGGGCGGCAATGGTTCTGACCCTCGCGGTCATTGCTGGCTGGGCTGTGTGTTTCTGGCCTGCCAGAATGCTTCGAGGTACGGATGGTGTGATCTGGATGTCGGTGGCAGCATTCTGTTGCCTGATCCCTGGCTGGATAGTTGTGTTCCTTTCCCGACTCGCTATCTTTCCGAACGAACTGGTTGCCTTTCTGGCTTCGACATTTGTTCGGATGGGTTGTGTTGCAGGTGCAGCTTTAGTTGTCAAATTCAACTGGCCAACAGTTGGACTTGCCGAATTTTTTGGCTGGCTGATTGGGTTCTATTTGCTGACGTTGTTCCTGGAGGCTCGGTTTCTCTCAAAGAAGAAGTCGCAGCATCCAGAGCAGCAGGCGTCATAATGACGTTGTCGGGTGTGCAGTAATTACGGTGGTGTTGGTTTGGGGTTGAGGATTCCGGTCCTCTTCTCTCTTTCAGTGTATTAGATTGGTTGTCAAGGGTTCTATGAGCGCCAGTGACCCATTTCATCACGTCAGAGACGCGGAGTACTTCGAACTTCCGCGCGGCATTCATCTGCCAACACCTCGTATACCGCTGCCTGATTTTCTCGGCGGTGAACTTGTTGTTTCAAAATTTATGATTCTACAAGTGGTGGCAGTTGCCATCATCTTCTTTATCTTCACGGGTCTCGCTCGACGCGTTCGATCCGGAGAACCTGTGAAGGGCCGATTCTGGAACTTCTGGGAAGCAATCGCACTGTTTGTGCGAGACCAGGTTGTTCGCCCAACCATCGGGGATCATAGCCACGACGATCATCACGGGCACGGTGATCACGGGCACGGTGATCACGGCGGACATGGGCACGACGCCAAACATGGCCATGGCGAGCATCATGGCGGTGGCGATTACCATCATCCTGCGGACAAGTATCTCCCGTTTATCTGGAGCTGCTTTTTCTACGTATTAATCTGCAATTTGTTGGGTGCCGTCCCATTCCTCGGCTCTGCCACCGGGAACCTGAATGTTACTGGTGCTTTGGCACTGACCGCATTTCTTGCCACCGTCATCTTTGGTTTCAACGCCATGGGCCCGGCAGGATTCTTTGGCAATATGATGCCGGATACCGGAGTCCCTGGGTTGTTTGGACGGGGACTGACGCTTGGTATTTTCGCCATCGAAGTGCTGGGCTTTTTCATAAAGCATGGCGTGCTGGCCGTTCGATTATTCGCAAATATCATGGGTGGTCATACAGTTCTGGGAGTCATTCTGGGATTCATTGCACTTGGTGCAGATCAGGGATTTCTCTGGGGCCCCATCACCCTGGGCAGCATTGGAATGCAGATTTTCATTGGCTGTCTGGAATTGTTTGTGGCGTTCCTTCAGGCGTATGTGTTTAGTTTTCTGGCCACCATCTTTATTGCTGGTGCAATTCACAAGCACTAGATTGTTGGATGGCTGTTCGGAAGTGTTTGGTTCGGTTGAACATTGGATAAAAGCGATTCAGGCATGTGTTCTGGTTCCTCCTGAATCGGTCGATATTGTTTCTGGCGACCTTTAGTTTGTAGAGGAGTGTCTAGTGGCTCGGTTTTTGAAGCTTTGCATGATGGTAGTTGCAGCGTTTGCACTCATGACTGTTCCAGCAATGGCACAGGAACAGGCAGGCCCAGCGCCTCTCATCGACCTGACTAAGTACCTGGGTGCTGGTCTGGTGATGATTGGTGCAGCATTGGGGATCTCTCGAATTGGTGCTGCTGCTGTTGAGAACATGGCTCGTCAGCCGGAAGTTGCCGGCGACATCCGCGGTGCAATGATCGTTGCAGCCGCTCTTATTGAAGGTGCGACGTTCTTTGCTCTGATCGTGTGCATGATCTGAGGTCTCCGGGCTCGTTCCGTCCGGACAGCTTTTCATTGCTCTTAGCTATGGTGTGTTCCGCGCTATGATCCGTGCATCAAAACTTGCCTTGTTATGGCTGGTCTCCATTACTCTGTTGAACTCGGGTGTTTTGCTGGCTGATGAGTCCGCTCCGAAAGGCGCTGAGACTGAGCAGGCGGCGGCAGTTGAGAAGGTGGAGGGATCAGCAGGTACGGAGCATCAGGATGACCATAAAGGCGATGCTCACGATGCCGCTCACCACGGTCCGCCTCTTGAGTTCACTCGAGACCTGGCGCTGTGGTCGTTTGTTGTGTTTGTTGGTTTTCTGTTCGTCCTGAAGAAGGCCGCGTGGGGACCAATGATTGCAGGTCTGGACAAACGCGAAGCGGGAATCCGCAATGCAATTGCTCAGGCAGAAGACAACCAGCGAAAATCAAAGGCGTTGCTTGCGGAATATGAGCAGAAGCTGAAGGCAGCGGAAGAGACCGTCCAGGCAATGGTGGCTGAAGCGAAGCGAGACGCGGAGCGAACAAGTCAGGACATCATCGCCAGCGCTCAGAAAGAAGTTTCAGCGCTGCGTGATCGAGCTCGAGATGAGATCAATCAGGCGAAGGATGCGGCTTTGGCAGAGGTCTTCACTTCGGTTCAGAGTCAGGTCATTCGGGCAACGGAACATGTGCTCGGGCGAGCATTGAATGACGGGGATCAGGACCGGTTGGTGGGCGAAGCGCTCGCTGGTGTTTCCCGTTAATTGCAGGATAGGGCGCCAGCAATGATCAACGGCAATCGCCGTTGAAGTCCGCAGGCGATCTGGACTTTTGATTTTGCAGTAGTGACACAGCGTGTTCATGGTGTGGATTGTGGCTTAGAACCTTCGGGTGAAGGGCAACTCTGCACACGGGATTCGTATTGCGGTTTCAATCGTTTTTCGAGGTGGTTATGGCTCAGCAGCGTCTGAAAACTCGGCCGGACAGTGTACTGGAAGATCCCGGTGCGCTTGCAGTGGCCAGTCTTTATGCGCGGTCGTACCTTACTGCCGCCGAAACGAATGGACTTGCAGACGCTGTTGAAGAACTGAATTCGTTTGCAGACGATCTGCTTGGGAAGTATCCCGAGTTATCGAATGTTCTGTTTTCGGATTCGATCAGCCGGAACGACAAGCTGGGTGTCATTGAGCGAATCGTGGCGCCGGTTGCATCACCGTACTTTACAAACTTCCTTCGAGTTCTGGTTCAGCATGGACGGATTGACATGATTTGTCTGATCCGTCAGGTGATGACTCGACTCCGGGAAGAAGCCGCAGGGCAGCGTCGAGTTCGTATCCGTACAGCGAGAGCGCTGACGGAGACTTCTCGGAATGCTCTGCAAACTCAGTTGAAAGAAAAACTGGGATTCGAACCGCTTCTGCAGGAAACGGTGGACGAATCTCTGATTGGCGGCCTGGTAATTCAGGTTGGCGACACAGTTTATGATTCATCGCTGCGATCGCGGCTGAAGCAGCTCAGCGGTCGTTTGGTGGAGAGAACACTCAATGAAATTCAAAGCGGACGAGATCGCTTCAGTCATACTTAAAGAGATTGAGGATTTTCGTGGTCAGGTTCAGACTGCGGAAGTCGGTCGAGTCATTGAAGTGGGTGACGGGATTGCTCGCTGTACCGGACTGTCGAATTCGATGTCCGGTGAGATGGTTGAGTTTCCCAATGGCACCCGCGGGCTCGTCTTCAATCTTGAAGAGAACAGCGTTGGGGTCGTGATTCTTGGGGACTACCTCAAGATCATGGAAGGCGACGAGGTCAAAGCAACAGGTCAGCTGTTGTCAGTTCCAGTGGGACAGGCAATGCTAGGTCGCGTTGTCGACCCGCTCGGCAATCCCCTCGACGGAAAAGGACCAGTCCTGACGAAGGAATCGCGTCCTCTGGAAACTGCCGCGCCGGGTGTCGCCGGACGTCAGCCAGTGAAGGAACCACTGCAGACAGGGATCAAAGCGGTTGACGCGATGACGCCAATCGGCCGTGGTCAGCGAGAATTGATCATTGGCGACCGCAAGACCGGCAAGACTGCGATTGCTCTGGATACGATCCTGAACCAGAAGGACACCGGAGTTATCTGCGTTTACGTTGCCTGCGGACAGCGATCTTCATCCATCGCGGGCGTGGTCGAAACACTCCGCGAACACGGAGCGATGGATTACACGATCGTTGTGGCAGCCAGCAGTGCCGACCCGGCTCCTCTGCAGTACATTGCTCCCTATGCGGGTGCAGCAATGGCTGAGTACTTTATGTATCAGGGTAAGCACACTCTGGTTGTGTATGACGACCTTTCAAAACAGGCTGTTGCTTATCGCCAGCTGTCATTGTTGATGCGTCGCCCACCAGGTCGCGAAGCGTTCCCCGGTGACGTGTTTTATTGCCACAGCCGCCTTCTTGAACGAGCCGCAAAGCTGAGTGCTGAACTTGGCGGCGGATCCATGACGGCCCTGCCGATCATTGAAACACTCGAAGGTGAAGTTTCTGCCTACATTCCAACCAACGTGATCTCCATTACTGACGGTCAGATTTACCTTGAACCGGATTTGTTCTGGAAGGGTATTCGCCCGGCGATCAACGTCGGTATCAGCGTTTCCCGCGTGGGTGGTAATGCACAGACGAAGGCAATGAAAAAAATCGCCGGAAGTCTGCGACTGGACCTTGCAGCATTTCGAGAACTTGAGGCTTTTGCTCAACTCGGTACTGAACTCGATAAAGCCGCTCAGACGCAGCTGGATCGAGGATATCGAATGGTCGAAATGCTGAAGCAACCTCAGTATGTTCCGCTGCATGCCGCCGATCAGGTGGTTGCGATCTACGCAGGAACAAAAGGGTATTTCGACAAGGTTCCGGTGAAGCAGGTTCAGGCAACTGAGAAGAAGCTGCATGAGTTCATTCGCACGGAGCATGCTGACCTGCGAGATCGACTCATCAACGAAGCTGCTTTGACGGACGAGATTGAAGGTATGCTCAAAAAGGCTCTCGCAACGTTTGCCTCACGACTGTCCTTCTAATTGCAAAAGTGTGTTGTCGGGTTCTTCTTAAAACGGCTTTCCCTATCACGGTGACAGTGGATCCATGGCAAATCGACGTCTACTTGTAAAGAGACTCAAAGCGGTGCGTAACATCCGCAAAATTACGCGCACGATGGAGTTGATTGCAACGAGCCGGTTCAAAAAGGCGATGGATCGTGCAACCGAGGCGGCGGCTTACACGAAGAAGATCTCCGAGATCGTTGGTGACCTCGGTCGTGCAAATCTCAAATTCTCCCACCCACTGCTTGAAAAGCATGCGACGGAGAAAAAGGGAATTCTGCTGATCCTCACATCGAATCGAGGATTGTGCGGTGGTTACAACGCAGGCGTTCTGCGACTGGCCCTGGCACACTACCGCGAACTGAAGGGCAAGAACGTCGAATGTTCGATCGAGGTTTCGGGCAAACGAGGTGCTAAGTTTCTTGCATTTCAGAAAGTCCCGGTTGCCGCAAGCTACATGGGATTTGATACACCTCAGTTCGCAGACGTTGATCAACTGGCAACACGCTTCATTTCGCAGTACATCGCCGGCGAAATTGACAGGCTTGACATTGCGTATACGCGGTTCGAGTCTTCGTCTCGTCAAACTGCGGTCGTTGAGTCGCTGCTTCCTCTTTCGAGTCTGGGAGGAGTTCCTGCGGCGGCTGCGAAATCATCGGTCGATTATGAGTTTCTGCCGTCCGCACAGGAAATCCTTGAAGAAATCGTGCCCGCCGCATTTCGGGCGAAGCTCTTCAAGTGTTTCCTCGACGCTGCAGTCAGCGAACAGATCGCACGTATGGTCGCAATGAAGGGTGCAACTGAAAATGCAGACGAAATGGCAGGCAGCCTGAAGCAGCAATATAACCGTGCTCGACAGGCAGCTATTACATCTGAACTTGCCGAAATTATTGGTGGAGCAGCGGCATTGGGTTAACCCATCCGTCGCAAGTCAGGCAATCAGCGATCTTCGCTGTGTGGTCTGAGTCACTTAGTTCCAGGTTGTCTTTGTCACCTGATTAAACACTGAAGTCTAAACTAGTCTAATTAACGCTTCGAATCGATCTGTCGGCGAAGCAATTTTATGAGATCGCAGGGCACAATTCCGATGAGTGACACTATCGCTACTGGTCGTGTGTCTCAGGTAATCGGGTCAACTTTTGACGCCGAGTTTCCTGAAGGCCATTTGCCGGAGATTTACAATGCGTTGCAGATTGAGGACAGCACCGCCTCCACGCACGTGAAGGTAACTGGTGAAGTTCAGCAACATCTCGGTGGTGGTCGAGTCCGCTGCGTTGCTCTGGGAAACACCGACGGCATGGTGCGAGGCATGAAGGTGGTTGATACCGGCCGCCCTCTGTCAGTGCCAGTCGGAAAAGGAACTCTGGGTCGAGTCTTCAATGTGCTCGGCGATGCCATTGATGGTCGCGGCGAAGTGAATCATGATGAACGATGGCCAATTCACCGTCACCCTCCACGTCTCCAGGACCTGAGTGCCAAGACAGAGTTGTTCGAAACCGGCATCAAGGTCGTGGACCTGCTGACACCGTTCGTTCGAGGGGGTAAAGCAGGGCTGTTCGGAGGGGCCGGTCTTGGTAAGACCGTGATTTTGACCGAATTGATCGCTCGTATCGCCAGCGCTCACGGGGGTTACTCTGTGTTTGCGGGAGTCGGTGAACGAACTCGCGAAGGAAACGACCTCTGGCTGGAAATGCAGGAAACGAAGATCGGGGATACCGGTCGTTCCGTTATTGAACAAACCTGCATGGTGTTCGGCCAGATGAATGAACCGCCTGGTGCCCGACTTCGAGTTGCTCTGTCAGCCCTGACGATGGCGGAGTGGTTCCGAGATGCAACCGGTGCGGATACTCTGTTGTTCGTTGACAACATTTTCCGATTCTCCCAGGCCGGTTCAGAAGTGTCAGCTCTTCTCGGACGTATGCCGTCTGCGGTAGGTTATCAGCCGACACTCGGAACGGAACTTGGAGAACTTCAGGAACGTATTACGTCAACCAGTAAAGGTGCGATCACCTCGGTTCAGGCCGTCTACGTCCCTGCGGACGACCCAACCGACCCGGCACCGGCAACTGCGTTCGCTCACCTTGACGCGTTCATTTATCTCGAGCGTCGAATTGCAGAAAAGGGGATTTACCCTGCGATCGACCCGCTGGCATCGTCCAGCCGAATTCTTGACCCGCAGTACGTCGGTCAGCACCATTACGATGTTGCACGCCGAGTTCAGCAGACTCTGCAGCGATTCCGCGAACTTCAGGACATCATCGCGATCCTCGGTGTTGACGAACTGAGCGAAGACGACAAGATGGTCGTTCACCGTGCCCGCCGAATTGAACGCTTCCTGTCACAGCCGTTCCTCGTGGCAGAAGTCTTCACCGGCAAGAAGGGCAAGATTACTCCCATCGCCGACACAATTCGCAGCTTCGAGGAAATCTGCGATGGCAAATGGGACCATCTGTCTGAAGCCGCATTCATGTACGTCGGTGCGATCGAAGAAGCGGAAGAACAGTACAAGAGAATGCAGAAGGAAGTGGGCGCTTAGTTCGAACTCGCGGATCGGCTGAGTCCTCTGCCGATCCGCATTTCGTGGTTTCTGAGTGAATAACTTCTTCAGTGGAAGATAATCGTGGCAGACCTGAGAATTGTGCTTGTAACCCCTGAGAAGACGCTCTTCGACTGTCCGGTGACGTCGATCCGAGTGCCTATGTTTGACGGCAGTGCCGGATTCTATCCGGGCCGCGCTCCGCTCGTTGGACGACTGGGGGTTGGCGAGTTGAGGTTTGCTGAGGTTGGTGGTACCAGCCAGTCATATTTCATTGAAGGCGGATTCGTTCAGGTGCAGGGACCGCAGGTCAGCGTCCTCACCAATGCTGCTCGACCGGTCAGTGAATTGAGCCGCAAGGAAGCATCTGCGGCCCTGGCAACGGCTCAGGCCAGCCGCCCGAAAAATGACGCCGAAGCAGCACTCAAACGTAAAAACCTCGAACGAATTCGCAAAATGCAGGCTCTCGCAACACGCGACTAATCATGGCGGAAAGGGTCGACATGGCACTCGATAAATTTGATCCGCGAGTTGACGACCTCGTCATGGAAACGCGGACAATGTGGGATTCAACCGTCGGGGACCTCACTGAAGAAGACCGACGCTGGGTCTCTCGGGCGATTCACGAGAAGCCGCAATTGGCCAGCCGAGTCACCTACGAACGATCCCATACTGGCTTTGTACGGCTGATTACCGTGACGCTGGAAGATATTCAGCGACTTTATATGCACCGCGGATAACCCGAAGGTGTTCATTTGTTCCGTCCGAAAACAATTCTGTCAGGAAATACACTGGCAATTTGTTCGTGAATTTGGCACAACACGTTGTCTGCTGTAGCGAGGCAGTGCCAATTGTGTTGCAACTTCCCCGACAGGGTTCGCCAAGAGTCGCGAAACAATGTTGCTGATCTAAGTGTCTCTGAATTGTTTTCCGTACCCAGGAGGTAACCATTAAACGAACTCGTCCGTCCGCTACTCCCCAAAATAACAGTAACATGCCTCGCATGAATGAGCGAATCCGGATTACACCGATTCGTGTGGTCAATGCCGAAGGCGAGATGCTTGGGGAAATGGAAACCGCAGTCGCTCTGCGATTGGCTCAGGAAGAGGGACTGGACCTTGTCGAGGTCAGCCCGGATGCTCGGCCACCTGTCTGCCGTATCATGAATTACGGCAAAGTCCTGTATGAACGACAGAAGAAGTCTGGTGGTCCTCGTCAGCATAAAACGCAGCTCAAACAACTTCGACTCCGCGCCAAAACAGGTGCACATGATATCGAAGTGAAAGTCAACAAAGCACGGGAGTTCCTGGAACGCCGTGACAAGGTAAAAATCAACGTCATGTTCAAGGGCCGCGAAAACGCGCACCATGAACGTGGTACTGAGATGCTCGAAGAAATCATCAAGAGCCTGCAGGACATCGCAACGGTTGAACAACCGCCGAGAATGGAGAGTGGCAAGATGATGTCAATCCTTCTCGCCCCTGCAAAGCACTAAGATCCTGCATACTTTGTTGCAGACACAACTCGTAGCAGGCACATTCCATGTGCCGTCCGCCAACTCTCCAGGTCTGAAACACTGGAACGTGGGCGGACGGCACTCGGAGAGTGCCTGCTACTTTCGTGATCACGGGGAGAATTACGGCCATGTTCATCAAATCGCAGAAGAGTCTGAATCGAAATGAACCTCTGGATCGTCGGACTCTGCTGTCATGGGCAGCATTTGGTGCTGCCTCTGCAGCAACGATCCAGACAAGTGCTTCGGCATCACAGGGAGCGACCAGCAACTCCGGCAGTCCAGCCCCATCACAGGCATCCATCGGCAGTCGTCCAAAACGCAGGATGAAAAAGTCCATCAATCTGTGGGCATTCCCATACCCCCAGAAGATGACCCTCCGCCAATGCCTGCAGCTCGCACATGATGCCGGCTTTGACGGCATTGAACTGAACTACGATCTCGACAGCGAGTTATCACCAAAGTCAGGGACTGCCGAATTTCAGGCAATCCGAAAGATGGCCGATGAAATCGGGATTGCGATCAGCGGAGTCTGCTCATTCCTGTTCTGGCCATACCCTCTTACAAGTAACCGGCTCGAAGAACGCCAGCGCGGTATGGAACTCGCGAAGCTCATGACCCAGGCGGCTCATGATCTTGGAACGGGAAATCTGCTGGTGGTTCCAGGTGCTGTGTGTATGCCCTGGAGAGAAGACTACGACCCCACGCCCAATGATGTCTGCGACCAGCGCGCAAAAGCAGCAATTCGCGAATTGCTCCCCGGTGCTGAAAAGCTGGGTGTCACACTGAACATCGAAAACATCTTCTTCAATGGATACCTGATGACTCCGTTTGAGATGGTTACTTTCGTGGACGGCTTTTCGAGCGACCATGTAAAGGTGCATTTTGATACCGGCAATATCATGGAATATCAGTACCCGGAACACTGGATTCCGATTCTGGGTCAACGGATCGGAAATGTGCATCTGAAGGAGTATTCGAAGAAGGGAACCGATCATTCCCTGAATGCGTTCCGGCCCCTGCTTGATGGCACAACAAATTGGCCAGCTGTTCTTGATGCATTTGAAGCCGTTGGATACACCGAGTTTCTGACGTTTGAGTATTTCCATCCGTACGAACATTTTCCTGAAGCTCTGATCTACCAGACGGCGGATTCGCTGGATCGAATGCTGGGAATCAAGGCGTAAAGCTGGGCATGAGCGGACTCACTGGATTGTTGCTGCAAGTTGTCATGGCGGTGTCAACCGTGGGTATGACGCTTCAACGTCCCGTTACATCCGCAGAGACTCCTGCCCCCGTCCAGCAAAATCGACCCAATATCGTCGTATTCCTGGTCGACGACATGGGGGTGATGGATACATCGGTCCCGTTTTTGACCGACGCCAATGGCGTTCCTCAACGTTACCCGCTGAATGGCTACTATCGAACACCGTCGATGGAAGAGCTTGCGGGCAATGGAATCCGGTTTAATCAGTTTTGTGCAATGAGTGTCTGTTCGCCCACGCGAATCTCGATCATGACAGGCCAAAACGCTGCTCGTCATAGAACTACGAACTGGATTAACCCGGATCAGGATAACCGCGGCCCACTGGGCCCAATCGCATGGAACTGGCGAGGTCTCAATGCTCAGAGTGTCACGCTTGCACGGTTGCTGCAGTCAGCAGGGTATCGAACAATTCATGTCGGGAAGGGACATTTCGGACCTCGCGGTTCAGCCGGTTCTGAGCCACTGAATCTCGGTTTTGACCGCAACACAGGTGGATGCTCGATTGGCGCACCGGCCAGCTATTATGGTGAAAAGAGCTACGGCAATGTTGATCCCCCCGCATCGCAGGCGGTACCGGGTCTGGAGAAATATCATGGCACATCAACATTCCTGACCGACGCACTGACTCAGGAAGCGAATGCCGCCGTCACTGATGCAGTCAAAGCAAAGCAACCGTTTTTCCTGTACCTCGCTCACTATGCAGTCCATGCTCCGTTTCAGTCAGATCCTCGGTTTGCAGCAAACTACGAAAACTGCGGAAAGCCGAAGAATGCGCAGGCCTTTGCCACTCTGATCGAGGGTATGGATCAATCCCTCGGAGAAGTTATCGGCCATCTGAAGAAGCTTGGCGTCGCCGAGGACACTCTGATTTTCTTTCTCGGCGACAATGGATCCGATGCGCCTCTCGGACACGAACATGCGGTCGCGTGTGCCGCTCCGCTGCGTGGCAGGAAGGGATCTCACTACGAGGGTGGAATGCGAGTTCCATTCATCGCTGCATGGGCTCAACCGTCAGCCGGCCACATACTCCAACAACAACTTGCGATTCCGCGGGGAGCCATACAATCTCAACAGGCGGCCGTTCAGGATCTGCTCCCAACGATTGCTGAATTGACTCAGGTATCGATCCCCGCAGATCATGCAGTCGATGGCAAAAGCCTGTCACGACTGCTGAGCGGAAAGCGCGATCCGACACGACGAGAAACGTTCCTGATGCACTATCCTCATGCCCCACACAGAACAGACTACTTTACTTCACTGCGACACGAACACTGGAAGGTCGTCTATCACTACCAGCCTGGCCCGGCTTCAGATGGCTCCCACTATCAGCTCTTCAACCTGAGGGAAGACCCATTTGAATCTAACGATCTCGCAGTTTCACACCCGGACGACCTCCGCCGAATGATGAAGGTTCTCGTACAGGAACTGGAATCCCATGAAGCCCTGTACCCGGTATCATCCGAGAACGGGGCTTCACTGCGGCCGATCATTCCAGTCGCAGACTGACTATTTCGCCGCAGCCGATGGCAGAACTTCTGAAAAGAAACGCAGCCAGTTGCCATGCATGATGGCTGCAATATCAGCATCAGGATAACCGCGGTTGCTGAGCAAATCTGTCAGCCGCTGCAGGTCTGAAATCTTGTTGAGATCAGCGGGCGTCTGTTCGACACCGTATCCTCCGTCGAGATCACTGCCGATACCGACATGTCGAGCATTTCCGGACAACTGACAGATGATATCAATGTTGTCGACAGCACGTTCAATCAGTGCCTCAGCCTTTGAGACCCCTCGAACGTAGCCATGCTGCATCATGATCACGTCGAAGGCCATCCCGATGACGCCATCTCTCTGAATCACCGCCTGATACTGTTCATCGCTGAATTGACGCTGCCATCCGGCGATTCTGCGAGAGTTCTGATGACTCGCGTGAATGCGGCCGCCAAAGTGATCCAGCGCCTGCCAGAACGCAACATCCGAAAGGTGAGTTACATCGACAGTCATCCCCAGGTCCGAAATATTCTTCAGAAGCGGAATTGCGTTCAAAGCCAGTCCGACTTCGCAGCGAGTCCCTCCACCGTAGCGATTGGCCCCGTAATGCGTGAGTCCAATTGCTCGAAGGCCATGTTCATAGAATTCAAATACCGTGTCCGGTGTCAACATCGGGTCGGCTCCTTCCATCGTCAGGATGAAGCCCAGCGGTGTCGTTGCTGAGGAAGAGTTCCACTCTCGAACGTGTTTTTCGAGGTCTTCCCGAGTCTTCAGCATCCGCAGCCAGCCGCTGCGTTCCATCGCTCGATACCACGCAAGGTGTGCATGAGCCATTGCGTAGCAGGTTTCCGGAGTTGTCCAGCCGAACGAGTGATTGACTTCTTTTTCCTGCCGTGCCAGAAGTGTCGTCAGAAATACTCCGATCTCCGCCTTTCGAAGTTCGGGCAAACTCAACGTACTGCCGCACCGACCTGGATCCGTCATATTCAGAGCTCGTTCCTGAGCTCGCAGGTCATCCACCTCCTGACGCATATCGCGATTCCAGTCCACAGCGTTGAGAGCGATATCAAGGTGAGCGTCGAAGAGCAGCACGGCGGGGTCTCCTGATTTCTGAAGATGCGGACTGAATGTGAAGCGCAGAACAGCAAAGTATGCGATCGATCTCTCAGCCGCAACTCAGACCTTAACCCGCGGCAGTACAGGCTCCGGATTCAGAAACGCCCAGCAGATCGATGCCGCTATATAAATTCCTGCGAAGACCGGCAGTACCGGGGACCATCCGACCTTATCGGCCAATATTCCAACAACGATCGGCGAAATTGCAGCGCCAATGTTCCCACACATGTTCATCGTCGCGAACAGAGTGGCCGAGCGTCTGCCGCCCATATCCATCGGCATGGCGTAGCTGGCCGAGCTGCCTAGTGCAAAGACAAACGAGCCAAGAGTAATCAGCGCCACGGCAGCGTTCGGATCCTGAATCGGCTGAGCAGCCAGGATCAGAAGACCGCACAACGCGTGTGAAACAAATCCCATACCCTGTCGACTGAGTCTCTTGCTGCCGGAAAGCCGCTCAACCACATCCCCGATCACGCCCCCAACGGTGCCCCCCACTACAACGCCAGCCACTGGCAGACTTGTCAGCAGACCGGCTGCCTCCAGCGAAACGTTGTGCACCTTCATGAGATACGTAGGGAACCATGTTGCGTAGAACACATACCCGCCGGCCCGAAAGAACTGCTGACCACAGATCAGCCATGTCCGGTAGTCACATAACCACCGATCATGATCGAGGACTGCAACCGGCTGTTCGTTGTTCAATTCGGGACCAGGCACATCTGCATCTGGCAAACTTTGGAAAGGATTGACGCCATTTTTACAGTTCTCCATCGGTGAACTGTGATCGCGGTCTTCTTTGAGTGAACTGTGCCCACTCTCATATTTGAGTGAACTATGTTCACTGTGTGCGAGCACTGTCTTTTTTGACCAGAGTCCAAAAGCAATTGCCCAGAGTACTCCCGGAAGACCATACGCGAGATAAACCCATCGCCAGCGATTTTCAGGATCAATCGGTGGAATGGCCAGCATCCGGGGAGTCAGGTTCAGCGCAATGACACTTCCGACAGACATAAAACTGGACAGAGCACCCGATGGAAACGCGCGGGCATTCGAAGGAAAGCACTGCATGATTCCTCGAACACAGGCCGGGAAAATACCTGAGACTGCGATTCCCGCCAACAGCCACACGACACCAAACGAGGATTCTGACCAGGTACCGGCCACCAACATAGCCATGAGCGACGAGACACCAACAGCAAACATCAACATGTTTCGAGCACCAAACCGCTGGACGCACAGTCCCGACGGAATCTGACTGAATGCATAGGCCCAGTAGTAGCTGCTCATGATCACGCCCATCGCCGAGGCTGATGCATTGAGCGACACCTCCAGCTGTGGTGCCACGATGGAGATTGCAGTCCGCTGGACATATGCAATGACCGCTGCTGCACAGAACCAGGCTAAAGCCGAGAACCTCTGAGAACGGCCATCTCCGTCATGCATGATCGCTACGCTCCGGCTGATAATAGTCTCAGCATATCATTGAAGTAGATGTCCACCAGATCACGCGTTTCACGGTCCATCGACCACGAAAAAGGCTCTCGCCTGTGTTCCGTTGCAAAGAGTCCACGTTTTACCATCAAGTATTTTTCAATCGCCAGAAATCCGTCGAGTCCGGCCTGGAGCTGAAGAGATACGATGGCACACAGTGGACCAGCAATCCGATCCGCCTCGGGCTGATTGCCTCCCCGCAGAGCTCGCCAGATCGCAATAATTCCGTCCAGCAGATCGCTTCCGGGCATCGTACCCGCTATTCCTCGACGCCATGCATCAATCAACAGCAGGCCGCCGGAACCGTCAAAGCAGCGAGCCCGGCCATCAGAGGCTTCTCGCAATGCAGTCAGGTTCGGGCCAACGGGCGATGCTTCGGGCTTGAAGAGAATCTTCTCCGGTGAATAGGCATCCAGCAGTCGAACGTAAAACGATACCGGAATCGCTCGCCCCACGTATGACGATGCGTCCTGCACAATCAGCGGGAGACTTACAGAATCTGCGATCGCCGAAAAATAGCTCCACAATGCAGCCTCAGGAAGGCCAGTGGTAACGGGGGGAATGGCCATCAGTGCTGTGCAGCCCGCTGCTTCAGCTCGTTTTGCATACATCACAGCGACTTTAGTCGATTCAGCGCCCACCGATGCAACAATGCTGCCTCGACCGGATGTGTATTCGGCCATCAGATGCATCATGTCAATTCGTTCCGATTCCGACATACGCAGCGTCTCGGACACCATCCCGGTACAAACTCCGTCTGCCCCCTGCGCAAACACCCACTCGATCTGGCGTCGAAGTGACTCTCTGTCGATCGAATCATCCGGATGAAAGGGTGTATGCAGAATTGGCAGAACACCATGCAATGGCTGAATCATAGTCAAACACTCATTTGAAGTCAGAGGACGGGATGAAGGAGGCTGTGCACAAGTCGCCGAACTTCAGCAATGAAGATTTGCAGCGAACCTCGGTCAAATGGAGACTGCCATGCCTGATACACGTCGAGATCGTAACGGTCCTCAGGGCACAGGTAACCAATTGACCCATTTACTACATTCAGGCACGTCACATGATGGTCAGGAAAGGCCTGACGAATCTCCGTTTGAAAGTCGGAATAAGCTTCGGCCATGCTTCCTACAATGATTGCATCGCCCAGGCGCCAGGCATAAACAGGAAGTTCCCAGGTCGTTCCATCTCCAAGGACCGCTCGGATATTCCGCTTTCGTCTCAGACGTTCGGCCAGTGCTCGATCAGGACACGCACGAAACTCCCGATCCAGTTCTTCTGTGGTGGGCCAGTTCTTGAGTGGAAGTACAGCCGCCCCCTGAACGGAACTGAGAACATTCGATGCCTGAACAGGCAGAGGCTTCCAGACAGCCAGAGGTGCTCCGGATTCCACAACTCCCTGATACATCAGACGAGTGCCAGGCGGGCTCATATCTTCCAGAGTAGCCAGGGCTGCATATGCCAGCTGACGGCCATGCTGATCAGCGACAGCAGGATCACCAACGTACTGCCAACGTGGAGCAAGCTCTCCTGATGCGCCCTGCAGAAAGAATGCGGGTACTGTCGTGTTCCGAGTCAATGTCTCACGCATCGCGCCAATAAAATCGGGCGACACCGACGTGTTGTCCCATGCAAGAGTCGTCGGATGGCATGCATAGTTGACAATCAGGGCTTTCAGAAACCCGGCCTGCGTCGTAATACGTCCAAGCAACAAAGTATCATCCCCGACGGCAGTCGGGTTATATCCACAGACAATTCGGGGAGTCTCTGAGTCCGGGTCCGGGAGATCCCGTGGAGCCGCGAGCTGACACTTCCCCCAGTGCCATTCCAGTAACGCCGGCTCTGAAGCTCCCATCGCAGCTCGCCCCGCCTGAATTGTGGCGGCCGTCAGGTCCTCAAGCCAGGCCCGCAGTATTTCTCCACCTTCCCATCCAGGCTGCGGATCACTCAAATGCGGAGACGCATGAGTATGAGTCAGAGCGAACAGAAACTGGTCCGATCGCAGCCCCAGTTCACGCAACACACAGCTCTGCAGCAATTCAAACGTTGTCAGGGTCGTCCAAAAACCCAGGTCGGCGTCAATCATCAACAGGGAATCGCCGCTATCAGAGGAAATGGCCAGAGCGCTGAGTCGAAGCGGTCGATGTATCGACTGACCGGTATCATGCTTCGCTGCTCCCCAGTTCCGGGCGAAGATGCCAACCGGAGGAGTGATGTCAACATGGGCCAGGCCAATATTGCCACGAAACGGCGAAGCCGAAGAACTCACTGGATGAACTCTCAACATCGTCTCCTCAAACTATGACCTCTTCGATGCCCCCGAATCCTCAACACTGGCACCACGCAGTTCTGCCAGCCAGAAACGCCGGCAGCCTGAAACCTTACCAGTCAGCTACACTGCCGTCACGGCAAAACGATCTCTGCAGGATTTCCTGCTGAAACGGATGTCGGCGTACTTCATCTTCGTTGACAGTGATGCCCAGGCCGGGGCGAGTATTTGCGGTCACTGTTCGAGTCTTCAGATCAATGGAATGGCCCTCGTCCACCACATCATATCTCCACGGGACATCAGAATGGACGGACTCACAAATGATGTAACTTGGCTGCGAGAATCCAAATTCGAGTGACGCCGCAGTGCTGACGGGGCCCTGAGGATTGTGTGGCGCCAGAGCAATTCGATGGGCTTCTGCAAGTGACGCAACTCGACGAGCCTCAGTGAATCCGCCACAGTGAGTAATGTCCATCTGACAGATCTCACAGCCTCGACGTTCGAACAGTTCGCGAAACGCGAATAGGCTGGTGAGTCGCTCTCCGGTTGCGATCGGTGTTTTGACTCGAGCATTGATCGCAGCCAATCCATCGATCGATTCAGGCCAGCACGGTTCTTCGAGGAAGTAAAGTCCGTATGGATCGAGCGCCTCTGCGAACAGAAGCCCCATTGCCGGAGAAGGGCGAGCATGACAGTCAACCATCAGATCAATACTGTCCCCAACAGCATCACGCATCGCGGCCACGCAGGCCTCCGCGGCACGGACTGGCTTCAACCCTTCAATCGGCATCGTTGTGGGTACTGCCATGGTCTTCATCGCAGTGAAGCCTTCAGCGACTGCCTGTTGAGCAAGATCGGCAAACCGCTGCGCTTCTTCAATCGGGGTCTCATAGAAGGACTCCATCTTCCCACCGCCGAGATGGCAATACAGCCGGATGGTATCTCGAACGGGTCCGCCCCAAAGCTTATGACATGGCAGATTTGCGACCTTTCCAAGGATATCCCAGAGAGCAAGATCAATCCCCGCAATCGCTGTACTGCGAACGATTCCGCTCCCATGCCAGAAGTGCTGCCGCCACATCATCTGCCAGAGATATTCAACGCGAGTCGGGTCTTCCCCAATGAGCAGCTGACTGATGTCCTCAATCGCTCCGACCACACTTCGAGTATGCCACTCAAGTGTGGCTTCTCCCCAGCCAACCAGTCCCGGTTGATCCGTCACAACTTTGACAAAGATCCAGTTCCTCATTCTCGCGTGGCAAACAAGCGTCTCAATGGCTGTGATTTTCAATCCACGTCTCCTGAACATCCCGAGCTCAATGTATACGTTACTGTTGGTGTTCACGGAGAGTAGGCAGAAGTTCTTCCAGAGTAAACCGGATGCCAATCGGTTTGTCTGAAGCCACCACGGACGATAAATCGTTTAACGGCTAGCCGCAGGCGTCTGTGTCCGCGTTCGCCCCAGGCGTCTGTCTCCCATTTCCATTTCTGCCCCAAGCCCCGACCGATCACCTCCCGCCCCCACCTGGCTTCACGCCGGTGGAGCACAGGTTTGGCAACCAGAACGCCCACAACACACCTCAACTCGCCCCCACCCGGCTCTACGCCGGTGGAGCGCAGGTTTGGCAAACTAAACACCCACAACACACCTCAAATCGCCCCCACCCGGCTCTACGCCGGTGGAGCGCAGGTTTGGCAACTAGGGCAGCTTCGGCATTCTCGCCGCTGTTGGTGATACCCGAACGTCGTGAAACCTGGGCTCC
>JAEUIH010000061.1 GCA_016795105.1 Planctomyces sp.
CAATTGGGCGACCTGAGCGGAGAGACAGGGATTCGAACCCTGGGTACCCTTGCGGGTACTCCGGTTTTCAAGACCGGAAGGCCGATTCCGTAAGTGATTGCAACGAAAGCAGCTTACGTCAAATTGAGAAACCCGTTGCAGCGCCCATTGCAGCGCCGAATGGTCACGATTTGGCAGCCCATGACAACTTGTGTCATCTCCCCGCTGACCTGGGTCGCGTTGTGGAGACGTGGCCGAAACTCTCGGCAGAAGCCCGTTTGATGATCATGGCGCTGGTATCAGCTGCCGAGCCGAGCTCCTCGCAGACACCGAAATGAAACACTTCGGCCGATACTCGTCATAACTTTGAAAGCTGGTTCGCTGGATGACAACACTCCGAATGCCCATGACGCTGGTTTCACTGGCATGATCAAGCGATCAGTCTTTGTTCCTTCAAATTGCGGCTGCAAATTCCGTAGTATCGACTGCTGATCGTGCGACGCAAACCGCACGATCAGGAAGCGAGTCGAATCTGGTTTTCACAGTTTTCTGCCCACCTGAGAGCTCAGACTCTGTCGAGTTGCGCGGACTTGATTGCGTGCACTGTTTTGCGGCAATCAAGCCCGTGCGGCCAACGGGGAATAGTGGGCTTTTAGGCATTCCCGGCAGTGTGAGCCGTTCCCCCACGGAAATCTAACGAACGTGGTTGAAACTGCACGGACGGAAGTAAGTGGTGGTAGTCTCGAAGTGCCTGGCACAACAAGGTTCTCGTTCCACTCGCTTCCGTTCTTTTGTCTACATCTCGGACGTTCGCGTCCATCGCCAGCCTTCTCGAACCATGAATTCGATTGCACATGTGGAATTTGTCACGACAGCATTCGACAGCTCGGACGGTGTGAAGTCTTTGAGACAAGAGCGGCAACCGTCTGAGTGGTATCTCACCTCGGTCGATCTTACCGGAGTAGTAGCGTAGCAGGGAATAAGGCGACTTGCTGAGTTTCGAAGTCAAGGAAGTTCAGGAGGCACTTCAGTGCTCATTCCTCGTCTTGGTATGTCAACAGTCGAAGTGCGTTGAGCACGACAAGCAGCGTTGAGCCTTCATGGAGACTAACTGCGGGGCCGAGTCGCAAACCCAGTATTGTCGCTGGCACAAGAAAGGCAACCATTCCGAGACTTAGCCAAAGGTTCTGCCGAATGATGCGACTTGTTTGGCGGCTGAGCCCAACTGCGAACGGCAAATGGTTCAGGTCATCAGCCATTAACGCGACATCCGCTGTTTCGAGTGCAACGTCCGATCCAGCTGCGCCCATGGCAATTCCCACAGTAGCATTGACCATCGCCGGAGCGTCATTGACTCCGTCGCCGACCATCGCCACGCTCACGTTTTCGCTGAGCTTTCTGATGGCCGTGACTTTGTCATCAGGCATTAAATCACCCATCGCTTCATCAAGGCCGACATCTTTCGCCACTGCATTGGCGACCTGTTGATTGTCACCGGACAGCACAATCATTCTCTGGATGCCAAGCTCCCGCAGTCGAGCAATCACGTTTCTGGCGGAACTGCGTGGAGTATCCATCAGGCCAATCACACCAAGGTATTTGTCACCGCGATGCACGATCATGGTGGTTCGACCACTGGCTTTTAGCTGATTCAGCGTCTCCAAAATCGTCGAGGGTAACGCTGAGCTTTTCGATTCTGAAAACAAACTTTCTTTGCCGATGGTCACGACCTGATCGTCCACCGTAGCTTTTACGCCACGACCGGTGATACTCCGAACGTCGTGGGCCTGAAGCACAGGCAGATTCTTCATCCGAGCTTTTCCGCCAGTGACGACCGCTGCCGCCAGAGGATGATCGCTCAGCAATTCCACGGCAACTGTCACACTCAGCAATTCCGCTTCTGTGATTCCTTCGGCACAGACTACGTCCGTGAGTTGAGGTTTTCCTTCGGTCAGCGTTCCCGTCTTATCGAACGCGATGATCTGCACCTTGCCGAGGATCTCCAGAGGCGCGCCACCTTTGACAAGCACACCACCCCGTGCCGCACGAGCCACGCCGCTCAACACCGCACTTGGCGTAGAAATAGCGAGAGCACACGGACTGGCAGCCACCAGGACGGCCATCGCACGATAGAATGACTTGCTGAATGGTTCATCAATGACCATCCATGCGAACAGCAGCACGACAACCAACACAAGGACTGCTGGAACAAACCGACGCTCGAAAGTGTCCGTCAATCGCTGCGTCGGAGATTTCTGTGTTTCGGCTTCGTTCACCATTTGAACAACGCGGGCGAGAGTGGATTCGCTTGCGAGCTTCGTGACCTGAATCTCAAGGGCACCGCTGTTATTGATGGTCCCGGCAAAGACCCGGTGGGCGGCATCGAGTCGATCCGGATTGGCAGCAGCCTGCTGAGGATCTGCGACCGGTCGTTTGTCGACAGGCACGCTCTCACCTGTAATCGGAGCCTGGTTGACGCTCCCTTCGCCTTTGATCACAAAGCCGTCGGCCGCAATCCGCTCATTCGGCTTCACAACGACAACGTCCGCAACCTGAAGCAGGTCCACTGAGATTTCTTCTGTGTTGCCGTTGCGACGAACAAGGGCCGTTTGCGGTGCAAGCTCTGCCAGGGCCTCAATCGCCCGTTTAGCGCGGCCCATCGCAAAATGTTCCAGAGAATGTCCAAGGCTGAATAGAAACAGCAGTAACGCCCCTTCAGCCCATTCTCCGAGGCTCGCTGCGCCAAGGGCCGCGACCAGCATCAAAAAGTCAATTTCAAAGCGCCGTGCCAGCACGTTTTCGAGAGCTTCACGAAAAGTGAAATAGCCACCGAAAACATACGCGGCCAGATACAGGCTCCACGGAACCCAAGGGGACGGACTTGTGAAGTTCGAGACTAGCCAGCCTGTCACCAGCAAAACGCCGCAAATGCCAGCAAATAGCAGCTCTGTCTTTTCGCCGAGCCAACCACCGTGTTCGTGTTCGTGCTCGTGTGCCTCTGCTGGAGCTTTTGGCTTTATCCCGGGACGGTCGCCTGCGACCGCAGCAACCGGCGCATCAGTGAGTGGAACTCCAATCTTTCGCATTGCGGCGCGGATGCTGTCCTCGTTCGTCACCTTTCGATCGAATTCAATCTTCAGCAAGCCGGTCGGCGAAACGGCCGCATCCAGAATCCCGGGGATCTCTTTCGCTCGTGCTTCGAATGAGCTTGCCTGCCGAGCGTACATCGTTTGAGAATTCAACAATAAATGACCGAACTGTTGGTCCAGCTCCGCTCCAGCCCGAATCGCGAGTTCTCGCACCTCGCCAATTGAAAGTTGATCCGGATCGAAATGAATGCATATCTGATTCACTCCATCCAGGCTCGTATCGACAAGGTGAGCTGTGTCAATTCCCTTCTTCGCCGTCAGGATATCGCCAAGCCGTCGAACACAGGCATCGCGAGCATCCGGCACCGCTGGTAACAGCAATGCAATATCAAGCTTAGTCTTTTCAGTCATCGTCTCTCGCCTTCACGAAGTACTTCAGGCTGCTGACGCTGACGAGCAGAAGTGCTAACAAAATCAGCGGGACTTTGGTCCAGTTCACACAATCTCCAGCAAGGAATGATGGGCTAGTGTTTATGCCCGTCATCGTGCTTATGTTCTCCTTCGTGCTGATGTTCGATTTTTCCTGAGAATGATTTGCCGTCGATCATGACGACCAACTTCGCAGCGGCATCGTGACTATCGAGGTCACTGGCCAGCTCTTCGTCCTTCACCGAGAAACGAGACGACTTGCCTTCAGGATCGGTTGCTTCCCGTTCGGCTGGTAGCTTGAACTGTTCTGCTTTTCCGTCGTGCGAAATGTTAATCATCAGTTCGGCCGCTTCGATTGGAACGGCCACCTTGGCGGCACTGTCCAAAATGTAGACGGTCACGCTGCCTGCTTCGCCGTGGACAACTTCGGCGTGGTACTCCTCGTTGCCCAGTTCGACGAGGTCTCCGTGATGTGGACCTTCACTTGGATGAGCATGCTCATCGTGGTCGCCTGTGTCCGGAGGAAGCTCAGAAATTGTGTTGCTGGGAACTGTCGTGCCGGTTTCACTGCATCCTGTAATGCAGATGAGTGACGCTCCAAGTATCGGCAGCCAGAGACATTTCAGGGAAGGAAACGAACAACGATAAATGGTCATGACGACCTTCTTTCATCAACAAGAAGCAGACCTTTCTCTGGCGACGCACCGGAAAAAGGTCTGCAAGTTTTCATGCAAAAATATTCTGCCAGATTTCTCGCAAAGATCGCACTACGCCACTTTGGCACGGGAAAACGATTCTTCGCTGATTTGTCCATCATTCAACACTAGTCGACGCTTTGCACGGGCCGCAGCAGTGAGGTCATGCGTCACCGTGATAATCGTCCGGCCTTCATCATAGCAGGTATCGAAGGCTTTGAGCACGACCTCGCGACTTGTTGGATCCAGGTTGCCGGTCGGCTCATCCGCTAGAATGATCTGTGGATCATTGACCAGCGTACGAGCCAGGGCGACTCGCTGCTGCTGGCCAACGCTTATTTCCGATGGCTTATGATTCAGCCTGTCGCCAAGTCCAAATCGCTGGAGCATTGCGGTTGCCAGTCCAACTTGATTAACCGGTGAAACATTGTTTAGCGCCAAAGGCACCTGAACATTCTCCAATGCTGTTAGATACGGAATGAGATTGAACGTCTGGAACACAAATCCCATGCGTTCCCGTCGAATTGCAGAACGGGAAATCACAGACTGCTCATAGACTGAAGTATCATCCAGCCAGATTCGACCGGATGTTGGCGAGAGCATACCTCCGAGCAGCGACAGCAGCGTTGACTTGCCACTGCCACTGGGACCGACGACCGCCACGTACTCACCGGCCGAGATTCGCAGATCTTCACACTGCAGTGCCGTCACCGTTTGTCCGCGCCGAGTGTAGATGCGTTTGACATTTTCAAGTCTGATCATGGCTACACCTCCTGAAAGCAAAGACAAGGATCAAGCTTTGCGGCCTGACGAGCGGGCCAGTATGCCGCCAGCACAGCGAGCAAAGTTGCTGCACTGACCGCCATCACGGCTAGTCCTGGCAATGGTACGATGCTCACACCAGCCCATTGTGGACCAATTAGAACTGCTGTCAGCAGACCAATCACACAACCGATGGTCCCCGCAACCAATCCCAGCACCAGTGCCTTCATCAGGAACAGTCGCTGGACAAAGCTCGGCGTTGCCCCAATCGCCATCAATGTCCCGATCTCCCGACGACGTTCACGAACATTCGCTGCGATCGCGCTCGCCAGACTTGCTCCGCCGACCAGGATCAAGATGCCCAGCACAAACCAGGATGTTCCAGACATCAGCCGATTCACCCCGACCTGAGTCTGAACCACCTGGGAGACAGTTACCACGCGGGCACCGGGTAGTAGTTTGCTCAATTCCGGTACAAGATCTCCGGCTGCGTCTTCACAGCATCCGATGACCTCAATCGCACTAACGACTTCACCGGACTTTGCCAGCTCCTGCACGGTATGCAAGTGCGCAAAGACCCGCGAATCGTCAACAGTTCCAGTTCGAGTCAACGTCCCCAAGACCGTAAACGTTCCTCCCAGCAACTCGACGGTGTCACCTTCAGAGAAGGCACATCTGTCGGCCACATCCGCACCCAAAACGATTTGGTTCTTTTCAAGGGATTCGATCGAACGCGTGGTGTTCAGCGACTCCGGAGTCATGTCCGCCGCAGTAGGCTCATGACTGGCTTTCTTACAGCCGTCATGTTTCTTCGGAGTAAACAAGGCTGCGGTTTGCCAAGCCTGCTGAGCTGTGAATTCACTCTGAGGCAGGATTCCTGTCAGCGTCACTTCCAGACCGCCCAGACTGGCGGGCATGCTGAGTTTTGGGGTGACCTTTTCGACTCCTGCCAGTCCCGCCATGAGCACTTCCGTCACATGTTCTTCCGGGAGCGTCTGTCCATTGCGATCCGCCGCGTAATAGTTTTGCAAAGACGCATCCTTCGGAAGGATCAGGATGTTTGCACCAAGACTGGAGAGTTGTCTGGAGACTTCCTGCTCCGAATGCACGGTCACATGTCGGATCGCAACAAGGGCCGCGACGCCCAAAAGGATCGCAATGCTGCTGGAGAGCACCGACCACGGGCGTTCACGCAATTCTTTCCACACAAGAGATCTAAGGTTCATAACTAGTTCCTCCTTGCTGAACTAGATTTCGTGGCCTGTTGAGCTGGTGCAGCAGCATGCTTACAGTTTGGATCATCGCAGCATTGCCCTGATTTGTGAATCGCGGCTGCAATTTGTGCAGGTGTGGAGGCCGAATCAAAATGTCCGACCATGACGCCGGGCGGAGCGATCAAAACAGCATACGGACCTTCCACTCGCAATGGATCAATCTGCATTTGGCTGATGAATCGCAGTTCTGCCGGGTCATCGACACGCATGGAAGCAAACGACATCCGATCCTTGAATTGAGGATCTGCCTGGAGTGCTTTGACACCTGATGGAATGGTGGGCTCATCGCTTGACGAAACAAGCACAAAGACCAACTGTTTGTTCTGCAGTGACTTCATGCATTTCATCATCGTTGGAGTTACAATCGCGGCACTCAGAT
The DNA here is from genome assembly GCA_016795105.1 of Planctomyces sp. GTDB lineage: Bacteria > Planctomycetota > Planctomycetia > Planctomycetales > Planctomycetaceae > F1-80-MAGs062. The sequence goes on from JAEUIH010000061.1 coordinate 6,608, forward strand.
GCTCGTCAGAGACTGTTTTTGCGAACACACCGGTGATGGCTCCGTTGGGTGCGACTGCAACTGTCAACGGCATCGGTGCCCGAGCAATTCCGAAATGCTGAACGAGTGGCTGTTCAGACGGATCGTTGGCTCGAGCTGTTACAACTACAGCCTGTTCCTGGCGTTCAGCAACTCCAGTTTCGACGACACCCTGCATTGCACGGGTGGCCGCGTTGTCTTCTTTTGAAAACACAATGAAGGTGTATTTCCCTTCGCTGCCGGCCGCCTTCAGAGATTGCTCAAGCCGACTCAGGTTACGGGCTTGAGCAACTTCGGGAGCAGATGATTGCCGCAATTGTGACTGTGCATAAAGCGGTTCGCTCAGGGTGATCCATCCTCCAACAACACCAAACAACGCAAACATCGTAGACGACTTCATGTTGATTCCTTTCGAAGTAATTCGCGTCTCAGACACGTAAATGAGAAACAATTTGTAGGCAGACGACTCATGAGCGTGTTTCGCTCACGTTCGTGGCGAAAGCATGATGATTGCCATGCCCATAAGGCAGATGATGACGCCAAACACATCCCAGCGACTTGGCCGCACTCCATCGACGATCCAGAGCCAGCAAATAGCCACTGAGATGTAGACTCCGCCGTATGCAGCATAGACTCTGCCCGACGCAGTTGGATGCAGTGACAGCAGCCATGCGAACAACGATAGACTGATTGCGCCTGGTATCAATAGCCATGCTGATTTGCCTTGCTTCAGCCAGAGGTAGGGCAGATAGCAACCGACGATTTCTGCAATTGCCGTGACAACAAACAAAAGCAGAGTGATGATGGCGTTCATGACCAGATCCGCGTTGGACTTCAGGGAGACCTGCTGTCGACAGTCGCCCGAGTCGATCCTTTATCGGGACTGAAGCAGGGTGACACTATCCCGAACAGAAGTGGTATTCCACCTCTCTGCGCGTTGAAGTCGCGGTCCGGCAGAATGAGAGCGCAGCGTGCGCAATGGAATCTCAACAGCGAATGACGGTTGACGACACCAGCGTCAGCCCCACACTCAAACAAACTGGAGATTGAATTCGTATAGACGTATCAGTCTTAGGGCGATTTCGCACCAATTGCCCCGGAAAACACAGCGAAATGGTCGGTCTACTCGCCTTTCGAACCGATGCTGTGATATTCATCCTGCTCTTTGAAGCAGGGACCGTGGTTGAACCGAGCGGTCGATGCTGGCAGCCACAAGGAATTGCGTGGGTAACGGGTGATCCCAGCGGATACGTCACACCACTTGAAGAGCTCTCTTCTTCCTGATGTTCATGATTCTCAGCAATCGCGCAGACAGCATGACTGTGCCCCTCATGTCCATTAGCGTTCAGATGCTCGTGATCATGGTCACAACAAGGACACGCCTGAGTGAGTTCATGAATGCAGCAAACGGTGCCATCACTGCGAAGGCAAAGCGTTGCATTGGCCCACAATCCATTGAGGATTTGGGACGCGATCAACAGCGTTCCTAGCAGTGTTCTGAACATTCCGACATTCTCCAGCAAACGAACATACTCTGTTTTCGACTCGACCAATCATGTTCAATCATTACTGAATCACAGTCAGGCAAACTTGATGCTGCCACTGAAATCTGCCCAGACTGCCTGAATTGGGTTGAGCAGGCAAAGTCACGGCCGCATCGTTGTGTTTCAGAGTTAGTGATCATGCTTAACGGCAAAACCAAGCTTCTGAAGCCACTCCGCGCGTTTTTCTGCCGCTTCATGCCCTGCACATTCGATCGTTCGAGTTTTGACGCAGCGAAATGTTACGTCCGTATGACCTTCGTCAGCACTTTCCTTGAATTCGCAGCCAAGTGCTTTGCAGACGACGATGAACTCAGCACTGGTCCCTGCTTTTTCAAAGTGCTTCTCAATCCACTCTTCGGCCTGAAATGAGATGACTTCCATTTCTTCGTCATGAGCATGTTTGTGGGCGTCATCGTGTTCTTCATGATGCTCAGGATCTTCGCTGTGCAAGGTTTCGCAACCAGCATCGCTCAACCAATCCTGCCACTTGTGAACCAATTCCTCGGATTGCAGAGTCACGAGCGTCCAGCGTGGCTGCTGAAAAGTGACATCTATATGTCCGTCGTGGGATTCAACCTTGGCTTTGCACCCAAGTTTCGTCAGCGCCTTTTCAAACGCAGCGCCCTTCTTGGGATCATCAAACTCTTTCGTGATTGGCTCCGAAGCCCGATACGCAAAAACGAAGGTTTCGTTCTCATCTGCCGCGATCGACGAGGCAGTCATCGTACTGATGAGCCCTGTCATCAATGTCATCAATTGCAATAGTTTCATTCGTCTACGCTCTTTTCCTAAAAACTCAGACTTCACGCCTCTGATGAACTCGTTCGACAGTCGAGCGAGTCTTATTGGCCCACAGGCCATCAGTGAGCATGTTCCGTCTGAAATCCCTTTTTCTCCAGCCAGGTTTGCAATGAATGTGCTTCATCATGATCGATGCAAACCAGGTTTCGACGCGAGGTACAACGGAACCTGACGTCGATATGACCGTCATGTCCGCCTTTGCGGACTTCACATCCCAGACCTTTGCAGATCGCAACGAATTCGTCGGCCTTTGCTCCATCCTCGAAATGTTGCGATTGCCATTCAGATTGCATGTATTGCACGGCAACGGCATCTCTTGACGAGGAATGAGCGTGTCCATGCAGAGTCTCGAAGCCATTCTTATTCAGCCATTGTTCCCAGCGGTCAGCATTCTCATGGGATTCCAGAGTGACCTCCCGCCATTGCACGGAACGAAACGTCACATCCGAATGGTTACCGTGTCGATTCACTTTGGTTTCACAACCCAGTTTCCGAAGCATTGAAAGTTTCTTTTCCGCATCAGCATCATCTTCAGCATGAAGACTTTGCCACTCCTTTGAACGAAAAGCGACTGACTCCTCACCCTCGGACGCCGTCGTCACGGAGTTGGCGATTGAAAGAACTGCAATTGCGAACAATGTGGCTCTCACTAACATGACTGCGACTTTCTGAAATTGTCTTACAGCCGATACGTCCGGGACTGTAAAACGGATTGACTTGATCTCTGCTCGCGAACAAGGAACAGACGACGAAGTTCAGAGGTCGCACTTTGCGTGCCGTCGTTTAGATTCTTCTGTATCAAATGGATTGTTTCAGTGGCTCCCGGCTGTTGTGGCAAATTGGTGATTCTGAAGGGCCTCTTCATGAGGCTCGACCAGCGGAATCTCTTCCGCAGATTCACTAACCACCCGTTGAGCTGCTTTGAGACCGAATAGCCAGAACAGTGCTGGGTGGACGAAGAAGTCCAGAAGTGTCGAACTAATGACACCACCGAGTATCACAGTCGCGACAGGGTACAGGATTTCTTTGCCCGGCTCGCCAGCAGCCAAAACCAGAGGCACGAGTCCAATACCGGCTGTTAACGCTGTCATCAAAACCGGTGCCAGCCGTTCAAGCCCCGCTCGTATGATCATGGAATGCGACCATGTCTCGCCTTCATATTTCACCAAATGCAGGTAGTGGTTAAGCAGCAGGATACCGTTTCGAGATGCGATGCCTGCCAGTGAAATGAAGCCGACCATGGCCGCAATCGTCAGTGTCTGACCTGTCAGTACCAATGCTGCCACACTTCCAATAAATGCCATTGGCAATGCCGCCATGACCTGCAGACTCAAATTCACCGACCGAAACATCGCATAGAGAGTCAGAAAGACGCCTACCAGAGAGACGACGAAGAGAACGCCGAGAATTCGACTGGCTTCTTTCTGACTTTGAAACTGGCCGCCGTACTCGACAAAGTAGCCTGGCGGAAGACTCGCAGCGATCGGATCCAACTTCTTCTGAATGTCTGTCACGACGTCGACCACACCTCGTTCGCTGACGTTGCACTGAAGTACGATGCGTCGTCGCACATTTTCACGATTGATTGTGTTGGGACCACCAGCCTCGTAGATGGAAGCAACAGATTCCAGAGGCACGGTGCCCCCTTCGGGCAGGTCTATTGAGAGTCTTCTCAGTGCTTCCATATCCTCGCGATTCTTGTTGTCAAATCGCACCAGCAAATCAAATGTTCTTTGGCCCTCAAGGACTTCGGACACCACAACACCATTCAGAGCCGTTTCTATGAACTGGTTCACCTGTCTGGCGGTCAGTCCATTCAAAGCCAGCTTTTCGCGTTTGAGTTCAATACGCATTTGTGGAATCAGGACTTGCGGTTCGAGCATGAGGTCCGCGACACCAGGCACGGACTTAATGGCCTGCTCCATTTCCTGAGCCTTTCGACGCAGCAGATCGAGGTCATCTCCGTAGATCTTGATACCAATCTGCGCCTTTACGCCGGACAACATATGCGAGATGAGATGAGAGATTGGTTGCTCGACAGCAGAGACGACTCCCGGGATATCGGCCATCGCTTCTCGAATCTCGTTGATCTGCTCTTCACGCGTCAGGTGCGAATTCTGATTGAGATCAATGATGAATTCGCTGGTGTTCACACCTTCTGCGTGTTCATCCAACTCTGCTCTCCCCGTACGTCGCCCCACTCGAATCACATCCGGAACCTGCATCAGTCTCTGTTCACATCGCGAAGCAATACTGTTCGATACGGCGAGCGATGTTCCAGGAGGTAGAACAACGTTGAGCTGTATTGAGCCTTCGTTGAATGGAGGGAGGAAGTCTCGCTCCAAATTGAACACGAAGACTCCCGCAATGGCGACACAGCCCATAACCACCGCGAGATTGAGTCGCGGAAACGCAAGACTGAAGCGGATGATTCGACTGGCGAGTCCCTTCAGGATACGAAGCAGAAATCCATCTTCACCATGCTCCGAGAGTTTTGCATTTCCCAGCAGTAGGTAGGAAAGCACTGGAGTCACTGTGAGTGAAACCAGAAGGGACGCGGCAATCGAAACGATGTAGGCCACGCCCAGCGGAGCGAAGAGTCGACCTTCCATCCCTGTCAGTGCAAACAGCGGAATAAATACGATGCAAACGATGATCGTGCTGAAGACAATGGAGTTGCGGACTTCCGTGCTGGCCTGAAACACAATCAGCAAAGGATGCTTTGGCTTGGTCGCGTGCCTATTTTCTTTCAGTCGACGGAAAATGTTTTCAACGTCAACAATCGCATCATCCACCAATTCTCCCAAGGCGACCGCGAGGCCACCCAGCGTCATCGTATTGATCGACATCCCTGCCGCTGCAAAAACCAGAGCTGTGATGACCAGCGACAATGGAATAGCAGTCAGAGTGATAAACGTCGTTCTGATATTCATCAGGAAAAGTACCAGAATGATCACAACGAGGATCACTCCGTCACGTAGTGCTTCGACGACATTCTCGATCGCTCGATCAATGAATGACTTTTGCGAATAGAGAGGTATAACTCGCAGGTCCTTTGGAAGAGATGGGCCTAGTTCTGTAATCGCCCGAGTGACATTCTCCGTGACGGCACGAGTGTCGGCTCCTGGCTGTTTATTGATTGTCATCACGACGCATGGTCCACCAGACCAGGGAGCGGTTCCGATTTCGTTTTCGCCATCAATCTCAACATCCGATCGTTCGAACGCTGCGCTGTCGCCGCGTTTGACTTGCCCACCCGCAACGATCCGTGCTACCTGAGTCAACAAGACGGGGCGACCTTCCCGAATCGTCACAACGATCTGCTCAAGATCCTCTACGGTCTGGATTCGTCCCAATGCTCTCACCAGCAGTTCATTCGGTCCCTGTTGATCAAGATATCCCCCCGTGGCGTTTTCATTACTGCTGACGACAGCCTCCTTGACCTGTTCCAGTGTCACACCGAAGCGGAGTAATTCATCGGGATTGACGAGGACTTGAAACTGCTTTCTTTGGCCTCCCATCGTGAAGACCTGAGCCACGCCGGGTATTGTCAGAAGTCGCTGACGAACCACCCAATCTGCAAGTGTGCGAAGTTCTAACGGATCCGTTTTTCCTCCGTCGCTGTACATCCCGAGCATCAGGATCTGACCCATGATTGAGGAAATCGGAGCAAGCTGTGGAGTGACTCCGTCAGGCAACCGTCCCTGCATCAGTTGCAGGCGTTCGTTGACGACCTGACGGTCATTGTAGATGTCCGTGTTGAAGCCAAATTCGACATAGATCACGGAGATACCGACCCCCGATGAACTCCGGACTGCCTCAACGCCATTGGCCCCGTTGAGCGCCGTTTCGATCGGAAAAGTGATCAGAGATTCGACTTCCTCGGGCGAGAGACCTGGAGCCTCCGTCATCACGACCACTCGGGGACGATTCAGGTCCGGGAACACATCGATCGGTGTAATAAGTGCGAGGTATGTGCCGTATCCGGTCACAAGAAGAGCTGCCGCAAGCACCAGCATTCGCTGGCGGAGCGCGAAACGAATAATTGCATTCAACATGTCTGGCTCCTTGATTAGTGGTTATGTCCGGCGTGAGGATCGACGCCACCACCCGCTTTGTTTTTCAGAGCCATTTGCATCTGGTGTGCTCCACGCTGAGCAACGATATCTCCGGGAAAGAGGGAGCCGTCACTGGCAATCACAGCATGTGAAGAATCACGGTATCTCACATGCACGGGCACTCGATCAAAGTGCTTCCCATTCTGCTGAAACACAAACGATTCAGCACCTTCCCGCGCGATAGCCTCAACGGGCAGGACAATCTGGTCAGTCCATTCTTCGACCGGAACACGCACCTGAACTCGTTGTCCGGGACGGTACTTCCAGTCAAGGAACTTTTGACCATTGGGAGAAGGCATTTCTCTGGCAATCTCATTCGGCAGACGCACGAAGAACGACAGAGACCGAGACTCGACGTCAATATCACTGGCCGAATACACGAGGTCCAGGTTTTCCACGTTTCGAACAGTTTCCCCGCTTCCCTCAAAGAGAGCCGTAATTTTCCAGTTTCGCTCACCGCTTTGAGACAGCAATTCCAGATCCTGTTCGAAGGCGCTGCCTTGAATGTACAACTCCGAGAAATCTGCAAGGACCGCAAGGGTCGTTCCCGCTGCAACAGTCTCTCCTTTGTGAACGAGCACTTCCTGAAGAATCAAGGGAGTGCCGTCTGTTTCCTTGTTGGCGACAAGGCTTCGTTCCTCAACGGCACTCGAATTGTGCTGCGGCTCGTCGGCCGACACGGCAGGGCCTCTTGTCATGGAAACTGGGCGGGTTGCCGTACTGGACAAATGCAACTCATCGTCCCCGTGCCCGTCACGACCAGGGGCGATGATCTGCAGATCTCGTAACAGACGCTTGTTTTTTGCGATGTCTTCGATTTGCCGTTCGGAGAGTCCATGGAGTCGGAGTGCTTCTTTCTGGGCATTCATCTGGACTTCCAGTTTCTCTTTGGCGTATTGGCGTTCCAAAAGAGTCTTCTGCGAAACTGCCCCAGCTTCCGTGGCCTTCGAAAGTCTTGCGATCTCTCTGGTCTCAACATCAAGCTCTCCGACCGTGCGCAACAAATCTGTCTGTGTCGAAACAAGGGCTTCGGCCGTGATTCGCAACTGGAACAAGAGTGTCCCGGGTTTCACCGCCTCTCCTTGAACGGCATGAACGTGCGTAATGACAGCAGCCATTGGTGTCGAAATCTCAACACGAGTCCGCCCTGGTCTTTCAACCACGAGGCCCGGCACCGTGATCGAACGGCGAAAAGTCTGCTGTTTCAGAGGCTGCAGGAATTCGGCTGCTAATCCGATGTTCCCCTGTGCCTGAACTGACAGTTCAAGAGTGTTGGAGTCATCGGAGCCGTGATCGTGACCGGCATGTGAGTCTTCAGCGGCAGATGCACCGCTGTGGTCATGTTCATCGATCGCTGACGTACTTTTTGTTTTGGAAATCGTCTGTCGAACAATCTCCTGGGCAGGTTGCCACCAATGGGAGCGAGTTGCGACTCCTGCGACAACAGTCACAAGCAAGCCTATTCCCCAGATCCATCGAGCACGCGATGAGGGCGCAGGGTTCTTCACTTTGAATCTCCAAGAGTGCGGCCACCAATACTGCGGCGCGGCAATTCAGTGGCATCGAGAAAAGGTCGAACAGTTCTGTCGTTCTGCCAAAAAGCAAATGGCAAAAATCAAGACAAAACAATGGTTGAAGAGACAGTCGGTCTCGTTAGCGGCTACACAATCCAGACCTGAGTCAGCGCGCGCGGGCTCGGCGATTGCGGCGGAGCACTTTTGATGGACATCAGCAAGAGCACTGACTGACTCGAAGCAGGTGGCAGGCTGAGTTGCTCCAGAGGCGATACCTCGGGTCTCAGGGCCATTTCTGGGCATTCAGGCCGCAGTGTTTCTGAGCAAATGTAGGTACAACGTTCCTCGTCGCATCGATGCCGATCGTCATCGGGGCAACAGGGCAAACCCGATTCGGGCGTGTCGCTACCACATTGCGGTAGGCCAGCTGGCGAATGGCATTCGTGATGCTTATGACCGGGACAAGGGGGCTGTGTTTCAGCAACTTGGACCGACTGTCTGCTCATCCCCACGTGCGCATGGTGCCAGCAACAGCCAAAAATGCTGTGAAACAGCATTGGCAGCAGCGTAGCGGCGATAGCCAGTGAACGAACCATGAGATTGATGCTCTTGGAAAGAACTCATCGACAGAGGTGAAGGGTATCGCAGCAAGTTCAGTGCCTCAATAGCAGTTGACCGCGAAATCGCTTGGCATAATTCGTGAATTCCCGCACTTCTCCAGAGTTGACTCCAACGTGTAAAAGCTCGTCAGGCCGAGACTTCCTTGGCTTCCTGATACGATCTACTCGGTATGAGAGTCGGACCGTTTGGTTTCAGGCGACTTCATATTGACACCATTTGACATCGAGTTGAACACAGAGCCAGTGGACTTCGTCTAATTGGAAACACCCCCGAATCAAGCTTTCTCCGGAACAATCAGCAGCAACGGCAAATTCTGCCGATCGGCATTGAGTTTGCCTCCCAGGCACTCAGTGTTCTTGCAGAGTTGATTTGCAGTGAATGGCGACTTTCGCATGCCGCGATAGTCATTTCCTCCGAGGTAGGTCTACGAAAGGCTGAACCATGAACAGGATTTTGATGGTGACTTTTTTGGGTGTGGGATTCGCTCTCATGGGGAGCGATGAGATTGCTGAGGCCGGGCATGGTTGTGGATACGGCGGTTACTCATATGGAGCACCAGTCTATTCCTATCCTCCAGCGTACGCATACGCTCCGTCGTCTTACGGATACGTAACTCCTGCATTTTCATATGCACCGACCTGTCAGTCCGCGTATGTACAGCCGTCTTTGGGTTACGGCAGCAGCATCAGTATCGGGTTTGGCCACGGCCACTCGGTGGGTCATGGAGGTCACTGGAGCGGACACGGGAGCCACTTTAGCGGTCATCATCACGGCGGCCATCATGGCGGTGGACACCACGGCGGCTGGCATCACTAATTGGCATTAAGTGGCAATGCCAACCAATTTCCCATGCTGTTCGGCAGATGGCGAAGTGATGGCCCCGTCACTCTTTTCAACTCGGTCGATTCACACTGACCGAGTTGAATCTGTCTCATGTCCTGTGCTTCGGCCGAGTAACCGTCATGTCATCACATCGCTCAACACTATTGTCCGCTGAGTGACTGGTCGCGAAGAGCACTATCAAACTCGGTGTCCCGAGTTGCATCAAGTCCGCCTACCAAAACTTGTCCGTCAAGGAGTGCCGTCGTTTTGGCGAGTTCGAGTTGCCAGCTGACGAATTCCTGGTTGGTGTCGAAATACGTTTTGCGTGCCACAAGAACCTGAAGAAAGTCGTACTCGCCAGCCTTGTATGCCTGCTCTGCCAGGTTGAGTGATTCTTCTGCTCTTGGCAGGATCTCCTGATGGTATTGATCGACAGATGCGGCTGCGGCTTCAAACCCACTGATGGCTTCGGCAAGTCGTGACTCGATTGACAACTCTGTTCGTCGAACATCCTGCGAAGCCCGGCAGAATTCGGCCTGAGCGGCAGCGATATTGCCTTCGTTTCGATTGTGAATCGGCAGCGGTACGCCGATCTGAGTGTTCAACATCCCAGATCCTGTACCGTTATCACGGCCAGCGCCTACCATCAGCGAAAGGTTCGGAATGGCTTGAGCATTCTGCCGTTCGATATTTGCCCGAGCGCGGGCGAGCCGTGCCCGGGCTCCCTGCAGTTCGGGGCTTGATGCCAGCATTTGCGATTTGACTGTCTCCCAGTCTCTTCGTTCGGCGGAACTCGGCAGCAGTCCATCAAGGACGCCAGGGTCATTACCGGGCACACCGGCTGTTGCCATAAGCTGTTTCCAGGCACCCGTAAACGCGGCGTCAGCCTGTTGGCGTTGAAGTTGAATCTGCTTCAACTGGATTTCGGCCTGCAAGACTTCCGGACGAGTACCCTCTTTAGCGTTCAGGCGAGCTTCAGCAAAACTGACGCCCTTCACCGCGACAGTTTCGAATTCTGTAGCCAGATCCTTTCGCCGTTGTGCTGCAAGCGCTTCGTAGAACCGTTGGCGGACATCGGTAAGAACGCGAAGTCTCTGCGTCTCAACTTCCCAGAGCTGTGACTGAACTTCCTGACGCAGAACACGTTGATTCTTCGTCAGCTTGTCGCCAAGTACGAAGTCCTGTTCGATAAACGCGACATGTTGATCAGTGCCTCTGTCGGCGAGTTGACTTGCCTGATAGCCGACAACGGGATTCGGTTTTCGCCCTACCTGATTTTGGTAGCCCATGGCTTTGTGAGCTGATGCCGAGGCCTGGAGGACTGCTGGGTTCTGCTGCAATGCAATGGACTCAAGGGCAGCCAAGGACCAACCAGCGTGCTCGTTGATTGGTTCTGTAGAATTGGAAGATTCGTCCAACACCGCTGTCATATCTTCAGTTACGGTGTACTGCACTGGGTGAATGCCGGACGTCTTCTGCGAAGAATCAACCTGCATTTCAACGTCATCATCGGATACCGGCTTCATTGATGGTTGAAGCTCAAGCGTTGAGGATGAAGCCAAAGTCGATTTCTGTGGCATCGTGCTGTGGGACATCCCGATATTGGATCGACCACTGGCACAACCGGCCCCAAATAGCATCAGCGTCAGTAACGCTGCATTTCTGCGTACAACCATTTTCCACATTGGATTTGCTCCAAAAGCGTAACTGAGAATTAGTCGAACTCAAATGAATGAATCCAACGAGTTACACTTGAAGGCGCGCGAGGGCGCTCCGCGGCACTGGCGGCGACGCCACATTGTGTCTTGATTGACCAGTCAAGAGCGCCGAGAAGCTGGAGGTCGACCATACTTCCGGTGTTCGTAAACAATCATCGCATTGAGTTCGCACGGGAATGGGCGATGGCGCGAAGACTGCGGCGAGAATCCGGGTACAGGCAAGGTTGCCTTCATGACTTGGCAAATGCAACGGCGAAGCAGCGCTGTTGATGCTCAGACGAGAATTGCTGACGATTTCACTGCCATGAACGTGATGGCATGATGCTGTAGCGGTTTCATGCTGACAGACCGCATCTACTGATGAGCACCGTACGGACGAACAGTCCGCACATCCGCATGGCACCGCTGATCGCCCAATCAGGCAGATCGCGAGGATCATCGAAATGATGCGACTGTAAACGACCACGGGAGATCCATTCCGCTTGTGAATCATAACGAGTGTCCGTACTCGTCCATTCAGAACGATCGGCGCAGCGGAGGATCGTTCTCCACGAAAGCGTCGCCCAATTTGGACACGACGCAGGACTCTCATTCACCAACGGAATTAAAGCTAAAACCTGCGCCTCTTGCCCATTTGAGCATTTTCTGGCGTTCCCGTGGGTGCTGACCCTGTGTCATTCTGATTCAGCCTGTCGTCACCTTGATTGATGCCAGTTTTGATACGGAGGTATCTCACCCTCAATTTGCGGGCAAAACTCTTCCAATTAAAAAATGACGTGTGCGGAACAGGAATCGCAATTCAAAGTCAAACTGCCGCAATGAAGCGGTTTATGAAAAAACAACACAACTCGTCAGGGAGACTTTGATCATGTTCAATCTCAGATGGCTCGCGTGCTCGTTGATATTCACATCGTTTGCGGTAGTGTCGGATACTGCCAATGCTCAGGACTTCTGGAATGCCCGTCGCAATCCCAACTGCGGCCAATCAAATGGCTATCCCACTTCAGGCATGCCATCGCACCGAAGTTCCCTTCGGTCCTATGGAGATTATCCGAACTATGATTCTCGCGGATATTTGCCGAATCGCAGTGACATGCAGCCTTACTCTCAACAGAGGCATTTTCAAGAGCAGACCTTGTACAACCGCTCTACACCGTCGCCTTACCGATACGACAATCGACAAATGACCTGGCAAGGATCGTCACTTTCTGGATACCCAGGTCGAAACTCTGGCACAGTCTACGATTCTTTGCATGGCGACTATCACACAGTTCCGCGGAGCCAATCGTATCCAACATCGACAGGTCATGCTCACGGCCACTCGTCTGACATGTATCGCGAACAGTTTTCGGGGCATTCTGGCTGGTGATCTCCAATTATCGGTAATGAACATACCGGAGTGATTTGCACGGCGGCAGTCTCTCCGGTTCCTTTTTCAGAGTCCGCAGAGTAATGTGATGAAGAGACTGATCATTGCTCAGTTCAGTGTCGAGACGGCTTACTAACCCCCCCTGCTTTCCAAGACGGAGGCTCTTCCATGAATTCGTTCAAGCAAAAATTGTACTGCTTGGCTACCTGCGTATGTTTCCTGGCCGTAGCTCCAGCATTCGGACAGCATCGTCACGGCCATGACGATGTTGTGCATCACAATGGACACCATGATGTGATCCACCATCACGGTCGCCACTTCGGACACCAAGACTGGAATTACGTCGTTCCACACCATGATGCTCACCATCACAGCGGTTCGTATTACGTTCAGAATCAGACGTACTACTACACGCCAACTCCGGTTGTGCGAGTTTCCTCTGCGTCAATCCAAACGGCACAACTCCAGCCAGTTCAAGTTGTACAAAAGCCAGTGCAACTTCAGTTTGGTGGATATGCTCGATTTGAAGATTTGTCGGGTCGGCTTGAAACGGAAGTGAATCGACTCTGTCTCGATATGCACTACAACTACCAGCACAATCCTGGATTCGCAGAGGCATACCGAGAGGCGTATGCACTGCTTGAATCTGCAAAGTTTGTTCATGCAAAGGAGCATCAGGGCGACCGCGACGCAATTCGACACCACGTAACCCAGATGGACCAATTGATGCACCACGTTCTGGAGGAAATTCGCCCATGGTCTCGCCATCACTCACGTCAAGTCGCGTCGGGCGGGGTCATTGAAAAATCGAGTGCCGTTGAAGCGATTCTACACCACCTTTGTTACGATGTTGGTGTAGAGCCACACGGTGATGATGAGCCAGCTCCTGCCCCCAATGCTGCCGAAGAACAGGCGCCTGCTCCAGGTGCTGTGATCAACTCGCCGCCTCCGGGATTCTGATCTTCAACTCTACGAATAACGATCGCTTCTGAAACGCCTCGCTCCAGCGAGGCGTTTATTCTTGGATTGCTTGCAAACCTGAGTTGCTGTTTTTGCCGGTCCGCCGCTCATTTTTGAGAGCCATGCCGAATGCCTTACCGCAAAATGAGCTGTGGCAGAAAATGTAGCCTACGCTACAAGTCTATGTTGTGCCATTTCCGCACAGAGCCGAAGATTGATAGTGGTGGTTGATGCCAACACTGCTGCTGAACGGATGAGCAACCAAATGGATTCATTTGCGGACCAGACTGTTCGGATCAGACGACGGGCCACAGTATATATTGCTCTATCAATCATCTTGATTTCAGCAGGCATTGCAAAGGCCGACGAGATTTACTGTCGTTTTGAGCCTATCCAAACAGTGAACAATCTCTTCAAGAACGTGCAAAGTCCTCACTCATCGCACCATTCGACACTATTCAGATGGCCTGGTCAGGATGCAATGCCTCCGGATCCGTATTCCGCGATGGCTACAGATCGCCCGGACGTTACTGAGGCCAGTTCAACTGTTGGTGCCGGCGTCCTGCAGATTGAGACCGGCTACACGTATGTGCGAGATCGCAGTGATGGAGACTTGAGTCAGTCTCACTCGTTTCCAGAGACATTGTTCCGATACGGAACACCAATTGACTGGCTGGAACTTCGGTTCGCCGCAAACGCCTCTGAAGAGAGTTTACCGACTGGTTCATCCACGGGAATTGAAGACATTTATGTCGGGGCAAAACTTGGATTAACCTTGCAGGATGGAGCTTTTCCTGAAATGGCCCTTGTGCCTCAAATGACGATTCCGACTGGTGCCTCCGGGTTCACCTCAAACAAGGTCCTTCCCGGATTGAACTGGCTCTACGGGTGGGATCTCAACGACCAGATCAGCACCGCAGGGAGTTCCCAATTCAACTTCGCCGTTGATGAACAAAGCAATCGTGACTAGACGGAGTGGATTCAGACATGGACCGTAGGCTATTCGCTTCATGACCAGGTCGGGGCTTACACAGAATGGTTTGCCTTCTTTCCACATGGCTCAGACTCTGCACGTACCGAGCACTACGCAAACTGTGGTCTGACGTTCGCGGCAACCGCGGACATCCAATTCGACGTCCGAACAGGCATGGGGTTAAATGACGCCGCTGCCGACTGGTTCACCGGAATCGGAATGGCAATTCGATTTCGATGACTCTCGAATCGCATGTCAAAGTCGACAAAAGTCAGAATCGCCAATCCGTTGCCAAAGCATAAAGGCGTGCTGACCACTTGGTTTCTTGCGTCAGCACGCCATGTGTTTGGCCCTTTACTTGAGTGCGAGAACGCTAGATGTCACTGTCATTCAGGTCCACGCTGCCACTTGCGAGCAGTGCTGGGTCTTGAATCTCGCGAGTCAGCAAGGCGTGGCGTCCTTTTGTCGAAGCTCGGTTGTAAAACTTTGAGGTTCGAAGCCTCAACTGATACCGGTTGGCTATTTCAGTTTCGGTTCCTGAATCTGTCAGGAGTGAAAAGCATTGGGTTGTGACGATGCCCAGGACCAGTGATGAAAGAATGATCGAAAAACGAGACATCATGGCGAGTTCCTTGCCGGAAGTGAGGAGTTGTGTAGACGCGATGTGACTCGACTCTCTTCATAAACTGTAGTCGAATCCCAACGGATTTTCTGCGGTGATATAGTCAATCACAGATCGCAGTTCGTAAGCCGGATACGGCGTCTGTGATCGCACCAACAGCATTGAGTGCCGAAGTGTTGTTACAAACGCGGAGTAGCGGAGCAACGAAAGACTCTACCAACTGTTAACAAAGCAAGGCACAGAACCTGATATGGAGTCGTGGCGTAGACTGATTCGAACGAGGAGTCAATATGCGGCAGGATCTCTCGTTCGTTCTTCGATGCGGACCAACGGACGTGAGATCGTCGTCGATGACGTCGATCCGACACTGTTCAGTCTCTGCAATTACTGGCGAGCTCTCTGCACAGCATCTGTGTGAAGGTCCCGGTGCAGGCAAATCCTCGGAGCATACTGCGACTGATCGATGTTGGGTATGGCGAGTACTGTGCTTGTGCTTTTCACAACGACAGTGGTGTTCAGTTTCGTGTCTATGTCGACCGCCGTTGATATGACAGTCTGCGCTCAGGCAATGCTGATGCGTCAGGCAGATCCACTCCTGGCCCGCCAGCGACAACAAAATCGCGAGAATTGTGTGAGCTTTCGATCGCATACGTGTCAAGATCGAACAGTGAGACTCAGTGAGACTACATTGATTGAAACGGTTGCAGTCCAGTCAACGGATTCTATGTCGCACAGACGGAAAATTTCGTTCGATTGGCAGAGTTTCACTTACAACGTCGTCGTTTGTTAGCGATTCTCTGCCATTGAAGTGCATCATTTGACATCAAACCATTCATGGAGGGTACGAGAATTTTGCCATCAATGGCTGACCGTGATCGCAGAGATTGGGTTCAAAGTTCAGGTTTGTTAGCTGCGATTCGACGGCAAACCAACAATTCGGAAAAGGCTAACCGGACTATCACCTTTGACCAGCAGTTGTTTCCTGTAGGTGCTCACCATGCCGGTGATCGTCGCCGGCCTTTTTCAATTCTTCCACTTTTGCCAACGTAGCTTTGGGATTTGCTTTGGCTTTCCCGCTGCAGCCTTTGCAGCACAGAAAGACGCGCGTACCGTTCAGATCCAGCTTTACGGGAGAGCCCATCGAGCCGAGCAGGCCCTTGGTTTGGATCGCACAGTACTTCTGGGCTTCCGCAGCGGCTCGGTCCTCTTTCGAGAGTTTAGCGAGAACAGCCGACGATTCCGTCAGCGCCTTGGCTTTGACAAGCGTGTCTTCGCCGCCTTTGACTGCCTCTTCGACGCAACTTTCACAGCACACGAAGACAGGTTTGCCATCAACCATAACTTTGACGGGCGTCCCCATGGCACCGAGGCGGCTGTACTCCATCATGGCGCAAAATCGTTGGGCCTGAGCCAACTTGCGGTCGGCAGCGGGCAACTCGGTGAGTGCTTCGGCAATTTCTTTTTCCATTGTTGCGGCATCATGATCATGATGCTTTGCGTCGGCACTGCCCGGCTTGTCATCTGCGACAACAGCCGCAGCCAGCGAAAGACAGGCAACCATTCCAAGCGCCGTGCTCAACATCAAATAAGATCGTAAAGTCATCATTCAGGCAATCCTTTTGGGAATTGAAACATCAAACGAATCCTGCATTTTCCGACTTGCGGTCCGAGATCCAAAATGGAAACGGATCAGGAGTTCAGTGGGTTAGATGCACAGACTGTCGTCGCTCTTCACAGAATTCCGAAATTGTTACCAAGGTTTTCGAAATTCGGGGGAATCGCCGTAAATCTTGCGTGAATTGAACGTTTGGCAGTCAACTTGACTCAGGTCTATGGGAATCAAAAATGCCGCAATAGAATTTGGAACACCTTGGGTTGCGATCAAAGTTGTTGCCGTGAGCGAGACAGATTCGCGCATCGTCGGCGTTGTCATCAACATCAGCAACTGGTTCAATTTAAATTGCAGGCGCTCGATCAGCTTCGCGTTGCTGGACCTGAAGTGCCAGCCTCCGGTGTGCGTATTCGCACGGTCGAAATGCGATGGAAAATTCAGAAACTTCTCGTGAAGGAAACACGCACACTGAACATCCAAGTACGTGGCGACATTGGCCGATGATCGCAAGTGACATGCTTAGCGGGCATCGTTCGATTCGGCATGTTCAGATTGGAAAATTGATTCATTGGCAGGTGGTGGCTCCATTTGGTGCAATCACTGTCACCGTCTCTGTTTCCGTTGGAAACAGAACTTTCCTCACACTGTGCGGACAAATTCTTGTCTGCGAATTGGAGATTCATTATGACGACCGTTTCGAACCTGATGAAAGTGTTACTGATTTGCGTCGCGATTGGAACTGCTGGACTTGCCCAGGACCGCCCGCGGGATGCAGGTTCCAAAGCCCGTGGCCAAGCTTACAAATTCTGGGTTTCGCGAAGTTCAAATGCGCATGCCCGAGACAATGCACGAAGCGCATTTCATTATGGCAGAATCCAACAGGCAGTGCCGGCAGCCCCTGTTCAGGAACATCTCACCGCAGTTCGCGACAATGTACAGAAATCTCAAAAGGCAATCAGCGAGTTGAAGAAGGATAACCCCGAAAACAAGGAAGCCCTTGCGTCCATTGCACGCGTCGATGCAATTCACAAAAAAGTTCTGGAACACTGTGATCGACTGGATACACAACTTACGGATGGAGAGGGTGACAGTGATGAAGTTTGTGCATGTTGTGTTGACATGCACCGCGACCTTAGTGCGGCGGACGCCGAGATGGAGAAATTGATGAAGGCACTGAAGATCGAAAATCTGGAGTTACCTGGCAAGGACGGCAATTCAGTTCCTCCGCAGAAATAGGTCATTTGCACAGAAGAAGATTAAGGTGCGATGCTGAACAACTTCGGAGCTCCCTTTACCTGGGCAATCGGGACCAGGATCAGGAGGCTGACATTCTTAGGTCGCATGGCTCGCCACCGCTGGCCGTCACTGATCATCGGTTGGCGAGCCCGGGCGTTCGGTTTCCGATAGAGTTGATGCGAGTGCAGTTGTGATCATCACGTTTATAGCGTTTTTCCAAACGAATACGATTTTCGAGAGTTGCCATGTCGCTTGAAGACAGCTTGATTCGACTTGCTGTCACAGGCGACCGTGAGGCCCAGCGACTGGTTTATGAATCCCTGAAAGATTCAATCGGTCGCTTGGTTTCACGGATCATTGACGATTCTGACGTTGATGACGTAACCCAGGATATTTTTCTACGTGTGTTCTGCTCGCTTGGCGAGTTTCGATTTGAATCGAAATTCACGACATGGGTGTACCGGCTTGCGGTCAACGATGCTCTGCAGCATCTTCGTCGCAAACGTCGTCGGCCTCTGGTGCCGCTGGAGAACCTGGAAATGCCTGGTCGGACTCAACAGAATGACATTGAGAACAATGAGGTCTTGCATCTTGCACTTTCGAAGCTGGACCCGGAACTTCGGGTCATTCTTCATTTGAAGGAAGAGCAGGACGAATGCTACGCAACGATTGCCGAAATCCTCAGGATCCCGGAAGGGACGGTCGGATCGCGGCTCAATCGGGCGCGTCGAGAATTGAAGAAAGAACTGCTGGCTCTGGGTTGGGGAGATTGACATGAATTGCGAAGAAGTCAGAGCTCGGCTATCGGAATTCTACGACGGCGAATTGCCAGTCGATCGCGCTGCAGAGATCAGTGAACACGTCAATAGTTGCGACGTTTGCGCTGTAGAACTCAAGTCCTTCGGTCAGATCGGCGGACTGTTACGTCAACAACGCGATTTATCGACTGCACCGGGAAATTGGGCAAAGATTGTTGAGCGTCTGGACGAGCAAACTGGTCGTTTCCGGCCGTGGCGTTTTCCGCGGGCATGGTATCGTTTGCTCCCGCTGATGGTGGCATCGCTGATCGCCGCCGTTGCTATTGGCTATTGGGCAGCATCGCGAACATCGCCTGACCAGGCCGAACGCATCGCCGCCGCTCACGTGCATGAGACACTGACTCGCTTTCCACAGAAGCCGCATGCCGTCGTTGATGAATTGTCTGCTCAGTATCGAGGGGCTCTGGTTTCACTTGACGCTGCCAGGGAACTGCTGGGGTACGAGCCGGTCGTGGCGAAACTGCCCTCTGCTGGTTACCGAGTGGCGTCAACTCATGTGCTGAAAATGCCTTGCTGCAAATGCCCGGCCTCATTGTGTGTTCGCGAAGACGGATCGGAGTTTCTGATCTTTGAGCACAATGAAGAGCAGCCAATGTGGTTTGGTGAATCGCCTGCAATTTCCGCAAAATGTGGCGGTCAGGTATGCCACTGTGTGCAAATGCCGGATCAGCTGGCAGTCACCTGGAAGGTGGGGACTAGATATGTAACCGCTATTGGTGTCAATGATCTTGAGGAAATCGCAAGTCTTATGGCTGTCGTCAACCATTCGGATGCCGCTGGATAGTCCATCTAATTATGGCAACATCAAATTAGAACCTCTCGAAGGATATGTCAATGACAATGTCCGCTTCAGGAACGCCAGATCTGGGCGATATCTTTTGGAACGAGATTGCTGACCGGCTGCGATTCTTTATCCGCAGCCGCATTGAAGATTCTCATACTGCCGACGATTTGGTTCAGGATGTCATTCTGAAGGCACAGCTAAATCTGCATTCTGCTCCGATGCACAAACTGTCTGCTTGGATGTTTCAAATCGCCAGAAACGTCATCATTGACCACTACCGATCACGAAAGCATCGACGAGCGGCCCAATTGGACGACGAAACACCGATTGAAGAATCCGAAACAGTCATCGTCTCAGAATTAAGTGGCTGCATCCGACCGATGCTGGCACGGTTACCCGATGCGTCTCGCGAGGCACTGGAGCAGACGGATTTGGGTGAACTTACCCAAATCGAACTTGCCAAACAACTTGGCCTTTCGGTGCCGGGCGTAAAATCACGTGTTCAGAGAGCACGAGAACAGCTGCGGACTGTTCTCGTGAGCTGCTGCGCTCCGAAAACGGGGAGTGATGGGAGTGTCGTCAGTCATGGCTGCGATTGTCTGCCGCCTGACTACTGCAGCAAGAAGTCTGGAAAATGCTGATCCCCAAAACATTCCGCCGAGCAGATTCCGAGGAAAAAGCCGGAGAGTCGAAGGATTCGATTGCTCGGAATACGGTTTTTGCAGAATCCTTGCATCCATTCTCAATGTCATCCGTCACCTCAGATGAACGCTGCGGTTGTCGCGGCGTGAACACTTTTGAAACGGGAGACTGGAGATGACAACGTCACTTCAATTTAAAACGAACTTGAACTGTGAAAGCTGCGTGGCTGCAGTGAAGCCATTCCTTGATGATGTGCCGAACATCCGCGACTGGGAAGTCGATACGGCAACGTCAGACAAGATACTGGCCGTTACGGGTGACAATATCTCACTCGATTCTGTTACGGTGGCAGTTGCAAAAGCTGGTTTTGTGGCGACGGGTGACGCTCGCACCATCAAAAGTCGATCCGACGCGATCTCAGCGGCCGAAGTTCCGAAAGGCGTCACGTATTACCCACTACTCCTGTTGGGAACATTTTTGTCTGGCGTTGTCGGTCTTGTGGAACTTCGACTCGGAGCATTCGATGCAACGCGAGCCATGCAGAATTTTATGGGGGCATTCTTTCTGGCGTTTGCCTTCTTCAAACTTCTGGATCTACGCGGATTTGCAGATTCCTATCGTATGTACGACATTGTCGCTCAGCGACTTCCTTCCTACGGTTATGTCTACCCATTCATTGAACTGGCGCTTGGTGCCGCATACATCGCAGGAATCCAGCCGACTGCAGTCAACCTGACAACACTTGTGTTGATGTCGGTGAGCAGTATCGGCGTGATTCAAAGTGTGCTCCAGAATCGCAGGATTCGCTGCGCGTGTCTGGGAACAGTCTTCAATTTGCCAATGTCGACCGTGACGCTTGTTGAAGATGGGCTCATGATTGCGATGGCTGCTGGTGCATTGCTGGGCATAGGTCATTGATTGTATCGCGAGTCAGTATCGGGAATTGATCTGGATGTAATTCTGTTTTTCGCTAGAATACCGGCACGGAATCTCAATTGGACTGAATCGTCATGTTTCATCGTATGCTGTCAATACTGCTGATCGGCGCGACCCTTTTGGGGCCGTCAATCTGCTGTTGCACTATGAAAGTGGCGAGTGCAGAATCTTCTGCACCAGTGTGCTGTTGCTGTGAACAGGATGATGCGGCGAAACAGTGTCCAGACGATTCCGATGGCAATCGCGAGCATGAATGCCCTTGTCGCAAGCATCAATCCGTGGGAGCAAGGCTTGATGATAGCCTGATCCTTCAGACGTCACCGTCTGTGAAGTGGATCATGGAACTCTCGGACATCTGCTCGCCGGTATTGTTCCGGCAAGCTGATAGCGTGTCGCCACAAGGCGCGAGCTTTCTGCCAGGAAGATGCCCCCCACTGCAGGCGGGCAGAGCACTTCTGATTGCGCACGGCGTAAGTCGCTGTTAATCCTGGCGGCTCATCGGCATGCTGCCGCTGCTCAACTCGCAATGCATCGCGGTTGCGGCAATTGAGTACAGTGGCCGACGCCTTCCCGTTCTCCAGGCCATCCCGACAGAAAACTGTCTGCGAGACAGCATTCGTTGCTCTCGCGCAAATGCTCCGCCTGCGGTGTGAGCACACTTTACTGTTACTTGAACTGCCCCGACGCAATGCTGCGTTGGTGACTGTAAGGAGTCGCATTATGACATTAAATAAATATCTGTCTTCTGGCATCATGCTTTCTACTGGCGCTCTTATCGCGATTGCGGCGGGCTGTGGCTCACAGTCTTCTCCAACGGTCGCCACTCCGCCCGCGATGCCAACATCGACAAACAATGCCCCGGTGACATCGACGATTGCTGCCGTCACCGCTGACAGCAACGAAAAACAGGCCGATGAGGAGGTGCATCCGCATAAGCCCGGGAGCCATGGCGGAATCATCATTCCGATTGGCTCGGACAGTTACCATGCAGAAGCGGTCATCGAAACGACCGGTGATTTTCGCTTGTTGATGCTGGGCAAAGATGAGACCCGTATTCAGGAAGTGGATGTGCAGCCGGTCAAAGCCTATGTCAAGGCGATCGGTGAGCCAAGCGCGACGCCGATTGACCTTGCGGCTGTTCCTCAGGACGGTGACGCGCCCGATAAAACGTCGCAGTTCGTCGGGCAGTTGCCGGAAGAATTCCGGGGCAAACAACTGGACGTCACGATTCCCAACCTGCGAATTGCCGGGGAGCGATTTCGTGTGGGTTTCACGACGGTGACCGAAAGCCACGCTGAAGAAATGCCTGAGAGTCTGCCGGCAGAGGAAGAACGGAAGCTGTATTTAACGGCGGGCGGAAAATACACGGTGGCCGATATTAAAGCGAATGGCGGTGTGACAGCCACTCAAAAATTTCGGGGTGTCCCGTCGTCGCACGACATGTTCCCAAAGGAAGGCGATCGAATTTGCCCCGTGACAAAGACGAAAGCCAACCCAAAATTCACATGGATTGTTGATGGGAAGTCTTATCAGTTCTGCTGTCCACCGTGCGTCGATGAGTTCGTGACTATGGCGAAAGAGCGGCCGGAAGAATTGAAAGCTCCCGATGATTACATCAAGTCGAAATAGGTTCACAGTGTTTCCGAATCACCTTTCAATTGGAGATTGAAAATGAATGTTTCCTGGAAGTCATTGTCTTGCTTTGCGGCTCTTGCGACCTTTGCGGCTGGCTGCCAGTCGCAAACTTCGCCGCCACCAGCTGAAGCATCGGCTATCGTCGAAGCAGACGGTCATGACCATGCCGAGCATGAGCACGGTGATGGCGGCGAATCTGATGTGAAGTTAGCGATGGCAGAACTGAGCCCCGAGGATCGCAAGGAGGCCGAAACACAGAAGTTCTGTGCTGTCATGAACACCAGCCTGCTCGGATCAATGGGCGCTCCGCTCAAGCTTGATGTGCAGGGCCAACCCGTCTTCGTGTGCTGTGCTGGATGCAAATCGAAGGCATTGAAGAATCCAGATGAGACCCTGGCGACGGTGGCAAAGCTGAAGGCTGAGAACAGCATCACTAGAGAATAGGCGTTACCTAACTCAATTTATGGAAAAAGGAGGGTCGTGATGAAGTGCCTGAATCTCAGCGTCATTGCAGCATTGTGTCTTGCGTCATTGTCTGCCGCGGATTGTTCGGCCAGCGATCCAGTTGTGATTGCCTCCGGACACGGAGCACAAGCACCAAAACAGCCGCAGGCGGCTGTCGGCGAAGATGGCTCAGTCCACGTTGTCTTCGGGACTGGCGACGCGGTGCAGTACTGCCAGTCACTCGACGAGGGTTTGACTTTCGGAAAGCCACGGCAGGCATTCCGAGTTCTAAATCTGTCACTTGGAATGCGTCGCGGTCCTCGAATTGCGAAAACGAAGGCCGCGATTGTCGTAACCGCAATTGGTGGTCAGATCGGCAAAGGCCGCGACGGCGACGTCCTTGCATGGCGCTCGACGGACGAAGGTAAGACATGGCAAGGGCCCGTTCGAGTGAACGACACGGCTGATTCAGCGCGTGAAGGACTCCATGCGCTGGCGTCTGGTCACGACGGTTCGATCTGGTGCGTCTGGCTCGACCTTCGAGACAAGAAGTCGGAAATCTACGCGACTGTTTCTAAAGACGAGGGTGCCACATGGGAAGCCAACAAGTGCGTGTATCGTTCACCGGATGGAAGCGTCTGTGAATGCTGTCACCCGTCGGTGATCGTCAACGGCAGCAGTGTGCATGTCATGTTTCGAAACTCGATCGGCGGCAACCGCGATATGTATCTTACATCTTCAACGGACGGTGGAAAATCGTTTTCAGAGGCCCGGAAACTGGGTGCCGGAAACTGGCAACTGGATGCGTGTCCGATGGATGGTGGCATGGTGGCGGTCAGCCCAAATGGTTCGCTGGAAACTGTCTGGCGACGCGATGGAAATGTCTATAAGGCAGCAGGCGATGGATCGCCAGAAGTTCTACTCGGTAAAGGCCAGCAACCGTGGATTGCCGCAACTCCAAAGGGATCAGTCATCGTTTGGACGGTGGGCCGTGAGGGTGATCTGCTCGTGCAGAGCCCCGTCTCTGGGCAACCACAGAAGCTGGCCGACGCAGCACGCGATCCGATGATCACAGCAGCTTCGAATGGTACACGCCCCGTCATCGCTTGCTGGGAATCCAAACTCAGCGGCGGGTCGGTTCTATTGGCCACTCGAATTGATCTGGTCAAATAGTAGTCCAGTAAGTCCGCTGTACTTGTCAGTGTTGAGTCCACTTCACCGTCAGATCAAAGGTCTGTCCATGTTGAAATCGTTTGGCGTCGTAATTCTTCTCATGCTCATCGGCCTATTCGGTTGCGGGCAACAAACAGCCGCACCTTCCCCTGCGCCAACAGGCCATTCTTCCACCGGCGCAGAAACAAATCTGCCGGACCCGCACGCCGGGCACAGTAACAACGGTGCGCCATCGAAAGTTGATCACGACTCGCACGTGGGCCATGAGAACATGCCAATGAATATGACGTCGCCCCGCACACTCGTCGTGATGACCGAACCGTCGCAGCCTGCGGCTGGGTCGATGACGAAGCTCATGTTAAGAATTCAAGACGTCGATGGCACGCCGATTAAGACATTTGACGTCCTTCATGAAAAGCTTGTGCATTTGATTATTGTCCGCGACGGGCTGGATGAATTTGCGCACCTGCATCCGGACGTGGACAGTTCCGGCATGATCACAACTCAGTTCGCGTTTCCGAAGTCCGGAAAATACAGACTCTTCGCCGATCATCAGCCACAAGGCCAACCACAGGGACTGGCGACTGGCGAAGTGAATGTCGTCGGTAACGATGATCAAGCGGCGGCGCTGGTGCCGACTGCTTTGCCGGAAGTCACAATCGGTGACATCAAAACTCACATTTCCATTCGACCGGGCGAGCAGGAAACGAAAGTTCAATTTCACTTCGTCGATGGCGACGGCAATTCAGTCAGTGACTTACAGCCTTATCTCGGAGCCATGGGACATCTGGTCATCATCAGTGACGACGGCGGCGAATATGTTCACGCGCACCCTTTGAGCGAAGCCAGAACCGCTCCCGATGGAACCGTCGAGTTCGCGGCCCACATTCCGAAGTCAGGAATCTACAAGGCGTGGGGCCAGTTCCAGCGAAATGGGAACGTCTTTACCGTGCCGTACGTATTGAAACACGAAGTAGATAGCGCTGATAAGGAATCGAAAGTCGAGACAGCGAAATGATGCGTTTGGTAGCCATGGATACGAGAAAGACGATGATGAAAAAATGCTCCGGGCTGATGATTGTCTGTCTTGTCTCCACATTCGCATTTGCGCACGAGGGGCACAAGCCGCTGCCGACGCGCGGGATGGAAGTGAACGCGGAAACGGGGAAGATGATTCTCACAAAGTCAGCGCGTGCAACGCTGGATGTACAAACCGCAGAAGTCGGTCCGCAGAAAGTAACCCAGTCGATTCTGGCCTATGGGACTCTGGTCTCGCCGTGGAACCGTCATGCAATGGTGAGTTCACCGCTCTCAGGCCGAATTGTCAAGCTTTTGGTGTCGCCGGGAGAAACCGTCAAAGCCGGGCAGGTTCTGGCCGAACTTGACAGTCCAGAGCTGGAGTCGCTGCAGCTGGAGATTCGCAACGCGCAAACGGCGCTGAATCTGTCTCTCAAGCTGCGGTCGTCGGCTGAGTCTGCTGGCAAATCGGGTGCGATTCCGGAAATCCGATTCATCGAAGCGAAGAATCAGGTCCAGAAAGATCGTGCCTCATTGGAAATCGCTCGGGCCAAGTGGCTGAGTCTGCAGCTTCCACCTGAAACGCTGGAAGCGATTCTGCAAACACCAGACGAACCATTTCAGCAGTGTCTGGCCCTGAAGAGTCCGATTGATGGAACTGTGACACACACAGACCTGTCTGTCGGAAAGGTGATCAACTCCAAAGAGCACTTGTTTGAGGTGCTCGACCTGTCATCGGTGTGGCTGAAGATCGGCGTGCTGGAGAAGGACCTTTCCCGTGTCGCGATCGGGCAATCGCTGGAGTTGACTCTTACTGCCTATCCCAATGAGAAGATCCCTGCGCAGGTCGATGTCTTTGGTCAGTTTCTGGATCCACAGACACATCTCGGAACCATTTGGGCGTCACTGTCGAACTCTCCTTCCAGCGATTTGCTGCTTCTGCCGGGCATGTCCGGACAAGTTCAGCTGAAGGTGGGCGATACGGGCGACAAGGTTGTCGTGCCGATCTCCGCTGTCATTCGCGATGGAGCCGAACGGTTCGTGCTTGTGGAAGAAGAGCAGACGCAGGTGGCCTCAACGTATCAGAAACAAACGGTCGTTTTTGGTCAGCGCATGGGGGACTTGATCGAAGTGAGTGGCGGCAATTTGTTTCCCGGAGATCGCGTGGTCACTCGCGGAAGTCATGAGCTTGGCAGCTTCTTTACAAAAGGCGTACTGAAGGTCAGCGATGAAACGGCCCGTGATATTGGGCTCATCCTGCAACCAGCAGCAAAATTGACTCTGGCCGAGACAATCACAGTGGATGGTCTGGTGGATGTACCGCCAACACGGCGTACCGTGGCTTCCGCACAGCTCGGCGGGTCTATTGCACGCATTCTTGTGGATCGTGGACAGAAGGTTCGGGCTGGCGAAGTGCTGGCGGAAATCGTCAGTCAGGATTTCCAGAATTTGCAGCTCGATCTGCTTCGAGCTCATCTGGATGCCGAGTTGCAACAGGAAATCATGAGCAATCTTGGTGAGGCTGGTGATGCTGTCTCACAGCGACGACTGTGGGAAGCGGAAAGTCGACTCAACCTCGTTAACAGCCTGCGTGAGAATGTCAGGCAGCGGTTGACGACAGCCGGCATTTCCGAAGAACAATTGACTCAGTTGGTGACCACGCGAACGCTATTGTCAACGCTCCCTGTTCTTTCTCCGATCGATGGAGTCGTGATGGATTTCGACAAGGTTCTTGGTCATGTTGTGCAACCGGATGAGTCAGTGTTCGAGATCCACGACCTGTCTCAAGTGTGGGTGCAGGGATTTGTGTCTGAACGCGATCTCGCGCGAGTCAAAGTAGGGCAAGCGGTCCGCGTTCGATTTGTCGCGGATGCCGCAGACGTTGTGACGGGGACTCTTGTCCGCAGTGGCAGTTCGGTGGGACAGGATGATCGAACATTGTCGTTCTGGATCGAACTCAAGCAGATGCCTCGTGTGCCAGTTCAACACAACATGCTGGCTCGACTGACGATTGAGACGGGAAACATTCCGCCACGACTGGCAGTACCACGCGAGGCCATTGTTCGCGAAGGGACACGGTCGTATGTGTTCGTTCGCAAAGTAGATGACACCTTTGAACGGCGTTCGGTCGTGCTCGGTCGTTCGGATGACGTGGCGATAGAGATTTTGGAAGGCCTTGTGCCGGATGATATGGTCGCTGTCAGCGGGGCTCTGGCCCTGCAGACAGGTTACGCGGCGTTGCGTTAGGTTGTTCGAGAAACATATGCTGAATGCCATTATCGCCTTTTCCCTGAAGAATCGCGGCTTCGTGCTGATCGCTGCGATCGCAGTGCTGGTCTACGGCAGCTACACACTCAGCGAAATGCCGGTCGATGTTTTCCCCGACCTGAATCGACCAACAGTCACCGTTATGACGGAGGCTCCGGGCCTTGCACCGGAAGAAGTCGAGGTGCTGGTGACTCGACCGATTGAATATCTGCTGAACGGCGCAACGGGTGTTCAACGTGTCCGTTCGGCATCCGGAATCGGATTGTCAATTGTTTGGGTGGAGTTTGACTGGGGCACCGACATTTATCGCGACCGGCAGATTGTCGCCGAGAAAATGCAGATTGCCCGCGAGCGGCTTCCCGGGGATGTGAATCCGGTGATGGCTCCGATCTCGTCGATCATGGGTGAGATCATGCTCCTTGGACTGCGATCCACGAAACCGCCTTCCGACGAAGCTGCAGAAGGTGAATTGAACATGGAACTGCGAACGCTTGGTGAATTCACCGTTCGCAATCGATTGCTGGCAGTGGAAGGCGTGTCGCAAGTGACCGTCATGGGCGGAACTTTGAAGCAGTATCAGATCATTACTTCGCCTGCGCGACTGGCGGCTCAGAACATCACGCTGGAGCAACTGACGACCGCCGCGGAAAAGGCCAACGTCCTTGCAGGCGGCGGGATTATGGTGCGATCGCCAAAAGAATCTTTAATCCGGATCAGCGGGCAAAGTCTGACTCTGGAAGAAATCGAGAACACGCCGATTGTCTGGCGCAACCAGCGAGCCGTACTATTGAAAGAAGTGGCTGACGTGCGGTTCGGGGGACCAGTCAAGCGTGGCGACGGCAGTGTGCTGGTGCGTGAAGGCGATAAGATCGAAGGTGGCTCGGCCGTCATTCTGGCCGTGCAGAAGCAGCCCAACGCAGACACACTGAAACTTGATCGACAGATCGGGACTGTGCTGGAAGAACTGCAACGCGACTTACCGGAAGGCATCGTCATCGAAGATCGCATCTTCAAGCAGGCAGACTTCATTGAGGCTGCTGTGGAGAATGTGGTCGAAGCGATTCGTGATGGTGCAATCTGGGTGGTTGTGGTTCTGTTTATCTTTATGTGGAATTTCCGCACCAGCATCAGTTCGCTCACCGCCATGCCGATCTCAATCCTGCTGACAGTGCTGATTTTTCGCTGGTTTGGAATCTCGATCAATACGATGACGCTGGGAGGCATCGCTGTGGCCATCGGCGATCTCGTGGACGACTCGATTGTGGACATCGAGAACATTTACCGTCGCCTGAAGGAGAACCGTCAGAAGCCAGTCCCCGAAGACGCAATCAAGGTCATCTACGATGCATCCTGTGAAGTGCGCAACTCGATTGTTTACGCGACGCTCATCGTCGTGCTGGTGGTCTTCCCGCTGTTTTCGATGGCCGGTCTTGAAGGCCGCATGTTCGCTCCGCTGGGCGTTGCTTACATGACGTCGTTACTCGCATCGCTGGTGGTGTCGCTCACAATCACGCCGGTGCTGGCTTCGTACTTGCTCCCAAAGGCCAGATTCCTGGAAGAAAAAGGCGACCCGTTTGTCCTCCGGGTATTGAAGTCTGCCACGTCAGTCATGCTGCGGTGGACGCTGCGGCACGCCAATCTGGTGCTCGGTGGGACAGTCGCGATGGTCGGCGTTGCGATGCTGGCGCTCTTCTGGATGGGTGGCGAATTCCTTCCGCCATTCAATGAGGGCACTTTCACCATCAGCTTTCAGACGGAACCGGGCACCAGTCTTGACGAAAGTCAGCGACTGGCTCAACGTGCCGAAATGCTGCTGATGGAGATTCCCGAAGTGATTTCGATTTCGCGGCGTACGGGCCGAGCGGAACTGGACGAACATGCGGAAGGAGTGAACTCATCCGAGATCGATGTTCGCGTCCAGGAGTATCGGCGTCCCAAATCCGGCTGGCGCGCGGCGGTCCTGCGATTGATTCCCATTGCACATTTATGGGGATTCGAGACGACCGGGCGACCTCGCGAGCAGGTTCTGGCGGAAATCCGCGATCGGATTACCTCGATCCCCAGTATCAAAGCCAATATCGGTCAACCGATTTCGCATCGCTTGGATCATATCATGTCCGGCGTGCGGGCTCAGATCGCTGTCAAGGTCTTTGGCAGCGACCTGCGGGAACTGCGGAATGCTAGTCAGGATGTTTATACGGCGATGAGCCAAGTACGCGGCGTCGTTGACCTGCAATTGGAACCTCAGGTGGAAGTTTCACAGGTGCGTTTGCAGGTGCGTCGAGAAGATGCAGCTCGGTATGGGCTCGCCCCCGGCGACGTGGCCGCACTGCTCGAAACTGCCTACAAAGGCCGAGTGGTTTCCCAGGTACTGGATGATGACCGATACTTTGGACTGGTCGTCTGGTACGACGAGGACTCTCGCAATGATCCCGATGTAATCCAGCAAACGATTCTGGACACGCCTTCCGGGCGCAAGGTTTCACTAGGAGAAGTGGCCGATGTGCTCGACACGACCGGGCCGAACACGCTGAATCGAGAACACGTTCAGCGGCGCATTGTCGTCTTCTGCAACGTCGAAAGCCGCGATCTGGCCAGTGTCGTCGGGGAGATCAAAAACCTGGCGAAACCCATTGAAGAACGTCTGCGGACACTGCCGGGGAATTATCACATTGAATTCGGCGGTCAGTTTGAGGCACAACAGCAAGCCAATCTTCGGCTGCTGGTATTGGGAAGCGTGTCGGTGATTGGAGTGTTTCTGTTGTTGACGAGGTGCCTTGGATCCTGGCGAGCCGCGTTGCAGGTTCTGGCCAATATTCCACTGGCCGCACTGGGGTCCGTGGTCACTCTGCTGATTGTCAATCAACCAACGACTGAAGCTCTGCAAGCAGCCGAATGGTGGCAGTTGCCACAAGTCTGGATCAGTGCGAGCAGTTTGTCTGTCGCTCATTGGGTTGGGTTCATTACTCTGATCGGCATTGTCAGTCGCAATGGCATCATGATGATTTCGCACTACATTCACCTTATGGAACACGAGGGCGAAGTATTTGGCGAAGACATGATCATACGTGGCAGTCTGGAACGTTTGGCCCCAGTGATGATGACGGCGGCAACGAGCTTCATCGGACTGTTGCCGCTTCTGTTTGGGGCAGGACAAACCGGGAAAGAAATCCTCTACCCGCTGGCACTCGTTGTATTCGGCGGCATGCTGACATCAACTGTGCTTGATCAGGTGGTAACACCAGCATTGTTCTTCCGATTCGGAAGAAACATCTTCGTTCGAGTGGATAATGCATCAGCGGATTCGCAGAGATCAGGAATGCAATCAACACTGTAGTTCAACGGCCCGCAACGGCAAGTGAAGAAAGCTTTCTTCAGATCCTTCGTCGTCACTCTTGCCTCAAAGCGTTCACGATCTGTAACGTTGCTACCTGTATGCCAGGAAAGATGGCGGCCAGGACGCCAACCATGGCAGACACAACGGTACCCGAAATCGCCAGTTCAATGGAAGGACGAAAGGCGATCATGGCCCCCTCTGCTCCGATGGCAAATCCTCCGAATTGGAGAAGTGTTGCTGCGATCAATGTTCCTGAAATTCCACCGCTGAGACACTGAATTGTGCTTTCTGTCAGGACCAGCCTCATGGTTCGGAATGGCCGCACTCCAATTGTTTGCAACACGGCATATTCTTTGATGCGGTCCTGGACACTCATGACCGTCGTCGTGGCGACCAAGGCAAGAACAAGTCCGACGCAGGCGTAGCCCAGCCAATGCGCGAATCCTATCAGGTCGACAAGATCTGAAAGAGTACTGACCTGGAAAGCGCCTTTTCGGCGTGTCGTTGTGGCCACCGGCCCTGACCGGAGAATGCTGTCGATTTCACGTGCGACTGTATCGGGGTCTGCAGCTTCAGTGAGCAGCACCTCGTGCTGAGTCACCAGCCCGGCACCATCTTTGTCCTGGGCGAGTTGCAGGTAGGCAAGACTCGTGTAGATGAGGTTTTCCTCCGAAGCCGCAGAAGATTTGAAGACCCCAACAACCCGCACGGACTGGCCACCGATTGTAAACTGATCACCGACGTGCAGGCTTCGACGCTGAGCGACACTTTGACCGATGATCGCTCCATCACGCCTTTCAGCAAACTCCTCCCATGATCCTGTCGTGAGAGTTAAAGAACGGTTTTTACGAATCTGTTCCGGGGAAGCTCCGTTGAAAACAACAATGTCCAGGCTGGCACGACAGTTGTTGGTCCAGACCTGAATTGGCATGACCTCCCTGACTCCGGAAATTTTTTTGATCTCTCGCGCGTAATCTTCCGGCAACTGACTGCTGGTCGGGCAAAATCGATTTTCCTGAAAGACGATTAAGCTGCGATCTGCGTCGGAACTTGTTGTCAGTCGTTCGAGCCCTTCCTGAACGGACCCGACAAGGCAAAACACAAACATTGCGACGGCCGTACCGCTCACGGTCAGCAGCGTGCGGGCTCGATGCCGTATCAGCGTCTTAAGGACATAGCCCAGCATGGGGAATCTCCTGTCTGACATCAACGGACGGTGTTTCCAGAAACTTGCCACGATTCAAGACCATTCGCCGGTTCGCAATCGCGGCCACACCAGCGTCATGCGTCACCATGAGCATCGTAATGTTCAGTTCCTGATTGAGGCGTTTGAGAAGTTCCTGAATCTGACTGCTGGTTTCAGCGTCAAGGCTGCCGGTCGGTTCATCGGCAACGACGACCTGTGGATGAGCCACGATTGCACGAGCAATCCCGACTCGTTGCTCCTGTCCGCCGGAGAGTTGTCTTGGATAGTGGTCGGCACGATCACTGAGGCCCACAGCTTCGAGGGCCAGTTCGACTCGCTTCTGACGTTCTGCGGAGGTCAGTTTCAGCAGGAGTGTCGGCAGTTCGACATTCTCGTAGGCCGTGAGCACGGGAATCAGATTGTGAGTCTGAAAGATGTATCCGAGGTTCTCGGCGCGCCAATCGGCAAGCTTCCCACGACTGAGTCGAGTGATCTCAGTTCCATTGACCACAATCGTCCCGGAGTCCGGGCGATCGATCCCGCTGACGAGATTCAACAGAGTGCTCTTCCCCGTCCCACTTGGCCCCATGAGCGAGAGGAAGTCGCCTCCAGCGAGATCCAGTGAGACGTCATCCAGGGGCGTAATTGTCTCGTCGCCTTTCCGAAATCTCTTTGTCACATTCTTGAGTTCCACAATTGCCATGACTCACCTCTTCATTCCGAGTATCTGGTCTTCTGCCTGCGCCTCGACATTGTCTCCCGATTGCAGGCCATCGGTCCCGGACGCTATCAGCTTGTCTGTGATCACGAGTCCCTCAATGACTTCGACAAGTCCATCACCGGTGTCAGTACCAGTTTTGATCACCTGCTGAGCAGCACTTCCATCGGGCGTTGAAACCCAAATGAAGGGGCCTTGTGGGCCCGACTGGACTAACGGCTTTGGCACGAACAAGTGTTGTGTTTCCGTGAGTGCATCGGGTTGCTGCGTTGTCGTCGGGGCCAGAAATGTGGCTTTGACCAGCATCTCAGGAGTCACGACGGAAGGTGGATTTAACAACTCTACCTTCACCTCCAGCGTGTTCTTCTGCACATTAGCCGAACTCGTGGGCCGGAGAACTCGCCCTTCAAGTTTTGTTCCGGACGCAGGCGTTTCGATTTCCACAGGGGCTCCGGGAACGACCATCGCCACGTCTTCCAAACGAACGTCGGCACGAATCTGAAGTCTGTTCGGATCATACATTTCGATGACGATCGAAGAGTCCAGAC
The DNA here is from genome assembly GCA_016795105.1 of Planctomyces sp. Lineage (GTDB taxonomy): Bacteria > Planctomycetota > Planctomycetia > Planctomycetales > Planctomycetaceae > F1-80-MAGs062. The sequence goes on from JAEUIH010000061.1 coordinate 40,042, forward strand.
CAGTTGAGTCATCCAGTCCCGCGACCCGAGAACCCGGCGAAGCGAGCACTCGAAGAACTTTTCCCGTGAAGGGGGCACGAATCGTTGTTCGTTCCAGTTGCAGTTTCGACTTTTCAAGCTGAACAAGTGCCTGGTGACAAGCTGCTTCTGCTGAGACGAGTCGTGCATTGACATCGTCAAGTGTTCTGTGTTCGTCCACAAGTTGGTCCAGTTGATCTTTCAGGGCGTTGACTCTCGACTGTAGAGCGGCGACCTCTTTTTCAAGATGCGGACGGCGACTCGCAAGTTCCGACAACTCCGCAGCGGCCATTTCTGAATCTCGGCGAGACTGTTCAAGGGCAATCCCAGCAACGGCAGTCCCTGCGATCGACTTCCCTTCAAAGCTCAAACGAGCGAACTTCTGTCGTGCTTCCGCCGCTTGAACCAAAGATGGCAACCGAGCGAGTTCCGCGTTCGCTCGTGCCAGTAGACTTTCGGCCTCCGCCAATTCGGCTCGTCTGTGTGTCGGATCGTTCAGGCGAGACGTCGCAGCTTTTTTCTCGGCCTCCGCTCGCTGAAGCTCACCATTCGCCATTTCCTTTGCTGCTTCTGCCTGTTCAACCTGTAATTCAGCATCCCTCACCAGGAGTTTTGCGACCGCCTCTCCCTTTTTAACCTCCTGACCGTCGACTACCAGGAGTTCGTCCACAACTCCGCCGACAAGAGCTGTAACTTTCGCCGACGAAGGTCGAGGTTCGACCCAGCCAGCCGCCTGAAACAGAACCGCACCGGATGAAGTCACCGTACCGCGTTTGGCAACGACAGGAATCACCGTCACTTTCTTCCGCGGCAGCAATTGCTTTGCAATCGAAGTACCAAACAGTGTCAGGAAACCAAGCAGGATTCCCAATGGAATGACATATCGCGAAAACACTCGACGCGGTCGCCCCGTCGCGGCATTGTGCGAACGGGGCAACTTGTCGAGAGCCAGTTGCCTGAGATTCAACGGCGTGGTGCTCATTGTTATTTCCCGGCTCGGACAAAGACTTTGCTGACAGCAAGTGAAAGGTTGCCCTGATCGTCCCGTTTCGCATTTCCCTGAACGACGACCTCAGACAATTCTTTGACACCCAACAATTCACGAGCATCGCCCGACACTGGTTTTCCGGTCTCATCGACCAGCTTGACTGTGGCGATGTTGGATTTCACGTCGTCCTGCTTGCAGCAGTAGTCCCACGGTGTTGGACAACCTTCATCATCAGCACAGTACGGCACCTTGAGATCCACAATGGTGAATGCCGCGATACCATCAACAAACGGTTTTTCTGATCCGCCGATGCGTCCTGCAACGGTGATGGGTTTGTCGTTCTCGGCAGTCTCTCTCGCTGCGCCAACTGCGATTGCATCAGCGGGCTCTGTTGGCAGGATGTAGGCCGACGATGCGGCCGGCACAGCTGGCTTTGTTTCGGGATTACTCGTCCCTTCGCCGCAGCCGACAAGCGCGACCATAAATCCAGTAATCACTGTGTTGAAAATTCTCATAGATCACTCCTAAATTGCTTTCAAACAAACAGCCACCGACTGTCGCAATGCCTTGACCGCTGGTGGCAGCGCGCCCAAAGCTCCGAGTAACAACCCAGCTCCGCATCCGACAACCAGAGCGAAGCTGTCTATTCGTAATGCAAAGGCTCCCATCGTGAAGCGAATTGCGTGTCCATTCAGCACTGTCAGTGCAAAGACGCCTGCCAGCAGCGATGCGGCAGCGGCCATGACGACGCCTTCCTGAATGAGGCTCAACAGGATCGATCTTCGACGATATCCCACAGCCTGTAGAGTCGCGATTTCGCGAATGCGGCCGGCAATGGCCCCGTACATCATGTTCATACCAGCAAACAAGCCTGCGCCAGACACAAGCAGCACCACAAGCCACGCCAAAAGTCGTACAGGGCGATAGTACTGCTGGAGAGCGGCGTAAAACTCGGTCTCGCGGACGGCCTGAAGTTCAAGGTCTGTTCGCTCTTTGCAGAACAGAGTCAGCTCAGACGATGAACTTTGAGGAGGCAAGAGCAATGCAACCAGACTGATGTCCTGTCGCTTTGTTGCCGCTTGAAAGTCGGACAGGCCGCACCAAATCTCAGACTCAAATGCTGTCCCCTCAGCCACAAATCGACCGCTGATCTTCCATTCCTGACCTTCAAAAGTGATCTTCTGCCCCACGGACAATTGAGACGGATCGGAGCCCAGTTTGGCTGCAGAAAGTTTCCCCGCCATCACTTCGCCGCGGCCCGGCCATGTTCCCTCAACCAGACGAACCTGGCGGCGAACCAGTGGACTGGTCTCAGTCACAGCTCGAATCAAGCCAAGCCCACCTTGTCCATTCTCCGTCACGATCCGCGTACCGAGGTAGATCTCCGGCGACGCGAATGTCACTCCGTATCGGTCAACGGTTCCTGCCACGCTCGAAGTCAACAGCCCCGGAGTTCGAGCAGCAATCGCAGAACTCTCGATGTTTTCGCCCGCTGAAACAGAATAGATCAGCACGACATCCGGATCACCACTGTCCACCAGTGAAACTTCGAGGCCACGAATGAATCCCACGACGACCATGATCAACAATACGACAATCGACAATGCCACCAGTGTCAGCCCTGATCGAACAGGGCGACGCGCGAGATTTCGAATTCCGTATTCCCAGGGAAGCAGCATTGGATTTTGCACGCTGTTGTAGTTCAATTTGCCAGAGGCAATCTGCAATTTGCGTCGAGATGCGGAGCGGACGGTCTAAACATAATCCGCATGAGAATCGACCGGGGCCGCAATGGCTGGTCGGAAGCCACGGGAGTAACACCGTGGAAACAACCGGAGATCCGGAGCTATCAACAGGTCAGCGAACAGACGCGAACGCGCATGGACATGCCATGGTTCATTCGTCGTTGGGGCAAGTCATCAGCGGATGCTCGCAAAAATAGACTGAAACATCCCCGCATCAGCAGGTGGTCAGCCTTCAGACTGAGTGGCACGCTTACCGGTATGTCCTTCAGCTTAACGAGCTTACTTGGGACCATTCCGGAGCATGCACCCTGACAGCTACAACAATCTGTGTCATGATGATCAGGCGTCCCCGAATTCGATCTTTCAGAACTCGAATTGGACGTTTTCGCCTCTTGATGACAGTGTCGGCAGCATGCCTTCACCGGCTTCGAGGCAGTTTTGGAATGCGTATCAATAGCGCAGCAGTTTCCGGAAGTGCACGAAAACGTGCATAATACAACGGAAATGATCAAAATGATGCTGATCAGCCGACGCATGAAATGTTCCGCTCCAGTTTCTGAACGCTGAAAGCATACTTCGCGACAGTCGTATCGTCGAGTTCAATTAATGAAACACTGCCGAAAAGACGACCGTCCCCTGCGATTCTACGCTCGTTCGACTCCGCCGTTGTGCAACCGAAATGAAACCGCAACTCCGGCCCGTTCGTAGAATCGAGTTGTGCGATTTCTTAAGTGTGGTCGGCTTGCCAGCATTTGCTGAGCACCTTGTTCACGATGCACGATGGGGATCGCCGGAACACAAACAACAGCACAAAAAACGACACTGATGATCAACCTGGAAACAGACATGGGACGACTCCGATATTTTAGCGCATGCCGAGGCTGGAATGCGACGAATTGGTAGTGCAGTGTCAGCGACGATGCCGACGACGGGAATTCGGGCAGCGGCAGAGCCGCAGGAAGTGAGCTGCGGCGAATCACCGCAAAGAGGAAACTCCCAGCACATCGCTCAGAGTGACGAACAACTCGTCAGGAGAGGCGATGGCGAGTTTCATGAGCCCGTTAGCACAGCATACTGCAATACCGAACGTAAGCTGGTACGCCAACCATTCGCAACCGTTCAGGTGGTCGAACGGTCTCCAAAACATCGGCATTTTGGAGGACAACATCCCTACTGACGCAGACGCCATCGAAAGTGCTTAAACTCGATTGTTCGGAAATGAACTCTCGATGTCGCGTTGATGGATCGCCGGTACAGGAGCAAGGTGCCGACGGTAGCGATTCACTGCACTCATCAGTGCTGCAGCAGCCTTGTCCGTCGCAAGTCAGTGTCTCAGAACCATCAAGGCAACAGTCATGCTCGCACGACTGTTGAGGAATAACCTCGGACAGCAGTAACAAGCAGGCGATGAGTTTTGGGATGAAGGTTGCCATGACTTACTCTCAGTCATCGGCGAAGGATTGCAAGTTCAGAAGTAGGGAATCACCGTATAGTGGGCGACAGTTTTGTTCGGATAAACACACTGAGGAAGCCGTCTACTCAAGAGGCTAGATTTCCGTGCTGGACAAAAGACGTTATCCGGCGTTAGGGTCGGGGGGTGGAAAAACTCATCGGATGGCCGGAAGTTTCTGCGGTTGCCGAGTGAGTGAAACAGAGGCATCATTGGCCAGTGAACTGATGGGTTCTGCTTGCGGATGCTGGCCTTGGTCAGGATCGGGTTGTTGATGAACTTTGCCGCTTGATGAGTGAGGCGGCTGCATGATTGCTCAGGGAGGAGTATGTCGATTGAAGATGCGTTGAGGTTGAATGGACCTGGAACAGAGCTGGTGGAGCGGCAGGATGCGGAATTGCCGACGCTGATTCGGGATGCGGGTGTGGCGGCGAAGTTTGCATTTGAGGAGTTCCTCCACGGCAAGATCCGCAACCGGTTTACTCGCAAAGCGTATCTGCATGCGGTGAAACGGTTCTCGGATTGGTGTGTAGAGCGGCAACTGGATTTGGTGCGAGTGGCTCCGGCAGATGTTGGCAGATATCTGGATGCCATGATGGTGTCTACGCCGACTCGGAAGCTGCATCTGGCTGCGTTGCGGAGGTTCTTTGATGAACTGGTGATGCGGCATGTGGTGATTCTCAATCCTGCTTTGTCTGTGCGGACAGAACGGCATCAGGCAGTGGAAGGAAAGACGCCGGAGATCTCCATCCAGCAGGCTCGACGATTGCTGAAGGCGATTGATTGCTCGCACGATGTTGGCCGCAGGGACAGGGCAGTCATCGGCATTCTGATCTACACCGCAGCTCGTGTGGGAGCTGTGGCGAAGCTGCGGCGGTCTGATTTCTACCGGTCTGGTGATCAGTTCTGCCTGAGGTTCCATGAGAAGAACGGCAAGGT
>JAEUIH010000062.1 GCA_016795105.1 Planctomyces sp.
GTGGAGCCAGCGAGGAGCGGGGGTGGCTCGGGCAGGAATGCCCAAGCTACATTTGTCGCTTCTCCTGGCTGCGATTCGGGACGCGGCTGTGTGATGCAAGGAGTGGAGCCAGTGAGGAGCGGGGGTGGCTCGGGCAGGAATGCCCAAGCTACATTTGTTGCTTCTCCTGGCTGCGATTCGGGATGTGGCTGTGTGATGCAAGGAGTGGAGCCAGCGAGGAGCGGGGGCGGGACGGGCAGGAATGCCCATCCTACATTTCATTCAAAAAATTTCCAGCCGGCTTGTTCCCAGGTGGGGTTGATCCAGCGGCGGTATTTTTCGGGGGGGAGTTTCGCTTTGGTTCCGTTGCGGCCGATGTATTGGATTGCGTTTTCGAGGTGTGTTCCGTTGCGGATAATTGTGTCGTAACTTTCCTGAGCCCAGATGGATCCCTCTGTGTCGTTTCGAAGGTTGATTTGATTGGCGACGTAGCCTTTGATGAGTCCTAATGTGTCTTCCAGTGTATAGTCTCCAAGTGGTTTCATGATGGCGTGCGCGTGGTTCAGCATGACGACATAGCTGTGCGTTTCACAGCGAGTCTCATGGTAGTGCTGCAGGGAGTCCGCCAGGAGTTGCGAGTTGGCCGGGTCGGCGAAGTAACATGCTCCGTATCCCTGATCAAGCCAACGTTCAATCCGGCGAGTGGTGTCTCGCGCATACTTCGTCCAGTGCTCGTCCGTCAGCGGACGTGGGGTTCGTGCAAGAAATTGCTGTTTCAGTTCTACCAGCTTCTTTAGCTGTTGCGGGTGCAGAGCGTCGTTGAGTCGAAAGGTGACGAAGTAGGTTGCTTCCGCTTGCCGCCAGTGTGGCAGGTGCCGAACATAGAACTCAACCGGCACGTCCATCCGCAATCCTCGAAACCCAGGTGGAGGGTTCCGCTGGAAGCTGTCAAAGAATTCGGGCATTGGGTGCTATACTTTGTAAGTGCGTCTGTGCCTTGTATTGTAGTGTGGTTATCTAAGCTGTCTAGTGGGTGGGTGGTGTTTTTAAGTAGGATGGGTATTCATGCCCGTCGCCAAATGTAGGATGGGCATTCTTGCCCGTCACGGTGCCTGGCTGCGATTCGGGATGCGGCGGACGGTGGCAGGGGTGGAGCCAGCGAGGAGCGGGGATGGCTCGGGCAGGAATGCCCAAGCTACGTTTGTCACGTTCCCTGGCTGCGATTTGGGATGTGGCGGACGGTGGCAGGGGTGGAGCCAGCGAGGAGCGGGGATGGCTCGGGCAGGAATGCCCAAGCTACATTTGTCGCGTTGCCTGGCTGCGATTCGGGATGTGGCGGTGTGATGGCAGGGGTGGAGCCAGCGAGGAGCGGGGGTGGGACGGGCAGGAATGCCCATCCTACTATTGTGCTGTTGATTTACTTCCGCCGGGGGAGCCGATGATGGGGGTGCCGGGGGGGAGGGGGCGGGCGGCGACTCGGAGCTGGAGGCCGTGGGCGATTTCGCGGAGTTGGGGGAAGGTGCTGAATGAGTCCGGGTAAATCCAGAATGTGACTGCCGAGCCGGGGGCGGCGACATCAATGATCTGTCGGAATCTTGATCCCGGTCGAACTGCATCTTCAACAAGCTCAGATCGCAGTGACTCATCCGGCGTGATCGTCCATCGAGATACGCTGACGCGATAACCGCCGGCGCCATATTCAACAGATTCCATGGTGCTCAATCGGTCGCGTTCCACCAAATAATTCATGGTGTAGCCTTCGACCGGACCCACGGTGCCTTCATACCTCGAAAACTTCATGACGGCACTGCGGCGTGCCTGGATCTGTGATTTGAGCCGTTCCAGCAGTTCCGTCAGTGGTATGTGACTGATGCGACCATTGTCGATCCGGAAGTGAATCTCACCGTCTTCGACCTTCTCTCCCACCGGTGACAATCGATGTTCAAGTCGATCCCTTGGACTGTTCGATGCCTGAAGATCCTCCAGACGCGTTTGAAGCTTCTGAGTTTCAACCAGCGTTCGAGTCATCTCGTCTGCCAGCTCATCGTTCTGCTGAGTCAATGAAACAATCTGCTGCGATGCAACAATTGCGTCTTTGTTGGCACTGTCCAGCTTTTGCTGGCTAATTGATAGCAGGCCGCTCAGTCGCAGCTTTTCGGATTCGGCACTCGTCAGCTGCTTCTCGGATCGCTGCTGCTGTTGCTGAAGTGATGCAAAGCGAAGTTTGGACATCTCAAGTTCTGAAGACGCTGAGTTCTTCTGTTCATCCAGCTGGCCAGCCTGATTACTCAGGAGAGCAAGTTCTTCTTCCTGTTTGCGTTCTGCTTCCTCAAGCGACAGCACCTGTGCATTCAGGCGTTCCACTTCCGGAAGATCTGCGTCGATGATCGCGGGCTCTGCGATGATATCCGGGTCGGTCACCACGGCTGGAGGCATCGCATTCGGGTCGGCAACGGGTTGACGTGCGACTTTGACGCCGACGACGACAATCAAAATAATCAGAATCCCAACAATGTTGGCGATCACGTCCAAAAATGAATCGGAACCAAACTCCTGCTCGGGCCGCTGAGCTCGACTCATGGATTGGCTCCTTCAGTTACTGGCTCATCTCCTGGCCATGCTGCTGGTTCGTAACTCGGCTCCGCCTCCGATCGTAATTCACCCTCAGTCATCGGGATCGTGGCACGTCCGGTATCGTCAAGAGGAACGATGTATGGTTCGAGTTGATAGACCTGAGCTGATGGGATCCCAACGGAACGCAGTTCTTTCGCAAACTGAATTCGCCACTTCTCTCCGCCCGGACTGACTACAAACTTAACGATCGGCAACAGCGGTTCTCTTGGCTTGCGTCGTGACAAAGCGACTTCTTCAGAGATACCCGTCAGCAATGTCGCTAGAGCTTCGTTGCTGGTTTCTGGTGACAAAAACACAGCCTCATTCTGCCCAATTGTCAAATGTTGTTCGTCGAGGAACACAGTGATCCCCACTGGTGTTGAATCGTCCTGACTGTTCCTGCGTTTGGCGTCGAGCAATTTCCGGAGGTCCGGATCGAGCATACTCAGGTCGCGCTGACCTCCCGCTGGACGGTTTGGTTCATCGGCTCCCGGAAATCCCGACGATGGTCCTCCACCTGCCCCGGAATCAGGCCCACCCTGTCCACCTGATGCACCCTGTGCGGCTGCCGAGCCCTGTCCGAGCAGGCTACTCTGTCCGGTTCGCTGGCCCGATGTCGGGCCGCTCATCAATGCGGCCTCTGCAGGTGTCAGCACGGGAGAAGGTTCACCGGATGGCGATCGATCTGCGGAACTGCTCGAGGGCGACAACCAGTTCGGGCTCGATCCACCTGCGGCAGTTCGCTCCGGCTGAGCAAACTGCGGAGGCGTCCATTCATCGGAACCAGCACTCGCGCCAGAACTCGGGTCGAATTCGGAAGGCTCACCAGGCTGTGTTGATGAGCCTCGGCTCTGGCCAGAAACAGTGCCATCGCTGGAACCAATTCCTCGAGGGCGTTGAGTGATCCCTGCCAGCGGCAGTGGACTGTTGCCCGCAAAGCCAAACTCGCTGTTGCCATTTCCAGCGTCCTGACCACCAGCGGACCCCGCACCTGAAAACTGTTCGTTTCCACGTGGGTCGCCGAAACCTGGCGACTGCCCAATACCTGTCTGCTGTTCCGGATTTTCAAACTGTTCAAAACCAGATTGCGGAAGACCTGCTTGTGACGGATCCGTGACCTGCTTTTCCAGAGCCGCGATTTCCTGAGCTCTTCGCTGAGCAATTGCCTTTGCCATTTCCTGATAGTCACGACTGGATGGTTTGTTTCTGGGTGGCACAACACCGCCAGCAAAGAACCGACCTTCCATTGGACGTCGTCCGTCCAGTTCTTCGGAAGACTCCAACCGTCCATCGGCTCGAACGGTCAAACGCTTCGACGAGCCGTCTTCACCATTTTGTTCCGCCAGCTTGGCGTCCATCTCTTCAATTGCTTTGCGATGCAGCACCGCGTACAGCGACTGGCGACGGTTGAGTGATTCAAGAAGTGACTGGCGGACGACTCGGATTTCTTCCTGATCCGGCTGACCGACATCAATCTGTCGATCGGGTGTCAGAAGTTCATAGCCAAAGTGGATCTTTGCTTCGCTCAGAATCTTTTGAGCCCCATAAAACGGCAGACATCCATCGGGACGTACCAGCAGGAGCACATAGGGTTCCGAAACAACAGAACCACCGCTGCGCTGTCGATGCAGTGTCAGAACGCCGGACAACAACGGATTATCATTGACCGGGAAGCCCTGCATATCTCGAGACGTAATTCGCACGCCGGTCGGAAGGAATTCATATCCGGCATCTGAAACATCAATCACGATGGGAGTTCGGGTAGTACCGGTTGGATTGGAGAATTCCACAAGAGTCTTCGTGCCAGTTGCCGGAGCGTTCTCAGCAGCGGCGACCTGCCGACGAAGTGCAATCAAAGCAGATTGACGCTGTTTCAGCTCAATTGCTCGTGCGGCAATCTGATCGGTTGTGGTCGCAAGTTCCTGTTGTTTACGAATGAGGCGCTCAGTGGCTTCGCTGAGTTTCACCAGCAGAGTCTCATGCTGCTGAGTCAGGTCGGTGGCTTCTTTCAGAACTGGAGCAACAGTCAACGACGCCTTTCGATCTTCAAGCACCTTGATTTCAGATTCCAGGTTCGAAAGCTCGATCGTGGTCGCGGTCAGAGTACCCTGTTTTGCTTCCACGTCACTTCGCAGAACTGCCAGCTTCGCGGAGTCTGCATCGATCTCACCCTGGAGACGAGCAATGACTTCGTTCAGCTTGGCAATTTCTTCGTCACGATTGATGACGACAGGTTCCGGTGGCTGAGATGGAACGATAACTGCGGGCGATTCAACGAAAATCGGAACCTGCTTTTGCTGATCGTTACGAATCTTGCGAGTCGTTACGAGCAGCAAAAGGATCAGCGCCCCCATCGTGCACATTAAAACGGCAAGAAATGGGAACAGAGAGATCGTGGTTGAATTTCGCTTGCGAGCCATAACCCGATTTGGTCCCGTCAGGCGGCTGATCGAAGATGAGACTTGGCGGTCAAGACATGCACTGCAGCGTTCAGGCTGCTGACTGTCTCTTCCAGTGTCGAGACCAGCTGCAGCATCTGCAGGTTGTCGGCAAGTTGTTTCTGAAGATCAGCCAGTCTTTCTTCAGCTTCAGTGAGCTGCAGCAGAGTGCGGCCGAGCTTATGCAGTTCTTCGCTTTGCTGGGCTGAAGCCTGTGAGCTCACCAGCATCGCGTTTTGCCATGACTGGACTCGATCTGCAAACACGGTCAGAGACTGCTGTAGCTGTTGCGTAAACATCTGAGACGACTGCTGCAGCACGCTGGTGTAAGTATCGCGAGCATCGGCCGAAGAGTCCCGATGGACCTTGAGTGTGTTCTGAAGTTCCTGATCCAGCAGATGATTCAACTGCTCCGTTTGCGTTGAGAGAGCACTCGACCACTGGGACTGCAGATCGTTGAGATGCTGATTCCAGCTTTGAGTTTGTTTTCTGAGAAGTACTTCGGTCCATTCGGAGATCCCAACAAGTTCCGACTTCTTTTCCGGTTCTTTCGGGCCAGCGGTTCGAAGCCAGAGCTGGAGTGAATCGATCCCGAACTGTTCGATTTCATTCAGAATCGACTGTTCACCACGTTCAACCAGAAACGCACCGAAGACCAGAACAATCGACATTCCGAGTGCCTGAGCGGTTGTATCGAAGGCAATGGCCAGACCAGCAGTCACTTCAGGGAGCGATGAGTCCAGTTGTTCGGGTGTCACGTTGGCAATGGCAACCGTAATCCCGATAACGGTTCCGAGGAACCCCAGGATCGGTATCGCCCATGTGACGGTTCGCATCAGAGCGAAACTTTGATGAAGCCGTTCGGTTGCCAGATCGGCCAGGTAACGTAAATGATCTTCCAGACTTCCGTCATCACGTCCATGAACATAATGCATCGCATCATGAACTCGGCGTCGAAGACCGGTGGACTTTGGCAGCTTTGCCTGAGCGAGTTCCCACTGCCGCAGTTCTTCAACTGCAGCGACTCGATTCTCGGGAGTATCCACTTTCAATTGCTGCCTGAGCGTACCGATGCTGTTGACTGCTGCACGCTCGCGTCCCAGCTGTCGAACTTTTTCCCACAGAATGCCAACTCCGATGCAGAACAGCCAGGTACTGGCGTACTCGATCGGGTGCCCGCAAAAGTATCGCTGAATGAACTCAGACGATCCCGGGATGTACGGCGCTATTCCATAGAATGCGACCGTCATCAACGAACCTTTGATGATCGCCGACGAACTGGAGATCGTTTCCTGAGCCTGCTTCGGGGTGGGCTTTGGATGTGTCACAGCGGGAACCTCAAATCGTTAAACCGGGAATCAACAATTCGCTGCGACCATTCGCAGAGAGAAATTGTGAGGCCGGTTTTTACTCGTTTCATTCTTTCGGCGGATAGATCAGCGTCAGGGACTGCTCGACGTTCGCTGTCGCGGAATTCGGGCTTTCGGCAGAAACTGCCGAAGGTCATTGACGGGCGGCAAGATCTGCCGATGCTCCATGATGTTCTGCATGGCGCAGCGCGAATCCCGCCAGCCCTGTATTCGTCACAATCAGCAAATCCGATTCAGTCGATTCGACCGTCAGTGGCCGATTTCTGTTGACACGGCCACGATAACACCGTCACGTCCACCCATCAGCAATTGCTTCCGGGCAGAAATCCACGCACAGGAAAATGCTCGTCCGCAGACCGTTGGAGACTCGCTCTGAACCTGAGCCGTCCGCGAGTCAATAATTCGTACAGTTCCCAAAGAATCACATACGATCGCGTGATCAGTCGTGTCTGCGAAGACCGCTGAGATGGGCGTCTCACTTAAGCGTACAAATCTCAGCATCCGTCCATTGCGAGGATGCCAAAACCGAATGGTACGATCTTCTGACAACGAACCCACAACGAGTTGCCTGGTGGGTTCGTTAGTTTGGCTTGAGTTTGCAGTGAACACTTGAAGCACTGGCCTGGTATGGTTGTTGAGGACGCGCAGTGCGGGCGAGTCACTCGGCGAATTCACATCGAAGATGCGAATGTTTTGGTCCAGTCCAGCCGCAATCAGCAGCCCCTCACTCGGCTTCTCAGGGTTTGGGGACTTGTCAGTACTGGGAGCATCATGGAGCAATTGCAGGCTTGTCAGGGGCTTTGTGCTGACTTCGCGGCTGTGGAGCAGTCTCCAGGTTTCATCGGCTTCGTAGCAGTTCACGCGTCCATCAAATCCGGCGGAGTAGAATTGCCTTCCGTCTTCGGACCATGCCACCGATGTCACAACGTCATCGTGATCGCTGAGTCGCTGGTGCACTTTGCCCGAACCACGTTCCAAGACACAGACAATTCCGAACTGGCCGGGCGTACCTCCGGCGACGGCGATCGTGCGACCGTCGGGGGAGAACATGATTTCGTGAATGGCTTCCAGCTCGACGTTGATCACTTGCGAGTGTTCTCGCCATGAAACACGACCGTCCTGTCCGATCGAGTTCATCAGCTGATCGACCCGGGCTGAATACAAACCGCTCTGACAACCCACCAGAACGAGCTCTTCATCGGGGCTGACTGCAATGGCTGTGACGGGAGGTTCTGCTGCATTAACCGAGCTGCAGGCATGCATCCCAGGCAACAGCCCAGACACCAGGACTGGCACCAGCCAAATCATCAGAACATGCAGCAGACAAATCAGCATACCGTGCAGCAGATCAAGCAGCAGACGGCGCCCGCACAATGCGATACAGCAGCTTGTTCTGAGGAACTGCCCTGCGGGGCGTAGGTGCTTTGCACAGCGTTGAGATGTCACAGGGATTACCATTTGTCTCTCATGATCAGAGCCCGATCACTGCCACAATTCCTGAATGGGTTCAGCGGTTGCAGCGGCCAGTCGAATCGGGCGTCCATCGGATGTGCTGAGTTCATTTGCGGGATTGATTCCCATCAGACTGAAGATCGATGCGGTGAGATCTTCCGGTCGAACAGGGCGATCGGCGGGAAGTTCACCGGTACGATCGGATGCACCAATGACACGGCCACCCTGAACACCACCTCCGGCCAAAGCAACACTAAATACTCGCGGCCAGTGGTCTCGTCCGGCTGCGGCATTGATTTTCGGCGTTCGGCCGAATTCACCCATCACAAGGACTAAGGTCTCATCCAGCAGTCCGGATGCAGTTAGATCGTCTGTGAGAGCAGCGAGTGCCATATCAAGATTGGGGATGAGACCAACAGGATCACGGGCACCTGTGAAGCCTTCTTTGAGCTGAGTATAGAGGTTCGCGTGAGTATCCCAGCCACGATAGTTGACCGTAACAAACGGAACGCCATTTTCAATCAGGCGTCGTGCAAGAAGGCATGATTGGCCAATGGTCCGCGAACCGTAACGGTTGCGAGTCTTTTCCGGTTCTGAGCTGAGGTCGAACGCTTTCCGGACGGCTTCAGAAGATGCCATCTGAAACGCCAGACTCAGTTCCGGGCGAGCGGATTGCAGTGAGTCTGCCGCGGGACTTTCCGCGAGCGACGCGATTTGCTCCACGAACTGACGACGACGTTCGATCCGATCAATGCCCAACCCAGAAGTCGTCAGATTCCGGACCGAAAAGTCGGGAGCAGCCGGATCACCAAAGACACTAAACGGACGAACCTCTGCCGGAAGAAATCCTTCGCTGCGAAACTTTGTTCCTCCAACCTGCAAATCCGGTATAGCGACCTGAACCGGGAATTCGGTGGGTCGTACCGATGCATCGGTCGACCGGGATCGATACCAGGACAGAATTGAGCAGAAGGAGGGGTAATCCAGAACGGGTGAGGGATGATATCCGGTCAGCAGATAGTGTGTGCCAAGGTTGTGTTCGCCCAGCGGCGATGTCATCGATCGAATGATGCTGAAGCGATCCATTCGCGATGCGAGTTGTTGAAAACATTCGCTCAGATGAATCCCGGGCACGTTGGAAGGAATCGCTGACAGGGGGCCTCGAACGTCTGCCGATGCGTCCGGTTTCGGGTCAAATGTCTCGAGATGACTCGGACCTCCATCCAGCCATATCAGGATACAACGTGTGGCGGTTGCTTTAGGTTCAATCTGTTCATCGGATCTGTTTCGGTCAGAACCCTGAGCCAGCAAGTGAGACGTATTCAGTCCCAACATCGACAGACAGCCGATCTCAATCACCGATCGGCGTTGAATTGCAACCCGTGATTTCATGATTTTGCTTCTGTAAAAAGTAGCAGGCAGACTCCGTCTGCCGTTCGCCTGAGTTCTGTTATCTTCACGTCATGCCATCATCTTAGCAGCGCGACGCGGACGGCACATGGAATGTGCCTGCTACCGTAGCAGGCATTCTCCGAATGCCGTCCGCCTAATCGTACCAGCGCGACGCGGACGGCACATGGAATGTGCCTGCTACTGTAGCAGGCATTCTCCGAATGCCGTCCGCCTAATCGCACCAGCGCGGCGCGGACGGCAGACGGAGTCTGCCTGCTACGGTAGTTTATCGAGGATTTCCTGACAGTATTGTATTTCCTGAGACATGGATTTGTCGCTGCCGTAGATTTGCAGAATAGCGTTGACCAGTTCACGCGCGCGTTCGGAGTTTCCGTCTTCCTGAGCTTTCCGTGCTTCCGAGAGAGATCGTTGGGCAACTGCTCGGCGGCCGGCGATGTTCTGGTCGGTACTCCATTGAGTCTTCGTTTCCTGAAGAAACTTGCTGAGGAAGTAATACGAGCGATCTTCTTTAATCATTGAGAGAACAGAATCGATCTGGCGTACGGCTTCAACCGGGTCGCCATTCGACTGCATTTCAAACGCTCGTCGGATCTGCCGCTGGATTTCGGATTGTTCAGAGCCATCGGAAGCGGACGTGATTCGCAGGGACCGAGTAAACTCATACTGATTGATCTGGCCGATCATCTCTCGAATTTCTTCGAAGTGCTTATCCATTTCATCGACCGAGAGCAATGGCTGAAGCAGTTCATCACGTGCTCGTAACCACGCGGGTCCTGGACTTGCCTTGAGGATGGATTGTGCTCGAGCAAACTGTTCATTGGGATCGACATGATTACGCCGACTCAGATACACCCCAACAGCAACGACCAGCCCGAACAGAGCAATCAATACAAACGTGTTATCAAAGAATCGAGCAACAGGCGACTTGTTCAGGGAAGAGCGAGCTTCTTCGCGGAGGAGATCGCGCACTAACGTGGCCGGCCCCGGATGATGCACATCCGGATCGATGGCACTCGGCCCGCGAACAGTGACTCCCGGAGCAGGGCGTTCGATCGTTTCGGTTTCAAGCTGGCGTTCGGAGAAATCAATGCGCGATCGGATCTGTTCCAGTTTGCGGATCAAAACAACGGCATCGGCCGGTCGTCGAGCGGGATCTTTTTCCAGCAGCTGGCACACGAACTCTTCGAGAAGCCTTGGTATCTCGGGGACATACCTGCTTGGCTTATCGCACTGTGCGAACTGATGCTTTTGGAGGATGTCGTTGGCTGTCGCCCCTGTGAATGGCGGGCGACCAGTGAGCATCGCGTACATCACAGCACCCAGAGAATAAATATCGCTGCGCTTGGTCGCTCGCTGCCCACGTGCCTGTTCCGGCGACATGTATTCTGCTGTCCCCACGACGCCACCAGTTCTGGTCAGCCGGGTTGTTGCGAACACGTGAGCGACGCCAAAGTCTGTGAGTTTGATGACACGATCACGAGTAACCATCAGATTGGAAGGCTTCAGATCTCGGTGGACAATACCCGCATCATGAGCAGCCTTCAGAGCGTAGGCGATCTGAAGAGACAGATCAATGACTTCCTGCCATGGCAGCCGTTTTCGATCCGTAATCTCGGTTGTCAGAGTCACACCATCGACAAACTCCATCGCGTAATAGTACGACTGATCCTCAGTTTCGCCGTTTCCGTAGAGTTCTACGATATGACGATTATTGAGTTGTCGAAGGGCCGCGATTTCGCGTTCAAACCGCTGAACGAAACCGTCTTCCCGTGCCATGGATGCGGGAAGAACCTTAATCGCAGCCACCTGTCCTGACACTTCGTGCACGCCGTGATACACGTTTCCCATACCGCCGGCGCCGATCTTGCGATCGATACGATATGGACCAATTCTCTCTGGATGCATCTGCCGCCCCTGGGTTGTTTCACGCTGCCCGCAGTTCCATCATAACAAAGTGTTCAGAATCTCTGCGAGGGGGTTCATCTCTTCTGTCGAAGGGAATAAGATACAGATGGAAAATTCTGTGCACTTCAGCAGAGGGAACTCCATTGACTCAGAAACTCATCATCGACGCGGATCCCGGCATTGTGGATGCTCTTGCGATCCTGGTCGCTATGGTCGACCCAACGGTCGATCTGCTGGCCCTGACGGCAACATCCGGAGCAGTCTCCGGTGTCCAGGCGACTCGAAATCTACACTTTCTCACCGGGCTGGCTGACCCATTAAAACACCCCAGAATTGGCCAGTCGGATCTCCCAGGTGAATCACTTCCGGAATTGCCGGCCGGGATGCCTTCGCCCTCGCAGCTCAACGGCCGCTTCGGACTGGGGGAACTTCAACCCAACGTTCCGGATCTGCACAATCGGCGGGAATCGGCAAAGCTGATCGTTGATGTTGTTCGCGAGTTCCCCGGTGAAGTACGCATCCTCACGCTCGGGCCACTCACCAATGTTTCACTGGCTATTGACCTCGAACCTGAACTTCCGCTGCTGCTGAACGGTCTGGTGATACTCGGTGGAGCTTTCGCTGCGGGAGGGGATGTGACGCCGGTTGCCGAATTCAATATCTGGAGTGACCCCTCTGCGGCTCGTTCCGTTATCAGATCACCGATTGCCAAAACGATTCTGCCGCTCGATGTCACTCAGAACGCGGGACTCAATTTCGAAGACATCGAACATCTAAGTGGACTGATCCCTTCAACTCCGATCGGCGAACTAGTCACATCGCTGATGCAGTTTGCCGTTCGTGCGACTCATCAGTTTCTGCCAAGAGAGAGCATAGCGATTCCCGCTGTTTGTGCTCTGGCGGTTGCGGCACGGTCAGAACGATTCACCGTGAAGTCCCGTTCAATTGACGTGGAGACTCGAGGTGACCTCTGCAACGGCATGATGGTTATGGATCAGCGTCCGTTCCGAATTGCTCATCCCAACGTTGATATCGTGACGGAGATCGACGATGCCGCTGTCGTTGACTATTTCTGCCGCAACATTCGCCGCGTCTCCGGACTTGTCACTTAGTGAACTGAGACATTATGAACGCTCCTGTCGTTTGTTCATTTGAAAGTCGCCGTGCTGAAGAGATGAGTTCTCTGATTCAAAGACACGGTGGCATCCCATTGTCAGCTCCGTCAATGCGCGAGGTCCCCATCGGAGAGAATCCGGAAGCTCTGGCGTGGATTCGAAAGTTCATTGCAGATGAATATCAAATGCTGATCCTGCTGACAGGTGTCGGCACTGAAGCACTGTTTGAACTCGCGGCGTCAGCAGGCCTGGAACAACCGCTGCGGGAAGCCATGATACGGCACACTCTGGTGATCCGCGGTCCGAAACCTGCCGCCGTCCTGCAGAAGTTTGGTATGAGGTATGATCTGCGAGCCCCGGAACCGAATACCTGGCGAGAACTTGTTGCCGTACTGGATGAAGCTGCCAATCTTGAGGCTGCACGCAATACAATTGGGCAGGGTGAAGTTGAGCAGCGGGATGCCGAACAGGGTCAGGCAAAGAAGTTCAGGCTTGCGGGGACGGCGATTGCCG
Organism: Planctomyces sp.; assembly: GCA_016795105.1. Lineage (GTDB taxonomy): Bacteria > Planctomycetota > Planctomycetia > Planctomycetales > Planctomycetaceae > F1-80-MAGs062. Next base: position 12,799 of record JAEUIH010000062.1, read on the forward strand.
TTCAGGAGTATGGAATTCCAAACCCGCGGCTGTATCAGGAGTTGTCCGCCCGAGGCGCGACCGTGACACCGGTTGCAGTCTATCGCTGGGCACTGCCGGAAGATCTGTCTCCGCTGGAGAATGCTCTTCGAAAGGTCGTTGCGGGTGAAACGTCGATCCTGATGTTTACCAGTGCCAATCAGCTGGCGAGCGTCATGCAGGTTGCTGAACGGCTGGGTCTTGCGGAATCCTTTCGAGCCGCGGCGAATTCTCAGCTGGTTGCTTCCATCGGTCCTACATGTTCAGAAGCGCTCAGCGATAACGGTTTCCCGGTCCACTTCGAGGCGAGTCCTCCCAAGATGGGACAACTGGTCCGCGGAGCCATCGAGTTATGGAAAAAATAATGTAGCTTGGGCATTCCTGCCCGAGCACACCCCGGCTCCACGCTGGTTCCTCACCAGTCGCAGTCGGGGGGTTCTTGTCGGTGGCTGGCTCTCCCAAAATGTAGCTTGGGCATTCCTGCCCGAGCACGCCCTGGCTCCACGCTGGTTCCGCTACTGATTTCGCTCTGCAATGCTTCGAATCGCAGTAAGGGGGCGGGACAAATGTAGCTTGGGCATTCCTGCCCGAGCACACCCCCGCTCCGCGCTGGCTCGGTTGCTGATTTTGATCTGCAGCGTTTTGAATCGCAGCCAGGGGGCGGGACAAATGTAGCTTGGGCATTCCTGCCCGAGCCATCCCCGCTCCGCGCTGGTTCCGCTGCTGATTCCGCTCTGCAATGCTTCGAATCGCAGTAAGGGGGCGGGACAAATGTAGCTTGGGCATTCCTGCCCGAGCACCCCCCCCGCACCGCGCTGGCTCCGCTGTTGATTTTGATCTGCAGCGTTTTGAATCGCAGTGAGGGGGCGGGACGGGCAGGAATGCCCATCCTACATTTGGGGACGGGCAGGAATGCCCATCCTACATTGGGCGGGGGAGGGAGTGGGGTTCGACGATGGGGCCGTACCATTCGGGGTGACGGTCGGCCATGCGATCGATGATGTGTTTTCCGGGGACGCGGACGATCCGTTTTGTTCTGGCGAGTTGAACGTCGATGTCGGCGCGGACGGTGCCGGTGGTGTCGTCGTCAATGGAGACCAGAGTGGCGCCGATAGGACTGCAGATTCGGCTCTTGCCAATGAACCGGAATCCTCGTTCTGTACCCACGCGATTTACTGCGGCAAAGTAAACACCGTTCTCCATGGCTCGGCTGTTGATCGAAAACTGGGCCATATAGTCTCCGCCAGGGGGCCAGTTCGTTGGAAGGAGAATGATGTCTGCACCCTTGAGCGCGAGGACTCGGGAGGCTTCCGGGAACCCGCCGTCATAACAGATCAACATTCCAATCCGCAGACCTTCGCATTCAAAAACCTCAAACGGGCGATCGCCGGAGGTTGTGAAGCGGTCTACACCCAGATACGGAAGATGAATCTTTCTGTAGGAGCCAATCAGACCACCAGGGCCAACAAGTACCGCGGTATTGAAGAGTCGCCCGGCATCCTTTTCCAGCATCCCAAAGACAACGCTTGTTCGAAGTTCTCTGCACAGAGCTTCGACACGCTGTACTGTCGGGCCGGGAATGGTTTCGGCGAATGGCATCGCTTCTTCAAGAGAATCAAAACAGTATCCCGTGGTGAAGCATTCCGGAAAAACGGTGAGTGCTGTACCGGCAGCTACTTCGGCCCGGACGGCGGTTTCGAGGCGGCCGAGGTTTCCCTGAACGTCTCCGATCTGAACATCTGTTTGAATTCCGGCGATTTGCATTGTTCGGGACTTTGGCTTCTGGGGGATGGGGTAGTGGACGGAGGACTGTGGACGTTAAAGAAAGAGCTCGGGCGGACGGCATTCGGAGAATGCCTGCTACTGTAGCAGGCACATTCCATGTGCCGTCCGCGACACGCTGGTTTTGCATTTTGTCTTATGGGTGGCAGCAGAGTGACGGCGGACGGCATTCGGAGAATGCCTGCTACTTTAGCAGGCACATTCCATGTGCCGTCCGCAACACGCCGGTTTTGCGTTTTGTCTTATGGGTGGCCGCAGAAACTGCCGGTTGAACATGGTGGAAATGGTAACGATTGTGAAAGCTGTAGCGAAAGAACCGATTCTGCGAAATCTAATGAGCTGAGCCGTCGATGAAAACCATGGTTGAGGTCGATGCGCCGCACGGTGGCGCGACTGTGAATACAGATGTGACCTTTCCGGACTGAAACAGCTGAACGAAGGTGAAGATCCGTGAAGACAAACGCCGGGCGATCAGGAATTCTGTTGTCTCTTATGGCGACTCTTGCCTCCAGTGCGCTCTTCACTGGCTGCCAGACGACAATTGGGGGCCAGACCCTACCATCTCCAAACTATTTGGAAGATGACGTACAATACTTCCCGTCTGGACCGGAGTTTAAACTCTCCAACCAGGTGGAAGCGATGCGCAAGTATGAGGTAGAGCGTCTTAAGGCTGAAGCTGCACAGTAATTTCTGCAGCTCAACCTGAGTCCATCTCTACAGCTCAACTCAACTCAGAATTTCCTCGTGAACCAGCAGCACGAGGTCACTACAGCTCGGCATTTTCTAATGCCGAGCTTTTCACGTTTGCCCCAGTGCAAGCCTCTGATCTATGTCAACTCCTCCGACTTCCACAACTGAATCCCGAAACGCAGCGTCAGCACAGATAGACACTCTGTCTCCGCTTCAGTTCGCGGATCTTATGAATCAGGAAGACGCAACTGTTGCAGCGGCTGTCCGCCGGGAGCTTCCCGGAATTGCTCAGGCCATTGAGGTCATCTCTGATCGTTTGAGAAACCATGGACGACTGTTCTATATCGGCGCAGGAACCTCGGGCCGACTGGGAGTGCTCGATGCTTCAGAATGTCCGCCGACGTTCAGTACTCCACCGGAACTCGTAGTGGGCATAATCGCTGGCGGCCCGGCTGCATTGACTCGAGCAATCGAAGGTGCTGAAGACAATGCGGCTCAGGCAGAGGTAGACCTGAAGCAGGTGAATCTCTGCGCGAAAGATGTGCTGGTCGGCATCGCTGCATCCGGACGCACGCCGTATGTGATTCATGCACTCAGATATGCCCGCAGTCTCGGAGCCTTTGCTATTGGGTTTGCCTGTAACGAGCATTCCGCGATGCAGAGCGAAGCAGACCTGATGATCACAACCGTTGTCGGGCCGGAGATTATCACCGGGTCCACTCGACTTAAATCCGGCACCGCCACCAAAATGGTGCTGAACATGCTGACCACGGGTGCGATGGTTCAGCTGGGGAAAACTTACGGAAACCTGATGGTTGACCTGCGTGCAACGAATGAAAAACTCCGAAATCGCTCGCAGAAAATCGTTGCCGAGATCACTGGACTTGCTCAGACTGATGCAGAAAAGGTGCTGGAGTTGTGCGGTGGTGAGGTCAAAACCGCTATCGTGATGACGGTTCGACACACAACCCCGGACAATGCGCGTGCACTTCTGAAGGCTGCCGGTGGCCAATTGAGAGGTGCCATTCAGCCGACTGAGAATCCATCCTGAATTCAGGGGTGTCTGGTAAGCATGTCTGAAATCCTCTACTTTCTTGGTATCGATGGTGGTGGCACGAAGACAGATGCCTGGCTGGGCAGCCTGATCGATGGAGCCCCGGCGGATACGATCCAGGTGATTGGGAGAGGAAGCGCAGGTCCGTCGAATCAGCGTTCAGTGGGTAGAGATACCGCGCTCAGAAATCTGAATTCCGCAATTGAACAGGCCTTTAAGGCTGCATCACTCGAGCGAAGTTCGGTTGCTGCAGCCTGTTTCGGACTTGCGGGTGCAGACCGAGAGTCCGATCGCTCTGTCATTGAGGCCTTTGCGACACACACTCGAGTTGCTGAGCGAACACAGGTGGTCAACGATGCTGTACCTCTGCTTTGTTGCGGACCTTCCAGCAGTGAGGATCCATTTGACGGCGTCGCATTGATCTGCGGAACTGGTTCGATGGCCTACGGTCGACGCGCAAACGGTCAATTTGCCAGAAGCGGGGGCTGGGGGTATCTCTTCAGCGACGAAGGCAGTTCGTATGCAATTGGCAGGGAAGCGATCAACAAAGTGATGCGAATGGTTGATGGGCGAGGACCGGAAACGCGCCTGCTCCAGGAAACGATGAAACACCTGGACCTGAATTCACCCTCATCCATCGTTGCCGCGGTATACGGTGCGGCAAATCCTCGGGAAGTCATTTCCGGACTTGCCGAGCTGGCGTTTCGTGAAGCAACTCTCGGCGATCCTGTTGCGGCCAATATCATTGATGACGCTGCGATGGAGCTTGCCTTTCTTGTCTCGTCCGTGTCGAAAAAGCTTGATCTGGCGAACAGTACTCGACTCGCACTCGCAGGCGGCGTCTTTCGGCACCAGACAGATTTCTGCAGGCTTGTCTGTGAGAAGATTGAGGACCACGGGATTCGAATCCGTGAGCACTGGCTTGTTGAGACACCTGTCCTTGGCGCTCTCCGAATGGCGGTTGCTCTTGTTCGGGGCTGCTGAAAAAGTGAGTAGCTTGGGCATTCCTGCCCGAGCACAACCCTGCGCCGCACTGGCTCCGTTGTTGATTTTGATCTGCGGTGTTTTGAATCGCAGTAAGGGGACGGGACGGGCAGGAATGCCCATCCTACATTTGGTGACGGGCAGGAATGCCCATCCTACATTTGGTGACGGGCAGGAATGCCCATCCTACATTTTAAGGACGACAAGTGTGTGTTTTGTGAGACCTCTGCGGACTTCGATGGCGAATTCAGCTTTGAGGTTGAGGGACTGGAGCTCGGGAGGTTGATGGGGCACGATGATGCGTCCTGTGGGGTGTGTGTCAATCCAGACGGTTGCTTCGTGCTCGGTCAGCAGTTCTTCAATCGGCTTGTGGAGTCGACCGGAGAAATGTAGCTGTCCATGGTAGTTGCCAAACCAGGCAACAGGTACCTGATTCTGTTCGAGAGCCTGGACGTGATTTGCCAGCGGCCTCATGTCAAACTCGGGCCAAAACGACACCGACAGTCCAACGTTCAGAGTGACAACAAACATCACGGCGGCGATCGAGATTGTTGCTACCAGACTTCGAGTTTCCTGAGATCGACAGAGGATTACACCCACACCACAGACCCAGAGTGGCAGGCAGGTCGGAGTCGGGCAGACGTCTTTGAGACCACTTGTCGCAAACAAGGGAAAATGATTGACCACGACTGGTAACGTCCCGGCAAACAGTGTCCCGCTCCCGATCAGCCATTTCAGTTTGTGCCGGTGACTGACAGTCGTCCCGGAGAGTACTCCTGCGGCATACAGAGCAAACGCTGGGAGTTCAGGAATCAGATAGTGTGTCTGCTTTCCACTGATGCAGCTCAACAGTGCCACGGTTCCGACGAACCAACAAAAGGCAAACCGCCCCGGATGAACCGACACTGGCAGAGTAGCTGGCAAAGACGTCGGACGCGACCATGAAACCCATATAAGAATCCACGGAAGAAAACAAAGCGGCAAAATTGGCAGATACCACCACCATGATTCGCGATGAGCGAAGGAAGTGACAACTCGACCAGCAGTCTGCCCCCATAACAGTTCTTCGGCGTATGCTTCGCCACCTTTCGAAGCGGAAGTAATTGCCCACGCAAGTGCCAGCGTCGCGCCGGCGACCAGTGCCAATGTGATCGTCAAAAAATATCGAACCGGCGTCCGACGGATCGAGTCAGACCACCATGGGCCAAAGATGGCAACCGGAAGCAGATGCACGAGGATCACCGGACCCTTGGCCAATGCACCTAACCCCAGCCCCGCCGTCAGAAAACACCAGCCCCGGAGACTGCTTCCTCGACTCAATTGAAGAATACCGCACATCCCTGCCTGTGTGCAGACAAGCAGCAGTACGTCAAACATCAGCAGAGGCGAAAAGAACAGCCAGATAAGACATGACGTCTGGATCAAAGGAGCCGAAGTGACTGCTACACGATCGAAGGAATACAAGTGCGATGCAAGTCGACGCGTTAGCCACGCCGAGATTATCCCCAGCGGCACCACGATGCTTCTCGCCGCAAACTCGCTCTCGCCGAAGCAAAGCCAGATGGCATTGATCATCCAAAACAGAAGGGGCGGCTTATGTGCATACGTGTCGCCGTTCAGATGAGATACGAAAAAATCGCCTGAGTCCCTCATTTCCCATGCAACTGCAACGTATCGAGTTTCATCAACAGGCAGTAGTGGTCTGCAGAGGATTGTGGCGACCGTCAGCAGCAACACCAGCAGTGTCGGGAGACAATCGTCGAAAGTCAGGAAACCGCCATGCTCATAGAGATCGACGTTCACACACGGTGTGGGCTGTTCCGGTGTGTCACGGTCCAGTATAGCACAGTCCGGAGTATTACGGTCCGGAGTAGCACGATCGAGCATATTCAGGAAGGCCTGACCGGCTGTGCTGGTGTTTTTGCCAGCAACTGAAGATTTCTCACGTAGATCATCAGACCGGTCGACTGTCCCAAAATGAAGACCGGATCGCGTTGATGCACTGCATACGTGAGCAGGATGGCGGCTCCTCCGATGCTCAGATACCAGAACGCGACGGGCACGACACTCTTTTTCGACCGTTCACTTTGTATCCACTGCAACAGAAAGCGGCCTGTGAACATCAACTGCCCGATAACTCCGACGGAGATCCAGACTGCATTCGTGTTCATCGTGTCGGCTCTCTTTCTGCTTCCGTGCTTCTGTACCGTGAGTTCAGCCAATACACACCCAACATGTCGACAATGCCAGCCAGCGTTCTTCCAATCGTCCCATAGTGAGAACGCCCGCTCAGTCGTGGACGATGCCTGACTGGTACCGAAACAATTCGACAGCCGTCCCGGCGAAACAGAGCAGGCAAAAATCGATGCATATGATCAAATCTCGGCAGGCGCAGGAATTCTTCACGTGAAAACAGCTTGATTCCACATCCTGAATCCGGAGTCGCATCTCTCAGGATCACTGACCGAATCTTGTTTGCGATTCTTGAGGATACTTTTCTCCATTTGGAATCTCTTCGATGAACACGGTGCCCGCAAATCACTGCCGACGCGCCTTCGTTACTCAGACACGACATATAGCGATCAAGCATGTGAATAAGATCGGCGGGATCATTTTGAGCATCACCGTCCATTGTGGCGATGATTCGTCCCCGGGCTGCATCAATGCCTGTCATCAAAGCAGTACTTTGACCACACTGTTTTCGATGACGGACGATGCTGAGAAATGGGATGCTCTGCTGAAGATCCCGAAGTACTTCGGGAGTTCTGTCAGTACTCGCATCATCCACAACGACAATTTCAAAATCTAAAGATGACGCCAATACGGCCGCAGTCTCCGGAACCAGTGCCCGCAGATGGTCAGCTTCATTATGCGCAGGAATGACAACCGACAGCAGGGGTGCCATTCGACATCCCTTTGCAGCGGACTTCCGTTCCTGCCAGCAATCTGTGTCTACTACGTTCATAGTAGTATTCTTGCGGGTTGCCAATTTGCTGTCAATCGCATTTCGGTTAGTCTGTTGACTGGTTCGCTGCTTTGAGGCATGTGCGACCGAACGACGCCTGTGATCTACTTCGGACCGGAGACTCGTATGATGCTGCCTGCACGTCCTAAAAGTTCTGCAAGCCTGGCATGGTTTTCAGGATTGTGTACCTGGATTTTCGGAGGGCTGATGCTATCCGGAGGGCTGATTGCGAACGATGTGATCCGGTTTGAGGAACAAACAATCGATGCGGACGTGGGAAAAGTCTGTTACGCCGTAACCCTGTCCGACATCAACAACGACGATCGGCCGGACATTGTGGCTGTTACAGAGAGCCGAGTGGTTTGGTACGAGAATCCGACATGGACAATGCGTGTGATGATTCAGGATCAGACACCGGCTGACAACGTGTGTATTGCTCCTATGGACATCGATCAGGACGGCAAGATTGATTTTGCAGTGGGAGCCGGATGGACAAAGCGAGGAACTCTGCACTGGATTACTCGGGGAGCAACACTGGATGATCGCTGGTCGGTCTACAGCATTGGAGAAGAGTCCTGGCTTCATCGCGCACGCTGGGCAGACGTACTTGGCAAAGGTCGACCTCAATTGGTGATCTCCCCGCTGAATGCCACAACGGGAAGCGGAGTGCGATTAATGGCGTTTGAGATTCCCGCGGATCCCAAAACTGATCGCTGGCAATCAATCGTCCTTTCCGAAGAGCTCAACCGGATGCACAATCACTGGCATGTCGACTTTGACGGCGACGGGGCGATTGACACGTTGACAGCCAGTCAGGAAGGACTCAAGCTGATTCAGCGAATCGGTGACATGTTTGCGACTCGACACCTTGGTGATGGAGCAGATGCTCCCGACGCAGCAATGCGAGGAGCAGGCGAGATCAAGATTGGAAGTCTCAGCGGGCAGAAGCGATTTCTGACCGCTGTTGAACCCATGCATGGTCATAGTCTGACGGTTTATACAGAGCCTGAAGACGCGACATCCAAATGGAATCGCATGGTCATCGACGAAGGATTTCAGCGAGGTCACGGGTTATGGACTGCTGATCTGAACGGTGATGGGTCAGATGAAGTGATCTTCGGCCACAGCGACACGCCCGGAAAATTCGGCGTGATTGTGTATTCCTGTGCAGGTGATGATTCCGCCAAATGGAGTCGGCACGTCGTTGACGAGGGCGGAATCGCGACCGAGGATCTGGTTGTGGGCGATGTGAACGGCGATGGACGTCCAGACATTGTGGCCGGTGGCCGTGCGACTCATAACGTCAAGCTGTATCTGAATCGTATCAAGTAGTAGCTTGGGCATTCCTGCCCGAGCCGCCACTGCCGCGAACCAGGGTGGGACAAAATGTAGCTTGTGCATTCCTGCCCGAGCCGCCACTGCCGCGAACCAGGGCGGGACAAAATGTAGCTTGGGCATTCCTGCCCGAGCCGCCACTGCCGCGAACCAGGGCGGGACGGGCAAGAATGCCCATCCTACTTAGTGCGCCGCCACTGCTGAGAACCAGGGATCGAAACAATTACTGATTTTCGTTGCTGGTGAGAAAGCAGCCGCCGCTCATGAACATACCGTTATCGCAGGGTGTGCACCATTCGATGCGGACGCGATATTGAAATTCACGAGTTTCGCTGGCCATCTTGACGACGACTTCACCCGGAGGCACGGCGCCTCGATGCAGGAGACCGATTCCGGTCCGGCTGATTTCGCGAGTCATAGCAGCGATTGTGTTTCCTCGCTGAGTCCTGATTTCAGCAGGAACTGACAGTTCGAGTCGTTCGTTTGCGCGGCTGTTCGAAGAATTCGTCTTCCCGATGCTTTCCAGCACTCGGCGAAGATCGTCCATTGTCGGCCGACTCCATGGATCCTGTGCCATCTTGAACCTCTTCGTGACCCTTCCTGCTCGAATCGTGGCCTAAACACTTGTCTCTGGAGTGTAGATCGCGATTGGTGGTGGAGGCGAAAAAGTCCGGACGAAACGAGGGAAGATCCTACTTTCGCGACCAACTATTTGTTGATCATGCGTTTTCTTTGCGGTTCGGCACGAAGAGCAGCATCACAACGATTATGCCGCCCACAACAAGAATAACGTTTCGCAGGTTGAACGATCTCCAGAATCCAGCAGGGACGCTGTTTCCGGCGGCGACAGTATCCACGGGCACATCCATTGCAGCGGGCGATGCCGGCCCCGCTCCAAAGAATGGATCGCCTGATGCTGACAAGGCGCCTGAAATTTCGGTGCCCGATGCAGAGACCGGCGCCGCGGGTACGTCGAGTGCTGCAAGTGATGAGTTTGAAATTGGTCGCTGATTCTGGAAAGTCGCGTGCGAGAATACGGACCCGGAAGATGTTTCAGAACCTCGCGCTGACCGATCAGCATCTTCCGAATCCAGTTCTTCGAAACCATCCAGTGGACGAGAAGACGATACTGTGCGTACCGAAGGTGCGCTATTCCACTGAAACGCTGAATCATCTGTGATGGCTTTTGCAGCTTCAGCAGCTGCGGCAAACGGATCTCTGTCTGCGGCGTCCTTGGCGGCGGCTACGCCTTTTGCGGCTGCCTGAAGTGTTTCAGTCGCTCCAAAGAAGTCACTCTCAGCCTTCGTCATCTGCTTCTCAGCCGTGGCCACGGTTCTTCGAATTCGGTTCACCTGTTCGCCGGCCGCAGAGCTCTCTGAGATCAGCGCATCAAAGGCAGAGGGCGCTTTGGGGGCTGGTGCAGACCTGCGAAGTGAATCGAATGGTCGCTCAACCTTAGCTTTGGAATCAAACAGAGGTACGGCAGTCGCCGAACGGTCATCATCAGCAAGGAGCTGATCACCTGATTCCACACTTTCGTTCTCTGGTTCAATACCCAACAGATCATCAAGATCCGCGAGTGCCTGCTTCGCGGCTGTACGTTCTGTCGACTTCTGTTTCGTGAGTTCCGCGAAGGCATCAAGATTTTTTGTTGCCTTCGGTTCTGTATTCAAAGCCGTCTTCTGTTCTGATGTTGCTTCTGTCTTTTTCGAAAGGCTACGATCGGATTTCTTAGCAGGTGGATTCAGGCTGGCAAACAGCTTCTCTGTTTCTGCAGAAGTCTCTTCTACGGCCTTGTCAACAGAATTCCGAGTCGAACCTTCAAGCGAATCAGCGCCGCGAGTTCCTGAGGCGATCAGATCTTCATCGACGGTGCTCCCTTCCGCAAGAAATGGGTCTCCACCGACCTTTTGGTCCGCTGATCCTCCGTCGGCTGATATCTGCTTGTCTTTGTTGCCAAACGGCGACCAGGAGACCAGTCGACCGGTTAGGGTCTTCTTTTCTGCGGGTTCGGCTGTCGATTCATCGTCGGCGGACGCAACGGCGGTCTCATCAGTCGCCGAACCGCCCGATTCAAGCTCTTCAAGCGTCTTGTATTCGGCTGTCCTGTTCAAACTAAACATTTGCCGGAGCTGTTGCCCGGCGCATCCACTCCCGGTCAGGCAAATCGCCAAAGAGAGACTTCCGTAGATGTGTTTTCGAGATCTGCTCATGTGACCAGCCTTCCACAACCTGCAAGCCCCCCAATCTGCCGACGGACGAACGTGCCGCGCATCGGGGTCCTTCGATCGTATCGGCTTTCAAGGTTAAGCCTCCGAAAACACTCCTGAGGGTGAATCAGGATCTGACGATTCTGACACCCGTCAGTTCCGGCTGTGGAGGCCGGGAAGTCTCGGGAATCCAGTTAGACTGTGCATAGGGCTCGGGATTGAGTTTCCGAAACATCGCGGAATCTGTAGAACTTGATTCAAGTTTCGGGTTCCTCCCCCCCAAATGTAGGATGGGCATTCCTGCCCGTCCACGCCCCAGTTCGAGCGCTGGTTCGAGCGCTGGTTCGAGCTCTAGAACGAGCCCCGGAACGCAGCAGGGATGTGCTCGGGCAGGAATGCCCAAGCTACATTTATGATTTGTAGAGTTTGATGACGGAGGGACGGAGCAGGACGATGAGTGTGAAGACGCCGAGGGCTGTTCCGATGGGAAATGATGCGCAGCTGATGGCGGCGATCACAATCGAGAAGACTCGGCGACGCTGCTCGCTTAGATATTTGCCGGACAGAATGATGCAGATTCCGATTGCCCATGCGACGGCAATAATGAAAAGTCCGACGATCACAAACAAGTAACCCACTTCCGGTGGCGGTCCCTGATTGCCGTTGTCCTGAAGTGATTGCGGGCGGACAATTATGGCGATTCCGATCCCGACATGGAAGATCGGACAGCAACCGCAGATGAGGCTCAATATTCCTCAGACGTAGTGCAGGGTTGACAACAGATTCAGCTGATTGAGGTCATTCTGTTGAGTCACTGAATCATCGCCGGAATTCACTGGCGGAGGAGAGTAGGACATGCGCTTTGCTTCCTGGACAATCGCCATCAACAAAAAAAGTCGGGCAGGAGTATCATACCTGCCCGACTTTGAAGAGAGCCAGTGACCCTGAGCAGGTCTCTGAATCTAAATTAGATGTAACGATTGATCAGATTCTCGAGCATTTCCTGGCGACCGCTGATATTCGCAGCAGCATCACCTTTCTCGAGCATGTAGGTTTCGAGTTCAGTAAAGTTGGTCGTGCCATTTTCGATGCGTCGGCCGACTCCACTGTCGAAGCTGCTGTATCGCTGCTTCACGAAATCGGACAGAGCATTGTCGGCTCGAATTGCAGCGGCAATCTTCAGGCCTCGAGCAAACGCATCCATGCCGCCGATGTGTGCATAAAACAGGTCGATGGGGTCGATACTTTCGCGACGAACTTTTGCGTCAAAGTTTGTGCCGCCAGGAGCAAGTCCGCCCTGCTTCATGATGACCAGCATCACCTGAGTGGTGAGGTAGATGTCTGTTGGGAACTGGTCGGTATCCCATCCAAGTAACAGATCGCCGGTATTGGCGTCGATGCTGCCAAGCACACCCTGAATTGATGCATACTCAAGTTCGTGCATCATTGTATGACCAGCCAGTGTGGCGTGGTTGGTTTCGATATTGAGCTTCACAACATCCAGCAGACCGAACTGACGGATGAAGTTCAGGCAGGCGGCTGCGTCAAAGTCATATTGATGCTTTGTGGGTTCTTTTGGCTTTGGCTCAAACAAAAACTGGCCTTTGAAGCCAATCTGCTTCGCATAGTCATTGGCCATGTGCATAAAGCGAGCGAGGTGGTCCAGTTCGCGTTTCATGTCTGTGTTGTAGGAGCACATGTAGCCTTCTCGACCACCCCAGAACACATAGTTCTCCCCGCCCAGTTCCATGGTCACTTCCATGGCCTTCTTGACCTGAGCCGCAGCAAATGCATAGACATCAGCATTTGGGCTGGTGGCAGCGCCGTGCATAAAGCGAGGATTTGAAAACAGGTTCGCGGTACCCCACAGGAGTTTGATTCCCGTGCGGGCCTGGGCTTCCTTCAGCTTCGCAACGATTTTGTCGAGGTTAGCGTTGCTTTCTCGCAGAGTTTTCCCTTCGGGGGCAACGTCGCGATCATGGAAGCAATAATACGGAACACCAAGCTTCGTCATGAATTCAAACGCAACATCAACGCGCTTCAGCGCATTTTCAACGGAATCGGTGCCATCATCCCAGGGACGTGTCAGTGTCGGGGCTCCGAACGGATCCGTTCCATTGCATCGAAATGTGTGCCAGTAGCAAACGCTGAACCGAAGCCAGTCCTGCATCGAACGGCCTTCGACGACTTCCGTGGGGTTGTAGTATCGGAAGGCCAGTGGATTTTTTGACTGAGGGCCTTCGTATTGAACTTTCTGTACTTCCGGGAAATAAGTGGTCATCGATTCTTTATCCGTCTGTCAGGAAAACCGTTTGTCAGAAGAACTCTGTGCTGACTGAAATCTGTATCACATGCCGAAACCGAAAGTCTAACGCTTCCTGGCGGCGTGTGAAGCGTTACCACTCGATGTTCAGATTTCCAGCACAGTGACGCCGGTACCCGGAAATTCATTGAGTTTTGGCAGCAAATCTGCGGCCTCAGCGAGGGTTACTCGATTACTGATCATTTTTTCCGGCTGTAGAACACCGGATGTAATCAGCCTCAGCATCCGACCGTACTCGAAGGCCTGAAGACCATGACTGCCGATCAGTTCCAGTTCGTTTGCGATGACTGTTCCCATTGGGACTGGAGGATCTGCTTCAGTACCTGCCATAAGTCCAATCTGAACATGGCGTCCTCGTTTACGAAGACACTTAACGGAATTCCAGCAGGTCTGGTGACTGCCAAGTGCGTCCAGTGACAGATGGGCTCCGCCACCGGTTAGTTCTTTGATTGCAGTGACAACGTCTGTCTGATTCGCGTTGAGAGTTGTTGCAGCGCCGCACAGTTTTGCCATCTCCAGCCGTTCCGGCCGCACATCAACGCCAATCACCAGTGCTCCCATGGAGGCCGCGATCATGATGGCTGACAGACCAACGCCCCCGCAACCATGAACGACAACCCAGTCACCTGCAGAGACTCTTCCCTGAGAAACCACTGCACGAAACGATGTTGCAAATCGGCAGCCGAGGCTTGCTGCTGTCACATAGTCGAGGGATTCCGGCAAGGCAACAAGATTGACATCAGCATGTCGAATTTCGACGTACTCCGCGAACGCTCCCCACTGAGTAAATCCGGGCTGAGTGTAACGATCACAGATCTGGTGGTTTCCGGACACGCATTGTTCACAGGTACCGCAGCCGCAACAGAATGGAACTGTGATTCGTGCGCCGGGCTGCCACATCCGGACATCGGAACCAACTGCTGCGATCTCGCCGGCCAGCTCATGTCCAGGCACGTGGGGCAGATGAACATCGCTGTCGTGCCCCATCCAGCCATGCCAGTCACTTCGGCAGAGCCCACACGCTCGCACTGCAATAATCGCGGAGTCCGGCCGCGGAGTGGGGTCAGGAACACTGCGAATGCTCAGGGGCGAGCGAAACTCTTCAAAGACCGCGGCTTTCACAGCTGTCGTACTCGTCTGCTCAGGGACATCGAACCAAATTCACCAACACGTTTATTGTTCCTGAAGTTATTGTTCATGAAGTCGGCAGAGTTGCTGGACGCCCTGACCGGCGAGAGCCAGCATTTGATTGAAGGTTGAATGATCAAACGGAGCACCTTCAGCAGTTCCCTGGACTTCAATGAACTTACCGGAACCTGTCATGACCACATTCATATCCACTTCAGCCTTACTGTCTTCCACATAATCAAGGTCGACTACAGCCTGTCCGGCGACAACACCGACGCTGATTGCCGCCACTTGATCCAGGAGGATTTTCCCGGGAAGATTTAGTTGACGAATCGCATCGGCCAGCGCGAGAAATCCACCGGTGATTGAGGCGGTGCGAGTCCCACCATCTGCCTGGAGAACGTCACAGTCGATGGTGATGGTATTTTCTCCGAGCGCCTTAAAATCCACGACGGCTCTCAGGCTGCGACCGATGAGTCGCTGAATCTCGGTGGTTCGGCCATCAACCTTCTGGCGATCGCGTGATTTTCGAGGCGAGGTACTGCCGGGAAGCATGTTGTATTCGGCGGTCACCCAACCCTGAATCGGTTCAGACGGATCTTTGGGTTTGCGCCAGGGAGGCACAGATCGTTCAAGGCTGGCCGTGCAGAGCACCATAGTACGACCGAACTCAATCAGCACACTGCTGATGGAAGTCTTTGTAAAACCTCTCTGAATTCGAATTGGCCGAAGTTCACTGGCCTGCCGTCCGTCATGTCGAATCACCACAGAAACCGCTTTCTTACTTACCCAACAGCCATGCAAACAACCCCCGAGCGAGGTGCATGCGATTTTCTGCCTGCTGGAAGACAATACTCTGAGAACATTCCATGACGTCGTCTGTAACTTCGAGACCACGCTTTGCCGGGAGGTCATGCATAAAGAAGGCGGACTTCGGAGCACATTTCATCAGGGCTTCGTTGACCTGAAATTCTGCAAATGCTGACTTGCGTCGATCTGCATCGTCTTCCTGCCCCATACTGGCCCAGACATCTGTATAAACAATATCAGCAGTCGCGACCGCCTTGCGGGGATCATGAAGCTGTTGAGTTTGATGGCCTGGATAACGACGAGTCAGCTCCTCAAGAAACTCGGGCCCGTATTCGAAACCTTTCGGAACGGCCAGCGTCATCTTCATGCCGGTCATAGCACAAGCGATTGCCAGAGACATCGAGACGTTATTGCCGTCTCCGACAAAGACCAGATGACGACCTTTAAGTTCTCCACACACTTCCCGGATGGTCAACAGGTCGGTCAGCGCCTGGCAGGGATGCCGTTCATCTGAAAGGCCGTTGATGACGGGGCAGCTGGAGTGTCCTGAAAAGTCAATGATCAGCTGATGTGAGAATGTTCGCATCGTGATGATGTCGCTGAACGAGCTGAGTACCCGTGCGACATCGGCAAGTGATTCGCGACCATTGAGACCAGCCTCTGCAGTGGTGAGAAAGATCCCACCGCCGCCCAGATGAATCATGGCAGATTCGAAGCTGTTTCGAGTCCTGAGAGACGGTTTTTCAAACAATTGTGCAAGCACATGACCCTGGAGCAGCTGGGGGCGTTCACCCTTCTTAAAGAGTGACTTTAGAGCCGTAGCGCGATCGAGCAGGTCTGTCAGCTGAGCCGGCGTCAGATCGTATAAAGAAGTGAGATGCTGAGTCTTCATTTCGGCACCAGAAAAGGAAAACGACTGAGCGATTCCAAATGAACTGCTCAGTCGGTCGTTGTGCAAAGAAGGGAGAATTGTCTCAATTTTTCGGCGACAACGAAGCCGGGACTACGAAAATTCGGGAAACATCCGCAGAGTCTCCAAAAATGGCAGAATTTGCCGAACCGGACTTTGAACAGGCGTGACACCTGTCTAGTGCGGGGATCTTCGCCGATTCTGGCCCCATCTGAGCGTTCTGAGGTAGCCAGTGTGCCAACGGAAAAAACCGCACAGGCAAAACAATCGCTACAGATTCCCAAATTGCCGAACCGATACTACCGACAAGACCGTCATGATGCGCATGCCCTGTTGTCAGGAGACGACAGTGAAAAGAGCTCATCAGCGGAATGAAATGGATGTTCTCCGGCCTCACGGCTTTCGAAGGATGGATCAATGCGGATTCGGCACTCTCTGACAGCTCTTGTGCCTGTTTTGGTGATGCTGGTTACCGGCCCAAAAGCTCAGGCACAGTATGGATCCCCGTATCCATCCGCAGCACCCGGATCATACGGGAGCTACCCTGCGAATTCACCAATGTCGCCTCAGGGCGTCCCGGCCGGATTCATGCCTCATCCGGGTGTCTCACCCTATGACAACCTGTTTGAACAGCATTACAACTCAGACGGGTTGTGGTTCAAGAATGCAACAAACGGTTTCGGAGGGACGCTTCGACCTCGCGACTTCTTCCTGAACGTCGATTACACAATGGCTCGCACAAGGCAGCTCGGCGGAATCGTCGGAGCCCCTGGTGTGCAGTCGTATCTGCAGCAGAATGACACGGAGAATGACGAGATCATCACCGGTCTTTCGTTCTACAATTATTTCAACGCTGCCAACGGCTCACTGATTAACTCTGCCATGACGAACGGCATGAAGGTGAGCGGCGGGTTCTGGAATACAGACGGGACCGGTCTGCTGGCCGACTTCACCTGGAACGCCGACAACTTCAGCCGCTACGATGCTCGTCAGTCTGCTCTGAGAGATCGGTTGCCAACCGAGACAATCATTGGACTACAGATGTCCGGCGGAACGGTTGCCACTCCGGTGAATCTCAACGGACGTACGGACCTCGATCTGGTTGAAAACGAAATCCTCGCTCCGGGCTCCATCTTTGACTCCGGAGACCTTTCGACCTTTGGGAACTTCGGTTCAACTTTTGATATCCTCGACCGCACCCTGCTGAATCTGCACGGGATTCCCATCGACAACGGTTCGTTGCTTGGTGTGACTGTTCCATATGACATCCAGTTCGTTCTCGAACAGCGAATCAGCAATCTTGGTGGTTCAGTCGCTGGTGCAATGAACCCCATCGTGGACAGAGACGGCCTGCGAATTCATCCGACCGTTGGTGGTCGATACTATCGCATCGACGAAGAGTTTTCGTTCTACGGCGTGGACAGCGGTCTGGCTTACGGTGTTGACAACGGTGACAACGACACGCCGGAAAATGCTAAGGTCTTTCCACCGGGTGACGGGATTGACGACAACGATGACTTCATCGCCGACAATCCGAATGATCCAGGTGACACAACCTTTGAACAGATCAATCCGTCCGATCCGTCGCTTGTTCGAGCTCATCTGAACAGTCAGGTGATCAGCGACCTGGGTGGTCCGGAAGCTGGCTTGTTCTACATTCTCGGTGATGCCAAAGGGATCTCAATCACGGGTTCTACTAAAGTCGCCGCACTGCTCAACTTTGAACGTATGAGCCTCGGCGGAGACAACATCGGTGACCACATGGGCGTTGACCTGATCACCGGCCCGGATGCGACAACCGGCCTGTATACGCCGACGGACATGTTTGACACCGACACAACCAACGGCCCAACTCAGAACGCATTCACGGATTACAAGAGTTCAACTCACGTGTCACCACTGTTCGAACAGTCGCTGAATGCAGAGTTCCCGATCTTCCGCCGAATTCCGGTTCTGAAAGATATGCGTCAGATGGAGGGTGCAAAGCTGAGACTCGGCTGGAGCTACCTGTTCATCGCTGAAGTCGCGGATCCTCTTCAGTCCGTTCGATGGCAGTCCAACCCACGAGCCGGTCTGTTCCCAACAATTCAACGATCCCGTGACGACTTCTCTCAAACAACATTCAATATTGGTATCAACTGGAACTATTGATCCAGTCTCCAGATTCTACGAAACCGTTCGGATTACCTCCGAACGGTTTTTTTGTTGCCTCAGCCCCCCCAAATGTAGCTTGGGCATTCCTGCCCGAGCACGCCCTGGTCCGCGGTAGGACTCGAATCAGCGAGGGGCGGGCAGGAATGCCCATCCTACGCAGGATTACTATGGGAGGATCAGGATTCTTGGTTGGCGGATATCGGAGGCTGGGCCGGGGGCGGGGCGATTGAGCGGAGCGACGATGCCGATGCGTCCGGGCTTCAGGTCCGAGATTCGCTGGTTGGCGACCTGAATTCCATTGACTCGAGCTGTCACCTGATCGCCATCAACCGTAATTTCAACCAGTTGACCGTTCCCAGTGCCCGGGATATTGACGTTGGGTGGTTCTGCAACAACGTTCCCTTCCGGCACCTTCTGAATTCGTCCAAACCCAGTTGCATCGAGTGTCAGCAGGTAGGCGTTGAGCTGCTGTGACTGAACAGCGCCAAACACGAACTGTAGAGCATTTGTCGATGGGCCGGTCTGGAACCGGACGACATAGCGATCGGCTTCGCGTGCAGTTTCAAGAAAACCGGTCAGGATTCCGGATCCTGTCCCCGTTAACTGAAATCGTTGTTTGTTGATATTCCAGCGAGAACGACCGTCATCCGCAGGCGGGGTCTGTCCTGAATTCGCCTGAAGGAAGGCAAGTGTTGTTGGCTGATCAAACAGAGCTGAGAACTGCCACTTCTGGAGTATACGCAACAGCTCCTGTGCTGCGGCAGGGTCGACAGTTTGGGGTTCTTCGCCTGGCTTCTCGATCGCTTTGCGTACCTGATCAATATCCGCAGCCATCAACTTCTGAGTTCCCTGACCACCACGAGTTAACTGACCGGCGGGCTCCAGCAATTCTTCAACGTCGTTCCAGCGTTGTTCCTTAGCTGCAACGGCTGCCAGTCGCAGACAATGCTCCACGACCAAATCGACTTGTCCGCCAGATACTGCGCTCTTGCGGAAGTTCTTTACTACTTCAAGGCCTGATGCGTTTTCATCGATTCCATATCGGATTGATCGCAGTCGATTGATTTCGAACTGCAGGTCAGTCGCACGAGCCTTCTCTGCCTGTTCCCAGGCGAGATTCAGCACGGCAAAATGACCTGCTCCATCAGGCAGATCAATGGCACGTTCCATCAGCTGATTCGCAAGATCCAGTCGAGCGGTGGCAGTGCGGGCCTGGGTGAGGTCTCGAGACAGCAATTCTCGCAGCTTCGTTTCTTCTGCAAGGACCTCGTCTTCAGATGGAGGCGTTAGCCGAGGTGGCAGAGGTTGGATCTGAACACGGATTCGCGTTTCGAGTTTCGAATCGTCAGCGAATTCAATGTCCGGAAATTCGGGTTCAACAATTAATCGGAGTTCAACTGTACCGGACGCATTCTCGGGCACAGGCCAGGATAACTCCGGTTTGGAAAGATCAAGTTCCGCACCCCGTGGACTCTCGGATGCAAGTCGCATTCGAACTCCGCGAGGCAGGACTTTTGTCAGAGGGCGATCCCCAAGAGACAATCGAAACACTTCGCCGGCTTTGGCAACCTGCTCCGGAAAATCCGGAATAGAGATCTTCAGAACGCCTGGTCGTACTGCGATCCGAAGAGTACGGGTTGCCAGGACTTTTTGGTCTGCAACGGAAACGAGCTTCACAACAACTTCGTGACGCCCCACGTCATCCGCCGAGGGTGTCCAGACGAAGCGACCAGTGTTCACTTCCAAATCCATACCCGGCAAACTGCCACTCGTAATCTCATATCGGACAGATTCCGGATCGGAGGGCTTTGGTGTCACTGCGAAGGGCGCTTCGAACCGCTGGCCGACAAGAATCCTCTGGTTCGGCAATTCCGGAAACGTATAACTGACCTCGCCGCGTTCAACACGAACTGTCAATACTGTGGACGTCACCAGTCGCCTGGCCGATCCGGTTTCTTCAAAATAGAGTTCGACAGGAAGATGATAGTCGAGTGGAGTCTGTGTCGAAGGAACATCCCAGATCACCTGACCAGACTCCTCCTGAATTGTGGCTGAGGCTGGTGCCGTCTTTCCAAGTGCAAAGACGAGTTTGCCGGTTGTGGGAGCTGACTTGACCGTCAACTGTGGCTGAACGGATACAGACTCACCAACATGAACTTTTGCGATCTCCGGAGTTGCGAGTGTTGCTTCAGGCAATGGAGTGAGACTGACTGTTTCACCAGCGCCACCCTGACCGCTTGAGACGTTGTTTCCGCCACCGTTGGCATTGCCTCCTCCGCCTGTCAGCGAAATGATGAGCCCGCCAACACCGATGACAGTGATCACCGCGGCTGCGATACCCGCGTTCATGCGTTTTTTCGATTTCGCCCGACGCATTGACGGAGATGATCCGCGATCGATAATCGGCAGAGTCTGAGGAATGACGGGGTCGCTTCCGCCGGAAGCCGTCATCAGGTCAACTGCCGCACCGCTGTCCATTTCCTTCAGAAACTGCTGATACCCGGGATCCGGATTTTCCGGATCGCTGGTGGGCATGAGACGCACATCGTTTTGACTATCCCAGACTTCGCCGGAACCCGCACGCACAGATTCACGGGTCAGCTGAACACACAGCGGCTCCAGCGCGGCGACAAGTTCCATCGGCGTCTGAAAGCGGGCTGCGGGATCACGAAGTGTCATCCTGCGAACAATTGCATCAACTTCCGGCGAGATCTCCGGTCGGAAACTTCGCGCGGACGGGGCATCGCGGGAACAGCGGGCCATCAGCACCTGCAGTGGATTCTCACCAGGAAACGGAAGACGTCCCGTCAACATTCGGAAGAACGTAAGTCCCAGACTATAAATGTCACTCCGGATGTCGACCTTGGTTGTATCCCAACCCTGCTCCGGTGACATGTAGTCCGGAGTTCCCATGACCTGTCCGGCTTTGGTGACCGTCTTTTGCTCTTCGCTTTCTGTGCTGAGTCGGACCAACCCCATGTCCATGACCTTGACGGTGCCGATCCCCTCGGGAGACCAGTCAACAATCAGATTGGCGGGCTTGATATCCCGATGAACCATTTGCTTTTCAAAGGCATGCTGCAGGCCAACTGCTGCCTGGCGAATGATCTCGCAGCAGATTCGCTCCGGCACGAAGAAGAGTCGATTCGCAAGCCGGTCGAGTTGCTCGCCGTTCACATATTCCATCACCATAAAGTCCGTCTTGCCGACGCGACCAGCGTCGAGCGTTCGGACTATGTTCGGGCTGTTTAACTGTGATGATGCCAGAATCTCCCGACGAAATCGTTTCACGAGTGTTTGATTTGCCGAGAGCTTCTTAGCCATCACTTTAATGGCAACGATCTCGCCACTCTGATGATCGAGTGCTCGGAAGACATGACCCATCCCGCCACGTCCAACTGGATTCAGCAATCGATATTGTTGAAGCACAAAGCCCGTCTGGCCTCGAACAATCTGCGACCTCTGCCACTCGGTGAGTAGATTCTGCTGCACCAGCTTTTGACTGAGTGCTTCTGCAGTCAGATCTGCTGAATCCGGCTGCTGAACCAGTGAACACAGATCGGCCATCTGTTCTTCTGTCAGCAGCCGACTCTTCTTTAGCAGAGCAAGCAGTTCTTTCACACCGGGTTGAGGCATAGCCGCCCTGTCTTCCTGTCTCGGGCATCGTTTCACGTCGCGCTATTCTAGGTCACGGAGCAGAAATCCGCACGTGAAAAAAGGGCGTCATGCCTCTTCCCCCCTGGGAACATTATTCTTTCGGGATGGAATTCAGGGTGTAATAGGCAAGGCTGTGAAGCAGGGGATTTCCCCCCCGTGATCTTACTCCACTGGCCTGCAGTTCATGAACGTGGCCACGCTTCAGCCCATCGATGACCAGATGAACCTGCAAACCGTCATCTGAGACATGGATTTCGCGGATTTTTGGAGTTGTATGGTCCACTTCGGGGCTGCCATACGACTCCTGAAAAATATATGTGTATGTCTGAATTGACCAGCTGTCGATGGCTTTTGCAGAGTCCACATCTACGGGTTCTGTCAATGTCAACAAAAATCCGTCTGATGCCGCTCGCATCGCCTGAATTTCAAAAGGTACAACTTTCTTCCAGCGAAGCCGCTCCAGCGCGAAGGGTTCTGTCCCTCGTGAACCCCAACCACGATTCGTACCACCGACAATCAACGAACCATCAGACGCCATTTTCAGCGCCAGACTTCCGGATGAAAGTCCTTCACGAAACGGAAAACACGCGCCCTGATAGTGGTCGCCAACTTTCTCAAGGTAGCATCGCATCACAGTACTATGGGTAACATCACCCACAAACATCTGTCCATGAAACGGACCGAAACGACCTTCAGAATCATCACAGGCAAAGCCACTCGCTGACTGTCCCATTTTCTGATACGGAAACAGAATCGCAGGCGGTTCATAGTCCGGATTGCGGTCCGCTTCTTCAATCATGCGAGTCCCGCTCTTCGCTGCCTCGGGTAGTCTCAGCGATCCGTCACTCACGAGGGAGTACCACTTTAATCCAGCGGGATGTCCCTGAAATGCGCCAGGCTTCAGCCACTTCAAACTGCATGTTCCGTTCCATGGTCCCTGATTGTCTGTGTAGAACAGCTCTCCATTCAGATCGAAGCCGATTCCGCCTGGTGACCGCAGCCCACTTGCGAAAGGAGTCATCTTCCCGTCGCGATCAATCTTCAACGACCATCCTCGCCATTTGGAATCGCTTCCGAATGATCCCGTCAGACAAAGTGCGACATACATGTTTCCATCTTTGTCGAACGGAGATCCGAATGCATACTCGTGATAGTCGCCGTTAATCCCCCAGTCATCATTGAAGGTTTCGATTTCATCGGCCAGACCATCCTGATCGGAGTCCCGGAGACGTGTCACTTCACAGCGTTGTGTGGCGTAAAGCGAACCATCCCGCCATGTCAGACCCAGAACTTCGTGAAGCCCATCGGCAAACAATCGATATTCGACCTTCTGAGGATCGTCCCCAAAGAAGTTGTGAACAATGAAGATCTGCCCGCGACGAGTCGCGATGGCAACTGTCTGATCCGGAAGAATCTCAACGGCACCAGCTTCAAGCACGATCCCTTCCGGAATCGGATACCGAATGATCTCGTAGTAATCCGACTCCACGCTCTCCAGCTTCTCTCCCGCCACAGCGTTCTGCCGGGAAAAACCAGCAATGGAGAACAGGATTAGAGCGGCCAGCCAGTATTGAGTACCAAATGTGTTTTGAGTTCGCATGGTAAATTCTGACCTTCCTACCATTCCATCTGATACTGAATTCGAGACTCGACCGGAACCAGCAATTCTTTAAAGTCACCGGAATTCCTGACCAGTGGCTGACCCGCTGTAAATCGACAGCGAATCGACTGGTCCAGAACCCACTCGCCATCTCGTAACTCAATCTCGCGATTTCTGGCGATCCTGAAATACATCGCACCGGAGTTCGTCGAACCATCCGAGTTGGTCGAATCACCAGAAGATGTTGAAGCCGAAGTGGTCAGCGTTCGCAGCAGACCGGCGTCCTGCTGAGTCACGACAGGGCGAAGTTCGTCGGTGACCTGTAGACCATGAGCCCGATAACGAAAAGCAGGAACGCCGTTTCCGTCGAGCTTGTAACCATCAAACTCGAAGCCCGAATCACGAGGAGACTCTGTCGGCCACGGACTGTCGAGGGAATTAAGGACAGCAATTGGCGGTCCCGATGGAAGTTCCATCACATGGTCGCCCAGCGGACTTTGCGCTCCGGGGCCACGGCCTTCCCAATGCATCGCCGCATCAATGAATGCACCGTGCCAGATCAGTCGAGGAGCGAAGTCTTCGGCGTCCCACGCGAAATGAGCTTTCTCCGGTGTTCCTACAGCAATCCCTCGTGGCGATAAGCCCTGGATGAAATTGCGGTAGATGATGGTTCGATCCGTGGGCTTTAGCTCTATGGACTGTTTCTGAAGTCCCGACGGTACTTTTGCTTCAGCACCGTCTTCAAGGTACTTCCAGATCGACTCAATCTGAACATCCGGCTTGCCATCCAGAATCTTTGGCAACACGGACCGTCCGTTCGGCCATGCTGTCGGCATTCGTGTTCCCGGACGGTACTCCATCGGATTCATCAGATAACGATGAAACCACTCACGCCTCAACCGTTTTGTCATCGTCGTCATATTGACGGCCTGAACGCCAACCACTTTGAATTCATTGAATGTGTGGCACTTGATGCACCCCAGAGCACGGTCGCCAATCATGTGTCTGGCGTCGGCCTTGTAACGGTGCTCGGCAACCGGCATCTCAACGCTCAACTCCTCTTTTCGCACATCGGTTTCAGTAAATGTCTCCGCCAATGCTCTCGCGCCAGCATGGCCAAACTTCGGCATACGAGTAAACATGTAGGGGCGATCGCGGGCTCCTTCGTTGAGTACCGTTCGCAACCACTCAGGATTCAACTTATCCCCCACGCCATTGAGATGTGGAGGCAATCGACCTTCATCACCCATCTCTGGTATCGCACCGGTGAACAGTTTGTCCGTCTTCGTGACGATTCCGCCTCTCTTATTGCGTTCGTGACACGCATAACAGTTGAGTGCAGTCATCGTGAACTCAATCCGTTGCTCACCGGTCAGTTCAGGAATCCCCTCCGCGCCGGATTGTGCGGGCGTTTCTGATTTCGATTGCGTCACCGACTGAATCAGCAAACGGAGATCCGACCGTTGTCGCTGACTAAAGGAAAACCGCGGCACCTTGCTGTCGCTCAACACGGTCGCCGCTGTCACATTCCCAGTCGCGTCTGGTGACTCAATGGTGTTTGGCGTCTCGGACAGACAACCTTTGTTTGGATCCATCTGAGCAAACGAAGGCGCTTTGCCGGTCCATTGAATCCGATTATCTCCTCGACCGCGTGAATGACAGGCAGCGCAGCCGAGAGAATCAAACAGTCGCCGACCTTCCTCAACCAAGCTGCGATCTGCCACAAACTGTCCTGGTTTTGGTTCGGCCTTCGCTTCAGTAATCGTCATCCAGGCCGCTGCAGACTGGCGGTTCATTCCTGGTCCGGCAATCAAGAGTCTCAGAGATTCTTCACCAGAGTTTTCAAAATATTCAACGACCAGCGGATGAGGTCCTCGAGACAGTGAGACCTTCTTTTGTGTCCAGTCTGCAGGATGAATTCCATCAAGATTCAGGACTTCGTTGCCATCGACAAGCAGTCGACTCCCGTCATCCGAACTCAGCGAGAACTCATATTCTCCCGGCTCTTCGATTTGCAGATATCCGCTGAACCGCACTGCGAACTGGTTTTCACGAGCTCCGACCTTTGCTGAAAAATCCGTTGTTCCGCCGGTTGTTACCGGCGTCAGTGTGGTGAAGTCGGGAAGCGACTGCCAGTCTCCTTCGAAATAGGCATACGATATATTCGGTTCAACGTCGACTTCGCGAATCAGATAACTTGCAACGTCATGGGCTTCCTCATCGGTGAGGTTGAGCGATGGCATGCGGCCCGATGGACGAACATCGTGGGGATTCAATAGAAACCCTGTCAGACTGCCAATCGAATATTTTTCAGCCGGGTCACCAAGGGGCACTGAGAAGGCAGGCCTGTCAGCCTCAGAAATTCGCTGATCGCCGTGGCATACCGCACAACCAACACTATGAAACAGTCGCTCGCCGCGTTGAATGGCGTCGCTTCCGACAGCGCCTGGCCGGAAGTTGGAATCTTCTGTGAGAAAGCTCACCAGCGCCCGAACGAACCTGTCGGCCTCCTGTGTGTCGTTTGGGAGGTGGATAGCCGGCATTAGTGTCCCGGGCTTGATTTTCTGAGGGTCAGCGAGAAACCGGACCAAATAGTCGGCTGAAACTCGTTCCCCGACTTTGGTGAGATCCGGAGCCTGGCGAGCGGGCAGCGGAAGGCCGTCAATGGTCCCATGGCACGACTGGCAATTGAGTTCGCTCAATAGCAGTGCACCATTTTTCCATTGAGGAGATTGTGTGGATTTACGAGCGTCAGCGGTCCGGAACCGTTCGTAGCCGGCAACGATCGGGTGCGAAGGCGGACTGGTCTGAGCCTTTTTCTGAGCTTGCTGTTGTTTTGGGGCCTGCTGCGGTTGTGGCTGGACTTGCGGTTGTTTTCCGGCCTCTGGTTCCTGACCGGAGGCTGTTGCCGCAGGGAATGTGAGGGCCAAGTCCGAGAAAGAAATCCCGAAAAGGATTGTCACAACTGGCAGGAGGAATCGTATTGAAGGCAAGGAGGACACCCTTATTCCTGAATTTCGGGATCAATCAATCGCGTGCGGATCATGTCGAAGCGCGGCATGAGATGCAAACACGATTGAAAATCCTGCAAACACTACCTGATCTGCATGCAGAAATTACAAAACTGGGATTGTGAGAAGGGGATCTGGGAGAGGTTGTCAGGGAGTCGAGTTCCAAACCGTCTTCCGGTTGAACACAGAGTGTCTCATTCTGACGGCGCGCTATCAGAGGGATTTTGACGCGTCGGCAAAACCTGCGTCAGGCAGCAGTCCGCTTTGTCTTGAGAGGCAAGGACTTACGACTACACCAGAAATTACATACACGATTACAGAATTTTGGCGCGCCGAGTGCAAGTTATGGAAAAACAGTCTAGCCCGGAACAAAACGCTGAAGAGCACTCGAAAGGAATTGTCATGTCGATCAGCAATCTTACTCTGGAACGTCAGCTTCTCGAATCCGACGCCGGTCAATCTGTTTATGACGCACTGATTCAGGCGAACGTCGATCTCCGCACCGTCTCTCTTGACCTCGTCAAGGACATGCTGAACGCTGAGTGCCGTCATCGTCGTCTGCTTGGTCAAAGCTGCCGTTCCGAACGCATCCTCTCGCTGATCTGACCCCAAAATGTAGGATGGGCATTCCTGCCCGTCGAGAACCCCGGCTGTGTTTCCGCGGCGGGAGCAGCGCGGGGCAGTGCGGCTCGGGCAAGAATGCCCAAGCTACATTTGTGGGGACGTGCTCGGGCAAGAATGCCCAAGCTACATTTGTGGGGACGTGCTCGGGCAGGAATGCCCAAGCTACATTTGTGGGGACGTGCTCGGGCAGGAATGCCCAAGCTACATATATTTTGGGTGTTTGTAAGGTATGCTGCTTGGCATGCCTGAAATGCCACCAGAAAAAATTCGACCCAGATCCAAAGTTCGGTCTGTTCGAACAGACTCAGAAGAATGTGTCGTTCCGTACGCTGAGCTGCGATGTCGGACGAACTATTCGTTTCACGAAGGAGCATCGCATGCGGACGAGTTGGTCAATCGAGCCGTCGAACTTGGATACTCTGCACTGGCAGTGACTGACCGCAACAGTCTGGCTGGCGTTGTCCGAGTCCATGCGGCAGCTCGGGAAACCGGGTTGAAGACTCTGATCGGTGCTGAGGTCATCCCGGAAGACGGCCCTGCCATGGTTCTGCTGGCGACAGATCGAGCGGCTTATGGTCGACTGTCTCGCATGATTACACTGGGCCGACGCCGTGCTCCGAAAGGTGAATGTCGTCTTCTGATGTCAGATGTTGAATCACTTCAGGAGGGGCTATTGTGCTGTGTTCCGCTCAGTATTGAAAACAGAGTCCGCTACGAGGGTCGCTTTCAGCCGGGAATGAACCTCGATCTGGAAGATCTAAGTCTGCGACGGCTTCAGAACATCTTTCAGGACCGCTGTTATGCGCTGGCAGAGCTTCATCATGGAACCAACGATGAAGTGCGGCTTGCCGGATGGAAACAGCAGTGTGATCGACTTGAGATCCCACTCGCGGCAGCAAACGATGTTCACTACCACATTGCTCGACGTAAAGCCCTGCATGATGTAGTAACAGCAATCCGAGTCGGTCGTGATCTGCCATCTCTGGGACATGAATTGTTTCCCAATGGGGAACGCTGTCTGAAATCAGCGCAGGATATGCTTCGCATGATGCGGGGAGACGAGAGTCTGCTGAGGCGGACAGTCGAGATCTCCGATCGCTGCACATTCAGGCTCGACGAACTGCGATACGAATACCCCGAGGAAATCGTGCCCTCCGGGTTTACACCTCGGGAATACCTGAATCAGCTGACATGGCGTGGCGCTGAACGTCGGTATCCTCGAGGCATCCCAGAAAAGGTGCGGCGTCTCATTGAGCACGAACTGACTCTGATCAGCGATCTTCGCTATGAAGCCTACTTTCTGACAGTTTACGACCTTGTGCGGTTTGCACGTGAACGAGGCATCCTGTGCCAGGGGCGTGGATCCGCTGCGAACTCGGTCGTTTGCTTTTGCCTTGGAGTCACATCTGTTGACCCGGATCGCATTGATGTACTCTTTGAACGATTCATCAGCCGGGAACGCAACGAAGCGCCGGATATTGATGTTGACTTTGAACATGAACGGCGCGAAGAAGTTCTGCAGTACCTGTTTGAGCGATATGGTCGAGAACGCGCCGGGATGACGGCCACAGTGATCACGTATCGACCTCGGTCCGCCATTCGAGATGTTGGAAAGGCATTGAGTCTGTCGAATGACCGAGTTGATAAACTGGCAAGTCAGATGGAGCATGTGGACCATGCAGAGCAAATGCCGGAGCGACTTCGAGAAGGAGGAATTGATCCCGAGTCTCAGCTGGGTCGGCGAATGCTGGAACTGGTGACCACATTACTTGGATTTCCAAGACATCTCTCACAGCATGTTGGTGGAATGGTGATGTCTCAGGGTCCGCTGTGCGAGCTCGTTCCGGTTGAAAACGCGGCAATGCCGGGACGAACTGTTATTCAGTGGGACAAAGATGATCTGGATGCGCTTGGGCTGTTGAAAGTTGATTGCCTGTCACTTGGGATGCTGAGCTGTATTCGTCGAGCATTCGAGTTCATCCTTCTGCATCATGATCGGGAACTCACGCTGGCAAATGTTCCTTCTGAGGATCCGCAGGTTTATGAAATGATCTGTCAGGCGGACACAGTCGGAGTCTTTCAGATTGAGAGTCGGGCTCAGATGAGCATGCTTCCCAGACTGAGACCTCGGTGCTTCTACGACCTTGTCATTGAAGTCGCCATTGTTCGGCCGGGACCAATTCAGGGAGATATGGTGCATCCCTATTTGAGGCGGCGTTCAGGTGAAGAACCCGTGGAATTCCCAAACGCGGAAGTTCGATCTGTACTCTACAAGACACTGGGGGTACCAATTTTTCAGGAGCAGGCAATGCGTCTGGCGATCGTTGCCGCCGGCTTCACTCCTGGAGAAGCAGATCAGCTACGACGTGCGATGGGAGCCTGGAGAAAGACGGGAGTAATCCAGAAGTTCCATGAGAAGCTCGTGGCTGGAATGATCGAGCGAGGTTATGAGCAGGAATTTGCGGAACGGGTCTTTAAGCAGATCAGTGGCTTCGGTGAATACGGGTTTCCGGAATCTCACGCTGCCAGCTTCGCGCTCCTGGTTTATGTTTCAGCGTGGCTGAAGCGATTTCATCCGGCTGCCTTCTGTGCAGCATTGATCAACAGTCAGCCGATGGGATTCTACGCACCTGCTCAACTGGTTCGCGACGCTCGTGAACATGGTGTGGGAGTTCGTCCGATTGATGTCAACGCCAGCGACTGGGACTGTACTCTGGAACCCATTGATATCACTCGACGCAAAGCCCATGTTCAGGCTCAGCGAAAACAGCAATCACCGGACGACCCACCGAATCCGCGATTTCAGTTCCCGCACGATGATGAGACCGTTGAACTTCGCCTTGGGTTTCGACTGCTCAGTGGTCTGTCTGAAGAACATGGGCGACTGATTGAGGAGGAACGCCGGACCCGCGGACGTTATCTGAGTTTTGAGGATTTCGCGCAGAGGACTCAGTTCTCTCGTGCGGTTCTGCAGTTACTGGCTCGCTCGGATGCTCTGGCGTCGCTGGGAGCAGGGCGGCGAGAAACACTCTGGAAGGCGTTACCCGCACGAGAAAGTTCACCTCTGTTTGTTGCCGGAACAGCAGCCGATCCACAATCAGCAACCACTGAAGATCCGGTCCCTCAGCTTCCACAAATGACTCCGCAGGAGGAAGTTGTCGCCGACTATCTCTCAGCCGGTGTTTCGCTGCGAAGACATCCGGTATCGTTTCTGCGCGAATCTCTGACTCAGTTTCGCGCTGTGACATCCGAGGCCCTTTCAATGCTTGAGCCTGATCGACGAGTCAAGGTCGCGGGGCTGGTCTTGATGCGCCAGCGCCCATCAACTGCCAGCGGGATTACGTTCGTTACGCTGGAGGATGAAACCGGGATCGCGAATCTGGTCATCTATCCGTCCATCTGGCAGAAGTTCCGCAAGGTCGCTCGCTTTGCAAGTGTCCTGATGGCCACAGGACGACTTCAGCGTGAAGGTGATATCATTCACGTGGTCTGCGATCGCCTTGATGATGTCTCCGAAATGCTAAACCGCCTCCCAACGCAATCCAGAGATTTCCGGTAAAGAAGACCCCCAAAATAAATGTAGCTTGGGCATTCCTGCCCGAGCCGCACTGCACCAAATGTAGCTTGGGCATTCCTGCCCGAGCCGCCCCTGCGCCGCGGCAGTGCTCGAACCAGTGCGTGGACGGGCAGGAATGACGCGCCCGACAAAAGTCCAGGAAACATCAAGGACTGACCTGGCGTGGGATCTGAGAGTTCCCTAAGGTACTCTG
>JAEUIH010000063.1 GCA_016795105.1 Planctomyces sp.
TGTGATGGCAAGCTGCGACTTGCCACCGACCTGCTTGAGATTCCCGCCGAACTGATCGCAGAAGCATACCGTTTGAGGTGGCTCATTGAGTTATTCTTTCGAATGATCAAGCAGTTGCTGCGCTGTCGGCATCTGCTGAGCACACACCAGAACGGGGTCGAGATTCAGACCTACATGGCGATCATCGCCTGCCTGTTGATTCTGATTTACACGGGCCGCTCACCCACAAAGCGAACTTTTGAGATGATCTGCCTCTATCTGTCGGGCTGGGCATCGCTCGAAGAATTGGAACGGCATATCGCAAAATTAAAAGCTGCCACGAAGTAGGGTACCCGCACGCTATGCGTGCCGGAGTGCTTGATGCTGCGCGCTTGGTAAATCCGCCATGCTGACGTCGCAAAATCTCGCGAGCGACTCGCATCCGACAGCGGAAATCAACACAATTCCACCCCAAATCGATTAACTGCAATCGAAGTGCCGAACACTATTGGGTTTGACTCATTTCCAGTGGATCAAAGATCCGAGTCTTCAGAAACTCGTCAAACGACTTCCCCGAAACCACTTCAACAATCCGTCCCGCAACGCTGAGTCCCGGACCGTATTGCCAGCGAGTTCCCGGTTCAAATGCGAGCTCAGATCGAGCCAGTTCGTGAACTGTGTTGGCAAGGGTTCCGATGTTACGCTGGTCACTGACAAGTCCATTTGTATGAGTAAGACAGTCTCGGACAGTAATTTGGCGTTTGGGTCGAACCTTACCAGCCAGCATAGTGTCATCAAATTCAGGCAAATATGTGGCGACCGGCTCATCAAGACTGATCTTCTTTTCGTCCCATAGAATCATGACTGCCGCTGCTGTCACAGGCTTCGTCATCGACGCGATTGCAAACACAGAATCCGACGTCATCGGAACACTGGCTTCCAAATCCGATTTGCCCACAGCTGCGTGATGGATGACCTTTCCTTGATGCGAGACCAGCGTGACCGCACCTGCGATGCTGCCGTCGCGAACGAATTGCTCCATACGGGCTGCAATTTGGTCGTCGATTTTGGCTGCAGCCTTATCCTGCTGATAGCCAGCGACAAAGTCATTGACACCAAACACGCAAAGAATTGCACCAAAAGCCGACACCAAATGCCGGAGCATTGGGGCGCAGAAACTGCAGCGGTCGTGAATAGTCTGTCCAGGTTTCATCGATTATCGCTCCTTGTCGGTATCAGCCAGTTTATGAATCGTATTGTGGATCAGGCCGGAGACGTTTGCCCCTTCAGCCGTCTTCCATTGATAGCGAATGGACATGCACCACGTGCCTGAAAGCTCGGGGACATCCAGATCGACTGTCACACCGTCGCTCCGCAAGCCAGCAGATCGCACCTGCAAACGTCGCTCATTCAGATGTGGAGACCCGTAGTTTTCCGATCGCGTCAGGTCCCACACCTCGATTTGAATATTCTTGATATCTGTCAGCGACGCCGGATCCAATGGCTCAGACATGCGAAGCGTCAGTCGACCAGTCGCAACGTGAAGCTCCAGAGGTAAGCACACTGGTTTCGATGTTCGGCGAATCCGATAGAATCCTCCAGGATGTGTTGCATTTCCGGCCCATGCAAACATACCGCACAGATACAACTGCCCGTCGGCAGGATGGAATCTGCCCCGCATAACACCTGTCGGGAACGTTGGAACAGGCAATTCAATCATGCCACCCTGAACAACTCCATCAATGTGTTCGTGTGGCACTACGAACACTTTTCCATAACCATAAGAAAGATTGAGCAACGAACCTTTCAGTGGAGCCCACTGATCACTCTCGACCCACAGGAGCTCGGCCGGAGATCGATCAAAGGCGTTCGTGATCCAGCACAGCGGGGGTTCCATTGCCGAATCAGCTTCATCCGTCCTGTCATGGTACCCAAACATATTGCCATAGAACTTCGGCTGACCGTCATCCGACAGTGTCACCCAGTTGATTCGGTTCTTCGGGTTCCAGTGGCCTTCCTGATCCGTCACGATGAACGATCCATCTGGATTCAGGCAGACACCATTCGCAGCTCGAAATCCGTTGGCAATGATGTCGGTCTTAGCTCCATCCGGAGAGACTCTCAACAAGGTCCCGTGATGCGGTACAAGGGCGGTTAAGGCGTGTCGAGCTGACTTTGCATAGTAAAAATTTCCTGCAGCGTCCCGCTGAAGGCCCATTGCAAACTCATGAAAATGCTCTGTGACCTGATGGTCGTTGTTGAAGCACTCATAATAGTCGGTCTCCAGGTCACCATTCAGATCATTCAGGATGACCAACTGATCTCGACAGGTGAGATAGATTCGACCGTCAACGATCTTCAGCCCGAGAGGCTGAAAGAGCCCGGAGGCAATCCGCTTCCACTTCAGCATTTCCTGTTTTGGCTGCCTGAGTCCAGTCACCAGCCAGACATCACCGTCCCAGGAACAGATGGCCATTTGGTCTGAATCAGCGAAGAAGTCCAGTCCCGTCAGTCGCAACTGAGCAAACCAGGGATTGTCGGTTGGCGGGTTCAGGAAATCGACAGCAAAAGGTCCCTGATCGTTGCCGAGCTGTATGCCGGCCGTGAGAACTTCAGGCCAGCGAGGAGAGCCTCCACGCGTCAGTTCACTCGGAATCACCTCCGGCATTTGTCGCACTGTCTCTTCAATTTTCAGGTACTCTGCATGATCCTCGCTGTCTGGTTTCATCAGTCGTGTCATCCAGAGACTGAGTCGAAGCGGATCGCTACCTGAAGGTATGTCAAGCAGAATCCGTCCCGATTCATCGTATCTCCATTGAACTCCTGCAACGGTAGCACGAAGTCCAAGCGCCAGCGAACCCCGTTCGTGACCCGCTAGTGCAACGTCGGAAGGGATCGCTCGCAACGAATCACCCGCCTCTGTTGGCGGGTCGCCCGCTTTTTCGGTGATCGCACTGTCGGAGTTCTCGAGATTCCAGAGTACCAGTGGCTTGTTCGATTCTACCGGAAGGAAATCGTCCTTCTGTAATGCGGATAACTCTGCAGATTCGAGTCGACGCGAATAGAAAGCAACAGAGGAAAGGTCACCGGTGAACTGTGATGGCTCCGGAAAATTCTCTGATGCATATCCGAGTCGAATGACGGAATCGGCCAGGGATTTGTTTGCTCGAAGGGTTCCCTGGGCATCTCGTCGTCCATCGATAAAAAGCCGGACTTCGCCGCTTTCGTGATTCCATGTGACGGCAACGTTGTGCCAGTTGCCGTCGTTGACAGTGCGTCGTGATGTGACAGCTCCGACCCAGCCGACATCAAATACAAGCTTGCCGTCTCGAACAAACAGCGCCTTTGCATCCGGCACCCACGGGCCCTTTCGAGCGGCCTGCGAAAAGATCGTTCCGCCTTCGGTCGTTCGCAACTTTGCAGTCACCGTGAAATCGGCAGAATCAAGGTTGAGGGTTTCGCCACCTTCGATGACCCAGGAGCGTTTCCCGGCGTGAAGTGACTTCTTCGGTTCAACAGCCGCAACGTCTGAGTTCTGCGTCTGCAATACGCGAGCAGAATCAGTCTGTTGCAGTTCTGAAACGACGTCTGTCTCGCCATTCAGAGTCCGCACAATAAGGGGCTGACTGTTCACGGGCTCGGTGGCAACGACCAGCGTCAGCGGTTTCGGACGAGCCCCAAGTTCGAGGTGACGTACCATGACGGGAGGTGCTGAATCTTCGTCAGAGCCAGTGTTCGGCTGGCTTTCCGGAACCAATCCGCCTGCATTCAGCAGTGATTCTGACGTCTCCAGCACCGATGTCGTACCAACCTGATAGGACATAACAGTTCGCGGACCATTTGCATAAGTTCCGCGGAATGCGACCCAGTCGCGGGGCAGAGGGCCGTATGGTCGGCCGTCGCGGGCCAGTGGACGTGGATCCTCGAGAGAGCCTGTTTCAGGATGCGCCCATCCGGGGCCCGGAGGATTTGACGTCATCAGTTCTCCGGAGATCTTTGGATGTGCTCCATGGCGACCATCGAAGTGAATTCCGGCCCAGTCAATGAAGCCGTCGCCATGCCAGAATCCAGCCATCCGAAATGTATCATGATCAAAGACCTGCCATGCGCGACCGCGTGAAACGCCGCCAGGGCCAAAGTCCAGACGAGTGGCAATCCCCTTGAATGCAAGGTTGCCCGGTTCGATTTCAAACGTTCCCGTCATTGAGGGGCCGTAATCCATCGCGACCCACGGTTCGATTGCAGATGGTTCCGGCCCAGTGGTGTCGCCAATCGGAAGTCGAGAGAGATAGTCGGCATCGAGCGACGAATAGTATGCCTGCTGGTATCCCTTGAAATAGGCTTCACGAATGTAGTAAATGACATCGTACTTTTGTCTTGGCACCATCCAGTTCTGAGGCACCATAAAGCCAAACCCATGCGTCAATGTTCGATACATGGAAAGCGGGTCACTTCCGTTCCTGAGTTTTGCCTGAGCAAACCTTGGAGACTGAGGAAGTGAACCCTGTCTGTCGTGTGTCCCGTGACAATTCGCACAGACTCTAAGATAAATCGCCTCGCCGCGATTGAAACTCTCTTTATCCCACGACTCAATCAGAGTCCGATGATCGAGGTGCGACTCATATTCTGGTATCGGTGCTGCTGCAATCAATCGAGGATCAGGCCGAAGTTCCTGAGCTCGCTGCGGTCCGCCAGAGCGAAGCTCCATCAGATAGCGAACGAGGTCAAGAAACTGTTGTCGGCTGGAAAGTTGCTGGATTTGTCCGGCTGGCATGCTCGACACTGCAGATACAGTCCGATCTTCAATGTCCGACTTTGAGAGCACCACATTCGGAAGTCCCGGCAGAGTTTCCCGAAGCGTAAGTTGAGTGTCCGTTTCCGCAATCACAAATCCCTGAATCACTCGCCCTTCTGTTGTTGATATGGACTCAACCTGAAATTCCTTACGAATGATTTTCGAGGGATTCAGAATGGACTCCACAAGATGAGCATCTGTCGTCTCGGCACTCAGTCGCGTCAGGTCAGGCGCAACTCCTGGGTCCGGAGGATCCTGAACATGGCATCGTGAACATGCCATCTGCCGTTGAAAGAAAACAATCGCGCCGCGCTGAGCATCTCCATCACGGCGGGCATCATCGGCGATCAACTCCGGGCGGCGACTGCTATATTCAGCTTGCCAGTCACTGCCGGACTGTGCCAGTCCAATGCTGATGCTCAGTGTCGCAAAAAAGAACTGAATCATCACTTGTTATCCTGTTCGTGTATGCTGATTCCGGGCAGCCCGTCGATGCTGGTTCGATTCTTTGATGCCTGATAGTCGGCTAGCTCCTTTGTGGATTTCTTCTCGGCCCACTGGACCAGCGTCTTCCGGTCACCTTGATAGTCGTAAAGAGGGACACCGTAACCACATGACCGGGAAACTCGAGTCACATCAATCAAAATGATGCTGCGAATTCCGGGCAGTTTGGGGAACTTCTCTGCCAAAGCTTCGAAACGGTCGTCGTCCGGGAATATTGCTTCCCCATGGCCGTGGAGTCGGACAATCTGCGGAGCTCCCGTGAATGCCGAAAACATCAGGACGATCCGGCCGTTCTCGCGAAGGTGAGCGACCGTCTCAATGCCGCTCCCAACAAGATCGAGATAGGCCACCTGAAGCGGATGCAGGATTCGAAATGCATCCAGTCCCTTTGGCGAACAGTTAATAAAGCCATCGTCGCCGAGGGGAGCTGTTGCCACCACGAACATCTTCTGTTCAGAAATCCAGTCTTTCAGCTCTTCGGAAATTTCACTAAAAGTTTTACCCATGTTCGCCTAAAGTTTCGTTTCGGGGCCAAAATCAGCGTTCAGATTCTTTAACGTTCAGATTCTTCAATACAGTGAATCGTAAGGGTTTATCCATGAAATGGATTGATCGAGCACGACTTCAGTCAGACGTTCTGGCAGGAACATTCCTGAATCTTGGTTCAGCAACCTCCGTTGAAATCGCAGCATCCACAGGATTTGACTGGGTCCTTATTGATCTTGAACACGGTTCCGGAAGTTTTTCGGACCTTCGATCTCAGCTACTGGCTGCTGCTGCCGGTCAGGCGGCTCCCATCGTCCGTATCCCATCAGTGGACGCTGATATTGTCAAGTTCGTGATGGATAGTGGTGCTGCGGGAATCATGTTCCCGTATGTGAGCAGCGCAGAGGATGCCGCCCGGGCCGTCGATTTTATGAAGTATCCTCCTGACGGAAATCGGGGTGTTGCCGGCATCATTCGTGCCACCGATTTTGGCCGAAACTGGGCAAAGTACTTTGCAGAAGCCAACGCCCGCAGTCTGGTCATTGTGCAAATCGAAACACCGGAAGCTGTGGATGCAGCAGATGAAATCGCGGCTGTGCCGGGAGTCGATGTACTCTTCGTTGGCCCTCTTGATCTGTCCGTGAATCTCGGCGCTCCCAACAACTTTACAACGCCGAAGTTTAACGAATGTCTTAGTCGCGTCGCTGCCGCATGTCGACGTCTCGATAAGACTGCCGGAATTCTCTCACGTCCGGAACTTGTCCGACAACATCGAGACATGGGATTGAGTTTCCTGGCACTCGGCTCTGATACCGGAGCAATCATCAGCGGCATGCAACAAAACCTAAAGGCGATTCGAGAGTAAATTCCTAAATCGCAGTGCTCGAGGCGGAATTGACTTATGACAAAAGCGGATCAGTCCAAAAAGAAGTCGTCGGGAACGGGGCTCGGATGCGGCGTTCTATTCCTGACTCCGTTTGCCGGCGTCGCGGTCGTGATGGGCTGGTTCTACGTGACAACGCTCATTGATATCGTCGATTCCGGCAACTGGGTCGAGGTTCCGGCATGGATTGAGGACACTCGCCTGATTTCTGACATCGACTCGGATTCCACAACGTATCGCACAACTGCAAACTACAGGTACGAGTATCGGGGTGTGACATATCACGGAACTCGAGTCAGCTTTTCGAAAGGCAGTGACAATATCGGAAGCTTCCATCAGGATATTCATGCGGAGCTATCCAAACACATGAATGAGCGAACGGCCTTTCGATGTTACGTCAATCCAGATGCTCCTTCAGAGTCGATCCTGTATCGAACAATCCGTGTCAGTATGCTGATCTTCTACAGCATCTTTATCCTTGCGTTCGGGACGGTGGGGATCGGCGGTCTCAGCCACGTACTTTCCTTGATTTCCCTGAATCGACGCGTCCGCAGTCAGGCGTTGATCTATCCCGATGCACCGTGGCTATGGAACCCTGAACACGCCGATGGAAGATTCAAACCAAAATCTCCAAAAGGTCTTCTGTATTTCTCAATCGTGTTCAATCTGCTCGCATGGGGCCCATTTCTGGCAGCCCCAACCCAGATGCTGCAATCATTGCCGACTCAGCTCTTCGCACTCGCACCCGTCACAGGATTTGCCTTGTTCTGGTATGCATCCGCTCAATTCCGACAACGCCTGAAGTACGGAGTTGTTCAGCTTCGAATTGAACCCTGGCCTTATTCTCCCGGCGAACGTCTCATCGGGTATCTTGAGTTTCCAGGAGCACTTCCGTATTTCAGTGAACTGCAGGTGAAGTTAGTTGTGACATCTTCACAGCCCGCGATGAAGACGTCTCAAACACTCTTCGATGAATCCAGGACAATCACTGCCGGAGACATGTCCACGGCATTTGAATTTTCTCCGCCAGGTTCGTTGCCATTCAGCACGTCGCAGAGTCAATTTCCAATGACCAGTCATGCCCTCCAAACCGACACAGTGGTCTGGATCATCGAGGTCTCTGGTGCCGATGGATCTCAAGGTAAGGTCTTTCATACCACCTATGAAATCGCAACGTTTCCGCAACGAACAGCCTGACTTGCCAGCCTATTCAACTTTGCGAGGTCGAATAGTGTTGGCAAAAGCTTCCAGATGTCGGAAATTGTCACAGAACGTTGTGTAGCGAATGTGTTGTCGAACATCCGCCGTCAGGCCCTGGCCTCCAACCACAAGAGCCGCACCCACCGCGCGCGCTTCATCAAACAGAAGATTGAAGTTGGCAATAAACCGATCCATGTCTCGCACTGAAGTGACACTCACCCACATTAACGCAGGGCGATCCGACTGGAGTGCTCGGTTCAACGCATCAAATGGAAGCATGTTTCCAAGGGACATCGCTCGCCAACCCGCATCCCTGAGCACAAGTTCCGCCATCCCCGTCGCCAGTGTGTACGGATCGCCATCAATGGTCCCTCCAATCGCGATCGGACCATCCTGCGGACCCGGGCCAACCGCTCGGCGAAGCTCATGAATCACACGTGAACACGTTTCACAGGCTCGACGTTCCTGGAAGACTTCAATCTCACCGCATCTCCACAGATCACCGATCTGATGAAATACCGGGGTAATGATATTGTCGCAGATTTTTGCAACGGACATCCCCGAGATAAACACATCCAGGATAATGCGTCGAGCCAGCAGTTCATCTCCGGCAACCATGGCACGACGAAAATCAGCGTTGGCGGCTTCTTCATTCGCAGGCTGAGCTCCAATTCCTTCCGGAAGACCGATCGCCTCCGGATGAGGCAAGCTCTTACCTTCGCCGCGAATGTAATTCAGCACAGAATCCAGCGACAACCTGCGATGGCCGCCAGCTGTCTTCTCAGCCCGAATCAACCCTCTGTCCACCCAGCGTTTCAGCGACGATTCGCTCACACCAATCGCGATTGCCACATCTTTGGGAGAGAAAAAGTCACTCACGTCTGGAACCCACCTAAAAAATCTCAGCACACATCAATCATCACACACGGTGTTTGTAGTATCTCACATTTTGATGTCCAGACTACATTTAGTCAAAAACGTTCAAACTTTTGAACGTTTTTTTGTAGCCAATGCCGTGGAGCGGGCTAAAACGTTCACGTTACGACCAAGATGTGATTGATTTGACTGTTTTTGAGGGGTGGCAGGTGCGAGTCGCAATCATCGGAGGAGGAGTGTCGGGACTCACTGCGGCCTGGTTGCTCCGCAACACGTGCGAAGTCACCCTCTTTGAGCAGGACCGTCGAGTTGGAGGGCACTCGAATACCGTCTCCTTTCAGAAGGACGGCGATCAATTCAGCATCGATACCGGGTTCATTGTCTACAACGACCGGACCTACCCACACTTCCAAAGCCTTCTCGCTCAACTCGGTGTAGAGGGCGTTCCGACCGAGATGAGTTTTGCCGTTCGGTGCGAAGAGTCCGGTACCGAATATTGTGGTTCAAATTTGTCGGGGCTGTTTGCTCAACGGTCCAATCTTTTCAGTCCAAAGTTTCTCAGAATGATCTTGGACATTCTGCGATTTAATAAGATTGGAACACTGGATGCTGATGCTCCCGATCACGCAATGACAGTTGGGGAGTATCTGAAGAAGCATCGGCTGGGATCCGATTTCGCCGATCTTTACCTCCTTCCCATGGGAGCTGCGATCTGGTCCTGCCCGACCGGCTCTTTCGCTGATTTTCCGATTGGATTCATTTTGGAGTTCTATCGCAATCACGGGCTGCTCAGCATTCGCAATCGACCTCAGTGGTACACAATCCCTGGCGGATCGCGTCGCTACGTTGACCGCATTTGTCAGGTGCTTGGGAATCGACTTAGGGCAGGGTTGGCCGTTGAATCTGTCATTCGATCAGCAGAATCAGTACTTGTCCGTACGGCGGCAGGGACGGAGCAGTTTGACGAAGTGATCTTCGCATGTCACAGCGATCAGGCGCTCAGATTGCTCGAAGATGCCTCGTCGCTGGAACGTCAGGTGCTGAATGCGTTTCCATATGAGCCCAACGAAGCGATCCTTCATACGGATGAATCTGTTCTGCCAATTCGCCGCAGGGCATGGGCTGCGTGGAATTACCGAGTCACGCGAGACTCTCTCGCTCGGCCGACAGTTTCCTATAACATGAACATTCTTCAGCACATTAGTTCCCGCCACACATTCTGCGTGACACTGAACGATGCCGGAATGATTGATCCCGCTAAGATCATCAGTCGCCATATGTATTCTCATCCAGTGTTTACGCTGGAACGGGCTCCAATGCAGGCTCGTCATGGAGAACTCATTCGAAACAATCGCACCTCATTCTGTGGCGCCTACTGGGGTAACGGGTTTCATGAGGATGGAGTTGTCAGCGCCCTTGCAGTCGCCAAACGATTCGGAATTCAGTCAATCAATGACTCGGCGAAGCCAGTCGGCTTGAGTACAGACTCGGCGAAGCCGATTTCTGTGGGCGAAGTCGCTCTGAAGGCCGACAACAACACATCGCGTTTACCCCAGCGACCGGAGACGTCGCATGCATAGTTGCCTGTACAGCGGGACTGTGCGACATCGTCGATTTACGCCGGTCTCCAACGAATTCTCCTATAATGTCTTCATGGTGTACCTTGACCTGGATGAACTTCCGGAATGCCTTGACCGCTTCTATGGATGGTCATCATCGGGTCCTTCAATTGCATGGTTTCGTCGGCGTGATCACTTCGGCGATCCTCAGACGAGTCTTGCCGAATCTGTCCGTGATGAAGTTGAGCGTCAGATCGGAAGACGTCCACTCGGACCCATTCGACTGCTGACCAATTTGCGTTACTTTGGGTATGTAATCAATCCAGTGAGTTATTATTTCTGCTTTGATGAGTCCGGGGAAAATGTCGAGTGTGTGCTTGCAGAGGTTCATAATACTCCGTGGGGCGAGATCCACTGCTACGTACTGGACGATCCGATTCGCAAAGCCGGAGACGAACGTGGAGCACCAATCAATGAGAAGACCTTTCATGTGTCTCCGTTCATGCCAATGGACATGGAATATCACTGGCTGATCACGCAACCCGGTGAACGCCTCGCGGTTCAAATTGAAAATCATCAGCTGGCGGCTAAGACACCTGTCGATCAGCATCGCGAGAGTCATGACTCCTCAGCGATGTTCGAATCACCCGATTCAGATTTGTCCCGAAGTGACCGTCGAGCACATCCGTTTGATGTGACGATGAACTTGACGCGCCGAGAAATGAATCAGGGAAATCTGAATCGGATTCTCCTGAAGCATCCTTGTATGACAGCCAGGGTTGTGACCGCCATCTACTGGCAGGCCTTACGGCTTTGGTGGAAGAAATCCCCGTTCTATTCGCATCCTCACTCCCATTCGCCTGCTGTGAAACTGCCCGTCAGGGAATCACACGCGTGCGAGCAGACTGCCTCAGTCTGAACCAAAACCATCAAGACGATAGATTCTCTTATGTCCACCGACCAACTCTCCAACAGTGTGATGTCTGTCCTTTCTTCATGTCCGATGTCGGAGCGTTCTCACTGCACTGAACGCGTGCAGCAGGATTCTCTGCTCACTCGCATCAGCCGGAATCTGCTTCACAAACGTCTGTCGTCCATGTCGACAGGCCAGCTGTTGCTGAA
The DNA here is from genome assembly GCA_016795105.1 of Planctomyces sp. Classification (GTDB taxonomy): domain Bacteria; phylum Planctomycetota; class Planctomycetia; order Planctomycetales; family Planctomycetaceae; genus F1-80-MAGs062. The sequence goes on from JAEUIH010000063.1 coordinate 11,405, forward strand.
GGAAGCGGCAGAGACTTATGCGTTCGGTGATGCGGGTGATGGTGGCTCGGTTGATATTCAGGTGCATTCCCCCAACTTCTACATGAGGACAATCGCGGGCGGTGCGATGGGAGCCGCGGAATCGTATCTGGACGGCGAATGGTCCTCCTCCGATCTGACTCATCTCTTTCAGGTGCTGTTTCGTAACAGCGAAGTACTTCAAAAAGTACAGTCGTGGACGAGCGGGCTTTCGCGACTGGCTGGCCGGTTTGAGCACTTCGCGAACCGCAACTCAAAAACTGGCAGCAGGAAGAACATTCAGGAACACTATGACCTCGGAAATGAGTTTTTCCAGCTGTTCCTGGATCCTTCGATGATGTATTCATCGGCTCTGTTTACGTCGCCTGAGATGTCACTTGAAGATGCATCATGGGAGAAACTGGATCGTATCTGTCGAACGCTGGAACTATCCCCCGCTGATCACGTGGTGGAAATCGGAACAGGCTGGGGTGGCTTCGCGTTGTATGCAGCTCAGAAGTACGGTTGCCGCGTCACAACGACAACGATTTCTGAAGAACAGTTTCGACTTGCCACAGAACGTATTCGCCAGGCGGGACTTTCAGACCGTGTTACAGTTCTGCAGCAGGACTATCGTGATCTGACCGGCCAGTACGATAAGCTTGTGTCAATTGAAATGATTGAAGCCGTGGGTAAGAAGTACCTGCCAACCTACTTCGAAACCTGCAATCGATTGCTGAAGCCAGACGGTGCTATGCTGATTCAGGCGATCACGATCCCGGAACAGCGTTATGAAAGTTACTCACGGTCAGTCGACTTCATTCAGAAGTACATCTTCCCGGGCGGTTTCCTTCCATCAGTTTCAGCCATGCAGTCCTGTGTAGCGAAGTCATCGAATCTGACTCTTGTTGATTGCTATGATTTTGGGATGCATTATGCGAAGACGCTGCGGCTCTGGAGCGATCGCTTCCACACCGAACTGGACGCCGTGAAACAACTCGGCTTCAACGATCGATTCATTCGAATGTGGCGATACTACCTGAGCTACTGCGAGGCCGCGTTTCTGGAACGGGCGACAGGTGTTGTGCAGGCAGTGTGGGTACGGCCAGGGTCGTCGATCGGCATATGTCGGTAGTGCGGGGGTCACAGAGTACGCAGCGTGCGAGGAACTCGTACAACCGGAACTTTATGTCTGGTGACTTTGCCGATCAGAGAATATGACTGGAGGCTTTTATGGTACTTGGTGATGTGATTGCTCCGCTGATATCTTTCGCAGAACAGGGACGTCTTCCGGATCGACTTGTTCGAATCGGGATTCGTAATCTCCTGAAACAACGCCTTGCGGAACTTGAAGGGCCGGGGGTTACCCAGGCTGCAGAGTCGTTTCACACGTTCCTGCGTGAAGTTGGAGGAGGTCCCATTGCCGCAGTGCCGGAGAAGGCCAATGAGCAGCACTATGAGGTTCCTTCTGAGTTCTTCGGGCTGGTGCTTGGTAAGCATCGGAAGTACAGCTGTTGCTGGTATGAGTCAATGGAGTCGGGTGCTGAGGCAATTGGACTCGACGATGCAGAGGCTCAGTCACTGCGGTTGACCTGTGAACATGCGGAACTGAAGGATGGGCAGGAGATTCTGGAACTTGGATGTGGATGGGGGTCACTCAGTCTGTGGATGGCCGAACACTATCCGAACAGTCGTATCCTCGGTGTTTCGAATTCGAACTCTCAACGCGAATACATCCTCGCGGAGGCCGAACGCCGAGGTTTGCACAATCTGGAGATTCAGACCTGTGATGTGAATGATCTGCAGCTCATCCGTCGTTTTGACAGAGTCGTATCTGTGGAGATGTTTGAGCATGTGAGGAATCACGGGCTCCTGATGGAACGCATCTCAAACTGGCTCAAACCCGGTGGTAAGCTGCTCGTACACATCTTCTGTCACAACAGGTTCACGTATCCGTTTGAAGTTACGGATGACAGCAGCTGGATGGCGAAGTACTTCTTCTCCGGCGGAATAATGCCCGGTCGAGATCTCCTTCTGCACTATCAGAAGTATTTGACCATCAATCGGACATGGACATGGGACGGACGGCATTACGAGAAGACTTCGAATGCATGGCTGGATCGGATGGACAGTCAACCGAAGCTGATCGAAAAAGTCCTGAAGGAGGCATACGGTGACGACTGGCAGATGTGGCGACAGCGATGGCGAATGTTCTTTATGTCATGCGCGGAACTGTTCGGCTACCGGGATGGTTCCGAGTGGTTCGTGACGCATTACCTGTTTTCTCGACAGGCAGACTGAGTACGGGGACCTGGTGATGAGCGAACTCCTGTTGGAATGTCTGCTTGCTGTCGTTGCCATGATGGTACTCGTGTGGCTGGGCAGTCTTCTGACCGGACGCGTCTGCATCATCGATGCGTTTTGGGGGCCTGGATTTGCCATGATCTCAATCCTGTGCATGATCCGTCGATCCGATCAGTGGTCAGAATCGTGGCCTTATGTTCTCGTGGGAATGGTCTCAGTCTGGGCCCTGCGTCTTGCACTTCATCTGGGGACTCGCATCGCTCACGAAACGAAAGAGGATCGGCGCTATCAAGCCATGCGGGACAAATACAATCCCGGCTTCTGGTGGAAGAGCCTGGGAATTGTCTTCCTGCTTCAGGGCATCATCATGTGGATTGTCGCTCTTCCGCTGATGGCCGCATTTCATCAGCCGCAGATTGGCACAAACTCTGTCGCGTTCGCTGTTTTCGGATTGATCTGGCTGACGGGGCTGTTCTTTGAGGGCGTTGGAGACTGGCAACTGAACCGCTTTCGCGCCAATCCTGCGAACCAGGGCCGAGTACTCTCGGAGGGGCTTTGGAGATTTACGCGGCATCCGAACTATTTCGGTGACTTCCTTGTTTGGTGGGGCCACTGGGGCTGTGCATATCTATTGGGAGCTCCATTCTGGACGATCCTCTCACCGATTTTGATGTCTGTGTTTCTGATGAAAGTCTCGGGCGTCGGCCTTCTGGAAAAAGACATCGCCGAACGCCGCCCGGACTACATCGCCTACCGAACCGCCACCAACACTTTCTTCCCCTGGTTCCCCCAAAAGTAGCAGGCACATTCCATGTGCCGTCCGCGCCGCGCCGCCTACACGGTCGCGGACGGCAGACGGAGTCTGCCTGCTACAGTAGCAGGCACATTCCATGTGCCGTCCGCCCCGCGCCGCCCACACGGTCGCGGACGGCAGACGGAGTCTGCCTGCTACAGTAGCAGGCACATTCCATGTGCCGTCCGCCCCGCGCTGCCAGCATTCTTCATCCCTGAGCCCTCACTCAGGAACGTCGCAAACGGCAGACGCAGCCCGCCTTCTCCGCTACACTCCCCACGCAATCCCCCCGCCGCAACCAGGACAACCCCATGCCACCCCAGCCCACCGACCAGGAAACAGCAACTGCGATTCCTCCGGACAACCGGTCCCCTGGACGTGGGATTGCAATCATTTGCCACTCTGTACATCACGGCAACACGATGCAGATTGCGAAGTCGATGGCTGAAGAGTTCTCCGCACAGGGCTGGACCGTGGAGTTACTGGACATCGAAGAAGCGGCCGCAGCCGATTTGAGTCAATATGCGATGGTAGGACTGGGATCGGGCATCTATTTTGGGAGACATCATCCGGAGATTTTGAAACTGGCTGAAACCATAAATCCACCACCACAAGTCGTGTTTCTTTTCTCCACAGCCGGACTGCCGTTTCTGAAGTTGTTGCAACACGGAGCCCTTCGCCGTCGCATCAAACGGCGGTCGATCCTGATCATGGGGGAGCACTGTTGTCGAGGCTGGGACACGGTCGGCCCACTATGGCTAATGGGCGGAATCAACCGCCAGCATCCCAACGCCACCGACCTGGCAAAAACCCGCACCTTCGCCCACACACTGAGCCAGCAACTCAAAGAAAAAAGCGGCTGACGGGAATCGAACCCGTATCCTAAGCTTGGGAAGCTGATGTGTTACCACTACACCACAGCCGCAAAAAACAAAAACCGTCAACGATTTCCAGTGTATTCGGCATTTACTGACATTGCAATTGATCCTATTCAATTGCATTGTTTTGCACTCATTTTCACCCCGAAGTGGCAACAAGTGGCAACGATTGTCTTCACTTCATCCCGCTGATCATCTGGGAACACGGAATACTGAATGATCAGTTCGGCTTGTCGAGTTCGATGCCCTCTTCCGCCAGATCACAGGATGCCGGGAACGTGAGAGACTTCCGAGAGTCCTGCAAGAGGTGCCCACAGTTCGGTATCGGCCTTGTTGGCAAGGTTGCCTGAATGCTGGGATACTTGATATTAGGGAAGCGTGATACCGACCACAGTCTGTTTTCGGTGTCTGGGTGCCTGCCCTGTCCGAAACCTCGCTTCAGAGCGCATGGCTGATGCCGATTTCTCGGAGCTGCAGTCGCGTCGGCACTACGAACTGCAGGTGAAGGATGCTGAAGTCACCGTTTCGGTAAAACGAATTCTCTGGAGACCAAGGTAGTAATGCTGTAAGTGGACGCAGGAAGTAGTGTTTTTTTCTCTGGCGGGGGCGTCATTGTATTTGTTTTTTCGACCTCAAATTTGAGACCAGTTTTCTCCTGCGGTAGAAGTGAGAAAGTGTGCTTCTCAGTAAAAACGGCATGACATTCTGGACGCAACAGGACCCTGCGATTCGTCTCAAGTTTTACGTTGTGATGTGTGGATCCCGACTAGGGCGAGTGTTAATCTATACGGGTGGGCAGGGATCTTTGTACGTACTTCTGAATTGAAGCAACGGGACCCACGTCACTGTTTGTGAGCCAAACCCCGCAAGGTTCCCTATGTCTCAGGCTGACAAGGTCATTATCACGTGTTCATCGTGCAATGCCCGAATTGGTGTTCCGTCGGATGTCATTGGACAGCGAATTCGCTGTCCGAAGTGCAAGGCAGTGATTAACACCAATGTCGAGGAGAGGCCGCTAATTCAGGCTGCGCCAGAGCCTCCTCCGGTTCGCCGGATTCCTCCACCACCTGCAGAAAAGCCGCGTGCCGAAGCGAAGAAACCCCCGGGCTTACTTGCCAAGGTCACATGCCCGCACTGCTGGCATACCTTTCCACCACACGAAACGAAATGGGTCTCCGCTCATCCCTCCCTTCGAGACGATCCTAAAGTCCCGGAAGGTGGTCGTCGGTTTCTACCCACACGATTCAGCGTTTCGGGTCAGGCAATTGATTCCAAAGGGGAACTCTGCACTGACCTCGCCTGTCCGCATTGCCATCTGACACTTCCGCGAGACGTGATTGAACTGCCCCTCGCGATCTTTTCTATCCTCGGAGCCCCCAGTTCCGGGAAATCGTATTACCTCGCATCCTCACTCTGGCAGCTTCGAACCACGCTCGCGACGCGATTCGGAATCAGCTTTGAAGATTCCGATCCTGTGGCAAATCAGAAACTTCACCAATACGAGGAAACGCTGTTTCTCAGCGCGGGCCACGACAAACTCGTGGCACTGCCCAAGACAGAACTCGATGGCGATCTGTACGAACAGATCGAAATCGAGCCAGGACGTGTGGTTCAGCTGCCGCGTCCATTTATCTTTCGGATGAGTCTTCTGCCAGATCATCCGAAGGCGGAGATGATTCGAAAGAATGGCCGTTCAATCTGCATGTACGACAATGCCGGCGAGCACTTTTTGCCTGGAGCCCAGACGGCGAATTCTCCTGGGACTCGCCATATGCTCGTGTCAAAGGCACTGTTGTTTGTCTTTGATCCGACTCAGCATACACAGATTCGCAAACTGTGCTTCGGAAAGACCGACGATCCACAGGTGACCAGCGAAGTCAGCAGCTATCGTCAGGATCTTGTTCTGTCCGAGGCAACTCGTCGTATCCGAGCGGAAACCGGACTCCAGTCCGGCCAGCGAGACCATCGTCCGCTGATCGTAATCCTGACCAAATACGATGTGTGGCGAGCCGCGGTGAAAGGGCCGTCACTGAACGCAGATACGATCCTGCAGAAAATAGAGACCGGGCTGTGCGAGTTCAATGTCAGCCAGCTCAAATCTATCTCGGCCATGTTTCGAAGTGTGCTGACGAAGGTTGCTCCGGAGATTGTTTCGACTGCAGAGGCATTCTCCGAAGATGTGACCTATATCCCGGTGAGTGCGTTGGGATGTTCGCCGGAATCGATTCCGGGAACAGCGGCAGAAGGTGGTTCTCGCATGTCACTGGGAATCCGTCCGAAGGATATTCAACCGATCTGGTCCGAAGTTCCCTTGCTGTATGCCATGCATCGATCGATTCCGGGGTTTCTTCCTGTGACATAACCCATTGCATGTCGAACGATTGTCCCCATCATTCATTTCATGAGGCACGAGACTTTTCGTTTATGAGCAGTTGATACAACTGCTCGAAAGATTTTGGCCAGGTTGAACTCACGCGAACTCTTTGCAAGTTGATGGAGCTGACTCGATGGCTCAGGAAATCATTTACACCTCCGCCGAGAAAGGCCTGAAGCAGGGCAGTCGCGGGTTTTGTACCGTGGTGAGCACTGCAGGAATGGCCGTCAACCTGGCGGAACGACTTGAGTCGATGAGCGGCTATCGCCAGGCATTTCCGATGGGAGATCCGCGTGCCTCCCAGAATCCGGTCTGTTGGTCTCATGTGTCGACACGACTGGCGGGCAAAACGCTGCACATCATTTCGCGGATCGCTGACGCCGGTCAGGATTATACAGGGCGAAGCAACAAGTTGGCCCATCATGTGGCCATCGAAAGCATCGCAGGTCTCAGTGCCGGTCCCGCCAGAATTCTGCGTCAGCCCGGCGTTATGGTGGACCGCTGGAATGGTGAAGTGAAAACGGTTTCTCCACGAGAACTTCCGTCCGTGCAGACACCCGCCGAAATTTCGCTTTCGGCCTGGAAGAATATCACAGGAGATCATGGCTGGGCCGGAGCGGTCGCCGAGCAACTCACGACGTCTCCTGCCCCGTTGAATGTCATTTTCAACGTCGGTATGGACGCCGCTGGGCTCGTTCAGGAAGTCATCGACCTGTTACCGGCCAGCCAGAAGTGGGCCGTGACGTTCTCGACCTATTTCACGCGGTTGCTGGCAGGAACCGAGTGTCAATTGCGATTTGTGCTGAACGACACTCCAGAAGCGACCGCCCTTCGCAACGACGCCAAGGCCCGCGTCATTGATTTGACGAAATCGCTTCCGGCAGCAAGTGGAGGCAGCCTTGTCACCACGGCACGAGAAGGCGTTGTTCGTCCCGATGCTCCCAAATCCGAATCCGCGAACGCGTTTTCCGATCTCAAGGCCGCCGCAAGAAGCCGGGGCACCTCTGCATCGATGTCAGCCGCCGGGGCACCAATCGCGTCTGAACGAGCGGTGCCCACGATTCCAAAACCAGTCAGTATAGATTCGGGAAGTGCGTCGCGCCCCGCACTACCGCTCTCCGGGCGTTCCGTACAGGCCCGTAGTCCGAAAGGGAAGTGGATTCTGATCGCGGTCGTGCTGCTTATCGTCGCGGGGATTGGCACAGCCACTGTAATCACGTCAGGCGGTGGTCCGGACAAGTTTGGTGATCTGTTGGCCAAAAGTCAGAGTAAGGACACTGACGCCGTCGATCCTGAACTGGAGCGAATGAAACGCGAAGCCGAGGATCGACGGAAGGAAGAGGAACTCCAGAAAGAGAAGCAGCTGGCCAGCGAGAAGGCCGAAAAAGAACGCAAAGCCGAAGAGGCACGAGTCGCCCAGGAGAAGTCCAACGCCGATGCAATGGCCAAAGCCAAAGCGGAGTCGGAACGCAAGATGGCCGAGGAACAACGTCTGAACGCGCTCAAGGAAGAAGGACCGTTTGCTTTCATCAAAGCCAGTGTGAACGCTAAAGATGGCCAATGGCACGATGAACATGGTCAGTGGCTGTTTGAATTGCCGAAGCCACGGGCGGGTGAAAAATCGAAGGCTCTTTCTCTACGAACACTTTCCAAACCGGTCACGCTGAGACTTTTCGAAGGGGCGCGCGAGGCACTCGAAGTGAACAATTTTAAACTTGCTGTAGAAGTCAATCCCGAAGTCCCCTTCGAGTGGCGTCTTGTTTACAAGCAGGGAGCATCAACACAACATCTGGGTTCGTACACACTGGAAACGTTAGACACAGGTGGTAACCCTGAGAAGCCGGATTTAGAACTTCGTTTCGAATGGATGCAAGAAGCATCTCGTGAATCCATGGCCTGTGAACTGGCACGCTGGTGGCCGCTGGAAATCCAAGTCGGCGATCAGACAGAACGAGCTGTATTGCTGCAACGGCCGCCATTTGTACCGCTAAATCCTCCCACCACGGCGGATTTTCTGGCAGACAAAGAACTGGTTTTCTCGAGCGGGGATGAACTGAAATGTCTGGGCGACAATGCGGCTAAAGCGATGACGTTTCGCATGCAGATGACCGAGCCGAGACAAGACCCACAGACCTTGGAATTTCGTCTCACCGCGGCAGCGACTGGAGACGATGGGCAGGGTGACTTCGAGTCGAACTTCGACGCTGCTCCAAACCGCGCATTCTTTCCACTGGCAACTCCAATCATCTTTTCGAAAGTCCCCCCAAATGAGGACACAGTAGGAGTCGGATTCGGCAGCTTGAGTCTTCTCCCGGAACTATCAGTTGGGGCTTTAGCCATCAAAAGCGAGATTGATCTGCGTGTCAAGTTGCCTTCGAAAGAGTACGTCGAAGGGTTGCCAACCTTAGAAGTGAATAGATTCTTGGAAATGTTGGTCAAATCTATCGTAGGAGATAACGTGGAGAATGGGGTCCGCAAGCAACTGCATAATTTTCTTGCAGACGTTGCCGAACGAGAGCTTAGTAAGTTAAAGAATGAGTCCGAGAGCTACCTTGACGACAAAAGTCGTTGGTATGCACATTCGCTCAAAAGAAATAAACTTCCATTAAAGACCACTTGGAAAGTGCCGTTCTATGCATTGAAAACGAAAGCTTGCACTGCCGCAGCCGTTGTTCGAAATCAAACATCAATGCCACCTGCAGGGTCAGACGACGCAACCTTTCAAAAATTTGACCGTATTGACAAATTTGTCCCGATCATGAATCGCACCGCAGACGCGGTTCGTGATGCCGAGAAACTTCTGATGAAGGACTACGATCAGATTCAATCACAGCTGACCGCCGTACGAACGGCCATCAACAACAGCCGAATGCGGTTTGTGTTGTTGACCAAAGTTTCCACGCCCGGGGCGAAAAATGGAAATGAACTCACTCTGTATGTCCTGGATTCGGCCCCAGGAGGAATCGTACCTGCTGCGGAGGCTGCAGCCCTGAATACAGAAAGCATTTCTAAGGAAGTGCCGATCCCCGTAGCCCAGACGCCGAATAAGCTACCTGTACCTGTCGCAGCTGAAGCGATTGGGAATCCGTAAATCTTCCGCGAGCCAAATCAGATGACTGCGCATCGTCCACGTAGAACGCCCCCACCAATTCGACCCAACCATCCGGCGGTCCCTCCCCGCCTTCCCGCAACGTCGGTGCGTCGTTCGGTGTTGTTCGTTACAGCCACTGCAGTCGCAGCCGTCGGATTGATCATCGTTTCGATTATCGCTCTGACGTCAGGCAGTGGTCCGGACAAGTTTGGTGATCTGTTGGCCAAAAGTCAGAGTAAGGACACTGACCCCGTCGATCCTGAACTGGAGCGAATGAAACGCGAAGCCGAGGATCGACGGAAGGAGGAGGAGCTCCAGAAAGAGAAGCAGCTGGCCAGTGAGAAGGCCGAAAAAGAACGCAAAGCCGAAGAGGCACGAGTCGCCCAGGAAAAGGGCAATGCCGATGCAATGGCCAAAGCCAAAGCGGAGTCGGAACGCAAGATGGCCGAGGAACGACGTCTGAACGCGCTCAGGGAAGAAGGACCGTTTGCTTTCATCAAAGCCAGTGTGAACGCTAAAGATGGCGAATGGCACGATGAACATGGTCAGTGGCTGTTTGAATTGCCAAAGCCAGGGGCGGGCGAAAAATCCAAGCCATTGCCGCTGCGAACACTTTTGAAACCGGTCACGCTGAGGCTTTTTGAAGGGGCGCGCGGAGCACTCGAGGAAAACAATTTTAATCTTGCTATAGAAGCCAATCCCGAAGTCCCCTCCGAATGGCGTCTTGTTATTCAGATGAAAGCAAGTACGCTCCATGTGGGATCGTATACACTGGAAACGTTAGACACTGGTGGTAACCCTGAGAAGCCGGACCTAGAAATGCGTTTCGAATGGATGCAGGAGGCATCTCGTGAACCCATGGCCTGTGAACTGGCACGCTGGTGGCCGCTTGAAATCCAAGTCGGCGATCAGACAGAACGAGCTGTGCTGCTGCAACGGCCGCCATTTGTACCGCTGGATCCTCCCACCATGGCGGATTTTCTGGCAGGGAAAGAACTGGTTTTCTTGAGCGGGGCTGAACTGAAATGTCTCGGCGACAACGCGGCCAAAGCGATGACGTTTCGCATGCAGTTAGCCGAACCTGGACATGCCCCGCAATCCCTGGAGTGTGAGCTCACCGAGGGCATGGGGAACGTGGAAGAAACGGAGGACGGCGAAGCTGCAGAGAATCCGGACCTAGGCCCGTTGCCGAACCGTGCGTTCTTCTCGCTGTCGACGCCGATCGTCATCTCCAGGCAATCGCCAGCCGTCGCAAAGGCAGGTGTTGGATTTGGCAGCATCGTTCTGAATCCGAAGTTTTCAGAGGGTGTCCTCACACTGAAAAGCCATATCGACCTTCGGGTCAAACTGCCATCCAAAGAGGCTCTCGGTAGTCTCCCGACCGGAGAAATAAATGCTTTCCTCGATAAGATCGCGGCAACAAGAGACACCGAGGAAAGAGTGAGACTACTGTCGAACTTCAACCCGGATCTTGCTGGACGGGAAATTGATCAGGTCGAGTCTTGGAGTGGCAGTTACTTCGACGACACGAGTCGATGGTATGCACATCCGTTCCAAAAGAGACTGCCCGCTAAGGCCACTTGGAAAGTCCCGTTCTTTGAACTGAAAGTAAAGGCATCCAAGGCCGTAGAAGCTGCAATCCGCGTAGTCGCAAAGGATCGCCCGGCTCTTGACGACCGCGATGACCGCGACAAACTGCGCGAATCTCTCTCAGGATTCAGTCCGGCAATGGACCGCTTAGAAGCGGAAGTTCGTGAGGCGGTCGATCTTCTGATGAAGGACTTCGACGAAATTCAAACCCAACGGACCGCAGTGCAGACTGCTTTGTTGAACAGTCGAATTCGATTTGTCGCACTTACCAGAATCTCTACCCCGGAAGCAATCAATGGTGACGAACTGAATTTGTCTGTATTGGATTCAGATCCGACGTGGGGGGAGGATTTCCATCAAGGACGGGCGGTGGCGGAATAATCAATGGCTCTGAAGCATCGGGCTTCCGGTTGAACCCTGACAAACGACCGACAGATCCGATTCTGAAATTCATCGGAACTGACAGGACTTATCGATGACACTCGAAGAACTCAATGAACTGGTCAATGAAATTCAGCAACTGCTGGTCAGCGACACCGAGGCCTCGGAAGAGGAACTGATGGATCTGGCTGGACGGCATGAAGACTTCATTCTGGAAACGACCAAATGGCTGAAGTCGGTCGATGCCCTTCTACAGAAGGGCTTGCGTTCGGAAGCCATTGAACTGGCTGAGCGGGAGCCGAATCTGAATGAAGTGGTCATCGCTCTCGATTTCCCGGAACTGGACGCATGGAACGAATTGCTGCAATCCATGGAAATGCAGCCCATTCCCCCGTTGCCAGAAGGCATCGCGGCGGACCTGAACGATGCGTACGGTGTGTCGGCTCCGGTCGAACGTCTGCTGCAAAAGCATCGAACGGCTGCGTTGTCGCGAGCCCCGCTGTCCCAGCGATTGATGATCCTTCGTCGTTTGGCTGTCTCCGACAAAGGCAATCCCGCATGGCCCCAGGATATTCGTGAGTTCGAAAAGTTTCGACTGACCGAAGTGAAAAATGAACTGGAACTGGCTGTCAAAGGGAAACAACTCGAAACCCTGGCGGCCATTGACAAGGAACTGCACGGCGAGGACTGGAGCCTTCCCGTGCCTCCGGAACTAAAGAAGAAAGCCTCTGAGGCGCATGCCAGGATTCGCAAAGATGCTTCAAAGACCGAAATGGAAGGTCTGGCGTATCAATTGTCCGACACCTTTGCGGAGTTTGATCTGCCTGCGGCCAAGGGTCTCTTCAATCGCTTTACTGCCCTCAATCAGATTGTGGGTTTGTCACCCTCGGATGCCTTGATGAATATTGCAGGACCAGCTCTCGACTGGGTTCGCGGTGAACTTCTCAAAGAGGAACAAGAGCAGCACTTTCAAAACACGATCGCCACTCTGGAGGCCGGCATCGATAACGATGCTCCCGCGACGGAACTGGAACGCCTGTACTATGAAGCAACTCGACACGATCATGTCCTCCCGGAACGGCTGCACTTGCGTCTGAATGACCGGCTGGAAACGCTGCGAGTCATGGCGACTCGTCGACGCCGCACGATGCTCGGGCTGTCCATCGCGGCCGCCATTGTTGTGATCGCTGCGACCGGATTCACCATCCAGCAGGTTCGGGTTCGGAACAGTATCACACGTCATCAGACGCAAATCACCGCCCTGCTGGAAGACGCAGAGAAGTCCGGAATGATCCAGCCCTTGCAGGAGTATTTCGATCTGCTGGCTGAGGAGTCATCCAGCATTTCTCAGTCGGCAGAGGTGCTGGGGCTAAAGCAGCAGTTTGAAAACCTGCGATTGAAGGAAGACGGGCGTAAGCAGCAGATGGAGACCTTGCTCGCCCAGGCAACAAACGCCACCGACAAAGCGGCCGTTCCAAGTGATTTCAACGCGGTTTTCGAATCTCTGAAAGCCGCGGAAGCACAGGCGCTGAATGATCCCGAGAAGACTCAGATTCTGAAAGTGGAAATGGCGGCACGCGAAAAGCAAGCCGCGGTTCAGAAGTCGACCGATGATGCATTTCAGGTCAAGCTGAAGGATCTGACGGTTCGTATCGAACAACTGCCGGATGATGCAGTCGCCCCCTATGACACGATTCAGATGGAGATTTCCGGTTTGATTCGCACCCCGGATGTGTCGGCTGGACTCCTCGATTCGGTGCATTCGCTGGATTCCAAAGTTCGGATGGAACGCCTCGAGGTGAGTCGCCTGCTGAGCATTGCCAGAAGTCTCGAAGCAATCACCGGGGCAATTGGCAATGTCGAAGCTTATTCGACTGAGTTAGGAAAATACACGCAGCAATATGCCGGAACTGGTCGCGCGACAGATTTCACGCGTGTCATGGAAACGGAACGAGACCTGATGCGGGGTGCCCTGCGATGGAACACCATCCGCAAGAACCTGAAGACCATTGATTTCAAACGCATCACGTCCGAGCAGGCGAAGAAGATTGTTGACGATTACACGGACTTTCAAAAGAGTTCCGGTCCCTATCCGGGACTGATGGATCTGAACGATCGGCTCCTAATGCTGCAGGCGATCATCAGGAGAAAGCCGCTGGCGGATGGGATGAAGCTGGTGTTTGACGGCAAGGCCATCTCTAATGCATTCCTGATCGAGACGGCGAACGGTAAGGATCGCTTCTACGCGGATTCAGCACCGCTTGTGGATAAGGGGCTGACGTTCGACACGTACACCACTCCGAGTGGCGATCAGACGATAAACAAGAAGCTGGGGAGTAGTTTGGTTTCCGGCGTCGAAGACAAGCCGCGAGATGCATGGCTGTCGCCGCAGACACGATTGGCCAGGGCATTGATCGAACGGGCCGAGAAAGCTGAGAATGCCGACTTCGAGAACCAGATTCGTTTTGCGACGGAACGAGTCCTGAAAGACGAACCTAAACTTGACCCGATTTTGCGGATGCTGCTCGCAGAACGACTGCTGGAGTATGGTGGTGAGGGCAGCCATTTTATTGCCCTGAAGTCAAAGAAGGTACTCACCGCATTTGCCGAGGCCGGCGTTCCTCGACTCACAAACTGGGTCAACTACCAGGACGACCAAAACCGAAAGCTGCGAGATGTTGCCACTGCGTTTCTTGAGAAGCATTCGAATGAAGTCCTCGAATGCCTGTCAGCGGCGGAAACAGACGTCTCCGCGGCATCAACATTGCCCATCGGTCCGGAAGTTCGCTGGGTGGGCTGGCTGTTGCGTGATGACAGGAACTCGGGCCAATGGACGGTCCGACTGAAGGCCGATGTCTCCTTTGACAATGGTGGAGATGTGGTGGTCTTTGCGAAACGAACGCCGACGGAGAAACCTGTTCAAATCACTATTGGAACGGCCACGGGGGCCGGTGTCGTAGTAATCGATGAACGCATCGAAACGACGCTCCCAGTGGAAGGACGAGCCGTGTACCTGGTGGTCGCGGAAAAAAAATGAACCCCGTATGTCGCATTTTGTCCAGGGCCAAAAGCAAAGCAGTCGCCTTCCTTTCACAAGAGTAAGACTATGTCTGACAACTTTTTCTTTCGAATCCGTGGTGAAGTCAAAGGTCCGTTCTCTCGAGAGCAGATCATTTCACTGATACGAAAAAAGCGACTTGGCCGACATCATGAGTTGTCGGCCGACGGCGTACACTGGCAACGTGCCGGTGATGTGGAGGGACTGTTCGAATCCCTCGTGACTGAAGAGCGTACTCCAGCTCAGGAAATCGTCGAAGAAGTTCGCTCACCGACCGCTGAACCTGCCGCAAGTGCGGATGCTCATTCGGTTGCGTCGCAGCCATTGGCTGGTGGTCCTGACGACTGGTTTTATGCGAAAGGCAGAAATACCCACGGACCGATTAGTGCTCGTGATCTAAGGGCCATGCTTGCTACAGGCCGAGTGCTGGGGACCGATCGCATCTGGAATGAGTCGCTTTCAGACTGGGTTCCGGCAGCCGATGTACCCCAGTTCATGGGATCGATTCAGGATTCCGGGAACCCCTATCCAAATCCGTTACCAGAGCAACGTCAGGTCGCTCGACCGAGCAGTTTCTTCGACATCTTCCTCGGTATGTCATCGGATATGGCGTTACCGGACAAAGCGAGCACAAAGTTTCCGAATCTGTGTCGATATCTGGCGATCGCAGAATTGGTTTTTCGCATCCTGTTTATCCTTCAGATCGTTGCTGCGGCCGGATGGTATGCGTTTCTGTTGATTGAAATGGCGCGGGTGGGTGGCACTGTCGAAATTGCCATCGCCTTCTTTGTTGGCATGGCAGCTCTGTTACTTGGAATTGCGTCCATTTGGTTCGTCTTCCTGGCAGCCATGGCTATGCTCGAACTCGTCAAGGTTCTGATTCGGATTGAAGACAATACGGCTACTCATCGGTAAACTCCAAAACCGACACTGGTTGGTGTCTGCCGTCGAAGACTTCAGCAGAGTCTAATCAACAAACGCCCGTCTCCTATGTTGAAAGACATTCCCGCATTTCGATCACGGACTGGTCATTCATCTTCATTCCTGCCGCGTTGTCTCTTGCAAAGTCGAGTTCATGTCTCATACCGATCAAAACGCTGTTTTGGACCGTCCCGAGATCTCATGGTATCGATCTGACGTAGAACAAATGCTTTACTTCTCCGGCGGTCGATTCACACGTGTGAATACGTTGCTGTCGTTTCTCTCCGGCCTGCTCATCGGAAGTGTGTTCTACGGATTGCTGCTCTTAGGTCCTGATTCCATTCGAACGAAGTTCGTGGATCAAGGCTGGATTCCATATGCCACTGTGATGCTCGCGGCATGGTCTGTTGCGATCCTGTTCTACAAATGGCTGAAATTGCGTATGCAGAGACGGTGTCTGCAGTTGCAGGTCGTTCCGGAACATCCGGAATTTGTGCTGTCGCCCCAATCCGTGGATCAGGTAATCGATCAGATTGGCCGACTTGTGGACGATCCGCGACAGTTCGTTCTGATGAATCGCATCTGCATTGCCTTGGCCAACCTGAAGAATCTTGGACGCGTCACAGACGTCGATGAGATTCTGCGATCACAGGCGGAATCTGATGAGGCCATTTCCGAGTCGTCCTACATACTTCTGACCGGTTTTCTGTGGGCCATTCCGATTCTCGGATTCATTGGAACCGTACTTGGACTTTCGATAGCGATTGGAGAATTTGGAACTGTCATGGCCGGTGGCGATGCGGGAGCTGATGCGCTTCTCCCGGCGCTTCGACAGGTCACGGGAGGTCTGGCTATCGCCTTCGACACCACGCTCGTCGCACTGGTGTTCGCGCTGATCATCCAGCTCGCCATGACATTCCTGAAGAAATCCGAACAGGAGTTTCTGGACAATTGCGCTGAGTATTGCTCGAGAAACATCGTTAATCGCTTGAGGTTGCTTCCCTTTGAAGAACCGACGATACTGGCAAGCTAGGTCATCGGCAAAGAAGTTGGCAAACACAATGAACCAGACGACGAGACGCGCGCTCGGCTCGATTGGTTCCGGAATTCTGATGCTGGAACTGGTGCTGCGTTGATACGTCACCGTGAGTATTCCTTATGAGCAGACGCAAACGAACAGGTGGACCAACATTTTCTCTGTTTGCGTTCCAGGATATTATCACATGCGTCATGGGGATCATGCTGCTTCTGACCCTCATGATGTCTCTTCAAATTACTGATGCACCGGGAGCGCAGATGGCGTCAACGGTCCGCAGCCGGGCGGACATGCTGGCTGAAGAGTCAAGGCGACTCCTGACGGAAATCAGTCAGATGGAATCCCAGCTGTCTGGCCAACTGTCTGCATTGAATTCAGGAGCCATATTGGATACGACACTGCTCGCTCAGTCCTGCGACCTTGCTGTTCGAGATGCGGAATCGGCACAGGCCGAGGCAGCTCGCGTTGACAAACTTGTCACGTCTTCACTCGATGAGTTGCAGGAGGTTCGCACTCGCTTCAGTGAGATCGACAACATCAAATCAGAGACCGCATCGCTGGAACAGGAACTCAACACACTGCGTCAGGAACTTGAGGACGTGCAATCCGGAAAAAAGCGAGTTTACAACGCGCACGAAAGTCAGGCAAAGACGTGTTGGGTTGTTGAGTTGTCGTCGCCAACAGACATCCGAATTGGGCTGATGGGCCATGAAGACAACCAGCGAAAGCTGGCTGGCATTCCGGAACTGATCAATTGGGTCGGCACCATCGAGGGACAGGGCACAGCCCTGATGCTTCTCGTCAAGCCGGATGCCGCTGACGACCTCGAGCCTCTGTCAAAAGCGATCGCGGAACGTAAGATTCCGTTCGGATTTGACTTGTTGCCGCAGGACGCCGTCGTCCTCGAACCGAGGAGCAATGCCCAGCCATGAGCCGACGAAAAATTGAAATCCCGGACTCACTGGAACTGTTGCTGGACACGATCTGCAACACGTTCGGCGCTGTGATTTTTATCTCGATGCTGTTGTCCATTCTGGCCGAAGAGAAGGCGGCAGAATCTGAAGCTCCGGACAATGCGAGTCAGATTGATCAGATGGTGACTCGTCTGGAGCAGGATGTCGTCAAAGCTCGCGCGCAACATCGTCAGATCAAGGCACAACTGGACCAGCAGTCCGATCTGCTGAACCGCTTCAGTAATCCGGATGCACTTCAAATGGCTCATCAGATTGCCCAGGCCTCGGAGACCCGAATCCGAGTCATGACGTCGCGCACCGATCAGTTGGAAACGCTGAAAGACCAGGAGGCCGAGTCTCTTCGCAAGGAAGTCATTCTGTCAGAGCAGCACGACCTGCATGACCGGATGCAGCGACAGGTCGAAGCGATGGCACGACAACTGGAGGTTGCCACGGCGAAAGTGGGGAGGAAGGCAAAGATCTCTCGAATCCGTCCAACCTCAAAACTCGGATTCGCTTATATGCTGCATAACAACCGATTTTATCGAACCATGACAACAGTCGGTGAGATAGACTCGGCGGACTGCTCGGAACACGAAGAGGCGGGCATGAAAACGATCGTGCCACGACCGACCGGCGGCCTCGCTTTGCCGGCTGACATGAACCGGATTCAAGCACGACTTGAATCGCTCAATAACGAACGACATTTTGTACGACTGTTCGTATCTCCAAACTCGTTCGGTGAGTTTATCGCTGTCAAGGACGCCATGGTGGAACAGGGACTGGAATATGAAGTGATTATTCTCAACGATGGAGAAGCCAAATTGTACCTTTCGTCCGAACCGATTGAGTCGTTCGTCCAGTAGTCGAATGTGTTTGCCGCGAAGACCTGCCCAAGGACAGCGTCAGTGGCACGGTGTCCCGGAGACCTTCGTAATGGATCAATGGTATTATCGAAGCAATAAGGGCGAAACAGGTCCATTCTCCCGGGACGAGCTCACGTACCTGCTGCGTTCTGGTATCGTCCCGGCGACGGCAGAGATTCGCGATGGACTGGCGTCTCCGTGGATTCCGCTGAAGGACACCGCATTTGCACCAAAGACAGAACCGAAACCCAAGATTCCGTCCGTGATGCAAACAACGATCGACTCAAAGCCAGCGGGTGAAACGAAATCCGCCGCTGAACCGCAGACAACGCCGCCGAAACGTCCGATGCCGAATACGATACTGGCACGTCGTTTTCGTAATCCGGATGACTGGATCGCTGGCTTGATCGCAACCGCTGTGTTGCTCCTGATCGCGTCCATCCTGCTGTGGTTCTGGTCGAGGCCGGTTGTGACTGGACTCGGAAATGGACAGGAGACCCTGGCGGCCTCAGCGACCGGCGATGGTGATGACTCGACGACGTCCGTGGGTGCTGAAGCAGCAGACAACGAGTCGGGGAATCCGACAGCCAGTGAGAGTTCGGGAGTTCCGGAGGTCTCCGAGGACGATGCGGCTGTCATGGCCGATCAGATTGAATCTGAACCAGTTCCTGAAGACGTGCCGCAGGAAGAGCCAGTGACTACCGCAGCCGCCCAGCCTGAGTCGAGCCGCACCCCAGAAGATGCGTTTCGCGTTCGGCTTCCAACTCCCGACGAACTGGAGAAGGATCGTTCAGACGACGGGAAGATCCCGTCGCACGCTCCAAGGCTGCAGACGTCGAATTTACGCGGACGCAATCGAGAAGCCAGAGAAGCTGCAATTGAGAATTCGGGGGGCAGTGTCGAAAGCGAACGAGCCGTCGCGCTGGCACTTCAATGGCTGAAATCCATACAGCAGCGAGATGGTTCCTGGAGTTTCCAGCATGTGGGCCCCGACGCGAAAAAGGGATCTTTGGAATCTCCGCTGGCGGCCACGTCGCTGGCTGTTCTCTGCTTCCTCGGAGCCGGAAACACTACCGAATCCGGAACGGAGAAGGAGGTTGTGCGGCGTGCTTTTGATTTCTTGTCAAAGGAAACCGACGGGAGGTCTTCTCGCTTGAGTGAAACCATGTACGTGCATGCTCTGGTGATGATGGCGTTTGCGGAACTGGCGGCAATGGAACCGTCGGAATCAGACGCGAAGAAGTCGGCTCAGAAACTGCTGAGTCTCATCGAAGCCGCGCAGGATCCACGCGGCGGCGGGTGGAGATACTCTCCGGGACAGGCGGGCGACCTGTCCGTTACCGGTTGGCAGATCATGGCGTTGCAGAGCGGCAAGACGTGCGGACTGGATGTCGCTGATCAGACCATCACTCGTTCCCACAAGTTCCTTGATTCTGTGTCTTACAATAGTGGTGCCCAGTACAGCTATACTCCCGGCAACGGATCAACGCCCTGCATGACAGCTGTTGGGCTGCTGAGTCGTGTTTACCTTGGCTGGCCGAGGACAACGCAGCCTCTGAAGACTGGACTCCGGCGACTCAGCACGATGGGGCCAGATCCGGCCAACATTTATCTGAATTACTACGCGACACTCGCCCTGCATCATTATGGCGGTGAGCCGTGGGATGCCTGGAACGAGAAGCTCCGACCACAGCTGATCGAAAGCCAAATCACCGAAAGGCCTTCCGCAGGAAGTTGGAGGGTGACTGATCCACATGGACATTCCGGAGGTCAGATCTACCAGACATGCCTGTCCATCCTTTGTCTCGAAGTCTACTACCGATACCTCCCGATGTTTGACGGGGAAAATACGAAATCCGAATGATTCCGCACACGAAAGGTCTGCATCAGGAGACTTTAACTTCATTCACAGCCAATCGCCCTGCCATCGTTGATCTCCCAATTCAGGAAACCGACTACCGTAGCGTCGAACGAAAATCCTGTCAGGCAGGCTTGCCGGAAAGACACGATTTAGTGGCTAAGAGTTTTGGGGGGAATTCGAGTTTGCCGCAGAAGAAGAGGATTCGGGTACGGTAGTTCTGGAAGGACAAGAAGCCTCCGGCGTTGTACTTGATGGCCTGGATGCGGCTGTTGAAACCTTCAGCGTTTGAGTTGGTGATGCGGTGGCGGAACCATGACAGGATATTGTCGAGTCGGTTTTTGAGCATCCTTGCGACTTTTTTGATGGGCTCTAGCCCGACTTCCCCAGTTTGATCAAAAAAGACAATGTTTTCTGGGGTTTCTGGTCATTTTTTCTCACTACATTTTCTTCTGGATTATTTTTGAGGGCAGTTTGAGGCGGAGTTTTTCCAGGAGAATTTGTTGGTGATCGGTGGGCTTCGAAATGCAACGCGTTCGAATTTCCACACCAGAGCGAGTCGGGAGCACGACATCCATGGAACGGATCTCGGCGAGTTCGGAAAGGACCCGGCGAGGTTCGCTGCCCAGCCCGGCTTTGTCACAGAGCTGCCCCAGGGTTTTCCACAAGACATAGGCAAGAAAGCACACGAAGATGTGTGCCAGGACACGTTCTTCTTTCTGATGCCAGATTGGGCGAATCGACAGGTCGCTCTTGTGGATTCGAAAAGCAGCTTCGGCTTCTGTTAATTGAATGTACGCTTTCCAGAGTTCTTCATCTGACCAGTCGGCGACATTTGTTCGAAGCAAATAGCATCCGGCACTCAGTGTCGTCCAGTCACGAGCGGCTTCGATCTTTGACCATTCGACGCGAGCGGATCCTTTGTCGGTCTTTGTCACCTTCACATCAAATAGCCTTGCCGCGCGAGAGTTCTTACCGAGCATCTTGCCAATTTCGCGTTCCACCGCAGCGAAGCGGGGAGCCAAACAGGGCATGGGATCGCGTGCCTGCTTTTCGCAGCGTGCCTTCATGCGGGCCAACGCGTCTTCGATCTTCTTTTCGAAACGCTGCGTGATCCCCTCTTCTTTCTTTGATCGTTCACGACTGCGACAGAGGATGAAACGTTCTGGGGAGGTATCTGCTGCTGTTGTCGTCTCAGTGGATGTCTCATCATCGTCGGACTTCGGCCACGGTACGATCTTCACTTCGAGTCCATCGCGGATACTGTGCCAGTCTTCTTTCAGGATCTCCTGCTCGAACTTCTTCAGCATGGACTTCGGTGTGCCGACGATGTAACGCCGACCGCCTTCGCGAAGGAACTCGATGTTTTCTTCACTGACCATTCCGCGATCCATCACCCAGATTCGATTGCTCTTTCCGTAGCGGCGTTCCATGGTCTCAACGATATCCTCAACGGTCGTCACATCCGCTGTATTTCCAGCAAAGACCTCATAACCAAGTGGTATCCCGCAACGCGAAACGACCAGTCCAATGCATACTTGCTTGCAATCGCTGCGTTGATCCCGAGAGTAGCCTCTTTGCGCCAACGGAAAGGCCGCAGCACCCTCGAAATACGTACTTGTCACATCGTACAGCAGGAGGTCATATTCCAGTTTAAACAATTCGCCAAGCCGCTTTTTTAAATGAACTTCGAGAGCTTCTTTGTGCGGCAGCAGGTGATCGAGCGCTCGGTATAGTCGGTTGTCATCGACAGACGCCTCTGTGACTCCGAGGAGATCCGGCAACGCAGTTTTCGCAAACCATTGTTCGGCGATGAACAGTTCGCTCGACGGTTCCAGCAGGCGAGCGATGATCAGGATCATCGACGTGACATCCCATGGTACATGTTCGCGTCCTTCCGGGATTTCTTTGTCCAGAAAAGTATCGAGCTGCAGCGTGCGAATGAGATGCAGCGCCAGCCACGGTCCGCCAAATTGCCGCAGGTTCTCAACTCGAACACCACCCGCATTGACTTCCACCCAGCGAGGTTCCGCGGCAACGACATCATCAAATTCGAATCGCAGTTGCCGCCCGAGCGGCTGCATTTGTTCAGTGGCGGAGCGTGGTTCGATTGACTTCCGAGCGACGTCAGCGGCCTGCTGAACACCAAGCCGCCCAGCTTCATCGAGTTTGCCCAGCCAAGCCACGACTCGTTGTCTCGGCCCCGTCGCAGTGCGATACGATTCCACCAGCGCCCAGTACGCTGTGCGTCGTCCATTTTCCTGCTTGAAGTACTGTCGAATAAACATAGCCGGGGATGTTATCGCCGGTTTACACACCCGCCAGATACGGAGTTCTCACTACATCACGTTTTGACTTTCCAAACACGGCCGTTTTCAAAAAGTCATCTCAAAAACACGGCAAATAATTTTTTAGCCGGGTCGGATTTGGTCACTTCTGGGGAAGTCGGGTTAGGGCTGAGATGATCCCTCAACGATCACTGGCATACTGATCACGAGCCCCGCCAGTTTTGGAGTCTTTGACGGCTTAGGGTTGAAGCCCGCATGGCAACTCACGCAACCGCCATGCAGCGGAATGGGCGTTGCACGCCGATAGACACCATTGTCTACCGATTCATATTCCGGCTTGCCCAGTCCGAGTTCCCGAGCCGCTTGTTTTTCAAATTCAGTAGTTGGGTCATGATTGATGCTCATGGCTTTCAGATTGACAGAAATCCAGTTGGCCTTTGAGCCCGTTTCGCGTTCCAGATTCTCGAACACATCTTCCATTGCCCGAGCGGGAACAACAGATCGATCTGCGTGAAAATAACGATCGTGCATTACGTCCAGAGTCGTCGTGTAAATCTGATGCATCAGCACCGCCCGATCACGGGCCACAGAAAGTGGAACCCTGGTTGTTTGCTCAGCGTCAGGACGTTTTTCGTCAGTCACTTCCTTCGATGCTTCGCCCGAAGTCTCGTCACTCGTCTTTTCGTCAGCTCCGAATGACAGAGAAATCGTCAGCAGGACGATTGCCAGGCACAGCGATGATGGCAGAGTCTTGGAGATGACGAAGGAAAACAGAGCGAGGATTCTTTTCATCGATAGACTCCGGGTGGGTTGATTTGCAGATGGAGTGAAGAGGTTTCGTTATTGGGCGGCGTCCTGTCGTGGAAGTCTTTCTGTGTGGCACGGCGTTGCGTCGTGAGTCGCAACCTATTCGCATCGAATATCACACAAAGGCATGATTTTGCTTTCCGATCGCAGGATTTGTCCGATGGTGACGGCGGCAAAGGCTCTTTCCGTCGTGGCGTAGGCATGATCCAGTTGCTCATGCAAAGGACAAAGACTGGTGTGAGATGGCAAGCCCAGCGGACAGTGTCGGATTCGCTCCAGCGGTGCGACTGCGTTAACAACATCCAGAATTGAAATGTCGTCAGGGGAACGAGAAAGCGAATACCCGCCACCTGGTCCGGACGGTGAATGCACCAACTGAGCATGTACCAGGTCCTGAAGCACTTTGTGCAAATAGCGCCGCGGAACCTTTGTCTGCTCACACAACCGATCCGCTGGCTCAGATCGACCAGCATCGCCAGCGAGGCAAGCCACGGTTCGCAAGGCATATTCGGCAGTTTTTGAGAGCATCACGTTTCTCCAGTTGAGGAATATCAGAATACTACACCTTGACGTGTAGAATACAAGCTGTAAACTCGATGGAGTAAAACTATGGCGATTCAACACTTTGCTGTTTGCCCTTCGAGTTGGCGGTCGGACCAGCAATTTGTCGCAAAAGTACTCGACATCATCGACTTTTGCCGGAGTGGTTGGAAAGCCTCAAATCTTTCAGGGAGCAAATCATGCGAGCGTCCCATATGTCTGGAGTCGCACTGCCTGCGACACTGATCTTCTTGTTCGTAACCAGCACTGTGGCTCAGGCATTCCAGGCCGTAGATGAGTTTGAAAAGGAACCCATTCTTTACAGCGCGTCATCGCCGGAAAATCGCGTTTCTGCTTTGAAGACGCGGATTGAGACAGGTGATCTCACTCTCGCTCGCACTCCCGAGCACGGGTACTTGCCAGCGTTGTTGGAAGCACTGGATGTGCCTGTGGAGTCGCAGACGCTTGTGTTCTCAAAAACAAGCCTCCAGATGCGACGCATTTCGCCGCGCACTCCTCGCGCCATCTATTTCAATGACGATGTCTACGTGGGATTCTGCCAATCGGGTGATGTGCTAGAAATTTCCGCTGTCGACCCCAAACTTGGAACCGTCTTTTACACTCTGGATCAGCACTCACCTGAGAAGCCTGTGATTCAGCGCCAGACGGAAAGCTGCCTCGTGTGTCACAGTTCATCCCGGATGGAAGGCGTGCCCGGTCATATTATTCGTTCCCTGTACGTCGACGCCGGAGGTCAACCTCTTCTTTCAGCGGGCAGTCGAACGGTCGATCACACAACTCCTGTGAAGGACCGCTGGGGTGGCTGGTACGTGACGGGCACTCATGGTGCTCAGAAGCACCTCGGAAACCTGGTGATTCGTGGACGCGATGTTGAAGAGCCGGTCGACAACTCGGAAGGTCAGAATGTCACCGACTTGAAGTTCCGTATCAACCCCAATCGCTATTTATCTGCACACAGCGACATTGTGGCACTTATGGTTCTGGAGCATCAGGCTCTGGTCCATAACCGTCTCACAAAAGCCAGCTTTGAAACTCGTCAGGCACTCGCTTACGACGAGATGATGCGTAAGACGCTGGATAGGCCCGAGGGGACGTTACTCGAAAGCACAGTTCGCCGAATTCAAAGTGTGAGTGAACGTCTTGTCGAGGCTTTGCTGTTCGTCAATGAGGCAAAGTTGACCGAGCCGCTCAAAGGAACGTCAGGTTACGCAGAGCAGTTTGCGACACAAGGCCCCAAGGACGATCAGCGGCGCTCTCTCCGAGACCTGGATATGTCGACGCGAATGCTGAAATATCCCTGCAGCTATCTGATCTATTCCGAAGCATTTGAGCAGCTGCCGACGGCCTCAAAAAACTGCGTGCTTCAGAAACTGTGGGATGTACTTTCCGGAACAGACCTTTCTGAAAAGTACTCCCATCTCTCACAAGACGATCGTCGAGCCATTCGAGAAATCCTGCTTCAGACGAAGTCCGATCTTCCGGACTACTGGAAGATTTGA
Organism: Planctomyces sp.; assembly: GCA_016795105.1. Lineage (GTDB taxonomy): Bacteria > Planctomycetota > Planctomycetia > Planctomycetales > Planctomycetaceae > F1-80-MAGs062. Next base: position 36,660 of record JAEUIH010000063.1, read on the forward strand.
AACTGGCCGTGAATTCACCGTTCGCCGGGATCGCCATCTTCGCGTCGACACTCCCCCATGCAGATTATTTCAACAGTCGAAAGACCCCTAATCAATGCGACGTCTCTGGATTGCGTTTACACTGGTGATGTTTGTTTCATTTCTTGTACTCGGATGGGTGGGAACTCGAATATACAACGAAATGCCGCCAATTCCGGATCGGGTGGTCACAACCACCGGCGAGGAAGTGATTGGTCTCGGCGACATTCAGAAGGGCCAGAATGTCTGGCAAACGCTCGGTGGTATGCAGGTTGGCTCCATCTGGGGGCACGGCAGCTATGTGGCTCCGGACTGGTCGGCCGATTATCTCCATCGCGAAGCAATGTTCATTCTGAATCAATGGGCAGAAGATGAATTCAAGAACGACTTTGCCAGCTTGAATTCGGAACGTCAGTCGCAATTGACAGGTCGATTGAAGGATCTGCTTCGAACAAACACCTTCGACACAACAACTCGCACAATCACAGTGGATCCAGTGCGAGCCGCCGCCTACCGATCCATTGCAGCGCACTATCAGGACGTGTTTCTGAAGGGCGTTGTGGACTATGCTATTCCCGCTCAGACAGTCTCAACTGAAGAACGAGCGCGTCAACTCAGTGCGTTCTTCTCGTGGTCGGCATGGGCCACAGTCACCAACCGACCCGGCTTGACCGTCAGCTACACCCAGAATTGGCCACATGAACCTCTGGTGGGAAATGTTCCAACTGGTGAATCGGTCGTTTGGACGGGTGTCAGTATCATCATGCTGTTGGCCGGAATCTCGGCCATGGGCTGGTGGTATGCTTCGCGACGCGAAGACGGTGACGCCGTTGAAGTGCCAGCGAGTGACCCTCTGCAAAGTTGGGAAGCAACGCCGTCTCAGCGAGCGACCGTGAAATACTTCTGGACCGTAGCCGCATTGATTCTAGCTCAGATGGGGCTCGGGATCGTAACGGCTCATTATGGTGTCGAAGGGGACGGTTTCTACGGCATCCCGCTTTCGAAATGGTTGCCCTACAGTGTCGCTCGCACGTGGCATATTCAAATCGGACTTTTCTGGATTGCCACTGCGTGGCTGGCCGCAGGATTGTTTATAGGTCCGCTCGTGAGCAATCGTGAACCCGCAGGACAGCGATTCGGAGTCAATGTTCTTTTCATTGCCCTGCTCGTGGTTGTTGTGGGTTCATTGGCTGGTGAATGGTTGAGTGTCAAGAATTTCCTGACGGACGAGGTGTCTTTCTACCTCGGTCATCAGGGATACGAATATGTCGATCTGGGAAGAGTCTGGCAGATCGGCTTGATGGTTGGACTGCTACTCTGGTTGGTCTTGATGCTTCGAGCACTTTGGCCAGCTCTGAAGGGAGAAGGCGATCAGAAACAACTTGTTCTGCTGCTGGCAGTGTCCACGGGCGCGATTGCTTTGTTCTACGGGGCCGGATTGACATGGGGCCAGCATACACATCTGACGATCGTTGAATACTGGCGATGGTGGGTTGTCCATTTGTGGGTGGAAGGCTTCTTTGAAGTCTTCGCCACCACGGTGATTGCCTTCATCTTCATGCGTCTGAATCTAATTCGGCCACGCGCTGCGGCATCGGCAGCTCTGCTATCGGCCACGGTCTTTCTGTCCGGGGGCATCATCGGAACCTGTCATCATCTTTACTTCAGCGGAACGCCGTCTGTCGCTCTGGCGTGGGGTTCGGTTTTCAGCGCACTGGAAGTTGTTCCATTGGTGCTGGTTGGTTTTGACGCGATGGACGACCTGCGACGATCGAGAACATCTCCGTGGGTGCAGCGTTACAAGTGGCCGATCTACTACTTCGTGTCGGTGGCCTTCTGGAATATGGTTGGTGCGGGACTTTTCGGTTTCATGATCAACCCACCGATTGCCCTCTACTACATGCAGGGACTGAATACGACACCGCTGCACGGACACGCCGCGTTGTTCGGAGTTTATGGAATGCTGGGTATTGGCCTCATGCTGGTTTGTCTGCGAATTCTTGTGCCGGGTGTCGAATGGAAAGAGCGGATGTTGCGTTTCTCTTTCTGGTCGTTGAATGGCGGTCTGATGGCGATGTGCGTGCTCAGTCTTCTGCCAGTTGGTCTGATGCAGACATCCGCATCTGTTGAACATGGTTACTGGTATGCCCGCAGCAGTGAATTCCTGCAGACACCTTTGATGCAGACTCTGCGGTGGATGCGTGTTCCGGGTGACACCATTTTCTTCCTTGGAGCGGTCGCGTTAGTTCTCTTCGTTGCCGGCTTGAAGACCGGTCATTCATTCCGTCGAACGGAGTGAGTTCATGATGGTCCCTGCCGAGTCCCGGCAAAATAGTGATTTTCCTAAGGAACAAGACATGGCGATTGAGCACCTGCAACCCGGCGTTGTCACGCATTTGCCACTCGGTCCGGCTCTGGGCGAATCAGCAACGTCGACATTGGTCAAGGCTGCTTCATTCGAGTTGATTCGAATGGTGCTTCCTGCCGGAAAAGAGATTCCTCCGCACAAGACTCGCGGTGAGATTACGGTTCAATGTCTCGAGGGGCGAGTCAGTTTTTCGTGTCACGGAGAAACAAGAGACCTCCGTCCCGGCGATTTGCTTTATCTTGCTGCCGATGAAGTGCATGCCCTAAAGGCAATCGACAATTCTGCGTTGCTGGTCACTCTTATAATTGCGAAATAGCGGGCGTGGCTCGCAATCGCTCAAATCTCCCCTTCGGCGAGCATCGCAGACAACTCGTGCGATGTTGAGATGAACAGGTTCAGGCTTGCGTTGCTGCGAATACCATGCTCGTGTATACCATCAGGATTCACGGAAACTTCCAAACACATTTGCGCCTGCACATTCACAATCAGAACAAGGTCTTGTTATCCTCTATGGCAGGAGGTTGAAGTTGAATGATTTGCGGGAGGGTCATTCAATAGTGATCGCCAGCAGCACCGAAACGCTCACTTCACAGGAAATCTCACCTGGAAGAATCATGAAACGCATACATATCGTGGGACGAAAAAACAGCGGAAAAACTACGTTGATTGTTGAGCTCGTGCAGCAGCTCAGGTCAATGGGTTTTCAAGTGGGAACGATCAAGCACACCCACCATCGACATGAGCTTGACGTGCCTGGGAAGGATTCTTTTCGGCATCGGGAGGCAGGAGCGGTCGCAGTGGGAATTCTCTCCCCTTCCATGAATGCCGTATTCTGGCCAGGAGACTCTGTTGAGGCAGAGGCTCGTGAGGCTCGGTATGTGTCCTTCGACCCGTTGTTCCTGAAATGCGATGTGATCCTGGTCGAGGGCGATACACAGACGACGGCTCCGAAGATAGAGGTTTGGCGGCCGGAGTCATCAGCACTGCCGTTAGTGCATGAAAACCTCTCAATTCACGCCGTGATTTCTGATGCCGCTGTCGTAGCTTCGGTGGAGATTTGGCGGCGGAGCGATGTGAAGGCGATTGCTGAAAAACTGATGGACCTAATCCACAGTCGGTCATAAGAACACTAAGCGACGTTCAGTACCTTAATTCCTCAGGAGAAAGACATGTCATCTGGTGAACAAGAAACCGAGAGCGAATTCCCTGAAGTACCGGAAGGTCCATTGTCCGTGGTGGAGGACTGCTGGATGGTCGGCAGGCGGAACCCGAACTCAATGCTGCAATGCAATACATATATTCGGACTTTCCGCCAGTTTGGTGGACAAAGAAATGTCTGTATCGATCCCGGATCAAAGCTGGACTATGAGGTCGTCAGGAGTAACGTTGAACAACTTGTTGGAAGTCTGCAGGAAGTTCACGGGATGACCGTCAATCATCAGGACCCCGATGTTGTTGGCAACGCACAGGACTTTTGTGAGGGCAATCCTGAAATTGAGATGATCGCGAGTGAAGAAGTCTGGCGATTGCTGCAGCACAACATGCTCACGCCGGGAAGGCTGCGACTTTCACCGGGCAGGACACGATCGATTTCCACGCAACAGCCATTCCAGTTCGTCCCGACACCGTTTTGTCACTTTCGCGGTGCGATGGCGTTGTATGATCCGGAGCAGCGGATACTTTATACGGGAGACCTGTTCGGCGGACTGAATCGGCTCGGAAGAGTACACCTGCTGGCAGAAGAAGACGATTGGCAGGGGATAGCCCAGTTTCACCAAATCTACATGCCGTCTCGGGATGTATTGCGTCATGCTGTTCGGGAGATCATGAACCTGCAACCAAGAGTGGAGATCATTGCACCCCAGCATGGCCACATAATCACAGGAGATTTGGTAGGACTGTTCCTGGAGAGGATGCATGAATTGCTTGTAGGATATGACCTTCTATCAGGTGAGTGGGATAGACAAAACCTGTCGGGCTACCGCGACGTTCTGCAGCGCCTGGTCGATTGCGTGGCAGAAGACCGCGGAGAAATGAAGGGTGCGATCTGCGTAATGCGCTGTGAAACTGGGAAAAAAGTGGTCTATGTAAAAAGAGGCGTCCTGCCTGAGAATGTTGGTTCTCACACTAACAAGTCAGGAAGGGACGCCTCTCATGGACGAACAGGTTACCGCAGGAGCATTGGTTTGTGCAATTCCAACGGCGGTAGTAGGCAGCTGGCTTCTAAAACGATTCATAGAATTACGTCGCGAACTGACGGAAACCACCGCATCTTTGAAGCCCGGTATGGGGCCTGAGGATGCCCATCAGTTTGAGCACTCCGTGGAAATGATTGTGCGTGAACAGGCACGGTCATTTGTCGAATGGTGTTTCAATTCCCTGGAACCATCGAAAGTGGACGCGATGCCCCGGCATGTGGACTATCAAGGCCAGAAGTACCGGCGACTGAATCAGAAAACAGACCACGCCAAAGTGCTCACGCGATTCGGGAACATCACTCTTCTCAGAGCCACGTGGCGTCAGGGAAGCCGTGGTCGCACAATTTCGCCGCTGGAGAAGATT
>JAEUIH010000064.1 GCA_016795105.1 Planctomyces sp.
AGTGGAGCGGCCCTGCCGATTTCACAGTAAATGCGACGCTTGGGCAGGCTCCTCGAGGTCTTACTCCTTCGGGAACCATCTCAAATAACCGACCAACGTTTACGTGGGTTCCGGCAACCGGAGCTGTTTCATACGAGATTCTCGTGAAGAACATCTCTCAGTCCGGACAGCCAACAGTGATCAATGTGTCCGGGATTTCAGCAAACGTTGTCAACGGAGTCGTGTCGTACACGACCACGACCACACTTGCACCGAACCAGAACTACCGCTGGTGGGTGCGTGGTTACAGTGCCTCGGGAATTGCCGGACCATGGAGCCAGCCTCTGAACTTCTCAGTGGTTTCCAGTGAGCAGTTTGGAAGTCCGGTTCCGATGGATCCAATGTTGTCGGATATCGTGGTGCCCGTAGTTGCCACGCTGAATGTCAGCGAAGAAGTTGCTGACGATGTTCGCAGCTTCTCAGTACATCCGGCAGGAATGCACATTCAGCTGAACCCAGCTCGACTGATTGATGATTCTGAAGATGCTGTCCTGACGGCTCCGGCAGTCGATACATTGGAAATCGATTCGGTGATGGAACTCTGGGCTGATGGACTGGTAATTCCTGAAGCAACTGCTGAAGTTCTGAATGAGGAATCCGTGAATATCGATGTACTGACTGTTGATCCTGCATCAGTCAGCGGGGCAAGCGATGAAGAAACGGCTTCGACCGCGTCTGCATTGTTCGCTGGTCTGTTCGCTCTGAGTTTCCCGAAACAGTCTCGTGACGAACGACGAAATCGTCGGTCATAATTCTGTAGCCGGCAAACGGAACCGGGATCTTTACATCTAAATTCCAACCCCCGGGATCTTCAGGGTCCCGGGGTTTTTGTTTTGGTCGGATTGCTACCCGGAACAGATCGAATTCGATAATCTTCGAACTCAACTTTGTCCCACTGAGATAGTCGGGGACATGCGACTGGGGTTCCGGGTCTTTGCATGGATAACGCGTCACAACCCAAAATCAACTGTTATCAGGACGCCATGCGATGGCTTTACGATCGCATCGACTATGAGCGAGTGCGTCCGGGTGGACAGTCCAATCCATTTCGGCTTGAACGCATACAGTCCTTGTTGAGGTTGATTGGTTCACCTCAGGAGCGGATTCCGGTAGTGCACCTTGCCGGAACCAAGGGGAAGGGCTCCACGGCAGCTTTCACAGAATCGATACTTCGTGCGGCTGGATATCGGACAGGTCTCTATACATCGCCTCATATTGAGGTCTTCGAAGAGCGAATGCAGGTCAATCGTACGCTTCCAACGCAGGAGCAGATGACCACCTTGATTCGCGAAGTCGCAGAGACACTGTATTTACATGATGATCATGGGGGCAGTCGCTTGCCGACGTTCTTTGAGATCGCAACGCTCCTCGCGTGGCGATTTTTTGATCAGCAGAATGTGGATATTGTCGTGTTGGAGACAGGTCTTGGGGGGCGTCTTGACTGCACGAATGTCTGTCGTCCATTGGTAACTGTGATTACGACGATTGGACTGGACCATACTCAGATTCTTGGAAACACACTGGAGCTGATTGCGGCAGAAAAGGCGGGAATTCTGAAACAGGGGATTCCTGTGATTCAGGGGCGTTTGCCATCTTCCGCCGATCAGGTGGTTGGTAACCGTTCTGAAGATCTGGGCTGCCAGCGACTTTGTCTGGGAGTTGATTTTCTGGCGATGAATCGGCGAGTGGATGATCTTCCGCAGCCCGGTATCGCCCAGGTGTTTGATTTGAAGATCCATGCGCTCGACGTCGCTGAGCCGCTGATCCTTGGCGAACTCGGCATTCCTCTGCGAGGGCAGCACCAGATCGACAATGCTGCCCTGGCAGTGATGGTGACTCAGGCTCTGAAAAATCAGTGGGACTTCAGGATCACAGATTCGGACGTCCTGAAGGGATTGTCCGAAACACAGTGGCCGCTTCGATTTGAAGTGATCTCGGGGACACCGGTCACTGTTCTGGATGCTGCTCATAATCCTGATTCAATTTCAGCACTCGTCAGAACACTCGATGAAGACAGCTGGAACAACCGACCGCGAGTGATCGTGTTTGGTTCGTCTTCTGATAAAGATTCGGAGACGATGCTGAGCTTACTGTGCGGGCGTTGCGACCAACTCGTGTTGACGCGATACACTACAAATCCTCGAAGTATGGCGCCCGATCGATTAGCAGAGACTTTTGCTCGTGTGAGTCAAACGAGCGTTTCGAAGTCTTCTCCGACCTGTGTGCATGTGTGTGAAGTTCCCGCGGATGCATTGAAACTCGCAGCCGAACTTGCCGGGTTGAACGGGCTCGTGTGTGTGACCGGGTCTCTATTTCTCGCAGCTGAAGCTCGCACTTTACTGCTCCCGTTCCGTTAAGGCCCTGATGAGGAAGATGAGCATGACAACCAGAGCTTTTGGTTTGCTGTTTGTTCCGGTATGCATGTGGATCCTCCTGGCAGCTCATTCTCCAGCATACAGTCAGGACTTTGAACGAGGTGTAGTGGCGGCCGATCATCCTGCGGCCAGTGAAGCCGGCGCGGAAATGCTTCGACGTGGAGGGAATGTCGTCGATGCAGCGATAGCCACGTCATTTGCGCTTTCGGTTGTCCGTCCAGCGAGTTGCGGGATTGGTGGTGGTGGATTCATGGTGATTTGGGATGCCAAAGAGCGTCGAGCAGTCGTGATTGACTACCGAGAGCGGGCACCGTTATGGGCCAGTCGCGAGATGTACGATGGGCGGGGAGATACGGCGGACTCCGAGTCAGCGAGTATCCGGGGTGGCTTAGCACCAGCGGTTCCTGGAACGGTGGCCGGGTTGTGCTATGCAGCAGAATCCTATGGAAGTCTGCCACTGAACATTCTGCTCGAACCCGCACTTCGACTTTGTGAAACGGGTGTCCCGGTCGATGAACATGACCTCGAAGTTCAGACATCAGCATTGAAGACGCTTCGAAAATATCCGGCCTACAGCCAGACTTACGATTCGCTGCTGAGACTGTATCTGAACAACGGAAAGCCCTGGCAGATCGGGGACCTCTTTTATTCACCTCAGGGCCCTGCCCTGCGACGAATCGCCTCCCATGGGGCCTCCGGTTTCTATGACGGTGAGACGGCACGGGAACTCGTCAGAGTCGTCGCGGAACATGGCGGGAAAATTGGACTTGATGACCTGAAGGTTCGTATCCCGGCCGAGCGAGTTGCAGTTCAGGGAGAATTTCGCGGGGCTCAGATTTTCACAATGCCCCCGCCAAGCAGTGGAGGAATTGCGTTGCTTCAGAGTCTGTCGGTCCTCGAAGAATGGGAACACAAATCTGCTCGAAGCCTCAATTCACTGGGGCACAATTCGCCCGAGTATCTGCATTTGTTAACTGAGTCCCTGAAGCACGCGTTTGCAGATCGAGCTGAGTTCCTGGGAGACTCAGATTTTGTTGACGTCCCCATCCAGAAGCTGCTTGATCGAAAATACGCTGCTGAAACGGCGTCCCACATCGATGAGAATCAGACGCTGAGGCCCGAAGAGTACGGACGATTTTTCGGACAGGATGATGCCGGCACAAGTCATTTCTCTGTGATGGATCATCAGGGCAATGCAGTGGCGTGCACAGAGACAATCAACCTCACATTTGGAAGTTTTGTCGTGCTTCCGGAAAGCGGCGTTCTGCTGAACAACCAGATGGACGACTTTGCGGCTCAGCCAGGTCAGCCGAACGCGTTTGGTTTGCTGCAGAGTGAGGCCAATGTCGTGGCGCCAGGCAAGAAACCCTTGTCGAGCATGACGCCGACAATATTGGTCCGGGACGGAAAGGCTGAACTTGCATGCGGAGGATCCGGTGGGCCAAGAATCATTACCGCGACAATACAGACTGTCCTGAATCATGAAGTCTTCGGCATGTCACCCGCGGAATCGGTTTCAGCGCCGAGAATACACCATCAGTGGTTTCCGGATGAGCTGTTGTCAGAGCGAAAGATCGAAACCGATGTCGATGAAAAGTTAAGAAGCCGCGGTCATGTCGTTGAAAAGTCTGGTGGACTGGCCGCCGTTCAGGCGGTTGCACCGAACGTCGGCGGAACGAAGTTGTCCGGAGGCAGCGATCCTCGAAAGCATGGTCGGCCAGCAGGCAATTAGGCGGCAGTTCTCCCGCCTTTAGCTCGGTAAATCTGAGCAATGATTTCAGCAATTGCTCGAAAGTACTCAAACGGGATATGTTCGCCAACTTCGACTGATGCAAACAATGCACGTGCGATTGGTTTACGTTCCAGGACCGGAACATTGTTCTCTCGAGCAATTCGAACGATGTTCTTCGCGAAAATCCCTGCGCCTTTTGCAACAACTTTGGGAGCCGACATCTTTCCTGCTTCGTATTGGATGGCAACAGCGAGGTGGGTCGGGTTGGTCAATACAACGGTTGCAAGCGGTACATCTTTGACGGATTGACGTCTGCGAGCGTCGCGCTGTCGTTTTCGAATGGCGGCTCGCATGTGAGGATCGCCGGTGTCGTCTTTTTGTTCCTGTTTGATTTCTTCCCGAGTCATCTTCAGTTGTTGCTCATGCCTCATCCAGCGAATGAAATAGTCGAATAAGGCAATTCCGAACGCAATTCCTGCAAGAATCAGAGCAATCAGGAGCCCCAGATCCCAGGCCTCAGCCACGACAGAGCCAACCGTCGAGAAATTTCGAACCGACAGACGATCTCGATATGTCCACAGGACAGAACTGCTGACGATGAGCAGGGCGCTGACTTTGAAGGCTCCCTGGAGTCCACGGATACCGGACTCCATCGACATGACTCGAGACCACCCTTTGGATGGCATCAGCTTTTCAAAGTCAATTTCCAGCGGCTTAAAAGAGATGACAAATCCAACCTGAAGGAAGCCGGTCATGAGTCCGATCGCCATCAGAGTCAGCACAAAGAAGCCGGTGATGGCAGTCAGTTCCGATGTCAGCCATGATGCTCCGGTTTGAGAATGCCAGACAGTCCACTCACTGATATCGATGGACTCGACCCACATTCGAACACCAGACAGCAGGTGATGTCCCCATGCGGAGCCGAACCAGAGAACGAGGAAACAGCCGGTGAGGAGAGCGGCTGCACCAGTGAGGTCGGGGCTTTGCGCGACCTGACCTTCAAGCCTCGCGTCTTCCCGACGCTTGGGTGTTGGCGCTTCTGTACCGTTGTTTTCAAAGTCTGCCACTTAGATGAGTCCGGTTCTGGTGACGTGAGACAACAGGTTTTGGATTGCTCCGCTGATCTCCGGAAAGAAGAACACGACTCCCAGCATTCCTGCTGCAATTCGCAGGGACATTCCATAGGACATGAAGTTAAATTGAGGAGCTGATCGAATAGTGATCAGCAACATAACCACAGTGACAAACAGCAGAATGCCGATCGGTGCGACCAGAACAAGCCCGTGATTGACAGAGTTTGAAACGCTGCCAAGCACTGTGTTCCATGAGGGCATCGACCATGCTCCAGCGGTTGGGCGGAATTCGAGCGAACGTCCGAGGAGCCAGAAAAATACATGATGGAGATCCAAAGCAAAGAACATGAGTGCTCCGATTGCTTCCATCATCTGTGAGACCACGTTGGTCTGCTGCTGATCCATAGGAGAGGTCAGACCGCCCATGGTGAGTCCCATCTCCTGTGCAATCCATGCTCCGCCGACTCGGACAGGAACCAGGCAAAGGCCAAACAGCCACGCCATTCCGGCACCAAGAGCGGTTTCTCGTGCGGCATGATATGCAAGCTGCGTCCAGAGTTGCTCGGACGTCTCAGCCGACTGCAGCAGTAATGCTGTCTGCTGCATATAAGTTGGAGCGAGCAGCACCGTGATCGCGGCGGCGAGGCCAACCTTTACTGTATTCGGCATCCCCTGCCCGTTCAGGGGTGGCATGAAGGCGATGAATGCTGCAATTCTGAAGAGAATCAGGACAATAGCAGTAATTTGAGCCTCGATCACGACTGTGTGACCTCCAGCAGTCGCTCCATCATTCTCATCGTGAACGACTGAGATGTCTGCATCATCCATGGAAGAGTGATCAGCATGACGGCACCAACAGCCACAATTCGCGGAGCGAATGACAGCGTTTGCTCCTGAATACTGGTGATCGTCTGGAGCAGGCTGATAACGAGTCCAACAATCAGGCTGACAGCAACGGCGGGTGTTGACAGGAGCATTGCCGTGATCAGCAGGTCACGACCGATTTCAGAGACTTCCATGGTATCCATAATGCGAAATCCTTTCGCGAATTCGACAACGGTCAGCGGCGATTTGTAGTCTTCCTGGAGGGTTGCTTGTTCATCATCCGGCGAAGGATGTCAACTCGCATCGTTGTATCTGAAACAGCGGCAAGGATTGGTGAACGTTTCTTTTCATCAACCTGAAGCAGCATCTCCACAGCATCTGCGGGACCGTCTTCACTTTCGTTGTAGTAGGTCTCCAGGGTTCGTGCGGCTTCCTGAGGCTGCATACCTGAGATTGTTGTTGCCGCCAGTTTCGCATTTGCTGTTCGGTCTGCAGCTGTCATCGCTGCTGTCGTGACTTTCTTGCCATTTGATGTTGAACCTTCAAGTCGAGCCTTTTCGATGTCCAGGCTCTTGCGGTCATCTTCCAGTTTTTTGCGATCTGCATCAAGCTGACTTTTCTGAGCTGCAAGGTCTTTTAAGAGTTGTTCTACCGCCAAACGCTGGTCCCGTGCCTGAGCATGGAGGCCTTCAAGCTCTTTTTGTTCACTTAGAATGTCCGACAGGATCATTTGCTGCTGTTCTTCGCGCCGTTCGATTCCGGCCTCCCTGACTCGGACTGCTTCATCCCGCTCTTTCAGCCCCATTCCGTAACGCACGATTTCCTCGACGGACATCGAATCCGGTCGAATTGCAGTCGGGATGGACTCATCCTCATGTCCTTCGTTTTCGGCATGCCCCGAATCATCATGGCCTCCGGCAGGCTTTGAGCCGGCATGCGAGTTCTTACGAGAGGCCTGGGTACCGTGACTTGCAGTCGTTGCGGATTCGGGACCATGATTTCCGGCCGTTGCTTCTCCATGTCCGGCGCCGTCAGCCACCGCACCGTCTTCGGCAGTTTCTCCATGCTCAGCGGTTCCTTCGGCGGGGGAGGGTTTTGGTTTCAGGGCCATCCCAATGCCGGCAGAAAGTCCGAACAATCCAATTCCGAAGAGAGCCAAAGCGATTATTTTTTTCATCGCACGTTCCTTTCAGGACTCTGCTGGCGAAGATGCCACTGCTGAGATGCCTGTTCCTGCTGTTTGTGTTCTTCTTTGAGCAATTCCTGCTGTCGATGTTCCATCTGTTCGCGGTGAATCATTTCTTCAATTGTCTTCAGTTCACGACGAGCCACCATGAATGCGTCCATCGCTTCCCGGACTCGTTCACTGGCCTCCTGAACCGCGGTTTCAGCATCTGCAACGCATTGTTCATGATTTGCGACCTCTGATGACATGGCCGCGACCATAATTCCGTGAGTCGACGACTGCAGGTGTTTGGCTGCCATCATGAGCACATTTCGGAGTGCCTGTTCGCATTGCTTTTGCTGGAGAATTGCCTGATCTCGCTCCGTGTTTCGTAGTGCTGCTTCGACGCGAGCCAGCTTTTCCGCCTGGATGCGGATTCGCCGTACCTGTTCGAATCGTGACTGAAACTTCTTCATAACGTTGAGTTAACTCTCTCTACCAGTTCCATGTCTTGCCAAGTGTGTCAAGTGCCTGCAGTGTCTCTTCAAATGTAGAACGCTCGTCGACTTTCTGCTTTAGAAAATGTCGAATTGCCGGCATGAGCTGAACGGCACGATCGACCTGAGGCGACGAGCCGGGCTTATAAGCACCAATCTGGATCAGATCAGATATCTCAGCGTACGTTGCCATCATGCTGCGGAGCTTGACAGCATTCGCGCGGTGTGAATCCTCGGTAACTTCCCGAAACAGCCGGCTGACGCTCACCGAAACATCCACTGCCGGGTAATGTCCCTGAGCCACAAGCTTTCGGTTAAGAACTATATGGCCATCAAGGATTGAACGGGCTGCATCGGTAATCGGTTCGTCGAGGTCATCGCCTTCGACGAGAACTGTAATCAGCCCTGTGATAGCCCCTCGATCTCCACAACCAAGACGCTCCAGTACTTCTGCCATCAGCGACTGTACAGAGGGCGGATATCCTCGAGATCCCGGTGGTTCACCAAGCAGCAGTCCCAGTTCGCGTTGAGCCATTGCGAGTCGAGTCAGGCTGTCAAGGAAAAACAGGCAATGCAGTCCCTGATCTCTGAAATCCTCCGCGATGGTAACGGCAGTCATCACCGCTTTGATTCGCATGAGAGGCGTCTGGTCAGACGTTGCGACAACCACCACTGATCGTTCACGACCTCGCGGTCCGAGGCAGTCTTCAATAAAGGGCCGCACTTCGCGCCCGCGTTCACCAACCAGAGCAATAACATTGACGTCAGACTCGGCACCCTTCGCGATTTCACCCAGCAGGGTACTTTTTCCGACGCCGCTGCCAGCGAACAGTCCAACACGCTGACCGCGACCGATAGTCAGCAATCCGTCGATGACCCGCTGACCAGTCACAAGTGGCTCTGTAATTCGCTGTCTCACCATCGGGTCCGGAACGCTGGCAGACTCAGGACGCCAGTTGCGGACGGTGAGGGGCCCGAGTCCGTCAAACGGTCGGCCGATGCCATCGATGACTCTGCCAAGCAGTGCCTTACCAACCGGAACAGCACGTCGATGTCCCGATGCGATGATCTCCAGGCCGGGTTGCAGACCTGATGTACTGTCAAAGCACATCAATTGCGACTCATTCTCATCGAAGCCGACAACTTCAGCCAACAGCGGTTCGCTGTCCGGCACGAGTACCGAACAGGTCTCGCCCACGAACGCCGGGAGGCGAGCACGCAGCAGGCCTCGGGCACTTCGCAACCTGCCGACAGTTCGGAATGGGTCGAGGTCCTTTGTCAGTCGAGACAGTTCTTTAACATCAGGTCGCCGCAGCATCGAGATTCTCCATCCATTCACGGCGAATGTCATCTATACGAGTGTGAATCTCAGAAAGAAGCGTCCGCCTCGCCGTTTCAATCCTTACGGTTCCGCGAGCCAGTGTGTCATCCTCTGTATATTCAACTTGCCCCTGCCACAGCTCTGGTTTCTGTGTCAATTCGGGTTTCTGTACCGGTTCGGATCTCTGTGAGGGATCCGTTTGGTGCTGTTCGGCCAGTCGTTTAAGCAACTGATGGTCCAGTGGATTCAGACGCACTCGAACGACGCCATCTGCATCCAGTTTGTGGAGGGCCTGTTGAATCAAAAGATCAACCCGAAACATGTCTTTGTCGATGGCTCTGCCAACAAGATAGGATGTCGCTGCCAGAGCCAATTCAACGGCCAGTTGATGGACATCGCTGAAGACAGCCTTTTGAGTGATCTGAGTCTGTTCAATTTCTGTGGCAAGCTGACGAATGACCTCCATTAGTTCCCTTCCGTCGTCACGCGACAACAGATTTGGGTTCTGTACTGCGACCGTCGCCGGCTTTGGGGCCCCGGTCGCTTCGGCGAGGGTCATGACTGGCGGGTGAAATGGCTGTGCTTCACCAGGTTGGTGCTGCTGCGTGGGAGGATGCAGTGATGATGTCGGGCGGACAGGCTTCCGAACCGGACGAGCAGCAGCAATCACGGTGCCGTCTTTTGTGACCAGACGGACGGGCGAGTGATGCAGGAGAACTGGAATTCTGGTAACCATCGTTTGACGTTACTCGCTTTCCTGATCGATGCGAGCGATCACTTCTGCAATTGCATCACGTGCCTGACGGACGCGGGACTCAGGCAGCGAAGTCTGGAATCGGAGTTCTTCTTCGATCGACTGACGCGCACGTCGTGAGAGGTTGCCAAGCACGGCATCTCGTAGTTCCACTGTGCAGTTTGTGAGAGCGGCCGTCAGAGTTGCCACGTCAATCTCACCCAGGATTCGCTGAATTGTTCGCGGTTCGAGCGACAGGATGTCCTCGAATCGATACATGCGTTTCATCAGTACCTTTGTGAGTTCCGGATCCTGTTCCTCGATCGCGGAAAGCATTGTGATACGATTTTCGCGAGGAACTGAACGGAGCACGTCTGCCAGTCGATCGGCATGATCGCGGCGGTCGGGCGGTTCGGGCGACATCTGACGTCCGCGTTCGAGAGTTGCTCGGGCAATGCGTTCCACCAGAATCGCTGGAGCATGTTGTTCGCGGCTGAGTTCTTTCACAACAGCGTGGCGATAAGTCGGCTTCAGGAGGCTCAGCACATCAGCCGCCATCTTTGAAGGCATTTTGTTGATCAGAATGGCAGTCGTTTTTGGTTGTTCGCTTTCGAGAGCCAGTGCCAGCTGATAGACATTGAGCGACTGCAGATCAATCACCGGGTTACCGGTCAGCTGAAAGACAGTTTCCTGTTCTGAGTCCGACTGCGTCGCAGCAGGATCCTCTGCGGGCGGTTCGGGAACGACTTCCGCCGGAGGGGTCGGAGGTGTTAATGACGCGGCCTGTTGTTTGGCAAATTGGAGAAAGTCTTCGAACTCATCCAGCAGCTGTCGCTGTTGTTTTGGTCGCAGGATCTTCGGTTGCTGTTGCTGAATGGCCTTACGGAGCATTTGCGCGGACTCGACATTCAGCTGAGCCAGCACTGCTTCTGCGACATCGTCACCCAGCAGCTGCAGCAATTCGATCGTTTGTCGCTGACGGTTCATAACCACTGGAAATCAGTTTCAGGAGTGACCAAAGGAATTCAGAACTAACACGATTGAAATGGGGAATCCGCGTTCAGGCAGCTGCTCGTCCGGAACGCGTTGACTGAGGACTGGATTGAGGTTGGGGATCTTTTTGAGCACTGTTCAGCCATGCTTCGAGAATGCTGGCGACAACTTCCGGATTCGCCTTTGCCTGTTCAGAGAGGTCCCGGATTCGCTGCATATCGGACATCGAGATTGGTTCTTCCTGAGGTGCCGCGACAACAACCGGCTTCATCTTGCGCAGAAGCATAAAGCCAGTGATCAGCGCCAGCAGTGAGGCTGTTGCCAGAGCTCCGGACTGAATTAGCGTTTCGTATTCCCGCCAGTTGAACGGTGGTGGAGACACAACCGGCTCTTCGGTGACACGTGCCAGTGGCTGCAGGACAACTGTGATTTCGTCGTTTCGTTCGGGATCGATACCAATCGCAGTTCGTACCAGCGCCTCGATATCCTGCTGAGAAATCGGAGTGACCGGAGCGGCCGCAGCTCCACCAGCGGCGGCTGCGGCCGGTGGAGCAAGGGCAGCCGGATCAACAATCACGGACGCTGTAATTCGGATAATATTGCCGGGCTCTGTGATGATCTCTTCTGTTGTTCTGCCGACTTCATATTCTGTTGTGGCTGTCTCAGATTCGGTTCCGGAAGACCGTTCTGCAGGTGCTGTTGTTGACGCCTGAAGGTTTGGATCCGTGCCAACCGGTCCAGCGGCATCAGGGATGACATCTGTGGATTTGTTGATCTCTGTCGTTTCTTTTCTCGGGACTTGCGCCTCAGGATCAAACTGGACGGCGCCGCGAGTGGTCCTGGTGAAATCCAAAACGACGGAAACATATGCTGTTGCATTGCCAGGACCGAACTGAGTATTCAGCATGTCGAGTACTTTTGCTCGATACTGTTCTTCAACCTGGGCCTGCATTTCATACCGATCGAAAGCCGTAGTTGTTCCAGGACTGTCAACCTGATAGACGCGACCGTTCGTGTCGGTCAGTGTAATGTCCTCTGCCTTAAGTGCAGGAACTGCCTGTTTAACTGTATAAACAATGCTGCGGGCCATTTTCTGATTCAGTGATGCACCGCGTTTCATTTCCACGATGACGCTGGCCGTTGAGGGCAGTCGGTCATCATCAAACACGCTTTCCTTAGGAAGCGTGAGGTGGATTTTTGCTGCACGAACGCCATTCATCGACATGACGCTGCGCGCTAACTCCTGCTCAAGATTTCGTCGACGCTGATCATCGATTTCGCCGTTTGATGGTGGAAATACGCCTGTTGGCGCTGAGGATGCACTTCCAAGACTGTTTCCGCTTTGCAGATCCATCTGGTGAATAATTGCAAGTGCCGAGGTATAGCTGCCTCGTGGAACAGAAACTGTCGTGCCGGAGAAATTGACACGCGCAGTGATTTGTTCATCTTCGAGAGCTCCAACGATGTTGGCGGCATCCGTTGGTGTCAGGTCGGTAGCCACCGCAATGTATTCTTCCCGAGTTGCCCAGAAAAACGTAGAAACAACAGCGGTAATGCTTAACAACGCAGCGAAGGAAATGCCGACTCTCTGAGCGATTGTCCATCGCCCCCAGAGTTGTTTGAGTTGTTCTGCAAGTGCATTGAAAACGGGCATCCATGCCATCCTTGAATCGACTGTCGATGGTGATCACTCACTGATCCTGCGCAGATCGTGTTACACCTGCATCCTCATGATTTCCTGATACGACGAGATCAGACGATTCCTGATTTCCATAACCAATCGAAAAGCCAAGTCCGCTCGGGACGCATTCAGAACAATGTCATGAATACTGGTCGCTTCACCACTCACCATGTCCTTTAAATCATGTTGCACGGTCGCCTGTTGCTGATCCGTCTGATCAACCATGCTTTTCATCAGATCAGCAAACGGTACATTGCCACTTCCCGACTTTGCCCCTGGCAAACCGCCAGTACTGGCTGGACCTGCCGCATTTGTCTGCAGTGAGGCTGCCTGACTGATGAGACTGGATGTAACCGATGGAATGGCCATCAGCGGTTACTCCTCAGGAGCGCCAGGGCCTGTTCGGCAAGCTGTCTGAATGTCTCAAGTGACTTGAGATTCGCTTCGTACGCCCGACTGGCGGTCATCAGATCCACCATCTCGGATGCAACTGTGACATCCGGATAGGCAACAAAACCTTCAGCGTTTGCATCCGGGTGTCCAGGCTGATAAACCATTCGAGGCGGTTGATTGTCGGACTGAATTCCTGAGACTCGGACGCCTCGAAGTGAGTTTGTTTCCGTCGTTCCACCTGCTTGATACCGGTCCATCACGGCAGCAAAACTGACCTGCTGACGCTGGTATGGACCACCTTCCGGAGTGGACGTGGAGTGAGCGTTGGCGATGTTGTTCGCCACAACATCCATCCGGGTTCGTTCGCCGGCCAGCCCGGATGCGCTGATGTTCATGCCGGAAAGGATGTTTTGAAGCGACATTGTAAAGTTCCTGACGAACCGAAGTTACGGAATCAAATGACTAGCTGCCTTCGATGGCCAGCCTCATCTGGCTGATTTCGTGTCCAAGAAGCTGAAGATAGGTCTGCTGCAGAATTGCGTTCTTATTCATTTCACCGATCTCGCGGTCAATATCGACGTTGTTGCCATCGGCGCGGGCCGGAAGTCCGGGAGTCCGGCGGACCTCCGCGGATACACCTGAAAAGTCTTCCGTGCCCTTTGACAGTTCGCGAGCCAGTTGCTGTTCAAAATTGTATTCGAGCCGCTGATAGTGCGGAGTATTCACGTTCGCCACGTTCTGGCTGATCACCTTTTGCCGTTCTTCGGACGCGTTGATCAGTCGTCCAAGCAGTTCGAGATGGGGATTCAGGGGTTTCATATCGTCGTTATCGGAAATGACTGGTGTGGCCGAATAATCATTACGACCGTCAAAGCTTCTCTGGTTTGTCAATTCTCCGGGAGATCGAAGTAAAGCCTCCTCGAATGAGGGGAAACACTCTGTGAACCCGGCACGCCCATGACGTTACAAACCTTCTGACTGTTGAAATTGTCAGAATCGATATACTTCCGCCAAAGCTCCTGGAAGCGCCAGAGTCCCCATATGGTGCAGGCTTTTACCAATGATTTGATCAAGAAACCGATCAAGCCTTCGATGACCGAGCGACATTTCTTTGCTGGCTGCGTTTCGGTGAACGTAAGCGTTGAGAACATGTCATTTATCATCCTGGATTGTTTTTTCATGCCTATCGACATCAAGAAGTACTCACGCGTTCCCTCACTTCCGACTGTTGCAATAGAGATCCTGCGGTTATTTGATGACCCGAACAGCTCGATGGATGATCTGATTAAAGTCATCCGGAAAGACCCGGCGATCGTCAGCAAGTTGCTGAAGGCCGCAAACTCTGCTCAGTATGCAGCTCGGGGCGAAGTGACTGACCCAAAGCGGGCAGTGATGATGCTTGGACGTGTTTCCGTGACCCCGCTGGTTCTGAGCTTCTCTTTGGCTCAGCAGTCAATGGGCACTGCGACTCATGTTGAACATTACCGAAAGTTCTGGCTTCGTTCGTTTGTGCAAGCCACTGCTGCGGAAGTCCTTGGGAGTCAGTTTGGGTCTCCGGCGTTTCGCGGCGAGTGCTATACAACAAGCCTGCTGGCTGGGATTGGAAAGCTGGCACTGTTGCGAGCTGAGCAGGAGAAGTATGTTGAATGTCTTCGACGTAGTCAGGTCGAGGGTGCATCACTGTGCTGGGTCGAGCAGCAGATGTTCGGTTTTAGTCATTCGGAGCTGTCCGCGGAATTGCTGAAGCAGCTGGGATTGCCATCACGGTGCGTTCAGGCAATTCACACTCTCGACCTCTCTCGAACCAGCGATGAATTCAAAGACGGGGATCGTTCAACACTTGCGGATGTCAGTCGAACGGCTGATGCGGTCGCGAGCCTGCTTTGTGACGAATCGAGGGCAATTGCGATTCTTGCTCTGGACGATGCATTGCGAACGCTTGTGATTCCCAGTCCGCTGACTTCGGAAGAGCTGATCGATCGAGTTCGAGATCGACTTGATGCAACGGCAGCCATGTTTGATATCGATTTGCCGTCACTGCCGGCACCAGGTGACCTTTTGCAGGATGCTCTGGAGCAGTTGTCTCGATTCGCGAGTGCTGCAAACGAACAGGAGGCAACACCAGCGACCGTGCCTTCAGAGTTGCTGGAAGAAAATGGTCGACTGAAGCGACGAGTCGCGGACCTGTTGAAGGTGTCACGAACGGATTCTCTCACGGGAGCATATAATCGGGCCTATTTTCTGACACAGCTTGCGGAGCGAGTCGCAGTTCACAGAATTCGTCGCCAGTCCATTGGGTTGGCAGTGATCGACATTGATCACTTTAAGAAAATCAATGATACATGGGGACATCAGGCAGGAGACCACGTCCTGAAACTCGTTTCCGAGTGCCTTCAGAAGGCGCTTCGGGATTCGGACCTGCTTGCCCGGTACGGTGGCGAGGAATTCGTAATTCTGATGGATGACGCAACAACAGAGGGCCTTGCAATTCTCGGAGAACGGCTTCGAGCAAAGATAGAAGAGCTTCCGATCAGTTTTGAGAGCAATCAAATTCCTGTGACGATCAGTATTGGTCTGACTGAAAGTCAGATCATCGGTGAAGACGCGGATTTTGCTCGACAGTTGTTTGCTGCTGCCGATACGGGAATGTATCGCGCAAAGCATTCGGGCAGAAACCGATTCGTCATCGAAGCATATGGTTGTCAGCCCGGCACGGGACCCATCGGGAAATCGGATCGGGTTGAACTTCCCGATCAGCAGTCAATGGCCCTTGTCTGAACGACCGGTTTCCAGTTGATGGCACTTCGACAGTTGCAGTGCGGATATGAATGCTGAACAATCCTCGCGAGTCAGAACCTGAACTCGCTGAGGAGAACTAAGCAGATGCGTATTCCAGTGGTGTTGCGTCGTTTTGTCATCATCTTGCTGCAGGTCAGTATGGTTGTGGCTGCGTGCTGCAGTTCTTTGGAAGTATTTCATCGGGGGGTTGCTCAGGAAGCTGAAGCCACGGCGGAATCAGTTGAAATACTGCAGCAGGCGTCAATCCGGTCGATCGAATCGAGGCGTGAACGCACCTGGGAACTGGCTCAACAGATTTGGGCGGCTGCAGAACCTGGCTATCAGGAATCGAAATCATCATCGCTGCTTTCCGATGAACTTGAGCGTTCCGGATTTCGGGTACAGCGGGGAGTCGCCGGGATGCCGACCGCATTTATTGCGGAATTCGGTTCGGGCGAACCGGTCCTTGGTATTCTTGGAGAATTCGACGCCCTGCCGGGACTGAGTCAGACGGCAGACCCGGAACCGGTGACACGTTCCGACCAGAACTCGTACGGCCATGGATGTGGTCACCATTTGTTTGGGGCTGCGTCGCTTTCAGCGGCCGTTGCCATTTCGGAACAGATTCGGAACGGAGGCCTTTCGGGTACAGTGCGATTCTATGGGTGTCCCGCTGAAGAGGGCGGAAGTGCCAAGGTGTTTATGGTGCGAGATGGATTGTTCGCTGATTGTGCGACCGTACTGCACTGGCATCCTTCAAGTCAAAACGCTGCGGGTGATCGGAGCAGTCTGGCGAGGATTGCCGTCAAGTTTCAGTTTTTTGGAAAAGCGGCCCATGCAGCGGGCTCTCCGGAACAGGGGCGATCCGCACTTGATGCGGTGGAACTGACCAACTTTGCTACAGAGTTACTTCGAGAGCATACACCTGAAGACACACGAATCCATCACGTGATTACTGCTGGCGGTGATGCCCCAAACGTTGTGCCTGCCTTTGCGGAAGTCTACTACTACATTCGGCATCCCGAGGCTGGAATTCTAAAGCCGCTCTATGAACGGCTGGAGCGTTGCGCCAGGGCCGGTGCACTCGCCACGGAGACAGAACTAAAGATCGTCTATGAAGGTGGTATTCGAGAAATTCTCCCAAACCAGACTTTGTCAGAAGTGGTTGCCCGTCATCTGAACAGGTTGAATGACCTGAGTTATACGCCCGAGGAATTCCAGTTTGCCGCACGACTTCAGACACATCTTCCCAATTCGGTTCCGATCGAATCGATTCGCAACGTTGATCAGGTGAGTGGTACCGTTGGCAAAGGTTCCACTGACGTTGGTGACGTTTCGTGGGTTGTTCCGACAACTGGATTTTCAACAGCCTGCTGGGTTCCTGGAACCCCTGGTCATTCGTGGCAGGCGGTGGCCTGCGGCGGAACAACGATCGGAGAAAAGGGGATGCACCTTGCTGCAAGAACACTGGCAGTTGTTGGGTGTGAAATTCTGAGTTCCAGTGAACTTCGAAAGATCGCAAATGCCGAATTCCAGCGAAGACGCTCAGGGCATGCCTATGAGCCTCTGATTCCGGAAGGTATGGCACCGCCTCTGGAATATCGAAACTCTACTCAGAACGAAAACAAACTCCAGAGATAATACCCGGCACCGATGAGGATCAGGATCAGCGCGGAGATGAGCAGGAGGCGACGACGTCTTCGAAGTGACTGCTGGACCGACGGCAGATGGACAAGGCGAATTTGAGTTCCACCGGCGAATCGGAGCAGGGACTTGTGCCCCAGAGGCGCATAGGCTTCAGCATTGCCATTGACGAATGTCGGGAACTTTTTTGATTCCTGCCGAAACTTCCAGTTCGTACCGTCGTACTCAATCACACACTGAATTGGTTCCATCTGGGAATCACGCAGAATCAGATCTGCTTCAGACCCAATTCCGATTGCAATCTGCGATTTCAGAAGTGGATGACGCTCGCCCGTATTCACATCAATAAACTGCCAGCCGGAGGGAGTCGGAGTTCGCGTATTTCGAGGAATCACGGGCGCAGGGACGCGCTGGCGCTGTCGAAGTTCCGAATCGACGGGACCGGGCGACGCCTGACGAATCGCAGGTGTCTCGGATCGGGCAAAGCTTCCGGTAGAATCCGCAAGTTGATGTCCGGACGACTGAATCCAGCCGGAAGCTGAGGTGATCGACGATCGATGACCGCCGGATGTGCTCTTTTTCTGAGTCTGCTCTGCCCTCGACCTCGCCTGCTTTGCTCTCAGCGTGACAAGTTCCCGAAAGTCAAAATTGACCTTCGATCGGACGGCATATTCGCGAAAGGCGCTGGCAACTTCTGCTGCGGTCTGAAATCTTTTGCGAGGATCTTTCTCCATCATTCGTGAAATGATCGCGCCGACTCCGGGGGGGATCTCCGGACGCAGTTCGCAGACGGTTCGCGGGTTGCGAGTTCGATGAGCTTCGAGCTTGGCTTTATTTGTCTTTTCGGGAAACGGGAGTCGAGCCGTCAACGCAACATAGAGCGTGGCGCCAAGACTGTAAATGTCGGCTCTTCCGTCGACCTTCTTACTATCAAGTGTCTGTTCCGGAGCGATGTAGTCCGGAGTTCCAAGACAATCGTGTCCGAATAACATCGACAATGAAAACTCATCCTCTTCAACATCCGACATGAGTGCCAGGCCGAAATCCAGGACTCGAGTTGTTCCGTCATGTTCAATCAGAAAGTTGGCGGGCTTGATGTCTCGGTGAACAATTCCCTGTTCGTGAGCGACGGAAAGTGCGGTCGCTGCCTGCATACCGATGTCGCAAACCATTTGCCATTTGATGGCCCCATGCAGAGCAACCAGTTCATGCAGACTGATTCCGCGAACAAGTTCCATAACCAGGTAGTGAACGGCGCCCGTTGTGTCCATCCGATACGTTCTAATGATGTTCGGATGATTCAGTCGCATCCCTGCGGTTGCTTCAAGCTTCATTCGGGTGAGCATTCCGGCGTCGAGTGCATGCTCGGCGGACAGGACTTTGATCGCCACTTTGCGATCAAGTTCCGGGTCTTCTGCAATGAAGACACATCCCATCCCACCGAACCCAAGGACCTCCCGAATCTTATAACGGTCGATCACTAAGCCCCGATATCTGCCTTCCAGCAACCTCTCTGCCTGAAAAGGGGTCAGGACTCGTTCTTTGACGAGTATCCTTGCGGCTTCGTCAGCAGCGATGTCGTCGGCCAGCCGACACTTCTCCGCGATCTTTCGAATCTGCGCGTCGGAGTACAGTCCGCTTTTTTGAAGCAGATCAAGAAGTTCATGCGATACTGCCGGGACCTGCATGAAATCGGCTCGTTACGTTTGTGGCATGCCGCCCGATCAGTCGAGCAAAGCAGCGAACAGTCAAGGATCAACAACAGACTAGCAGGCGGTCTGCATTCGAGGAAATGAAACGTATCGAGTTTTCTGTGAACAATCAGCCTCGGCCGAGCTCACGGTCCATCAAACGGATCAAGCTGGCAAGACAGGTAACATTCATCTTTTTCATTCCCTTTCCCCGATGCTTCTCTACCGTCTTAATACTGATCTTTAACTGAATGCCAATTGATTTGTTCGTGGCACCGTCGTAAACCAGCTGGATCACTTCTCGTTCTCGGTCAGAAAGCCGACTGAGATACGTTTCGCCGTTCGGCAGCACCGGAGGAAGCGCCTGATCAACGTCCGAGGTGTCACTCAACTGCCGCAGCCCTTCTTCGACCGCCGCTAACAGGTCCGCTCGATCAAATGGTTTGTCCAGTACGGTCACCGCACCCGCTTTCATCGCAGCCACGGCAAGGCTCGTTCGAGGAAAAGCTGTCATCAATATGACGCGGAACTGGTGAGGACGATTTGCAAGTTGTCGCTGAACTTCAATTCCTTCAGCCTGAGACATCACCTGATCGGTGACAACTACGCCCGGCGGTAAAGTCTCGCTTTGTCGTAAAAACTCAATCGATGACTGATAGCCCTGCACGTCGTAGCCAGACTGCTGCAACATGAACTGAAGAACGTTGAGCACGGCTGAGTCGTCATCGATCACGTAAACGCGACGATTCTTAATCGATTCGCTGATGGCGTTCTCCCTCTGCTCAAGGACCTGAGGTGTTTCAATGATTGCCGTAGCCATGAGGAGTAGAGGATCCTTGACAGTTGCTAAACACCAGAAAACAAGGCGGAGTTTAGTTACTCAGCCGCTTCATATAAGTGTGAATCCATAGGGAATTACCCGTACGTTAGTGTTCTCCTGTACACTCATGAGTTCTGTTCAGTGTGCAGTGGGTTTGTGTGCGTGGCGAGAATGGTTAATCGTTTGGGAAGTCAGCACTCTGGAAAGAACTCAGGATTCACAACAGAGTATTCAACGTTCATATTCGGCATCGCTCGACCGTCGCTGGTGAGATCTGTTATATTGAGGCAGAGGAATTTTGGAAGGTTCCCTAATCTTACTTGAAGTTGATCGCCATGGATGGCCTGCATCGCCCGGAATCGGAATCGTCGACTCAATTCTGGCTCCTGCTGGGAGCTGCCGGGGCTGGCATGCGTGCACTTTCAGAGATCCTTGGTGACCTGAAGATTTCACTGCGAGGGACGGATCAGCGATTCAGTACCCCATCAGACATCGAAGATTTTCGAAGTGGGTGTCCGGGATATCCCGGAGTACTGCTTACGTGCGGTGCGTCCCGGGATGTTCTGCTTTCCGGGGTGACGCATGTGGCAGTTTCTCCTGCCGTACCATCCGATGACGATTGCCTGGTCGCTGCACGTCGGCGGGGAATCCCGGTATTTTCCCTCGTGGAAGCGGTTCAGAATCTGACCGAGTCATCGTACCGTGTCTGCGTTGCGGGAACACACGGGAAATCAACAACGACTGCCATGATCTGGTGGGTTGCGAAGCACTGGATGGATCAGGGCAGTACAAGTTCGCCCCAAGTGCCAGGCTTGTATTGCGGCGGAGAACTCATCGGGTTGGGCCGTCATGGAGTCTGCTGTGCGATCGCCCACGACGAGGGTAAACGGGTGTCTGTGATTGAGAGTTGTGAGTATCGGAGATCCTTTTTGAAGTTATCGCCAGACATTGCTGTGTTGACGGGCGTGGATCGCGATCATTTTGACTGTTTTCCGAGCGAAAGCGAAGAGCAGCGAGCTTTTGAGGGATTCCTCAGTCGCGTCAGTCGAAGTGGAGCGGTCATTGTGAATTCGGACTGCCCTCGAGCGATCGAGGCGGCTCTGGCGTCTGATCGACGACTTGTCAGGGTGGGGTGGGGGAGCGAGGCCGACGTCCGCGGATCGATGTTGGGGAACGCGTCTGGATGTCTGCGAGTTGGCGTGCGTCATCGGACAGCGGATTTGGGCGAGATCGAGATTTCAATTCCTGGCCGCCACAACGCGATCAACGCAATGTTTGCAGTGGCGGCATGTCTGGAGCTGGGGATCCCATTCTCTGTGATTCGCAGCGGAATTCGTGGATTTCCCGGCGTCCGACGCCGTTTTGAACGTACGGGTGGCTGGCAGGGTTTGACGTGGATTGACGACTACGCTCACCATCCGGATGCGGTACGAGTGACATTGGAGACTGCGAAGCTTGTTTATCCGGGAAAGCGACTTGTTGCAGTGTTTGAGCCGCATCAGATGTCGCGAACTCAGGTATTTTCCTCACAATTCGCGGATGCGCTGGCAATTGCAGATGAAATCCTGCTGCTTCCGGTGCTTGCAGCGCGTGAATCCGCGTCGTGGATGGACTGTTGTCGGCAGTCCGGCGAGATCGTTTCCAGTCTCAATCAGCGTGGACGGCGAGCATTCCTGCTTGCCAATCTTGACCAGGTGATCGGAAGAATAGACCATTCGGCCCGTCCAGGAGACGTGGTTGTAACAATGGGAGCAGGCAGGACAAATCAGATTCATGACGAATATCATCGAAGAGTTTTCCGAGATTCTGCGGCGTGAGGAGCCACTCAGCAGGCATACCTGGCTGAAAATTGGTGGTCCTGCCGAGTATTTCTTTGTGCCTCGAACTGAGCAGGAGTTGCTTGGTGTGATCCGTGGTTGTCGGTCTGCAGGGCTGGCGATCCACATCCTTGGCGGCGGTTCGAATCTGCTGGTTCACGATGAAGGAATCCGTGGAGCCGTCATCCAGGTGATGGAGCCGTTACTTTCCAGCGTGACGGTTCAGGGGACATCGATTGTAGCAGGCGGTGGTGCATTGCTGTCGCATGTGGTATCTGAAGCTGTTCGGCATGGTCTTGCCGGGCTCGAACATCTTGTTGGAATCCCTGGGACCATTGGAGGCGCAGTCGCCGGAAATTCGGGCGGACGACTGGGAGACATCGGGCAGGTGATTCGAAGTGTGTCGGTGCTGACACAGTCCGGAGATCAGGCTGTCCGCACGGGCGACGAACTCTCATTTTCCTATCGGCGGAGCGATTTGCAGGACCTGCTGGTTCTGTCCGTGACGATGGAACTAACGGCTGATGATTCTGAGAACCTGACGCGACGAACTCGAAAAAACTGGATCATGAAGCGATCAACTCAGCCGTTGGCAGATCAGTCGGCTGGCTGCATTTTTCGAAATCCTCGCGGACTAAGTGCCGGCGCACTGATCGAACAATGTGGACTCAAAGGGCAGTCAGCCGGTAAAGCCAGAATTAGTGACCGACACGCGAACTTTATTGTCACTGAAG
Organism: Planctomyces sp.; assembly: GCA_016795105.1. Classification (GTDB taxonomy): domain Bacteria; phylum Planctomycetota; class Planctomycetia; order Planctomycetales; family Planctomycetaceae; genus F1-80-MAGs062. Next base: position 22,312 of record JAEUIH010000064.1, read on the forward strand.
AAGGTGCGACGAGCCGGGACATTGAACAGCTGATTGCCAGGATACAAAGGGCTGTCAGTGAGAAGTTTGGTGTTCAGCTGGAACTCGAAATTCGCTCATGGCCTCCTCTGCAGGCTTTGCCTTAATGTCTTGTCATCAAACGTGCCCCGTGTAAATCATTTGATCGCAAAGGACTGCGTTCATGGTGTCCGCACAACGACCTGCTGTCTTTCCGCTGAACGTCATTGTTCTCTATGGTGGACACTCATCTGAGCGAGCGGTCAGTCTTGAGAGCGGTGCCTGTGTGGCAGACGCTCTACGTGAACGTGGGCATGAGGTCCATCTGGTAGATACACAGTTTGGACTGCCCCTCGCGATCTTTGCGGATGCCAGTCAGCAGGAATCAATCGTTCTGCCGATGGTGCACGGGGCGGGCGGTGAGGATGGTGTTCTGCAGAGGCAGCTGGACCGTATTGGAGTTCGATATCTGGGGAGTTCAGCAGAAGCGTCTGCATTGACCTTCAACAAGATCAGGACTCAACTGCGTCTTCAGCAGTCAGGACTGCCGACACCTCCATCGGTATCCGTTCGGCGACAGGGACTGCAGAATCAGTCATCGGTTGATTCAGCGGCTGAAATTGCTGTCAGAAGTCTTGGATTTCCGTTGGTGGTGAAACCTGCGGAACAGGGTTCAAGCATTGGCGTTACGATCGTGCGATCGGAGGACATGCTTAGGTCGGCGATCGAACTTGCGTTTCAGTTTGGAGAGGAGTGCCTTATTGAACAGTTTATCGATGGGCGCGAAATTACGGTTGCTGTGTGTGATGGGGTGAGTCTGCCGAGTATTGAAATCTGTCCAGGGAGTGTGTGGTTTGACTATGATGCAAAATATCACGACGAGAAGACTCGGTATGTAGTCAATCCTCCCGGAGTACCGGAAGCTGCTGTTTCAGCAGCGGTTCGGGCGTGCAGGTGTTGTGGCGTATCAGGAATTTCCCGAGTGGACCTGCGGCTGACCGCTGACGGCCGCTGTTACCTGCTCGAGATCAACACGATTCCTGGAATGACCTCGCATAGTCTGGTACCAATGGCGATTCGGGCGGCTGGATCAACTCCCGGGCAATTCCTCGAAGAGTGCCTCGTTCGGGAAATCCTGCGATCTACGATTGATCGCGCTGCCTGACGTGGCTTGCTTGCAGACTGCTGCAAATCCAATCAGAATGCAGTTCTTTCAACATTCGGCCGACAATTTCCGAGTGACACGGTTTGGAGAATTGTGAGTTCTATGCAGCCCAGCTTTTTTGCATGTTCCATGAAGTCCATTCTCTGTCTGTTTGTGGTGTGTGCTGTACATGCATCGCATCCTGTCTTCGGGGATGAAACCGAAGTGAGTCCTCTGGCTCAGTTCTATGGGTTTCTCGACCTGGAAGTTTATAAGCTGGATGCACGTGCCGGATCAATGGTTGGGGGGGACTTCACCAACGACGGCATGCAGGATGTGCTGGTTGTCGACAACAAATCCAGCAGCCTGCGGTTGCTCGTTCAGCTTGCACCGGGAGAGGTACAGAAGAAGCGATCGAATAAGCGAGTCAACGATCTTGAATCGGACGGTCGCTTTGACATTCGGCAGATCGCGATGGATAAGCAAATCGCCGGGATTGCAGCGGCCGACTTTAATAGTGATGGGCGCCTTGACATCGCAACTGTGGGGCTTCCGGATCAGCTGGCAATTCGTTATCAGCCTGAATCAGGAAACGAATGGACGAAGAAATGGACAGTTCGACTGCCGGGGTTGAAGCCTTCAAGCTGGATGATTTCAGCGGGTGATCTCAATGGTGATCGGCGGGCAGACGTTGTTGTCCTTGCGGAAGAATTCACTTATCTGATCTACCAGAATGCAGAAGGCGAAATGCTCACGCCGGAGAAACTCATTAATACTTCTCAGCAACTGGAAATGATTCAGATTGCAGATTTGAACGGGGATGGTCGCAACGATCTCACCTACATGGCTAACGAAGGCAGCACTCGAGGATTATGCGCTCGCCTGCAAACGACAGACGGACGACTCGGTCCAGAGATTTCTTTCGACCTTCAGCAGCCTCGATCGGTCACGCTTTCCAACGTTGATCAGAAGCCTGGGGCAGAGATCATTACGATCGAACAGCGAACAGGCCGGATTGTTGTTTCGGCACTCAAACCGCAGTCGCTGGAAGAAGGCAGCCTTGCTGAAAGAATGGTACGTTATGGGATCGGGCCTGCAACCGGGGCGAAGAATCGTGCCATCGCTGTGGGAGACGTGACTGGAGATCAGCTGAACGATGTTGTGGTCGCAGACCCGGAGCAAGCCCAACTGCTCTTGTATCGTCAAAACGGGATTGATGGGCTGGGGACCGCCGAAGTGTTCCCTGGACTGCTCGGAATTCGAGATCTGTGCGTTGCCGACGTCGACGGAGACGGCACTTCAGAGGTCATCATGGTCAGTGAAAAAGAGGGGCTTGTCGCAATTAGCCGGTTTGAGGACGGTCGTTTGACATTCCCGGATGCCCGTATTCGCAAGCCTGCTGGAAGCGAGTTTGTGGCGATTGAAGTTCTTCCCGGAGCCAGCGGGCAACAAATTGTCTGCGGACTGGTTCGGGGCTCGGGGCGAACAGCCGTCATGGAATTTCGGCGGATCACTCCATCTACGGAATCGCAGTGGACATTTAGTGACGAAGAAAAGTCTGTGGAACTCTCCGGAGTCATTGGAAGCCGAGGTGTTGACCTGCTTCCGATTGATGCCAATGCAGATGGCCTGGTTGATTTGATGGTGATTCCGAATGGAACAAGTGAAATGGGAGTTCAGATTGTGCAACAGCAGTCTGATGGACGACTGACGGCGAATCCTCGTAAGGGAGACCTCGATCTGGGGGCCGGCTCCGCTGCATCCGTATTTCCCGCCGGTGATCGACTGTTGGTTGCCCGTGAGTCATTTGCTCGCGCGATGACCTATTCTTCCGCCGGCTGGAAAGTTGCAGACCAGTTTAATGCGGGGGAAACATCGGCCCGGATTGATGGTGTGGCTTCGTTGAATCTCGACGGTGTTGAGGGCGATGAAGTTGTGCTGGTCGATTCCGGTGTCAGAAAACTCAGAGTCCTTCGCAAGGAAGATGGACTTTTTCGGCCATGGAAGGAAGTTGAGCTTGGTGGGCTTGGTTTTGCCGGAAGTTTGTCGGCTGATCTCAACGGTGATAAAGTTCCCGATCTGCTTTTGGCCGGGAATCAGTATTTTTCGGTGCTCTATGCAGGGCGTCAGGACTTCACCATCGAAGAACTGGCTTCGTTTGAATCCAAACGTGACGATGCTTATCCGGCCGATATCATTTCCGGCGACATCAACGGCGATAATTCAATTGACCTGACAGCGATTGATACCAGCATCGATGGGCTTGAAATCCTTCGATTTGGTGATTCAAAGCTTGAGGCCGTCACTCATTTCAGAGTGTTTGAAGAGAAGCGACTGGTTTCTGAGTCTCAGGATCGAGGAACAGAGCCTCGTGAAGGACTTGTCATCGATGTGACTGGTGACGGCCGCAACGACTTGCTTCTGCTCTGCCATGATCGGTTGCTTCTTTATCCGCAGGACCCGGGAAGCAATTGATCTGCAAAGGAACGCAGTCGTTGGATTGCGGGTTTCCTGTACTAAGGGACCGGCAACCAGTTCATGACGGCACCTGCCCAGAGTTCACCGTGTTTTCTTTGCCCGGCTCCGTTGAAGTGGACCCCATCACGAAACTCCTTGCGTAATGTGTCAGTATCCGGACCGGCAATTGAAATTCCTTTCTCGGACACAGCTCGCTGAGCATCTCGGAACTCTTCATCTGCGGCATCGGCTTCTGAATGATAGGTGGAGACGGCCGTGATCCACGGAACCGGCCACCCAGCATGATCCTGAGACGAACGAATGAGTGTTGTCAGGAATGCCTCGTATTGTGCGCCCGTGATCTGAAATTCAATCGGGTACCCTGAACGTGCCTGCCCGGCATCCGATTCGCCCTGATGCCACAAAACGGCTCGACATCCATTTGGACCAAGAGCCTGAAGTCGGGATGTCAGACGTGAGAACAGTTCTCCGCTGGCCTCCCATTCGCCTTCTCCAGTGGCGCGAATCCATGCGTCAATCGTTGTACGATTTCGAAACGTGACACCTGGCGGCAGCCATTGGCGTACGCTGGTTGCCCCTGCTCCGGTGGATGAAACGCCGACAGGGACCCCCAGCCTGCGGACGAGCGCATCTCCAAATGCCGGAAGGAAACTGCCACCAGTACTGTCGTCGGCCGTTCCCGGCTGCGGATCGGTGCAGGGATACCACGAAGTTCCATCGAAGGTAGACACCAGACCGGTTTCAGTGGATTGTCGTTCACTTCCATAGTTGGTGGAATTCGACTGGCCGGCAACGACAAACACTTCGCCGACTCCAACACGGGGTACAACTGTGATGGGGCCATCTCCCTGACTCCGGCGAAATTTGAACTGATAGCTTCCAGCCGGAATTCTTACCGAAGTTTCAAAGCGGCCGGTCGTTGAATCCGATTCCACTGTAATCCAGTCGGTACCGCTGGTTGAATTGTGCTTCTCGGTTGTCGCTGATGTCACCTGAAACTCCAGAGACTCTCCGGGAACAGCCACCCACCCTGTCACAGCAATGTTTGCGTGATTCTCGGCATCCCGCTGAAACACCTGATGTTCTGCGGGGGATTCACAGAGCACGGCGAGCATTGGCTTACCGGCGACATGATTTCGAACAAACTGAACAATTGGTTGGGGAAACCTGAGACTGTGGGGATGGTGTTGTACACCAGGCTTCGAGATGATGGTGATTGGCCCGTTAAGCTGCCGGTAACGCTGTTCAAGAAGTCGCGTATTTTCATCGAAGGGGACGACTTCATCAGCATCGCCGCACACGTGGAGCAAAGGAATCCCTGCTTCTGCGAGTGGGCGAAGATTGTCAATTGTCTGGTGTGGCCATTTAATGGCATCGTCTTCTGACAACCCGTATGCTTCGAGACAGCGTTGCCAGTCGCCCGCCGATCCTGGACCTTTGCCCTTGCCGCCTGGCCAGCTTCTAAAGTCGCAGACCGGTGCATCATTGTAAATACAGGCAACACGGTCCGGATGACGCTGAGCCCAGTTGAGCGAAAACAGACCACCACGACTGAACCCTTCCAGAACGACTCGCATGGAAAGGCCACGTTTTGACGTCAGGTGATCATAGAACACGTCCATTCGATCAAGCGCTTTCGGAGCGCCATACAGATTCTGGACATCGAGCCAGACAACATGAAAGCCGTTTGACAGGAGACTGATATCTGCCTGCGGTTCATGTCCGAAGAACTCCGTTCTCCAAATCCACGGACTCCCTTCCGCAACGACGCGAGGACTGACAATGATGGCGGCATGTCCATCGATTTCTAAATCACGTCGTTCATAACCAAACCAACTGGAGATTCGGTCTTCGACGTACGCCGGAGCACCAGCAATTGCTGGTGCTCCAGTGGATGCAGTCACAACAAGGAGAATCAATGCAGGAATAACGCTGTAAAGTTTCATGTGCGCACCTCAGGGAATGACCAGACGCTCCGGGATACGATTTGAACCCGAGTGTACTCGATCCAAAATCGCAGCGAAAGAACGTGGTCAGCTACGAAGAGCCCCAGGGTGTGACCAGCTGATGTTCTACGTGCAGATGATCACAGATTCTGGCGACGACAAAATCAACCAGATCGCCGATTGATGTGGGCGCCTGATAGAAGCCCGGCATCGCCGGCAGGATTGTAGCACCTGCCTGACTAAGCTTTGCCATGTTTTCAAGTGCTATGGAGCTGAGCGGGGTTTCTCGCGGGACGAGAATCAACGGGCGTCGTTCCTTCAGATGAACATCCGCGGCCCGCTGTATGAGATTTGTTGACGCGCCACAGGAGATGGATGCCAGGGTTCCCATGGAACAAGGGCAAATCACCATCCCTCGGGTGCGGAATGATCCGCTGGCAATTCCCGCGGAGTAATTGGAAGGGCCATGCCATTCCACGATCGCCTCTGCATGGATTTCGCTGCTGAGCGGTCGCAGGTTCCAGTCTTTTCCCGGACCTGCTTCGGAAATACGTTCGAGAAACTGAATCCAATCTTTTGAATCTGCTCCCGGACCAGGAAACGCGGACTGAAGTTCGCGAGCGATCACCTGCTGAGATGCTGAACTGGTCAGGATATGAAGATGAGCTCCGGACCGCAGCAATACCTGAGCAAGTCGTACTGCATAGATGACACCGCTGGCCCCGGTGATTGCCAGTACAACATGCCGCCCAGGGTTGGCGTGGTGAAACATAAGTGTGTGTCCCGTTCTGGTTTGTCTTGATCCTGGATCTGCTGTTCCTGCCAAACACTGATTCCCGAAGGATCCTAGACGTGTTGTCAGTCGATTTCGACAGCCTGGGAACAATTTCAACCGGATAAACTCCGGTGCGGATCTTCCGTCCGCTGGACAATCAGCGGCTGCAGCTTAACAATCCAGTTGACCGGCAAGTCCATTTGAAGAGAAGAGATCAACGTGTTTCCGCTCCGCGACAACATTCCGTCACGAACGTTTCCGTTTGTCAATTACATCATTATGGGTATTTGCTGCATCGCATTCCTGATTCAGTCAATTGACAGTTCCGGAATCCTGACGATGCAGTTTGCAATGATACCGCTCAGGATTTCTCAGCCCGATCAGCCGATTGTGGTCGAGGTCGAAGGTGTCGTTCAGACGTCGGTCGGTGTTCAGCCTGTCGTCGTTGAAAAAGTGCTGCCTCCGGGCCCCATTCCACCGTGGATGACAGTGATTACGTGTGTTTTCCTGCATGGAAGCCTGATGCATCTGCTTGGCAATATGTGGTTCCTGTACATCTTCGGAGACAATGTTGAAGATCGACTGGGGCATGTGGGGTTCGTCGTCTTCTATCTCGTCACCGGGGCAGCAGCCAGCCTGTCTCATTTTCTGATTGAGCCTGGTTCAGAGATTCCTACTGTTGGAGCAAGTGGTGCGATTGCCGGAGTCATGGGCGCATATCTGTTGTTCTATCCGCATGCTCGTGTGATGACGCTGATTCCAATAGCGTTCTTCCTGCAGATGATGGTTGTGCCGGCTCCGATATTTCTTGGATTGTGGTTCGTTCTTCAGCTGATTCAGGGAACATTTTCGATCGGTGCTGCACACGCTGCCGGCGTCGCCTGGTGGGCTCACATCGGAGGATTTGTGGCCGGACTATTGATCGCGTGGTTCATGAATCGAACAAACGTAACACATCCCCAGGTCAGAGTCGTCCGTCCTGGAACAGAACGGTCGGGCATGTACCGGATTCGTTAATTCGGCGGGGAAGATCCATGTCAAACTGTACGGAATAAGCTGCGAACGGGCTCACCCTCAGCAAGACGCCAGGGTCTCTGAGTTTTGTCAAGTATATGGTTGTGGGAATCGAGTCCAAATCTCCAGTAGATGGTCGCCGCAAGATCTGCCGGCGTGACTGGATCTGTCTCCGGATAGGCGCCTGTAGAATCGCTTGATCCGTAGACAGCGCCGCCTTCGACTCCGCCTCCGGCAAGCAGAACCGTATAACAGTCGGGCCAGTGGTCGCGGCCGGCGTCTTTGTTGATCTGAGGAGTCCTTCCGAATTCACCGGTCGCCACAATCAGTGTCGAATCCAGAAGCCCACGATCATCGAGGTCACTGATCAGTGCTGCCAGACCGCGGTCGGCAGCTGGCAGCAGCACTTCACGATTCTGAGAGAAATTGTTTGCGTGACTATCCCAGTTCTGTCCCTGCTGACGGAAGTCATAAACATTCACGAACGGTATTCCTGCCTCGACCAGTCTTCTGGCGACGAGAAGATTCTGCCCTCGCATGTGGCGGGCGTATCCCAGATGTGCACCGTTGCTCCCGCCCTGCACTGCCGACGAATAGATGCCATATTTCTCTCGAAGCTCGAGGGGTTCGTTGCTGATATCGAGCGCTTGACGGAGCTTGTCTGAATTCAGCAGATTCATGGCTCGATCGTAGTAACCCCCGAGTCCTGCAGTGGCTGAGATGCTGTCGTTTGATGGCTGCAGGCCTGTCAGCAATTCAAACCGATTTCGAATTCGAGTTGCAGGCAGTTCGGCCTGCAGTTGAAGCTCGGGAACTGAGTAGTTCTGAATCTCAGGGTCAACTGTGATCCGAAACGGATCAAACGCAGATCCCAGGAATCCACCTCCCTGGCAAGGTACATCGATCACATTTCGAAAAACGAATGGCAGCGCCGCATGGGATACGACCTGCTGCGCAGATCGACGGAGGAAGCTGAGTGTTGCTCCATGGCAAGGAAAAAACTGCTCAATCGGAGCAAACTCTTCGCGATCTCCCTGGGCCGCCTGACGACCAGTATGTGTTTCGATCGATGCAGAATCATGCAGTCGATTCTTGTGATGCATACTGCGAATCAGGGCACAATGATGCATGACTCGCGCCATCTGCGGAAGATGTTCAGAGATCTGAAGTCCCGGAACCGTCGTTGAGATCGGCTGGAATTCACCTCGTACTGTGGATGGTGCGGACGGTTTGAGATCGTATGTATCCAGATGGCTGGGACCGCCATAGTAGAAGACGAAGATGCACGACCGGATTGAGGGCGAAATCACGGCCCCGAGCTCCTCTGCCAGGAGCCGTTGCCACAATAGCCCTCCCAGCGACAATGAACTGGCAAAGCTTCGGCGGCTCATCGCGCTGATGGACTGATTCTGTTTCGCTGACTTCACGATTCGATCCTCAGGTTATTCAAATCGAAATGCAAACAGGTCTGCATCCTGCAATAGAAATCGCAGACGCACGACGCGTCCGGAGAGTGCGTTCAGACTCATTGGTTCGGTGGACTTCCATTTGAATTCACGTTCAATAGCATCGCCGACGAGGCTCTCGCACTGAGCCAATCCGAATCCGGGAACCGGGACGCCGTCCTGATCGAGGATTTCTGCTCGGATACTGCCACCTGCACTTGTTGAGAAATTGAGCAGTAGTCGACTTCCTTCAAAGGTGAGTCTGTGGGTCAGCAATTCTCCTGGATCAGCACCTGCGCGGACTGAAGCAAATCCATCCATTCGCAGAGTGTACCGTCGAAAAGGAGTTACATAGACGGACATTTCAGACGGGCCAGTAGGAACCACGTTGAGTGCCGCATAGTTGGATCGATTTCCCCACCGATCTGGATCGAGACCCGGCCGAATAAAGACCTCACGAAACGTACGATCGTACGGAGCGTTTCCTCGAGCTGTCATAAACAGAATATCGGTGCTCTCACCACGGCCCGGATGAAATCGCGTGGGGGTGGCAATGTAAATGTGGGGAGCGCGAAAATAAGGATGTGTCAAAGTCGTATAGATATGCTCGCCGGGGAAATTTGGCTTGAGGGGCACAGGCTCCGTCCAATGCACAAAGTCGTGAGAAGTAGTTCGACAGACAGACCGCAGTTCTTTGTTCAGAAAGTGTCGAAAGAAACACACATAGCACTGTTCCGATTCAGACCAGAAAGCCACATTCTGTGAATCAAACGCGTATTCTTTTGTGTATGTAATGACGGGTTCCTCGCGCAGTTTCGTCCAGTGAATTCCGTCCCCGGAAACAAAGGCAACCAAACCTGTCTTCACGGTACCGCCAAGTGCCTTAAAACGTTGGTCTGTCGAAACGCCGGTCCGCGCATCCAGAAACGGAGAGAAGTTATGGCAATAGGGTGATTCGTGCAGGATCACGTTGTTCTCTCGGCTTCCATCCAGTTCGACGATACCGAGGTTCGGCTTTGTCCAGTGGATACCATCAGAACTCTCGCAGTATCGCGTCACTTCCGGAGTATCACCATCAAACTTCGCTCCTCGACCATCGCGTGTGTAGAGTCGGAAGAGATCTCCGTCGCGGATCACGGTTCCATACTCCATATTGTCGGCCGGCTGGTCCATTGCCGGAGCAGGCTGCGGTTCATGGAGTCTGTGTGTCAGGTTGTCCATGCGATCAATCAGCCAGCGGTCGATCAGAAGTTCTCTCTGTTTTCCGATCGAGCGAACGACCCGGGGTTCATCGTTGCTCAGCGGGATTTTGACACGAGCCAGATAGATACTGGTCTTTTGCTCGTGTGATGAGTAGTAGCTGATCCAAAGGACGTCGTTGTGCCAGGCGAGTCCTGCATAGCTGGTGTCACCACCAGATGGAAGTGCCAGGAACTCGGTCAGCGTTCCGGTTGCCGGATCAAGCCAGCACAGAGCGGTTCTGACGGGTGCATCATAAAGTCTCACTGCCGCCACAAACCGCCCGTCCGGCAGCTGAATCAAATGCGGCCCGCCAATGCGGACGCCCAGATCTTTCCAGGTCCACTGTGTGTACGGTGGATTTGCTGAACCCAGCAGACCGGTGCCCGACTTTTCATCTCTGCGCAACAGGCACAGAGCCCGATCACCATCAAACAGGATTGACGTTTCGTTGGGGTAAGCTTCCGTCAGCAGTGTTTCAACGAGGGTTGAAAATGACTTGCCATCGTTCGAAGAATACAGCCGAATCGCTCTTTCTTCTCCACACGCGTATCCAACGCTCAGTGCCTGTTGACGGTGCCAGGTCGTTCGCCAGAGCCAAAAGTTTGGGTCGCCAATCTCCTGCTTTTCAGTCCAGTGAATTCCATCATTCGAGAACCAGACGAGTGACTGATGGGTTTTCTTTGACTTGTCGTGAACCGCTTCAGCGCCCGAGAGCATCAATTGACCGTCCGGGGTGATGGTGAGTTTTGCGTCGCGCAGGTCAGAATTCGGAGAAGTAATTAGAGCCGCGGATTCCCATGTGTCTCCATCGGAGGACACGATGACTCGCAATGCTCCATCCGGTGATACGTGTGCCTGACCTTCACGAAACACGCAGAACCAGCGATTTTGAAACCGCACAAGATCTGTAAAGGCATTGTGGGGAGCCTGATCCCAGATCATGCGGACATTGATCAACTCCGGGTCAGCCAGCTCCGAATTTGCAACGGTCGAACTGGAGTGCCCCGGAGGACACATTGCAATCAGAATTGCCGCAACCAGCGCAGCAGATCGTATCGTCATCAGGGCCTCCATTGTATGTGGGGATCAGGCGGGGAGCAGTTCCGCAATGGGTCTGCCATAAGGAAGGATCGGCATTGGTCTTCCACTATGATCCAGAAATGACTGGTGATAGTCAATTCCCAGGTGCCGATACACGGTTGCCCAGAGATCGTTTGGTGTGAGTGGCCGTTCGGAGGGTTCTTCACCTTTGGAGTTTGTTGCTCCAATCACCTGACCGGTTCGCATTCCACCGCCACAGACGAGCATTGACATGGCTTGAGGCCAGTGATCGCGACCGGGCTGGAGGACGCCGGTTTGAGAACCGGTCGTGGAATTCAGTCTTGGAGTTCGTCCGAATTCTCCAGTCACAACCAGCATGACTCTGCGATCAAGACCCCGAGCGTAGATATCTTCGACAAGTGCTGTGACAGCCTGATCGTAAATTGGAAGGCGAACCTTTGCGTCATCAAACAGGTGGCAGTTAACGGCGTGCGAGTCCCAGTTGTAGGTTCCCTGCTTGAGCCACGGGATACCGGAGACGTAAGGATTTTCCATCACCATGGTGACGAAGCTGCTGCCCGCCTCCACCAGTCGGCGCGCCATCAGAGCTCGCTGTCCCCACGCATGGCGACCATAACGGTCGCGGACTGCGTCCGATTCGAGCGTGAGATCGAAAGCGACACGCGCCTTGTCGCTGGTGAGCATTGAAAGAGCCTGTTGATTGAACGTATCCATTGCGGTCATCAGGCCACTTGAGTCAATTGATCTCTTTAGCTGATCAAACCCGTTCAGCAGTTCGGCTCGAGCATTGAGACGGTCCCCGACAGAACGGTCGACGGACAGATTCTGAACACGGAAATCCGAAGCGTTTGGATCACCAGGCACACTAAAAGGGACATAAGATGGCCCAAGGTACGCGGCACCGAAACTATAGACATCAACCGCGTCACGTCCGGATTCGGCACCCGAGACATAGTTGGGTAGACCTGTCGAGTAATGTTCTCGGCATTTGGCGACGATTGAACCAACTGCCGGAGCGTCGTTTACAAATCCGGTCGGTGTAGCTGGATGACGGCCGGTCAGAAATCTCTTGTGGCCGCCACCGTGGTCTGCAAATTCATGTGCTACAGAACGGATGATGTTGTAGCGGTCTGCACACTTTGCATGGAGTGGCATCAGTTCACAGACATCAAGCCCCGCGACATTCGTGGAGATCGGGCGAAATTCTCCCCGGTAGTCCAGTGGAGCATCCGGCTTCATGTCGTACATCTCCATATGCGGAGGTCCGCCTGGCAGCCAGATGAAGATGATCGAGGTGCCTGGATCGGCAGAGGCAGGATCGGCGAACGATGGATCGGCAGACGCCGGATGGGACGCATTTGCCTTCAGTCGAAGGAAGTCGCTCAGTCCCAGCATGCCAAGGCCAAGGGATCCAACTTCAAGCACGCTTCGTCGAGACACTGGACCGGGACATAGTCTGGCGGAGCGATGCATGCGATGATTCCTGAGTGCGTCGTGACCTGAGCCGGAATTCAGTGCAAACGAACAAAACTCTGCAGAGTCGTTTGGCAGATGAATTGTCGACTACAGAATTCCGACTGTCAACGGGATTCAGGGTGTTGCATCGAACTCCGACGAGACAGGGTGCGTCAGAGGACCATCCGGAACGACACAGAAAACGCCGTGACGAAGGGCTCAGCCGCCAATGCGAGACGATTTGATTTCAACCTGTTTACGGCGGTTGAAAAGTTCGTTCAGGCGGTCTTTGGAATACATGCGAATGACAGTTCCTTTATACCGGATTCTGCCATCAGCGTCAGTGTCAAGAGCTGCCCGGACGTCTGTGGTGACTCGGTCAGCGTAGATTGCTGCAAAGGTCTCCGGGTCAACGCCGCGACCTTCTTCAAGGTCACGCATTGCATCGATCCCGCCAACAGACAGGGCGAAGAAGTTTGGATCTTCGGTGGCACCAACGTTTAGGTTTTCGCCGCGAAGACTTGCTTCAAGGTCAGTCGCTGCTTTCCGGAAGCCGTAGTAGCTCTTCAGGCTTTCATCGGAGATTTGAACTCCGGCATCTTTCTGTTGCTGAGTCGCCGCACCGACCATTTGTGGCTGTACAACATCGCGGGTTCCGCAGAGGTAACCTGAACCGAAGATCAATGCGGCAACAGCAAGAGTTCCAATGCGTTTCATGCCCGGATCGCTCCCAAACAATTCAATCAGTCGCGGGAACCGTCACTGCGACCGTAATCTTAATGATGTCTTCAGTCATGTCCGTTCCCACCGCTGCGGCTGCATTCACGGGAGGAATTCCTCCACTGTGTATACGGGAGGATGCACTGAACCGCAATAGGCGGGTTCGGATTTTCGGGTTTTCCGAGGGATCAGGCTGCTTTTCGGTCTTCGTGAGTTTCCGGACGAACCGTGGTGGATACCTGAATGGAGACCGACCGAGTTCCAGATTTTACGGTGGTGGATTGTTTTGCCTGACGGCCTGCTGGTCCGAAATGGAAGCTGATGGCGGCGATCAGTCCACAGCCTGCGAGCGCCAGAAAGCAGCCGATGATGGCCGTTTGATCGTCAGAAAAGATCGAGGAAAGGTCCATAGAAACGTCCATCTGAGAGCTTATGGAAGATGGCAGAACCAGATGCCGTGAGAACAAAATCGATACATCGGCAATTCCTGCCCACTCTCTTATTCGGCGGTTCCGGGCCGCGAGCTTCATCTCGGGACGGGAAGTTCACAAATCCTGGAAAACCTGAGCGAAAATTGCCTGCCGGACGGCAAGCCTGTCAAAGTTTGACGGCCCAACACGGTCGTTCCGATCAAATCGGTTCTCCGAATTCCAACAGACGCAATTCCTGTGAACGGTGTGACGATTGAGACGAGACGGCGGATTCTTCCGAACACGGTTCAGTACTCACTTCAGCTTGCCGGAGACTATCATGATTGTCACTCAGGACCAGAAAGGTACGCCCCTCAGAGCGACTCGGTCGTGTGTGCAACGATCTCAGTCTCGTTTACTGATGTGTTTGCTGAGCGGAATTATCCTTGCGGGGTGTGCGGATCAAAAGAAGCAGGCGGAGTCGATGGTTCGAGTTGCTCTCGAACATCAAAGAGCCTCTCATCACGACGAAGCTGTTCAGGTTCTCACGCGTGCTGTTGCCCTCGATCCTGACCTCGCAGAAGCGTGGTATCTTCGCGGAACGAGTTACGCGGCCGATTCAAAGTACAAGTTGGCTTGTGATGACCTGAGCAAAGCCACTTCTCTGCGGCCGGACTGGGAAAAAGCCTGGTGGGCTCTCGGGACTGCTCAGCGATCATCCGGAAACCTGACTGGAAGTGTCTCCTCACTGTCGCATGCATTGCGGTTAAACCCACAGCTTATTGATGCACAGTTCGACCGTGGTTGCGCTTTGTCGGATCTTGACGAAACCGAAAAAGCGCTAAACGACTTTGAACAGGTACTCCTTGCAGACCCTCATCACATCGAAGCTCTTTACCGGAGAGCCGTTCTGAACAGGGATCGGAATCCTGATCAGGCCATTACGGATTTGACCAGACTTCTGGAACTGAAACAGGAACACGCGGGGGCCTGGCTTCAACGCGGTCGAATGTATGTCGGCCAGAAAGATTTCGAACGCGCACTTTCGGACCTTCACATGGCCTGTCGACTTCGACCTGATGATGGTGAATCATGGCGGGAACGAGGTCGGGCTCTGGTGAAGATTCACCGCGCTTCGGACGCGGCAAGCGACTTGTCACGTGCAGCGGAGCTCCTGCCGAACGATCCGGAAACAATGCTGCTGCTCGGAAAAGCAAATGCAATGTGTGGTCGATTCGATGCCGCCGTAAGTTACCTCAATCGCGCCGCTGAACTCGATCCCGCAAATAACGATATCTTACTGGAGCGAGCTCGAGCTGAACTTCAGACCGGGAATAGTGATCGGAGTCTTCAGGACCTGACGCTGGCAATCGAACGATCTCCCGAACGCCACGATCTGCGACTTGAGCGGGCTGGGGTTCTGGCGGGACTGAAGCGAACTGAGGATGCTCTGACAGACCTAGAAGCTGTACTGTCCGCGATGCCTGAAGATGCCGAGGCGATTCGACTGCACGCCCAGGTGCTGGCGTCTCTTCAGCGTCATGATGAAGCAATCGCCGGATATACTCAACTGATCAGCTCCGGCCGCGACATCAATCATTCTCTGCTGAAGCGAGGCGAGTTGAATCTGACAACCGGACGATATGAACTGGCCATCGAAGACTTTTCAGTCATTCTGCGTCAGTCTCCTTTCGACGTTGAAGCACTTTTGAAACGCTCTGCCGCGTACGTCAGCAGAGGCAGTCATTCCCTGGCCGTGGCAGACCTGACCGAAGCTCATCAAATTCGTCCGGATGACCCGGAGATCCTGCGCGCACGTTCAGATTTGTTTCGCATCCTTGGACAGGACTCTGCCGCTGAAGCAGATCTTGTCGAGGTTCTCAGGATTTCTCCTGCCGATCGTCAAGCCAGTCTGAGTTTGCTCAACCGCGAGCTGGATCGAGGAAGTTTTGATGACGCAGAACTGCGGTTCCAGAGGCTGCTCACCGAAAATCCCGCGATCGGGGATGATCTGGAATTTCTGATTATTCGCGCCCGACTTGATCTGGAGCTCAAGCGATTTGATTCGGCTCACATGTCGATTCAGCGAGCCGCAGCAATACAATTGAACGATCAGGTGCTGCTGTTGCGAGGCATGATTTCCCGTCACATGGGTAATCTCGATTCCGCGATCCAGGATTTCTCGGTCGTTCTCGAACATCAGCCAGATCAGTCGGTCGCCCGCAACGAACGTGCAGCGGCAAACTCCGAACTTGGCGAATGGAAAGCCGTGATTTCGGACGTGTCGGCAGTTCTTGGACGCGATCCGGAGAATGTTCAGGCTCATTGGTTGAGAGGTCAGGCAAAACTTGAGCTCAAGCAGTATCGGGATTCAGTCTCTGACCTCGAGTGGGTCGCAGCAAAGCTTTCTGAGGCTGGCTCGGTCGATTCGCGTCCGCAGAATTCAGGGACGGTGCTGAGTCAGAAGAGTATCGGGCACATCGATCAAAACCAGATCGACCTGAAACTTGCACAAGCCACAGCAGGGGCCGGCGAGACATTTCGGTCGCTGGCTCTGCTGGATGCTCTTCTTCATCGAACTCCCGATCAACACGATGCCCGATTACTTAGATCGCAGTTGTTGGAAGCGCAAGGACAGTTTGAGAAAGCCGCTCAGGATTTATCAGAGGTGATTGCTCATTCTCCCGACTCTGTGGAACACTTAACGGCTCGCGGACTGTTGTTTCATCGCAGCGGGAAGTTTGTGATGGCTGTAGATGACTTTAGTCGGGCGCTGGAGATTCAGCCTCAGGAGGCGAGCTTGTACTATCGGCGAGGGCTGGCACGCCATCAGCTCAATCAGAATGATGCTGCGATTGAGGATTTGAATCAGGCGATCAATATTGATTCACGACTGGCGGATGCATGGTATGTTCGGGGCAACATTCTTGCTCAGCAGGGAAAGACCGCACTTGCAGTCCAGAACTATCAGAAAGCGATTGATCTGAATCCAAACCTGGCAGCAGCCTGGTATAACCGTGGAAACCTGTTGTTCACAGATCAGGATTTCGAGGGCGCCGCAGAATGCTGGACGCGTGCACTGAGTATACAGCCGAATCTGTTTCGGGCACTCAACAATCGGGCTGCCGCCTATGTGAGACTCGAACGGTTTGAAGATGCCGTCAAAGACTACGAAGCTGCAATTGCACTCAGTCCCGGATTTGCTCGAGCATACGACAATTATGCTTGGCTTCTGGCAACATGTTCGGAGGCATCGATTCGCGACACAGACCGAGCAATCGAACTGGCTCAGCGAGCCTGTGAACTGACCAACTATAATGACTGGTCCCACCTGAGCACGCTTGCAGGCGCATTCGCGGAGGCTGGCGAATTCCAGAAAGCGGTTGACTCTGCGATGAACGCGCTCAGTAAGGCACCCTCCGATCAGAAAGCCGATCTGGAAAAGTTGATCGCAACGTACGAATCGCGTCTGAACGGAAATTCACCGCAGGAAGCAAGCTCCGGTGGTCCGCGAGTTCGCCGATAGGAGTCTACGTTGGCAACAAATGAAGTTGATATCCCGGCTTTGCTGGAACGTTTGATCAGGATCGAAACTTCGCTCGCACATCTGCAGCACGATGTGGACGGGTTGAATGCGTCCTTAACTTTGCAATATCGACGTCTTTCAGAGATGGATGAGCGTTTCGCAAGAATCGAACACGATCTTCAGCAGGCCCAGGAGCCCACATCTCCTCGTGATCCATCTGACGAACGACCGCCCCACTATTAATATCGTCGTGGATCGCTCCGCGATCCAACGCGTCCTCATCACACCCAGCCCCAAATTCACCGCTCCCCGCCCACCCCTCCACCAAAGCACCTTCCCTCCGTATCGCCGCGAACACGGTATTTCCGGGTATCGCTCTCGACGCTGTATTTCCGGCATTTTTTGCTGCTGGAATTGGTCTGGACACAGATTTAAAGGTTCGGCAAACTCCGCCTGTTCTTGAGTTCCTGTCAAAACATCCTGCCCTTCAGTACTCAGCGTAGATTCTCAACTCGCTGCAGTACATTCGACCTATTCTCAGGCAGCATTCTCACTGCCGTCATTCATCCTCTCAAATCTCTCTCCACAGGTTCACGCGTCATGATGCGACTTGCGATTGCAGTCTGCTGTTACGCTGCTGTTTTTGCAGCATCTCTGCTGACAGCCCTGTTGCTCCGGTTTGACTTTGTATTGACGGACTATGCGCGTGAAGTATTCGCGGACAGTGTGTTGATTGTCGTCCTGCTGAAGATCGCGGTTGTGTTGATCTCCAGAGACTGGCATCGGCGGCTGCGATATTCAACGTTTTACGACCTTGTCTGGTCGGCTGCAGTGTGTATTGTCAGCGGAATTATCATCGCTGCACTACAGATTGCTCGCGAAACAATGCCTCAGATTCCTCGATCTGTCATTGCAAATGACACGATGATTTCAGTTGCAGCACTTGCATCTCTGCGAGTCCTTGCAAATTCGATCAGAACACAAATCAATCTCCGACGGGGGCCTCGTGCACAGCGAGCGTTAATCTATGCGTCCGGTGCAGACGCGATTAGTCTGTTGACGGCAATTCAGGCTGGCTCAAGTCTGTTGAAGGTTGTCGGGATTGTTTCTCCTAAGAGACTGAATGGTCCGACACTGGTTGGTGGAGTTCCTGTGATTTCGGCGTCTGAAGGACTCTCTGAAATTACTCGCCGAACTCGAGCCGAACATCTCCTGATGCCTTCAAATCTGTCAGGAAGAACTGTAAGAGAAGTCACTGAAGCCTGTCTGCAGATTGGACTCGAATCGCATCTGGTCCCGGCCGTTGACGAAATTCATTCGGACCGATTTCAGCTGCGAACCCGAGAAGTCACGATCGATGACCTGTTGCGTCGAGACCCCAATCAGCTCGATATGAATGGAATTCGATCAGTGATCAGAAATAAGGTTGTACTGGTCACCGGTGCAGCCGGAAGTATTGGGTCAGAAGTTTGCCGCCAGCTGCTGCAGTTTGAACCGCGGAAATTGATTCTCCTGGATCAGTCGGAGTTCGGGATCTTTGAACTGGAGCGAGAAATCCAGAACCTTGTGAGAAGTCTGAATCGCCCCGCACCAACCGTGGAATTCATTCTCGAAGATATTGCTGACGAAAAAGCAATGTCTCGCATCTTCATGGTACAGCGTCCGTCCGTGATCTTTCACGCTGCGGCTTACAAGCACGTTCCACTGATGGAAAGCAATCCTCAGGCTGCGGTTCGCAATAACGTTTTTGGAACCAGAACACTGGTCGATCTTGCCAACAGATTCGCAGTTGAACGTTTTGTGATGATCTCTACGGATAAAGCCGTGCGGCCCACAAACGTGATGGGAGCCACAAAGCTGATTGCCGAGCATTATCTCAAT
>JAEUIH010000065.1 GCA_016795105.1 Planctomyces sp.
CCCTTTCTGAGCCCAATTCTCGCATCCACAAAATCCCCGTCAATTCAACTGGCTGCCACTAAATCCCGTGAAGAACCAACAATAGCCGACCGGAGTCAAGCAGCTCCTGATTGTCGAACAGCTTTCCGGCCTCGGTGTTCTGCAGCGATTTCACGACTGCTGAACCCTGCTGCATATCGCCCAGCATCGTGCCGAAAACTGCGTTATTTTTCTCCGTGGCGATCGCCGTTGATGTTCCAACGGCAACCATGGTTGCGATCAGACCGGCAGCGGCTGTCTTGGCCAGCCCAGCCCGACTGCTGACGGCGCCGAATCCGCGTGACAAAAGAGAGTTTCCGCGATCCAGCCGAGCCATTGCAGCGCTGGCTTCGTCGGTGGATTTCTTCATGCCGAGCATTCTGCCAATCACCGTGTTTTGCACGCCGGTCATTCGGATCAGTCCCATAGTGGCCGATCGAATCGGACCGACCATGGACCATGTGCCGCGAGCCACGACGACGGTCAACTTTGCGAGCGGCGTGAGGGCCGTGACGACTGTGCGAGTGGTGGTACCGACAATGAACGCCGTTTGAGCAAACGCACGAAAGGCTCGCGTGCCCAGCTGGAGACCGCCTGTCAGCGGTGGCAGTCGTGATCTCAGGTCTTTCCATTCCGCCCTGGACTGAGCCAAAGCGAGAGAAACGGAGTGAATTGGATGCGTTAGGAATGTCCATGCATACGTCGCAGCACGGATAATGCGTCGGGCACCTTCGACTTCTCGCATCATCATGCGTTGTGGAAGCAGCGCATAATACTGAGATCTCGCAAAGGTATCGGCGGTCCCTCCGAGTTCCTTCCAGACTCCGGTCATCACCCAGGCCTTGCCCCTGGCTTCAGCCGCGGCCGTACCGAACTTAGCGTTCATCTCATCGATTTTTTCTGCCGCTGCATCTGCATAGGAAGTTACGGCATTCAGTGGACCGCGAATGGTCTCAATCTGAGACTTTGCAAATGGAAAAACGGTCGACAGCAACGTCAGGGCAGACTGAGTCTCGTGCAGTTTGTGCACATGTTTTGACACAGTGTTGGACACAGCATCAAAACTCTGGCCCATTTGTCCGGCGGCTCCAACAGCGGCCGCGATCGATCCGGGAATGTCGCTCAGGAACGCGTCCGCCATTCCTCGGAGAGTTTCCACACCCTTAGACGCCGCTTCGCCTAACGAAGTGAAGCTATTCTTCACGACATTCAGGGCAGGGTTCACAGGGATAGAATTCATTCCCATTCGGAACCGAGTCATATATCCGGCAGAGATACGAGTCTGAGTGCCGACTTCTCCAATTCCCGTCCGGACATTGCGTAACGTTCCGGAGATTCTGCCAAGCAACGCCAGCTGGCCGGCGGCGGCGGTCACCCTCACGAAGTTGACGCCGGAATTCTGTCCAGAGGACACACGGCCGGCCTCCGGCGTGCGAATCTGCCGACTGGCGTCGGCCAGAGCAATCATCTGGTATTTGGCCCGTTCGGTGCCATCAGCGAGACGCACAATCTTTCGTTGGTGCTCTTCCAGAGCTTTGGCCATCAGCTTCCGAGTGAAAGATTCTTCAAGACCCGACGCCTGTTTCTTGGCTTTGTCCAGAGTGTTCATCATTGGCTGCATGCGCAGCAACAACAGATCAACCTGAGCCGTTGGAATGCCGATCGCGTCTCCCATCGCTCGAAATGCCGCATCCATGCGATCGACGTGATTCAGAATGCCGTCCAGCTGCCGTGACAGATCACGAATATCTTCCATCGCATCACGTACGTGAGCATTGATGGAAAAATCAAGATCATCGAGCGGACCTGACATCCAGTCACCTCAGTCTTCCATGCCTGCGATCTCTCGCATTTCTGCGAAGAGTCCTGCCGCTTCCGTTTCGGTCTTTGGTTCCCAGCGAATGCGATAGTGTTCCGGCTCCGCGTTGTGCTTCTCGAGCATCGTTTGTCTCAGCCAGAAAGTTTCCAGTGCGGATCTGGCATCGGCTCTCTCAGGCTCGAACGGTTCGAGTCGTTCGTAGGCCTGCCATTCCATGAGTTGGCGAGCATTCAGATACTGCCCCAGATAATCCGGATGGGCTGACAAATGCCCGCCAACGCCTTCCCGGCACAGGCGAAACAATGTCCGCCTGAGCCGGTCTGACCTCAGTTTTTTTCCAGTTCCTCAGCCTGAGCTTCGAGAACCTCGTCTTCCGCTCCGTTGTGCACGCTCACGAGCTTGACCAATGCCATGAACCAGCGTGTTTTCGTCTTTCCTGCCGTCTCGTAGACCTGAGTACCAGTCCACAACGGCTTGTTGTCAGTGCCGACGACGGAATCTGCAATCAGGTTGGCCTGGGCACGGCGTTCTGCCGATCCGCCTTTTCGGCAGGCTTCCTGATATTCCCGCATCCGCTGAACCGATACGCTGGCGATTCGGACCTTCTTGGACGGGTCGCACGGAAGAAAGTACTCCCGCACATCCACTTCCTGAGCGGTTTCCAGATCTTCCAGCTTCAAATACTCATGATCTCCCACGACGTTCTCCCTGCATTCATGATCTGTCACTGAAAACGGAGCTGATGGCCACCAGCTCCGTTAAAAGAGTCGTTTCCTCGAGGTGTGCCGGTCAGTCAGCTTTTGGAGCTGGCTTGCTGGCCGGTTTGCTGGCTGGTGACTTGGATTGCAGTTCCGCAACCTCGTCTGAGTAGTACTTCAGCATTTCGTCCAGCCACTCCAGTTCGCCTTTGGACATCTGCTTTCTGATTTCTGCCTGATCCATACGAGCGAGGTTTCGCAGAAACATCACCCGCTTTTCAGACTTCATTGCCTGCAGCACTTTGTCGGCACACTCATCGTCGGCCGGCGCCATGCATGCATTGGGCGGAAGACACAGACGCCAGCAATCCGGATCGTCGACGATTTCACCCACGTGCAAATTCAAAAACTGTTTCACATCGTACGGCTGACTGGCTTCTCTTGCTGCCTGACGGGCAGAGGCGGAATAGTTTGGGTTCACCATCTGCCCCGGTGATGTTCTCTTTGCCTTCATGATCAACTCCCTGCCTTATTACGGAAACGAAAATACGTCAGAGAACACACTCAGATCAGCTCGGAGAAACTTCGTTCAGTTCAATCACTTCGACGAACTTCACTTCCACTGATGCCATGAGACCGTTTCCGACTTCAAGGTCCACATCAAACTTCGTCACGATGTACGTACACGCAATCTCGACGGCTGTGCCTCCCAGCACGATTTTTCCGACTCGTTCCGTGTGTTCGTTTTTTGCCTTTTGCAGATCCTGATGCACCGCCGACAAAGGATTGTGGATCAGATCGAACGTGGCGGACTGACCACCAGTGAGCCCGGTATCAAGTGGCTCCTCGTACGTCGAATCGAGGTCGGCGATTTCAACAGTTTTGTTCTCGCCAAAATTGACCTTCAGATTCTTGAGTCCCGGGACTTTCGTCAGCGTTGAGCTGATCGTTGTATAGAAAGCCGATCCCTTGGCCTTGTGTGCGGTCACCTGCTTTGCCATTTCAACGTCCTTTCAGAGTATCGTTGAGCCGTTTAATGAAGGCCTGTCGCAATCGCGGCCTGAGTGCTTTCCACTGACTTTCGAGCCGTCGCAGTGTCGTTGTCCCGCGCGTCGGATAGCGAGTACGGAACCTCAGGCCAACGGTGCCCCGTGTGCCTTTCATCTGCAGGCGGATCGCCTGACGAGTCTTGACACGATCGGCTGGAGTTGTCTGCAAAACGGATTTCACGGCTGCGGAACAAACGGATTCGACATGATCCGCAACCTGTGATTTCAGATAGTCTGCAAACTCATCAAGCTTCACGTCTCGTAGACTCCTTCGTTCCCATCCAAATCCACCAGTGTTGGTTCGTCCTGAGTCTCAATCTGATCCGTGTATCCCTGCAGCATCATTTCGGGTTTGCGTCCGGGTTTGGTATGGATTCCGATCAGGTTGATGACCTGAGCATCTCCATGCCGAAACCACCGGACCCGAGTGTCCCTGTGATCCAGAAGCTGCAGTTGTTTGTCCTGCGGAAGTGTGATCTCAAGAGTCTGAGTGTCGATCGCAGCTCGGCGACGGCAGAGTTCGGTCCATTCTCCATCACCGCGTATCTCGATCGCAATTCTCTCAGGATAGTGTCGACTTCCGCTCATGTACTGATTCCGATCAAATTGCGATCCCTCAGCACAAGGCCCGCAATCAGTGATTCAATTCGTCGCTGAATTCTTTCTGCCTCGACGGTGGCATGTTCGTGATACTCAAGATCGCAGAAGAGCTTCACAGCATGGAGCACGACCGTTGGGCAGATCAGACTGCCGGCTGAATAGGTGATAATCACACTTTCAGGATTGTCGAGCGCCGTTGGCCAGCTTGTGCCGTAAACCGGAACGATCTGACCTGGTACTGCCGATGTCTGCACCACATACAGAGCAGAGCTCAACGTCTGTGACGCATTGCTGGAGTCCCGATAGACAATTGAGCTAACGGACAGAACTGGCGGCTTTGGAAGATAAACCGGATCATTGCCAGCCGGAAACTCAGACAATTTCAACTGACAGTTCTGTTCGCGAAATGCACGGCCAGTTCTGCGTTCGATCATTTCAAAGGCGGCTTCGATTACCGTCTGAATGCTGTCGTCATCATCGGAGTGATCAACGCGCAGGTGCTTTTTTGCGTCCGCCAGTGATAGCGGGCAAACTGCACTAAACGACGTCACTGCGAAAAATGCCGACATTCACGCATCCTTGATTCTGCTGCCGCGGTTGGTTCGCCCTGCAGGAAGTTGAGACGACTTGCAACTGAGGCAGCACGGACACCGAAGTGCCCTTGACTCCGATCAATTCCCTTCGGTCGGTTTCTGATCCGCAGCCTGCTCAGCTCGATTCATGGCTTCCAGAGCTTCTGAAACCTTCGCTGCGATCGCTTTGGTGATCCCTTTGATCTCTTTTGCCCAAGCGTCACCTTTGGCTGCCACCAGCTCTTTCACGCCATCAACGGAGGTGATCCCAGCAGCAGCAAACTTGTCTGATCCGGGGAAATCTGCAAATGAGCCCAAAGATGGCTGAGTGTCGACTGTTCCAAGTTCTCCACCTAATTTCGCAGAACCGTGAGCAATCCATCGATCGGCGATTCGCTTGTCGACTTCAAGCACGGTGCCTGGTTCTCGCCATGCCGGGGCAATGAATTCCCCGTTTATCATGGTGATCACCACCAATTCTTCTGTCTGGGCCATTGGAGTTTCCTGCATTTTGTGGACGAAAAATCAGCAAAACAGAGAAACGGAGGGCAGATGTTTTGATCTGCCCTCCGCAGAAAAACCGGATCACAGATCAGGCAAGAATGTCAACGCACTTCGAAAACGCAGCTGCGTATCGCACGTTGACGTCTGCTGACTGGAACGCAGAGATCAGGACGTTGCCCTTGGTCGACTCAGAGAACGGATCGACGATAATGTCGAGTCCGCCCCACAGAGCGAACACCAGATTGGTGAAGTCGCCGAAGATGGCGGCTGAGCAAACTCCGGAGCTTGTTCCTTTTGTCAGGTTGCTCGGTACCAGAGTGCTTACTGCAACCGGATATCCGTTCATTTCGCCGTTTTCCATGAGGAATCGGCCTGAACCTGAGTCCTTCAGCACAGTCTTCGCACTACCGCGAACTTTGCTGTTGGTCAGGTAGGCCGGCGAATTGCGGAGTGCGTTGGAAGTACCAACGACGGTCTCCATTTCAACCACCTTTGCCCAGGTGAGTGCCAGTCCGTTGGTGCCCATGGCGACGGTGTTTGTGCCGGAGACCGCCAGCAGACCGGTTGGCTGGTTGCTGGATCCGGTACCGTTGATTCCACCGTTATCCATGCCGACGGCCATGCCGTCAACGAGATCCTGACGGACCATTGCTTCCGCGTCGAGACTCGACTGCTTCATGAAGCTGCGAGTGATGCGAGTTCGACCGGTCAGGCACTTCTCAGAGAAGGCCACGGTGCCAACAGTGATGTCGGTCGCAGTGGCGGCGGCATCTTCAGCGACCCATTCGAAGCCGATCTTTGCCGTCTTCTTCGGAATCGCAAAAGCTCCAACCATGTCACTCAGGATCACTGCCCCGAGTTGGCGCAGCACAACCGCATCTCGCAGCACATCGATCAGAGTTGGTGCCAGAATCGTGGGGATTGCACCTGCACCCGCAGACAGATTGATTACAGTACCGCGTTTTTCCGCATTGTTTGCCATGCGGAGAGTGTGAGGCACCATCAGACCGCGAACGGTCATGCCCGCATCCTGCTTGCGTTTCGCCAGCTCCTGATGCACTTCCCATTCAACTCCGCCTTCTTTTTCGTCGCCACATCGCATGCGAATGGCACGCATCAGGCTGTAACCGTGCTTGTCCGGATCAAGAATTGGGTTGTCTGGTTCTTTGCTGCGCAAGTCTTCCAGAATATTGTCTTCCGGCTTTGTGCCACCTGGTGCGGTACGCTTATCCGGGTTGGCGATTTCAAGGGCGGAAACGCGTTCTTCGCGGTCGATTTCTTCGTTGAGCGACTCGATCGCTTTGCTGCGTTCGTCGAAATCCTTCTTCTTGGCTTCATCGCCAGGAGCGGCGGACAGAGCATCGTGAGCAGCTCGGAGCTGCTTTACGGCGTCGGCCTTGCGTTCTTTGAGCTGCTTCAGCTTCACGGACATTGCTGGTTTTCCTTGTTAGGGCGGTTCGAAATGAATCAAATCGCAATCAGCGTGTCCGTCTGGGCGGTCTCCGCTTCATGCAGAGAACGTCGCGATCAGATCGGCTGGGCGAACTGAGCTGCGACGATCTCCGGATGTGCGGTGGATCGTCGCAGCGCTTGCCAGCTGCAAGCCAGATTCTCAACTCAGCTCCGCAATCCGCAGTTCACGCTCTCGGCGTTCGCGATCCGGCAGGGCAACGGCATCACGCCATCCGCGGAATTCTTCTTCGATCAGCTTCACTTCCGGATTGTCTGATCGCCGGTCGAGAAACATGCATGGAGACCGAGTCCCGGCAGTTGTGCCTGAATACGCCGGGTAAGTCACCGGCCCAACGTCGTACAAATCCACAGACTTGATGTTGCGGATGTAAAGAGTGATTTTGTTTCCGTCGACTTCAACCTCTTCCTCGGTCCACTCAACGCCACCGCGAGAAATTGTGAACGCGAACGAACTGCCATCGAGATCGCCGCGCTCCAGCAAAGTCACGGTATCGCGGCCGACCATGGTTGGAGGCGGACTGATCCGATAGGACAGCCCCTCTTTTGTCACCTCCAGTTGCAGGGTGTTGTTCGAAGATCGGCCCAACAACAGTCGTGGATCATGATTTTGCAAGGCCCTGACGTCATCTTCCTTCACGGCTCGATCAAACGCCCCGGGCATGATCCGTTCGAAATAGTTGTCCCAGAGGCGATACTGCGTATTCGCCGAATCGTTGGCGTTGTAGAACACCGCCGCAAGACCGGTGATATCCGGCAATTCACCATCTTTCGAATCGGCTCGCTTTTGCAGGGCCACAGTCGCACGTCGGGCGGTATTTGGCAGATAAAGTCGACGAATTGTCATTGTGCTTTTCCTCGAATCAAAGACAGGATTTCGGTCGCAAGTGTTGTTGGTTCGACTTCGATTGCCACGGTCCCAATGCACGCCCGAAACAGCACGTCTGGGACACCATCCAGCCGGCTGAGATCGCCTCCGCAAAGCTGTACCAATGGTTTGAATGCGGACTTGACGACATCACCGTGTTTTTCTGCGAGCGAAGTTCGGAACTCATCCCATTCATCCGGTTTCGTGCGCTGAGCCTGCAGGTGCACGCGTTTTTGCATTCTTGCAACAACATCTGCCAGAGCGGACACGCAATAGCCATCGAAAGCGGCTCGCTGTGAGTCGACGGCTACATTTGGGTCCGGATCCGTCGGATTCTGGCTGTCTGGCGTCATGTTGACTGGTTTCAGCAGCTCGTCACCTCCAGCCACCGGAGGCAATCCAAGGATTTCCCGTCCTTCGTTCGGCAGCATGATCGGCCCGCCGACGTTCTTGTACAGGATTTCCGCCCGATCTTTCATGTTTGTGCGCGTCAGGCTTTCACGAACGGCCTCAACATCGTGCGATTCGGTCAGCTGTTCGTCCTCCGTCAGCAGTTTTTGGTACTCCATTTCAAACTGCACCAGCCAGGGGTCAAGCGAATCGTCACGGAAAGAGCGGTTTTCCTCTTCGAGTGACTTATAGGAACTGTTGCCCGTGCCCTGGAGCTTATGCACGGGCAGGCCCAGGAGATTGGCGACGTCCTTCAGCGAAAACTCTCGAGCTTCCAGCAACTGCGTCTGTTGAGCGGAAAGATTGAGCGTTTTCAGCTCAGCTTTTTCGAGTACAGGGATTTCGTGAGGATTCTCAATCGCTCTTTTGAGCGGGCCGGACTGACTCTGCATTTTGGCCCAGCGGTCATCATCCAGATAATCCTCTGTCTTCACGTACGTTGATGGTGTTCCGCCGGAAGCAAAGTAAGAGGTTGCGTAGTTTTGCTGTGCAATGGCGAGTCCGAGGACGTCTTTTGCATAAGTGGTGATCGGATCAAGACCGCCAAAGCCGTCAACGCCCATGCCCTTGATGTGCATGATTTCGTGAGGCTCAAAGTATCCGGTGTTTCCTTCAATCACGTAAACCGTTCGGCGCCCAACAATCTTCTGGCTGATCTTCCGTGGATCCAGAATCCACAAGGCCACCGGACGCATGGAGTCATCTCGTTCGATCCATCCGTATCCGTTTCCAGTCGTAATGGCATGGACGGTCAGGACTCTGCGAAACTCGAAGGCTGACAGTTCGTGCCATCTGGCCCATTTGCGAACCAATTGCCAGGCAGGGTGAATGATGGCTTTTTGATTGCCCTGTTTGACGTGAAAAGGCGTCTTGCCAATGTAGTCGGAAATCAGTTGGACGCCGCGTTTGTAGGCAGCAACCTTCAGCGCTGTATCACGTGTTACGACAAATCCGGAACTTGAAACCGACATTGAGAGCGAACCGCCCATTGCAGCCCACATGGCAAGATCGTAACCGTATCGCGTCGCACGTTTGGCCAGTCTGCGGAGCCATTTGATCACAGGAACCTCACAACCTGCCCCACGGGCTTTGAGATGAGTTTGCGTTGAAAATGCAGGGACTCGGCAAATGCCATCAAAATTGACACTAACGGGTCAATTTTTTCGCTGGAAGCTTGCTTCGATGGCATCATCAGACCAGCAACGTTCGTGTAGGCCTGCATATTCTGCTGACACCAGTTCAGCAGTGGATCATCGCCGTGGATGAACTTCCCATCAGCCAGAAGTTTGAGAAACTCACGCATCGGCTCGTTGTAGTTTGCGGTAGTCTGCTTGAAGTCTGCGCAGTCAATTCCTTTGCCGACGAGCTCAGCCCCGAACTGTGCTGCGTTATTGGGATCACACGCCATGCTTTTCAGATTGTAGATCTGCCGTGCATGATCGATCGCCGCGTGAATAGCATGTACGTCGGTCGTGTTTCCTTCCGTTACCACGATATGGCCACTTTTGATCAGGCTGGCGATCGGTTCTGCTGTTAGATCGCGTGGTCCGTCTGACGGGCAGAATGCCCTGGCTTTGCAATACCACAAGCCGTTTGCCGACAACGGAGGGAAAACCAATCCGAATGCGCTCAAGTCGTCGCGGAATCCAAGGTCGACGGCACCATGGCAGACGCGGCCGGCCAGACTGGGGATCGGTTTTGCTCCGAGTACCCAGGCTCGGTCCGGGATTGCCCTCGTAATCGAGGCAACTTTTCGGTTGGTATAATATCGCTCAAAATCACGAGCATCAGCGGGATTAAGGCGGGCTTTCTCAGCGAGTTCCTCATAGGACTCCCATTTGGCCGTCGTGCCAAGGTGCGGATTCGCCTTTGGCCAGCACGACTTGTCAAACATGTCATCTTCATCGTCGATGCAGAGGATGAAGGCAAACAGGGAATCGTCCTGAGCTTTGCCATGCAGGATCTTGCATGCGTACTCACGTTCAGTTTGCCAGAGTCGCGATTGATCATCACCGGCAGTCGTGATCACCACAAATATTGGTTGTGGGCGGGCAGCACTCCCGGTGCGGAGTTTTGCCCACAATTTGAGTTGAGCACGCGTTTTCCACTCGTGCAATTCGTCGAATACCACGGTCGACGGAAAAAAACCGTCCGAACCGCCGCCGTCGGCCCCGAGTGCACGGATGATGCCCTTGTCCGCCTTCAGCATCGTGTGCAGAGATTCTTTGATCGTGATTCTGCTTTTGAGGAATTCTCTGCCTTCGACGAATCGTTGAGCTTCTTCCCAGACGAGTTTGCTCTGTGATCGCTTGGTGGCGGCGCAGTAAATCTCCGGGCGTCCTTCTCCATCCAGCAGGAAGAGCATCAACATCAGAGCGGCTGCAAATGCAGTTTTTCCCCATTTGCGAGCCGCTTCGATGTGCGCGTATCGAAACCTGCGAGCATTGTTTGCTATGCGTTTCCAGCCCATCAGATTCCAAACTATGAACATCTGGTCGGGCTCCAAATGAAACGGCTTTCCCTGAAACTCCGCTGAGCTATGCAAAAGCAACGGAAAGAACTCAATGGCTGTCTCAGCCGTCGCCTGATCGAAATAGAAGGGACAGGTTTTTGACTGAGCTCGTTTCAAATCATTCAGATAACGTTCCACAGCCAACTGTTGAAGTCGGCCCGCCACGATGCGTCCCGACTTCACGCCGTCAACATACTGCTGAATGATTTGAGCAGAGTTCACCGCCGCTTTGCTGCCTTCTTAGAAGCTTTCTTTGCAGCTCTCTTGCGTCTCGCCGGTGTAACGGGCTTTTCCGCGATGGCCACCGGTGGAGTTGCTGCCATGCGACGAGCCAGCTGCTCAAGCGGATCAAGTTGCTCCAGATCGACGGGCTTGACCGACGTGGATCCGGTAAGTCGGATTCGACCGTTTGGCGTCATCCCGTATTCGATCAGTAGTTCGCGGACAGCTTTGGCCTGCGCACGGACAATCCCGACGAGCGGGTTGGGGGCAGGTGAGCCCGATTCCCCGCAGTAGACCACCAGTTCGTCCATGTCGATCTTCTCTGCTGCATCCAGATAGAACGCAATCGCATCGCAGAGCATCGCAAACCCGATCGCATCCAGAGATTCCAGCAGACCGAGTCGGTTCAGTACCGGTCCATACTGGTTCCAGAGTGCAACCGATCGTGAATCGACAAGCCAGTCCGGAGGTTCCGGCATAGGCCCGGGGTCGATCGTTACTTTTGGTTTCGGCTTGGGACCTCGTGTCGCCATCGCAGTTACTTTCGATTGTCTGCAACCGTTTTCCGTCCATGACATTTCCAGCACAATGGCTGATGGTTGGATGACTTCCAGAACAAGGGATCAGACGGCCCATGGATTGCCTGAATGTGGTCGACGCATTCCGATGCTGTGATTCGGCCGGCGGCGTAGCAGTGAGCACACAGCGGGTGCCGATCCAGATACGATCGTGAGTATTCCTGCCACTTGCGTCCATATCCTCTACGATGGGCATTCGGGCGATTTTCCCTGCGTTTTCCGATCTGCTCAGAGTCTCGTCGGCTGCGTAGAGGTCTGTTTGGCATCGGTCATCCAGTGAGGAAATGGCACTATGCGTGCCGCAGACAAGGGCGATGGTGAGTAACAGGAACCGCATGATCAAATCTCCAAATGTGACTGTGTGATTGTGGCTGTGAGCATCAGTCCAGGAGAGCGATGTTCACGACGGTTTTCGTTCCGGCCGCCTCTTTGGCGGCTTCAACTGCCTCCGGCCCCATGGCCTTCAGAAACTCTTTGGCCCATGGCACCGAGTTTGCCTGCTGTTCGACGGTGGCGACCATCTTCCCCTTCTGGAAGAGGTTCTTTCCCTCTCCCTGGAGGCGCGTCAACACCTCTTCCTCAATCATTTTGTTCTCATCGCGAAGAGGCTTTGACTCGCCTTCGATCGCCTTGATCTTCGCTTTGTTGTCGAGATACTTCTTCATCAGCGTTGAGGTGGCAGGTATTCCCATGATTGACATCCATGTCTAAGATTGCGGCCAAAAAAATGCGGGGCATCCTTGCCCCAGTCCGTCGTCCACGGACACGGCGTCCTGCCGATTCCCCCATCAGAGGTACAGGATCGATCGTCGCAGCGCTTGCCAGTGTCAACGGAGGACGGACGCCCATGGACTTCCAGCAATATCACTCCCGCCGGCTGCGCACGCCGAGACACGAGAGAGAAAAGAGTCGAGTGACCCTGCAGTTGACGACTCAAGAGAAACTCGCAATCGATTGGCTCAGCAGAATTCCGGAACCATTTCGTGAACGCTTGCCGAAGGCGTTTCGGGAACTGGCCGGCCAGGCAGCTCGGACCATCGCACGCGAGCTAAGCGGAGAAAAAATCAGGCAGCTGGCCGATTTTCACAAGGCACAAATGAGTCCGGACCAAAATTGACCCCCCCATCGCGAAATACGCGCATTTCAGAGGATGACTCACGCTGTGGTCTCCGTCTGAATGAGCACCAGAAAACGGACCCCCTACCCCATGAGAGAACGTCAGATCAAACAACTCGTACGCGAAGTGCGTCAGTGCGCAGGTGTCGAGAAGACTCCGGATCAGATCGCTGGTATCTTGTTTTCACGGTTCAAAAGGCCTCAAACTGCCTTGAACAAGTTGCTCGCATGTCCTGATATGTGTCAGCAGTTTGCAAGGGAGATCGCTCTGGATACATCTGATCTCCCCACTGTGTATGACATCCTCGATTCAGGCTCATCAACTAACGACAATTAACTGCAACCAACTGCAACCAGCACACAATTGAAGGGATTTGATCGATGACAGCCATCGCAGCTGTGAAAGAAGGTGGAACAGTTTGGATTGGCGGTGATGCTGCAGGCGTGGCTGGATACTCGATCCAGACTCGATCTGATCCGAAGGTATTCGTGAATGGGCCAATGATCATCGGATACACAAGCTCTTTTCGCATGGGCAACCTTCTGCAGTACGTCTTCAGCCCGCCGGAAGTCTCTGTTGGCCAGAGCGGAATGGCCTATATGGTGAAGAGGTTCATTCCCGCTGTGAAAGAATGCCTGAAAGACGGTGGTTTTCAACAGACGCAGAATCAAGTCGACGAAGGCGGCACATTTCTGGTCGGCTTCAACGGCGATCTTTTTGAAGTCGAAGATGATTATCAGGTCGGACGCGTAACGCAGGATTACCATGCATGCGGGTGCGGCAGAGATATCCTCCTTGGCAGCTTGCATGCCACTCAAAATCTGAATCTTTCGGCAAAAGACCGCATCTTGGCAGCCTTAACGGCCGCGGCTGAGTTTTCCGCTGGAGTCCGAGGGCCATTCACGATTCTGTCTGGACCACCGTCATAATCCGTATTTCCGATCAGTCCTTGACCGGATTGTGGCGTGAAGTACACTTTTGCGGCGATGTTTACTTTTCGCTTCCACCCAGGACTGAAAATCCTGGTGTCGCCGGTTCGATCCCGGCTCTGCCCATTGCGTAAAAAACAGGGTTCCCGAGAAATTCGGGAACCCTGTTTTCATTAGTAGGATGGGCATTCCTGC
This sequence comes from Planctomyces sp., assembly GCA_016795105.1. GTDB lineage: Bacteria > Planctomycetota > Planctomycetia > Planctomycetales > Planctomycetaceae > F1-80-MAGs062. The sequence goes on from JAEUIH010000065.1 coordinate 13,602, forward strand.
CCGTCCCCGCACAGGTCCCCACCCCGCACCCCCAGCAAAGCTCCTCAGGGCCCGAATATCCAGCAGCGATCACATACATTGAATCGCCGAACGACTGTTCATGATCCACGCAACGCGATTGGTAACCACGAAATACACGAACCACACGAAAGAACACAATTGGGTGCTTCTGCGATTAATCCGTGGCTTCCGCGTCTTCCGTGGTCAAACGCCAACCCTGCCTTCGATTCGAACACAAAACCGCGAACACAGCCCATAAGTGTTCTCGTATGGCCAGAGAATGAAGGCAGAAGAATGCAGGACTCAACCATTCTCCTGCCGCCATTCTTCTGCCATACCCCGAACTTCCTGGCCCCCTGATATTCTTTCGTGTGGTTCGTGGAAGAGCACCATCAAACACGCAATTCACTGAATTTCGCCAAATAACGAAATACGCAGTTGACTTGTGTTTTGATGATTAGCTAAAAAGCAAAATATGAATACAGTTTTCAAAGCACTCGCCGACCCAACTCGACGCAAGGTCTTGGAATTACTTCGACAACAGCCCATGTCTGCGGGGGAGTTGTCGGACCAATTTCCAGTGTCCCGACCAACCATGTCCGCCCACTTTGCTGTGTTACGCGAAGCGGACCTGATTGAATCGCGAAAGATCGGGACCAGCATCATCTACCAACTGAAGTTATCGGTGCTGGAAGAAGCACTGCTTGGATTTGCCCAGTTGTTTGGCATTGGTGCTGGTGAGTCTTCCGTTGAGACTCACACCGACCTGATCAGAACCAAAAACACCCAAGAAGGAGCCAGTGAATGAACGAGAATCCCAAACCCCGAGCAACGGTCGAGTCCCCGATCTTTGCACTTAAACTTGCGGGTATCATTGTTGGATCTGCTTTGCTGCTGACCCTCGCTCTCACGGCTGGGGTTATCGGCCAGGAATCCGTTGAGCGGTGGAATAACATCATCACTGCAATAGTCTGTGCCGTGTACTGTAACTTCCTGCCGAAGATATTCGGGCCACCTCCCAACACGATCCGCGATGCGACAGTGACTCAGGCAATGATCCGAGTCAGTGGCTGGGCTCTGACATTGGCGTTTCTCGCATATGCAGCATTCTGGGCGTTTGCTGCTCAGGAGACGGCTCGGATTGGTTCCATGGTCGCCATCGCAACAAGTGGAGTCATTATCTTCGGATACTCGATTTGGAAACACTACATGTGTCGTCGACCCGAGAATCGTTGATCCTCACAAAACGCAACGGACCGACTTGTGAGCAATTGAGGACAATTGCTCTACTGAAGCCACCTCAGAATCCCTGCGAATTCTGGATTTTCCCGGGACACCATCTTGTGAAGACGAAAGCGGTTCTCATAATCGTTTCAAAAATAGCCACGTCGAACGCGACGACGTCGCGATGAATCTCTTTACGGTGGTTTCGTCGATGTCAGACATAACTCCTGTTCCTGTTCGAGGACAATCGGAGAATCGCCAGTTGCCGGAGGAGTTGCTGCCAAAGATCTATGATGAACTGCGACGGATGGCAGCATCAAAGATGAAGAACGAGTCTCCGGATCACTCGTTGCAGGCGACGGCACTGGTTCATGAGGCATGGATGCGACTTATGCCGACGCAGCGGGGAGCGACCTGGGAAAGCAGAAGCGGATTTCTTTCGGCAGCCGCAGAAGTCATGCGGAGGATTCTGGTCGAATCCGCCCGACGGCGAAACGCTCTCAAACGTGGCGGCCGACACCAGAAGCTACCGTTGCAGGAAGATGCCTTTGCAAAAGATGCACATGCCGAAGAAGTGATTTCTGTGAATGATGCTCTGGATGCTCTGCAGCAACATGACGCACAGGCAGCAGAACTTGTCAAACTACACTATTTCGCAGGTCTGTCGCTCGACGAAGCTGGTGATTTGCTGGACATGTCACGCGCAACGGCATATCGCACCTGGACTTACGCCCGAACCTTCCTTAAATCCGTACTTTCGCGAGAATAGGGCGTCATCGAACTTCATTGAACCGGCAGATTCTCAGGACACTTAGCCAAATTTGATTGGGGAGAAGTTTTTCCTGAGACAATTGCCCGCTCGATTGCGCCATCCTTGCCAGCGACCCCGTCAGTGGCTTCGTTGGAGAAAAGTACGATATGGAAGTTCAATCAAAGACCGCTCGAACCATTTTTCTGAACGCTGTCGAAAACTACAAGCCCGAGCAATGGCCTGAACTGCTCGAAGTTGCATGCGGATCCGACCCCAGGCTTCGCAACGATGTCGAACGGCTGCTGAAGGCCTACGACCCGAGCAGTCAATTCATGGCATCTCCGGCGGCAAACCAGTTGGCCGTCACGCTGAATAGTCCGGAATTCGATTCGGATGAAGCATCGATCGGAAAGACGATCGATCGATACAAGTTGCTGGAGCGTATCGGTGAAGGTGGTATGGGCGCTGTGTATATGGCGATGCAGTCGAAGCCAATTCAGCGAAAAGTTGCACTGAAGATCATCAAGTCCGGAATGGATTCCAAAGAGTTCGTGTCGCGTTTCGAAGCCGAGCGACAGGCATTGGCTCTGATGAATCACCCGAATATTGCCCGTGTCCTTGATGGTGGCACCACTGCCCATGGGGTGCCGTATTTTGTTATGGAACTTGTTCGTGGTATTCCGATCACGGAGTTCTGTGACAAACAGAAATTGGGAACTCGAGAACGTGTACAGTTGCTGATCAGCGTATGCGATGCAGTCCAGCATGCACATCAGAAGGGAATTATACATCGCGACCTGAAGCCATCGAATATCCTTGTGGAAATGCACGATGTGAAACCGGTTCCGAAAGTCATTGACTTTGGCGTGGCAAAGGCGATCGGCCAGCAGTTGAGTGAAAATACTCTGTATACCGGCTTCCATGCGATGGTCGGAACACCGCTGTATATGAGCCCGGAGCAGGCGGGGCAGAGTAGTCTTGATGTTGACACCCGCAGTGATGTGTATTCACTTGGAGTCTTGCTCTACGAATTGCTCACCGGTGAAACTCCATTCTCCCGCGAAACCATTCGCAACGCGGGTTACGATGAGTTTCGGAAGATGATTCGCGAAGTTGAACCTCCATCGCCCAGCGCAAGATTCAGCACGCTCGAGAATGCGGCCAGATCAACCATCTCAGGTCAGCGCCAGATTGATCCAGCAAAGCTCACTGTTGAACTCCGAGGTGAACTGGACTGGATCACCATGAAGGCCATCGAAAAGGATCGAACTCGACGATACGAAACACCGAACGCTCTTGCCGCCGACCTGCAGAGATACCTCGACGATGAACCCGTCATTGCCTGTCCTCCATCAGCCGCTTATCGATTCCGTAAAGTGGTGCGAAAGCATCGAGCGTGGATTTCCATTGGAGCTGCTCTGTCACTTGCCATACTGGCTGGAAGTGTGATCGCTGGCTGGCAGGCGAATCGAGCAACGCGCGCCGAGCGTCAGGCAACCGCGTATTTCACAAAATCGCTGGACGCGATTGATCTCATGGTGAGCAGAGTTGGCAGCAAAGAACTGATCGATGTGCCTGCCATGAATAGTGTTCGGTACCTTGTTATTCAGGATGCCGTCCGGCTCTACCTCGACCTGCTTCAGACTTCGCAGAAGAATCCCCGAGTTGTTGTTGCGACCGCGAACGCACTGCGCAGGCTTTCTCAGGAAGAGCTTCACTTCGACCGCTATACTGACAGCGAAGCGACCATCCGTCAGAGCCTGACCGTTCTGAACGAACTGCAGAGTGATGATCGAAGTGCTGCAGCTGCCAACACTGAACTGGGGTTCTGTTATCAGTTGCTGGGAGACATACTGAATCGTCAGGGGAAATATGCCGACGCCAAAATTGCCTTCCAAAGCAGTCTCGAAGCATTTGGTTCATTGCCAGCGGATTTCAATGACAGAGCGGTGAATATCGCTGGAGTCAAAATGTCGCTGGCACAATCCGAATTCAAACAGGGGGCCTTTTCGAAGGCGCGGCAACTTCTGACTGAAACATTGGAAGTCCACGAAGCAGCCTTTCGGAAATCTCCCGGATACTGGTGGGCGCTGGCTGTGAATCTCGAGTGGCTTGGCCTGCTTGCTGAACAGGACGGAAATCTTTCTGAGGCACTTGATTACTCGAAACGCAGTTTTGATGTCGCTGAACAATTCAGAATTGCGCTGGAAGAGCCGTCTGCGACCGGGAGTATCAACGACGTTTCGGTTGACCGTTCCGGCGGCAGAAAGAGCGTTCTGTTCTTTCAGGCACTTGCGGCAGGGCGTGTCGGGCACAACCACCGCCAGTTGAAGCAATTCCATGAATCTTCGCAAAGCTATCTGCAGATGCTTTCAATCTGTAACACCCTTGTGCAGACCTATCCAGGTGTACCCGGATTTCTTAGTCAACAACGTGTCGCACTTGAAAATCTGCCCATTGAGATCAAGGGTGAAACTGTGGCCCAGAAGCGGGAACGGCTCGTCAAGTTCCGGCAACTCGAACTGAGTCATTCCAATGAGCACATTGTCCGCGGGCGACTCGCAGAATCGCTGGGAGACTTAGACCTGGCGTTGTCGGACTTCAGGCAGGCTGCTGATATGGAGCCCGAGAATACAGACATTCAGCTTACGTATGTGTTCTTCCTCCAAAACAAACTCGGAGATCTTCAGGGAGCTCTATCTTACACTGAAGAACTCTGCCGCAAACATCCGGAGAAGGCAGCCTATCTCCTGGCTGCTGCCGGCCTGGATCAGTCTCTTGGGAATCGGGCCCGCAGTCTGGAGCGATTTCAAAAAGCGACAGAAGTGGAGCCGCAATCGGGAGATGCATGGATTGCGCTGGCAACAGCATTGCGAAAGTCGGGAGATGTCTCCGGCTCCAGAACTGCAATGGAGCGAGCGATCCAATGCCCAAATACGACCTCCAGATTCTGGGTGACATTAGGCGAGCAACTGACCAGGCAGGGTGAAACGGAGCGAGCTATTGACGCTTTTTCCAAAGCCGTGGAGATCTCTCCCGGAGAATGGTGGATTCGAAAGAGACGATCGAATGCTTTCTTGATCCAGAAGCAATACGAGGAGGCTCTGAATGATCTCTCGAAGGCCATCGAAATCAATCCTTCCGACGTCTCGACACTGACCTGGGCGCGACCTGAAATATGGCTGGAATCGACAGAGCCCGACATTCCGAAACGTCTGATTGCTCTTGCCGATCGAGTGATTTTCCTCAACAGCGAGTCTTCCGACGCGTTTATTGTCAGAGCAGTCCTGAACGCAGCATTTAAAGAGTTTGAAAATTCTGATCAGGACTTTCGACGTGCGATCGAGGCGGACCCTGAAAATGCTGTTCCCCGTTACAAGATGGCACTGGCTCAACTCGCGTCTGGCCGAATTCCGGAATACCGTCAGTCGGCCGAGTCACTGACAGATTTTGCCCTTCAAAAGCCAACCGCGGACAATCTCTACTGGGCGTGCTGGACATGCTCACTGTATGACACTCAACTTCCTCAGCTGGTGCCTCTCCTGAAAGCCGCCATGGAGACCAGCGCGACGGTGACAGAGAATACGAATCTTCATCTGGCAATCGGGGCTCTCCAATTCCGAATGGGACAACACACTGCAGCGGAAAGCGTGTTGATGTCGTTTCACAGCAGGCCGACTGCCGACATCTTCCCGGGCTATGTTTCCGTCCTGCTTGCCATGAATCATTCGCGTCTTGGAAAAACTGATCAGGCCGGTTTGTCTCTCGCAGACGCCCGGAAGCTCGCAGAGGAAGAGGATGATGGAGTTGAATTTGTCTCATGGAACAGACGATGGACAATTCGATTGCTTATCGATGAGGCAACTGGATTAATCAATCCACCCACTCAGTGACTGGACGTTGGTTGTTCGTGCCGAACGGCTGGAATCTGCCCATAAGTCTGCAAATTACGGCCGAACCGGCTTTTGCTCCACTCGCAAGCGTACAGCCCCGAATGTTCGATGCCGCCATTGGCAGACACTGAGAACCGCCTTCGCCAGATTTGATACGCAAAACAGAACGATGCGAAGCACCACTGTCGCCACGAAGAGTGACTGGCCTTCAAGATCTCCATACGTCCGCGCGGCCTCGGCGGAATACTGAATTGACTGCTGCAAGTCTGTGGTCGCAGTGAGAAAGCTGGGTAACCCTGCCGCAGCGTCCTTCGAATAGTCCAGCACATCGTCAATCACCTGGCACTGCATGACAATTCGAAACAGGATCTCCAATTCGCGGCATTCTCCAGACAAACTGGGATGGCCCTCAGAGTCTCGGCAGTCATCAGCATCAAAAACAACCGCCGCAATGGTCTCAAGTGACAGCCTCGCAACTGCTTCTCGGTAAGCTCTTATCTCTTCAAACCTTCGACGGTCGCCACCTGGCAGCGGCCGCAGCCGTTCAATTCTACGAAGTTGAGTCACGTAGTCACTCAGCAGGAAACCATGACCAGAATTCAGCAGCACCTGCTCATTTGCGTCTTGTTCACTTCGGGAATATTGTTTTCGATCGATCAGTGCATTTTCACTGGCTCCAAAGTCAAGAAATGCTGCGAGCACTTGTTGTGAATCTCGAGGCATTGATTTTGATCTTCGGTACATATACAGAGTGTCAAAGGCCATGATGCAAAGTACTCGCAATGGCGTCTTTGGCGACTTCGCGAGCAATAGTGGCAATCCCCGAATGCAGCAGTACAACGGTGCGACTGCACAACGCACGTCCCGGCCGAAGCTCTTTAGTTGCATTCTTCGTCCTCACTGCTGCGGATGGAACAGAACCAATTACTCGTTCACGTCTAGATGTGGCACAATACAACTTCCCTCGGACATCGCCAGCGAATTGGAACAAGGTCACTCACACCACGGCTGACGACCAGTCTCGAGGTTCCCGATTGGTGGTTCAGGTAACAATACGGATAAAACCACGCCCCGGGAAACAACCGATCACGATATTCAAACGCAACCAGTTGGCAGCCATGTAAATGGCCCGCAAGAACAAGGTCATAACCACAAGATCGGGACGTTTTCCAAACTCGCGGGTTGTGAGCACAAAGGACGCGTACATCTCCATGATTGATGTTGCCAGCCTCCGGACCGAAGATTGAGATTTGTCGAAGACCGTGAGTCAACTGGAGACTCCCTGTGTGAATCCACTGACCTCCACCATTGATCACTGCTTCACTGACTCGATCCATGCCAACACCACGATCGTGGTTTCCACCAATGGCCAGGACTGGAGCGACTTGATTCAATTCTGCAACCAGGGCTGTCAGATTCAACAGCTCTGACGAGCTGTCAACCAGATCGCCCCCAAGTAGCACTGCGTCGGGTCGGCATCGTCTTACAGATTCGACGACTTGCGAACTAAGCCTGTCGGACCGGCCTCTTCGAAGATGAATGTCGCTCACATAAAGCAGACGACAGGCATCAGCTCGATCAGAAATTCGCTCTTCTCGAATAAAGAGAGAGCGACTCAGCCCTATTTCCAGCATCGCCAAAGGAGGGTCCAAACTCCGGATTCCAGACGCTGGTTCGAGGCGCTCCGAAAGTCGATCGTCCGGATTCATTGCGTCACCGTCACAGATTGAATCTGGCGGAGTGCTGTTCGAAGGCGTTCTATACGGATCTCCATCTTTTGAATGGAAGCGCCCTGTGTCCTCGCACTCCACAGAATTCCAGCGAATCCATGAGGCACTGAAAGCCTCCCTGCCAGTTCCTGGAGTACAGTTGATTCGCCATAGGCTTCAGCAAACGCCATCGCCCATTCAAACCACTTTTCGTCGGAACAGGCAATCAGCTCAAGGAGAAACACCAAAAGGTCATCGCCATGCCGACGTCTTTCATTCAACCTCAACTCATGGCGTGTGTCAAAGTCAATCAGAAATGCTCGGTTGGTGATTCGATCATAAAGAATATTGTCCAGATGCAGATCTCCGTGCGACCAGCCCGCTTCGAAAACACGACAAGGCAATTGATGAACCCGCCGCACTTCACCGGCCGCAGCTGCCATGACAGAAAGGTCCGCTTCGTTGCGACGCACCAATTGTCGCAGACTCATCCCTCTGACTTCCGCAATACAGATTTGTTTTCCCTGCCCGCAGACTGTGCAAAAGCGGTCCGGGTAAAGCAAGTGTGTACAATGGACTTCCCATTCCAGCCACTCATCTGCGCCGACAAACATGCGAACACCACTCTCTGACAACTTCAGAAAGCAGTTCCCCAGCCAGATCACGCCCGCTGCATACCACAACCGCTTCTTGAAAATGACGGGAATGCCATCGCGAATACCTCGCATTGTCCGATTGACGCGTACTCGGTTCAGCAGCACGGCAATAATTCGGCTAAAGAGTTCCAGAACTGGAAAGTCTCGTGGCATCATCAACTTCGCGCTTTGCCGGGATTTCTATTTCGTTGAGAACTCTGCCTTTTGAATTTCTCATGATAACTGCCGGAATCGCAACAAGGAAACGCCTGATCTCGCAATTTATCATCACGGCGATGAGTGCAGACCCAGCCTGCATGAGCAATTGAGGACAATTGCTCTACTGTAGAACGATTGTCCTCAATCGTTCACCGCACTGCCGCAAGACAACCTACGCCACGTAACATTATAGTACTTGCGTGTGTAACGATACGTTGACGTACGCCAGCGTCAAAAATACACTCACCGCGACAACACCATACGATACACACCATTTAGCGGTAGTACTCTCATGGACGACAGTAACCAATCCACATTCCATCCATTAGATCGCAGCAGAGAAGTCGACGTTTCATATCGCAACCTTCCACATTGGTTTCAGGCCGGGGCAGCAATATTTGTCACGTTTCGGACGGTCGATTCAATGCCAAAGGAAGTCGTACTCCGAATGCAAAGAGAACTTCAGGATTGGCTGCGATTCCGAAATCTGCCCGAACAACTGGCGATTTCAAGCGTCGAGCAGAAGCAACCGAATCATGAAGAATTGCTCCAGTCCCTCAACTCTGAAGACCGAGGTGAGTTTCGTCGGCTATTAAATCGATTGTTTCAAGGGGCACTTGATGAATGCCATGGCCGATGTCTGCTTCAGCAGCCTGAACTAGCTCAGATTGTAGCAACAGCAATTCGACACGATGATGGTGTAAAATTTGACCTTGATCGATTCTTGGTCATGCCAAATCACGTCCATGCCATAGTACAGTTCTACAGCGGTTTTGATTTGTCCGTCGTCGGCCAGAGCTGGATGAGGTATTCGGCTCGCTTGATTAATGCTCAGATCGGCGACTCAGGGGCGTTCTGGCAGGCAGAGCCGTTTGATCATATCATTCGCAGTGCTGAGCAATTTCTCTGGCTGCAACGGTATATCGCGGACAACCCGCTGAAGGCTGGCCTGCGGCCAGGAGAGTTTCTGTTGTGGACCAGGCCTGGGAGCAATTGAGGACAATTGCTCTACTGTAGAACGATTGTCCTCAATCGTTCACCGCACTGCCGCAGCACAACCAGCCAGCACTCATGAGCAATTGAGGACAATTGCTCTACTGTACCTCTTCGAATGGCACATTCATGGAAATCGATAACTCCCTGGCCGCAGATGTCAATTTTGTTCGAACGTGGCGAAGGGCTCCGGCCGGACATTCTGATTCAACAATAGTGAACGCCTTTTCGTTTACAACCATGTTAACCCGCACCGCAATCGATGGCTCATGCCCAGGACTGCTGGCACGTTTTGGCTGAGGTGCGATCACGGTCAACTTCTGCACTTGAGAGAACGATGCGTCGAAGATGCCGCCACCAACAACCAGTTGGATACGCTCCGTCGACCATTCAATACGGGTTTCTCTCGGACGATTGTCCAGCCATAACCAGACTCCTGTGATCACAGCCATAGCGGCCGACGCAACCAGGTAGAACTGTCCGATGAATATTGGGCCGCGTCCGGCGAAGAAGAACAGCGCCGGAGCCAGCCCGAACAGCAGCCCAAGAACCAGACCGGCGACGATCGCTCCCCCGATCACTTTCACAAAACTGATGGAGTCTCTCTGCAAATGAACAAGCTGTCCGGGCTCCCAGGTCAGAACTCTCTCCCGCACCTCCAGTCCATTGAGAATTCTCTGTGACCGAGTCTCCGGATGAAGGCTTGTGTCTACAGGCGTGGAGGACCAGATAGCTCTGAGTACAAGCGGAGGAAATGTTCCGAATAAAATCGTCAGGATCAGCAGGAATCCGGCACCACCCCAACGACCTGGTTCGAGCACGCACTGTTCCGGACTTGCAGGGTTGAATGAAACCGTCACGTCACTCCCAACAGGAAAACGCTTCGCGGTGGATTCGGCCCAGCCCTTGCTTCCGAACTGGTCGGAGATCACCGCTATTCGAGTCCCGTGGAAGACTTCTTCATTCACCTGAAATTCATATTCAATTGCTGCAGAATACGATCGAGTTTCTTCACGCCTTCGGTCTCGATCGCGTGACCGATCACGATGGACAGACACATCGACACCGGAACGAACAATTTTGCCGCGTGCAGTGGGCCATTGTTTTGAAGCATGCGCCTCCGCGATCGCTCGATATGTAATCACACCCGCCACACATCCTCCCGCAAAGAATGCGAGACAAACGAGGGTTAGAATGGCTTTCAGAGTTCGGGAGGCGTGCGGTACAGGCTGACTCATTCGGAAACTTCTTTTGTCAGGAAAATGTTCGTTGGACGGGGTTTTAGCAAAATCGAGGCTTGAGTCAGCAGCGTCATCAACTTTTGTTGCTGCGAATTGGCGGTACACTCAATCTTTCTGAGATTTCGTGTTGCGCACCGCCGCGATTCGGTTTTCCGGCAGTAACACGTTTCTCACAACGAGATCTTGCCCATGTCGAACCCCGAAAATTCCAACCGAATCTTGTGTCCGGAATGCGGTCTCCCTCTGCCCGAAAGATCTCCAGCTGGACTATGCCCAACCTGCCTGCTTCGTGTCGCCATGGGAGAACCGGCTTCAGAGATATCTGAGCAGGCTCTACAGGGGCATGATACGACCATTGTCTCAATGGTTGACCGGGATGGGGGCTATCCGAAGCCCGGAACGACGATTCGATATTTTGGCGATTATGAACTTCATGAGGAGATCGCTCGTGGAGGGATGGGGGTTGTCTACCGAGCTCGACAAGTCAGGCTCAATCGCCACGTCGCTCTGAAGATGATCCGCGCCGGAAAATTTTCCAGCGAGACAGAGATTCAGCGGCTGAGGGTCGAAGCGGAGGCGGCAGCTCAGCTGGACCATCCTGCAATCGTACCTGTCTTCGAAGTTGGTGAATTTGAAGGATTGCATTACTTCACAATGGCATTTGTCAACGGCCAACCACTTTCTGCAAAACTGAATCAGGGGCCTCTTCCCGCACAGGTCGCCGCAAAGTTGATGCAGATCGTTGCTCAGGCCGTTGCCTATGCACATGAAAAAGGAGTGATTCACAGAGATATCAAGCCAGGCAATATTCTGATCGACCAGGCAGGGCTTCCCAGAGTCAGCGACTTTGGGCTTGCGAAGCAGATTGAAAATGACCACGAATTGACAACAACGGGGCAGATTCTCGGAACGCCGTCATATATGCCGCCTGAGCAGGCCGAAGGGATTCTCGACCAAATCGGACCTGTGTCTGACATTTACTCTCTGGGAGCTGTCCTGTACGCCACACTTACTGGTCGGCCACCGTTTCAGGCAGCCACGTCGGTGGAAACTCTGCGACAGGTGATCGATCAGCAACCGGTGGCGCCGCGACGACTGAATTCGTCAATTCCTCGCGATCTGGAAACCATTTGCCTGAAATGCCTCGAGAAGAAAACATTGTTCAGATATGCATCTGCAACTGCACTGGCAGAAGATTTGGGGCGCTTCCTTGAGGGGCGCCCGATTACTGCTCGCAGGACATCGATTCCTGAACGATGCTGGCGATGGGCGTGTCGCCGACCGGACTTGTCTTTGACACTACTGGCGTTGGGGATTCTGATCTCAGTCGCCATCGTGGGAGTAACAATCCAGCAACATCGGTATGCTCAGTTTCAGCTGCAGTCTCAGGTCGAGGGGCAGGTTCGCACAATTGAAACTGCCGATTTTCGTCAACTGCCGTCGTTGATTGCTGATCTGAAATCAATGATCGACCCGATGAGTGCGCTTGACGAGCTCCGGAAGAGAGCAGATACAGCTAAGGATGAGAAGAGTCTGTTGAGGCTCAAACTTGCTACTGCTGTGCTCTCCGGAGAACTTGAATCTGCCACTTTGGAATCCTGGTGGACCCTGTCGCTTCAGGAGCTGGCGGTGGTTCGGCAAACTACGCAACCGCTCCGTCCTCAGTTTCTGCCTCAGCTTCAGAAGTTACTGACTTCAGAACCGCCAAATCCGGAACTGAGGCAGAAACAGTTGAGGGCCATGGGATTGATGTTGACTGGCCCCGACTCACGAAACGCCATAACCGATTCCGCATCTCCACCTGTCACTCAACTTCAGTCGATGATACCGAGTCCGGATTCGCAGCAGATTCTGTGGGACGGCCTGGCAGAGACACTGCTTCAGGTGATTTACGATAACCCAGGGGAATTCGATTCTGCAGTTGAGTTGTTTCAACCGGCATCCATTGATCTGTTCAATGCGTTGAAGCGGAGAATCGAGACTCAGAATGTTTCCCAGCAACAGAATCACATAGCGATGACGCTGATGCGCGATCTGGTGCGTGATTCACCCTCAATGGTTGCTGACCTCGCATGCATGGTGGATCGAGATTCTCTGTCCGTGATTCGAAATCATGTGGATCGTATGGGGGCAGATCTGGTTCCGGCGTTTCAGACTGAACTGTCTCGTCCGGAAATCGAGGCTTCGAAACCGGATGAAGCTCTGCCTTTGAATACACAAAAGAAGTTGGCCGCCGAGTTGGTTTTGAGGCGAGCAAAGGATGTTCGTCGGCGGGCTATGGCGGCAGCATGGCTGTATCGACTTGGGATGGTCAACGACGTATGGCCTTTGTTGAAAGAGAAACCGGACGACTCCCTGCGTCATGCGATGATCGATCAAATACGTATGGTGGGTGGCCCTGTTGAGCCACTCATTCAGCAACTCGAAGTGGCATCGAATCAGACGACAGTCGTTCCCGAAAGCTATGTCTCCGGAAGAAACTCTGAGGTGTCGATGCTGGTGCTGTTGATCGGGGAACTATCCGAGTCGATGGCGGACGATGTAAGAAAGAACGCGATCGGACATGTTGGTGCTCTCTTTGAAAATCATCCTGCTCCCGGAGTTCACTCGGCATGTGAATGGACGCTCAACCAGCTGGCAGCTCGGCCAAGGATTCAGGAGATTCAAAATCGATTGTCGTCGGCCGCATTGTCAGATCAGCGAGACTGGTATGTGACAAGCACCGGAGCAACGATGGCTGTGATCAGGGGCCCGGTTACTTTTCAGATGGGGGCTGACTGGACGGATCCGAATCGTCTGGCAAACGATTCTGTGGATGCTGTTACAGGCATTGTGACGCAGTCAGATGAAGAACGCTATATGACGCGTGAGATCGGACGCGATTTTGCAATCGGGCTCAAGGAAGTTTCACTGGCTGAGTTTATCCAGTTTGACCCTGATTTCCACAGCAGGATCAACCAGTTCATGTCGCCAACATTGGACCATCCGGCGAATAAGGTGAACTGGTATCTCGCGGCTCGATACTGCAACTGGCTCAGCAGGAAGGAAGGGCTCGATGACTCGGAGCTCTGCTTTATTCCGGACGTGAATGGCCAATATGGAGAAGGTCTGATGCTTGCCGAAAACTACCTGCAACGCCGAGGTTATCGAATGCCGACAGAGGCGGAGTGGGAATACGTATGTCGCGCTGGCACAACCACTCCCCGTTTCTTTGGCCATTGCATCGAGCTGATGCCTCAATATGTCTGGTACGCGGAGAACTCAAACGAACAAGCGTTGATCATCCCGGGCACGCTCAAGCCAAATGATCTTGGACTGTTTGACATCTTTGGAAATGTCCTCGAATGGTGTATCGATCCGTACAAGGGACGTCCGGCCGCCAGTAACGATGTAGTACCCGACTCAGAACGAGAGCTGACTGCCGACGCTGAAGGGTGGCGCGTTCTTCGAGGCGGCAATTTGTACGCGGAAGAATCGTCTGTTCGAGCGACAGATTTGTGGACATTCCGTCCCATAACATCTGATGGTCACTACGGCCTGAGACTTGCCCGCACTCTCAAAACATATGACGGCAGGTAGCGAACGACAGCATTCCTGCCGATTGAAATGTCAAATTGTGAACTGAAATCCCATGCGGATGAGGGTTCTTCACGGAATATATCGAAGTATCACTGAATCTGGGATGAGTGTTCAGGCCCTGAGGCCGACACACCAATATTCCGCTGATTCGAGATGTAGAACCCAGCAAAGTCGCGATGTGCGAGTACTCCGGGTTTTTGGGCTGTCGCCTGGCTCTGTCACCCGTGATTGGTTCTGTCCCCCGAGACTTACACCACTGGCTTTCGCGATACGCTCGCTTTTTTGAGCGAATCTCTGTTGCGTTTTGCTGACTTTCGTTTTTACGGCAGTAACACGTTTTTCAGTCAGAGAGCCTACCTATGCCCAGTTCTCCAGAATCCAGCAGGAAATTGTGCCCGGAATGCGGAGAATCGCTTCCGGACAACGCACCCGCCGGACTGTGCCCCACCTGCCTGCTGCGGGTTGTGATGGCGGAATCTGACTCGGGGATTTCTGATCCGCCGCGTGGAGGAACCGAAACGACAGTCTCAACGGCGATCGTCGAAAATGGAGAATACCCGAAGGCTGGAACAACGATTCGCTATTTTGGTGACTATGAACTCCACGAAGAGATTGCTCGTGGTGGGATGGGTGTTGTTTATAGGGCACGGCAGGTCAGGCTGAATCGCCAGGTTGCCCTGAAGATGATCCGTGCTGGAAAGTTCTCCAGCGATACTGAGGTTCAGCGGCTGAGGGTTGAAGCGGAAGCGGCCGCTCAACTGGATCATCCAGCCATTGTACCGGTCTTCGAAGTGGGCGAATACGAAGGACTACATTACTTCACAATGGCGTTCGTGGAGGGAGAGACTCTTTCGGCAAAGCTCAACACCGGCCCTTTGTCTCCACATGTCGCGGCAAAGCTGATGCAAACGGTTGCCGAAGCGGTATCGTATGCGCACGAAAGAGGTGTGATCCATCGAGACATCAAGCCGGGCAATATCCTGATCGACAAATCCGGACAGCCCAGAGTCAGCGACTTTGGACTTGCAAAACAGGTGAGCAGTGATAGTGACCTGACCACCACAGGACAGATTCTGGGGACGCCTGCTTATATGCCGCCTGAGCAGGCGCTGGGAAAACTCCAGGATGTCGGCAAACCATCCGACGTTTACTCACTGGGAGCCGTCCTGTACGCCACGCTGACAGGCCGACCGCCATTTCAGGCTGCTACTGCAATTGAGACACTCCGCCTGGTGGTTGAGCAACAGCCATTGGCACCGAGGCTGCTCAACCCGTCCATTCCGCGCGATCTGGAGACGATTTGTCTGAAATGTCTGGAGAAGACCATTTCACGTCGATATTCATCAGCCCAGGAAGCCGGTGAAGAACTGGGACGTTTTCTGCGGGGCGATCCGATTCTTGCTTTGCCGGCTAGTCCGCTGCGAAAGTTGGTTCAGTCGTATCGTCGGCACCGCACCACGGCTGTCATTTCTGCATCGATCCTGCTCATGTTTGCCGGGATTGCAGCAGCATCAGTGTTCGCCTGGATTCGGGAACTCAATTTTCGAGAGACGCTTGAGAAGCAGCAGGTCGAGACGAGGGAAGCGCTCAATCGATCGCAGGATTCACTGTCGGATATTCACACGGTGGGCGGAGTCAACGCATCGCGAAGCGGTGAGCATGCTGATGCGGCGATGTGGTTCGCCACTGCATCAACCATTCTGGCTCCGGACAACGAAAAGACACAGCGGAATCTTCAGCGTTCGTGGCTGGAGAGCCTGGAATCTCCTGTGCCCATGATGGCTATCGTTCATCCAGAGCCGTGGGTCACCGACCTCCGCTTCAGCCCCTCAGGACGGTACCTTCTGACAGGCAGCCCTCCGGCGGCAGAGTTTACAGGCGAATGTCGTATATGGGATTCAGCATCCGGAACAGAAATCCGAATTCCGCAGCTCACCGGGAACCTGACCGCCGCTGACTGGAGTCCTGACGGTGAAATGTTTGCGGCGGGCTCAAGCACTGGTGTGCTGATCGTTCAGGATGACCCTGAGGGGCCTGTTGGCCGGATGATTCGATTGAACGAACGGATAGATCTTGTTCGATTCGATCCTGCCGGGAAATTTGTTGCAGCCGTCTTCGGAGCACGGCGAAGAACGGAGGTGGACGACACAAACGCAGTCTACGGAGTTCGCCTGCAGGTTTTTCATGCAAAGGACCTGACACCGGCAACACCGGTACTTCGACAACCACAGTCGATCACGACAATCGGATTTGACATTGAGGGAAAACGAATTGCCGCAGCGAACAGCAGTGGGACGTTTCAGGTTCACTCTGTTCCGTCAGATACTGATCAGCCTTTGAGCCCATCGCTTCCCTGTTGGACGTATGGAGTCTCTGTGCAGATCGGTCAGTCACCGCCGGTTCCGCTGTTCATAAACCACGGACGCGAAATAGTGGTGGGAGGCGAGGCATGGGACACAGAAACCTGGAAGAAGTCTGCCCGCAGCTTTGGCTATCGCGATCCGAATGCTGTGACGCTCTCGCCTGACGGGACCCGCGTTTTGGTGTCTCACTTTAACGGGCTGGGGGTGTATTCTGTTGCCTCAGGGCGTTCGCATATTGTTCGTTCTATTCGTGATGGCTGTCATGCGCTGGATGCTGATCTCAGTCCCAACGGCAAATATGTACTCCGGGGTGGTTCGGATAGTCAGGTGGAACTGCTTTCGTATCCGGATCTCATCCCTGTTTGTGGTGCGATGGCTCATGCAGGGACAGTTCCGGCGGTCGCATGGTCTTCTGACAGCAAACGATTCGCAACTTCGCAGCGCGGAGGATTGGTTCGAATATGGTCGATGCCGTCATCAGCAGCGGAAACAGTAACCTTACCAGGCATCGGACTTGTCGCCATGAGCAACGATGGAAAATTCATCGCCAGCCGAGGCACTTCACATCGGGATCATGGGCCGACATTTACACGAGTCTATTCAACGGTCGATGGAGAAGCAGCTGGACCACTGTTGCATGTCAATGGCAAGATTCGCAACGCAGTATTCTCTCCGGATGGAAACAGACTTGCCGTCGCGACGACCAGTCCATGGACTGTTGCGATCAGGAACTGGCGTGATGCAGTTGAATCTACCATGCCTCAAAGGATGTTGTCTGAACCTCGTGGAATCGACTTCTCACCAGATGGTAATTCGGTTGCTGTACTATGTGCAGGCGGAGAACTGGTACTTCTGGATGCTTCAAACGCGAAGATCAGATTATCGTGGTCCAACGAAGTCGAACATTTTTCGGCGCTGGAGTATGTTGATAACGGAGCACTCGCGTTTTCTCCGGATGGACAGAGATTGTTGACGTATCAAACCGATTCGTCTGTTCGTGTCTGGGAAGTCTCAACCGGAAAGCTCCTCTACCGCACGGACGGACACACCGGTCGAATCACATGCCTGACGTTTTCTGCGGATGGTCGTCACTTTGCAACCGGCAGTCGCGACAACACAGCACGCGTCTGGGAACTCTCAACAGGGCTGGAAGTTTCAAAGCCGCTGGTTCATCCGGATGCAGTCCTGTGCGTCTGTTTCCATCCGCAGGGACAGTTTCTTGCTACAGGATCCTTTGATGGTGAGGCACATATCTGGGACTGGCGTTCCGGTACGGAAACCGGATCAGCAATGTCACACTCGCATTCAGTTTACGGTGTTCAGTTTTTTCGCGATGGAGAGCTCCTGACGACAGTTTCTGAAGATGGTGTTTTTCAGATGTGGGATGCGTTCTTCCTCCCGATTATGAAGCCTGTTCGAACATCCGGCCGTGCCATGGATCTGAAAATCTCGCAGGACCAAAGACGAGCTGTCGTCGGTGGCATTGATTCACCTCTGACGCTGATCTCCCTGGATCGATGTTGTGATGGCACGGCAATGTCACCACAGGATTGTCAACTGAAATCCGAACTGATTTCAGGTAAGCGGATTGGAAACAGAGTCAGTGTATCGGTGCTTTCCGCAAATGACTGGCTCAGCCGCTGGAAATTGTTTGAATCACGTCAGCCGGATTCATTTGAAGAAACGGCAATGATTCAGGGGCAAAAACAGTTTGTTAAGCACACATTGTCGAAGTTTGGACTAACGAACCTGGAATCTCGGATTGTTACCGCGCATAGTGGTCCAGTCTCCAATGTGGCGGCTTCGCCGGATGGCCGATACGTGGTTTCGATTGGGCCACGGTCTGCTAAGCCAGAACCGCACGGGAATAAACCACCGGAATCCGCTGCTGGCGAACCACTCAGGAATGACCTTAGCCTGCGACTGACAGATCTGGAATCCGGCCAGGAATTCAATCGTTTTTCGGGACCTGCTCAGCCAATCTCCAGTTTCTCAATTTCCACTGACGGTCGCAGAGTCGCCGGCGTTTCAGATGACGGGATTGTGTATGTGTGGAACTTTGAAGACGGCCAGCTGGTCAGGCAGTTTAAGGTTGCTGATCGTCCAACCGTCGTCCGCATCACATCCGATGGAGAACACGTGCTGATTGGTGGAGCAGCTGGAGTGATCCAATACTGGAATGTCGGCGAAGCGAATCGTATTTCAGAATTGAATACTGCAGTTCCAGGTTCAGCCAGTGTCCTGGAGCTCTCTCCGGATGGTTCAGAGGTTGCCGTTGCCCATCAGAAGCGGATTCGACGATTCCGGCTACCTGACCTTTCGGAACTGGAACCGTATGCGGAGAACTCGGCAAATATCACTGTTCTGAAATGGTCACCACAAGGGCAGAGACTCGCCACTTCCGCAGACGACCATTCGTGGATGCTGTGGGATTCGGAAGTCCGGTCTCCGCTTCACAGATTTCCGAGCCATGCGGATAATCAGTATCGATCGATCGCGTGGGCCAGTGACGGCAGCAGATTGGCAGTCGGAGGAACGGATGGTCTGATCCATGTTTACAGTCTGACAAACCTTGAATTTCCGGAATTGTTGAGGCAGCACGAGGGATCGGTAAACGATCTGGCTTACCTTCCGGATCGAAAAGGAGTCGTCTCAGGAGGCTTTGATCAAAGTGTGCGGATCTGGCCCGTTGCTGAGGATGAAGCCACACAACAGAGTCCACTCACGCTCATTTCGAAGCGGCATCAGCTGATACCCCTTGAATCAGAAATCACGAAAGTGTTTCCGGCCGCTCGACTCGATGTGATCGGTGTGGCTGATGGCGTCAGGCTGGAGCGTCAGCCACTGGAGTCGTTCGGAGGGCACTTTCCGATTCCAATGCATGTGCTCGTCTTTGGTGGTCAGGTTGGCGACTTTGTTGATCTCGCGATCCCGGTTCCCGCTTCCGGAAAAGTGCGACTCACTCTGCAGCTGACTCAGTCCTACGATTTCGGAATCCTTGGATTCAAAGTCAACGACAAACCGATTGAGCGACTATTCGATTCCTATAGCTTCTTTGTTGCACCGTCACCTCTGCTGGATCTCGGAGAATTCGAAGTCGATGGTACTCCTTTACGGCTTCATACGGAGGTCACCGGAAGCAACCGGAGGAGCAAGTCACCGAACTACTACTTTGGAATTGCAGCGGTCGTCGTTGAGGCGGCAAATGTGCCCGCGGCCGACAATAACTAGCAGGTTATGAATCGCCGGCAGGTTTTCGAGTTTCTGGCGGATTCCGGCACTGTTCTGTGTTCGGTAGCTGCCAGACTTGACCCGCAGCTCCAGCCCGTGCTGGAGCGAGCTCTTGAGTGCTCGGCTGTGATTTGCAGCCAATGAGTGCTCGGCTGTGATTCGCAGCCAGGGCAGGAGTTGGAAGAGATCGCTGATTTTTCTTGAGCCCGTCTTTCATATCTCTCGTCATTCCGGGAATTCTCCGGGGAATTCCTGTTGCGCCCAATGAAAAACAGGGTTCTCACGGTCAGAGGCTTTGTTTCTCCAGCTCTCTGAGCTTGAAAACGAAGCTGCACACTGGAATCGTTCTCCTGCACTGGCGACCGACTCCACAACTTAGATCTCCTCTTTCTCTCAGGCGAGTCACTATGTTCTTCCGTCGTCGCAAACGGTTGTCAGCCCGTCGAACCGAATCACTCCGTCGTTCGAAATCGGCTGCCGAGATTCTGGAGACTCGGGCTCTGCTGGCCGTCTTCACAGTGACAACGGAGCAGGATTCACTTCCGGGTGATCCGTCCCTTCCAGGGTCGCTTCGATGGGCGATTGAACAGGCAAATGCTGACCCCGCGCTCGATACCATTGAATTCAACCTGATCCCACCACTCGGACAGACAGATGTCAGGATTCAGACGAACCATGCACTGCCACACATCACTCAGAGTGTGATGGTCGATGGAAGGACGCAGCCGGGCTTCGTTGATCGCCCTGTGGTTGAGATACGCGGACAAGCCGATGTACCAGGATCGGCCTCCGGAGTGAACGGCCTGGTTCTCTCCGGAAACGAGATCACAGTCACTGGCCTGGCCATCACTCGCTTTACGGGCTCCGGGATGCTGGTCAGTGGTGTATCCGCCCAGATTATCGGGAACTACATCGGAACCGCTCTGGGAGGTGTTGATGACCTTGGAAACATGGAGGACGGGATCCGTGTTGTCAATGGGCTGGCTCACGATCAGGCACCCGGTTTAACAACAATCGGAGATTCCATTGGCGGATTGCGGAATCTTATCAGCGGAAACGACCGACACGGGATCTCAATCGAGAATTCCCCAGACATCTTTGTGATGAACAACAGCATTGGCACAACTGCCGACGGAAATCTGCCTCTTGGAAACACGGGTGACGGAATCCATGTCGCTGGCGCCGGCAGCTTCGGAAATCTGCTTGGATCACTGGGTGGTGATGGGAACCAGATCAGCGGAAATGCGGGCAACGGAATTCATATCGAACAAAATGTGCCTCGCGTCTATGTTCAGAGCAACCTGATCGGACTCGATCGTACGGGCAACATCGCAATTGCGAATGGCGGTGCAGGGCTCTTGATTCAGGGATACGATGCCTATGTCACACAGAACACGATCTCAGGCAATACGGCGGACGGTATTCGGGTCGTTGGTTCTCCACTGCT
Organism: Planctomyces sp.; assembly: GCA_016795105.1. Lineage (GTDB taxonomy): Bacteria > Planctomycetota > Planctomycetia > Planctomycetales > Planctomycetaceae > F1-80-MAGs062. The sequence goes on from JAEUIH010000065.1 coordinate 34,887, forward strand.
GGACGGAGTGTCGGGGTGGTTCTCCGGAGACGACAACCGCAGTATACTGACGGGTTCGGCGGCGCTCCTGATCCCGGATCTTTTTGAAACGCAGTTCGTCAATGCAAAGGTTGGGCGAGGAATCCGATTTGATGGGATCGATGATCAGGTTAGTACCTTGTTCGGATTTAGTCAGCTCTTTCAGCCACAACGCAGCTCGACGCTGGAGTTCTGGGCTCGATTTGATTCCCTCGACGGTGATCGAGTGCTGGCGGAAAACTATATGAAGCCGGACGGCGAGGCATCTCAGGGATGGAGCCTGCTGAAGAACAGTGAAAATCGACTTGTCCTCGCAATGCCCGGTGATCGATTGATCTCGTCCGCTCCGCGACCGGAATTCACCGACGGGCAATTCCACCACTATGCGGTAACGCGATCTGGAGGAGAGATCTCAATTTTTCTCGATGGGGTCGTAGTCGCCTCAGCATCGGTCGCCGCTGACGAGAACTGGGCACCCTCGGTCTTTTCCGTCCCGCGATTTGGGTATCGAAACGGAACTCCTGGTCAGGGCGGACAGGATCGAGTCGGCAGCTCTATGTTCTTTGGGGGGATTCTCGATGAAGTCACAGCATACGAAAAGGCTCTCAGTCAGACTGAGGTACTGAACATCGTCCAGGCCGGAACTGCAGGCAAAACAAAGCCTGCCACAGGATCGACATTCATCACGAACAAAATCGGCACTGATGATACAGGTCAACTGGCTGTGGGGAATGGCGCGAATGGACTGCGGCTACTTGGTACTGCGTGGGGTACTCAAGTCACTGGTAACACAATCAGCGGTAACTTAGAAGCAGGTCTGAACGTCAAGACTGAGCGTAATCGATTCAGTAATCGTTCGATCACAGGGGGCGCAAATGCGATAGGTGTTTCAGATGATGGGAAAACCGCCTTGGGGAACCGCGACGGAATTCTCGTAGAAGGAAAATCGGACCTGTATCTCACAGGCTCTGATTTTCTTCATCCCGGTCGAATCGGAATTGTATCGGGGAACTTCCGTGACGGAATTCGCGTTCTGCATAACGAGGGAAGCGTTCTGCTCACTGGAATGCATATTGGAGCCGATGTTTCAGGGGAACTCGCTCTCGGAAATCAGCGATATGGAGTATTCGTTGAACAGACCGAACAATCCTACTTAACGGATGTGCAGTTGGCGAAGAATGTGATCTCCGGAAATGTTTCGGGAGGTGTTCGAGTTGTTGACGTACGCACGAATGACCTTTCCGCTTTCAACCCGATCGTCCGATTGGATGAGAACCTGATAGGTGTTTCCGCATCTGGTAATCATGCATTGTCCAATGGACCATTTGGTATCTATGCAAGTGGCATAGGAATTGTTGATTCGGACTCCTTTCCGAACAGCCTTCCTGCGATTTGGCTGACGGCGAATACGGTTTCAGGTAACGATGTTGGAGTATTCCTGGAAGATGTTCGATTTGAAATGCAGGCTGTTGGAGGTTTTCAAAATCGCATTGGCACCAATGCTGCAGGTTCAATAGGCATCCCGAATCGAGTCGGTCTCTTACTCAGGAATGGCCGCTCAATTGCGCCGATCGCCGGCCTGTTCAGTGGCAACATCGAAGCCGGGATTCGGATCATCAATGATCGAGCGTTTTTGACTGAGGATTTCCAGCGAACTGCATTTGCAGGCATAGGCTTCGATGTCCAGGTTGGCACCGATGCTACTGGACAATACCCAATTCCCAATGGCACTGGTGTGGAAGTTCTGACCGAAGAAATCCCGAACTTCGAGATCATTATATCAATACAGGGTCTGGTAAGTGGCAATTCGGGACGCGGAATCAGCATCGATGGCTCCAGCACGTCGGCCTCGTACATCATTTCTGCACTGATTGGCACCGCTTCAAATGCAGTCGATCCGCTTCCAAATGGAATGGGAATCACAGGTGGTGATGGAGTGTTCCTTGACGGGGCGAATTCAAGAGTTGAAGTGATTAACTCCACAATTGCCTGGAATCGGGGCGCGGGGGTCCGAGTTGCCGGAGTAAATTCCAATCGAACCTCGTTCTTGAGAAACACTTTCTTTGGAAATACTGGTCTCGCAATTGACCTGGGCACGGCTGGACCATCGCCAAATGCAGACCCGGCCGACCTCGATCCAATCGATGATGGTCGAGTTCATACAAATGCTCCAGTCCTTGAGTCAGCAAACATCATCGACGGATACATTGAAGTTTCGGGTACGCAAACGCCACTGAAACTCCTGAACTTCGCAAATCAGCCGTCTGTTCCCATTCAGTTCTATGCAACACGTCCGACTCCGTCGGGACGTGGCCAGGGAGAGACGCGTCTCGGACATCGCGCAGCACCGGATGGAGGACCGACGTCCTGGGATCCTGAATTCCTGACAGACCTGAATCCTGCTCCTGGTGAATTCCGATTTCGTATCCCTCTTGAGCCTGGATTTGACACAGGAACTCTGATCACTGCGGTCGTCGAAGACAACCTCACCCTTGTGCAGTTCAATTCTGGTTCATCCGTACCTTTGGCTTCCGAGTTCTCCAACATCATCCCGATTGGCAGCGTGCTCAGTTCCCTTGCACCAATTGTGAATGCCGGCGGTAGCGTGCAACTGTTTACAGGGGACACAGTCCAGCGAACAGTCAGCTTTCGAGATGAAGACTCGTCCGCGTTTGAAGTGCTGGTCGATTATGGCGACGGATCCGGAAAGCAGCCGCTGGACTACCGGCGTGACAACCGAACCATGCTGCTGGATCATGTGTATCAGAAGGCCGGGAATTACACGGTCACTGTAAGTGTCTTAGATGACAGTACGCCGGAGGGAAACCTCGGAACAGACTCGTTCCAGGTCGTCGTGCAAAATACGCCTCCCGAAATAGCTTTCAACGAAGTCGAACTCACCAAACGAATCCGCGAAGGCGAAACGGTGACCCTGAACGGGACATTCGTTGACCTGGGAGCACGAGATGCCCACACGATTGAAGTTGATTGGGGTGATGGCACTCCTGTATTACCAGAATCAATTACGCCTGGAACTCGTTCATTCGCCCTGACTCATCGGTACGACGATGATGGAGTCTCGCGAGCCGATGCGAATCTCTATCGAGTTGTTGTTACCGTACGCGATGAATTCGGGGCTGCCTCCGCGACACCCGTGTTTCTGGTTGAAGTGGACAACGTCCTGCCGTCGCCACCGGTGATTGCCCTTGATCACTATGCTATCGATGAAGGAGGCCTTGTCACACTGACCGGCATCTTCAATGACCCCGGTTTGCTCGACACACATTTGATCTACATCAATTGGGGCGATGGGTCGCCGAATGAGAAAGTGCAAGTTGATCAGATTGTACAGAATGGCTCACTGAGGGAATTCTCACTGTCCCACATCTATCTGGATAATCCGGCTGACGGTTCTGTCTATACGATTACCGCAGAGGTAGCCGATGATGACGACCCGCTCAATCCCGTGCATTCAACACTGCAGATCGAAGTCCGCAATCTGCTGCCCTACTTCAATGAAGTCGGTGTTGGGCAGCCACCGATTATTCTCAGCAGCGAGACAATCAATGAAGGCGAAACAGTTGCTGCGTTCGCCTTCTTTCTGGATCAGGGAATTGAATCACACACCGCGATTGTGAACTGGGGAGATGGCAGCCCTGAAGCCAGGCTGGTGCTCCATTCGAGTGACGTCGAGACGTTTCTTCCATTTCTGTCTCATCGCTATCTGCAGGATGGAGTGTTCCAACTTTCAGTAACAGTGTCGGATCGAGATACTACTCCCGGTAACGAAGCAGTCGCCGTCAAAGAAATTACTGTTCGCAACGTCGCTCCCGTTCTGGCACCAATTCTCGTGTCGCCAGCATTACCGATCTACGAAGGTGACGAAGTTGTACTCTCCGGATCCTTAACGGACCCGGGCCCTGATGACCACTTCACTGTCACGGTTAACTGGGGCGATGGCACATCCTCTCTGGCAGACGTGGATCGTGCGAATCGTCGCTACACAGCTAAGCATCGCTATCTTGATGATCCACTCACAGCCAATAACCTGTACTCCGTTGTAGTCAGCGTCAATGATGGCACGCAGACAACGACTCGTGCTTTGTCACTCCTCGTCCAAAATGTGGCCCCCACGCTGCGTGTGTTGCCAATCGTCGATTCATCCACAAGTCATGCTGTCTTTCGAGTTGTCGGCCAGGATGTTAGCCCGCCGGATGAAAACGAACTCGCTTACTCCTGGATACTCACCAAAAACGGCGTCGCTGTGCCATTTGTCAGTCGATCCGCAACGGAAATACAAATCGATCCAGCCACAATTCCATCTGGCTCCGCCCCTTTGATCCTCACTGCTGCAGCCGATGACGGTGATGGCGGAGTGACAACGGTCTCTTCCGTCCTGATCGTGGGCTCCACCGGGCCCGACATTCTGACAATCGTCGATAGCAGCTTTCCGAGTGGTTTTACCTCAATACTCGTACTCGGCCTGGGTGGCGATGACATTCTTGATGCAAGCGGTATTACAGCAACCGGTCTGCACGTCATTTTGTACGGTGGTGAGGGCGACGATTTGCTGTTTGACGGATCGGGGAGCGATACGGTAATTCTCGGCTGGGGCAATGATTCGCTGAATCTACCGGTCTCAGATCCTCGCAATACTCTGAGCATCACGCCCAACATGGGTGGTGACGATGAGATCTTCTTGATTCCGAACAGTACGCTGATGGCGTTTGACAGTGTGGGGCTGAATACTCTGAACTTTTCTCTGGCCGGTTCAGAGATCACTCAGACGAACGGGATTACGTTTGATCTGGATCTGACGGTCGACCGAGGCACAGGAATTGTTGCTCAGGACGTGGCCCCGGAGAGTGTGGAACCGGACGAACACTTTGTCGCGGCACTGGGTGTTTTCCGGACACTGGTGGGCAGTCATTTTGGAGACTCGCTGACCGGTGCTTCAAACTCCACGGTGTTCGGCGGTCGCGGTGCGGATGCGTTCTTCACAAAAGACGACATCACTGACGCGACCTTTGGCGGCGGAGACGACGCGGATGTGCTGACGACACGCGGGGTCCGGGTGGCTCGAATTCGCTTCGATGGAGATGGTGGGCCGGATGAATTGCGAGTCGATGCGTTTGGAGAGGTCGTCGGTCTGCTGGATTTCCACGGTGGCGATGACGCGGATGTGTTCAGCAACCGCGGGCGGGTGTCGCGTGTGATTTTTGATGGAGGGTCGGATGCCGATCTGTTTCAGAATCTGTCGGGCCGCATCGCCAAAGTCCGCTTCGACGGCGACGACGGCATCGATCAGTTCATCAACGAAGAATTCGCATTCATCGAATGGCAGGCCGATGACGATCCGACACTGCTTGTGGATCAGGGACTGGAATTCATCGGTGGGGGCGATGCGGATGTGTTTGTGAATCGCGGTCGAGTCTCCCGTGTGATCTTTGATGGAGGTTCGGATGCTGACGTGTTTCAGAATCTGTCCGGACGAATCTCTCGAGTTCGCTTCGATGGAGATGACGGCCCGGATCAGTTCCTCAATGATTACTCGGCGACGATCGAATGGCTGGCGGGCGATGACCCGCTGCTGCAGCTCGATGCCGGCCTGACGTTCAGCGGTGGCGACGACGCAGACGTGTTTGTGAATCGTGGTCGCGTGTCCCGAGTGATCTTCGATGGGGGTTCCGATGCGGATCTGTTCCGAAACCAGACCGGCCGAATCACGAAAGTCCGTTTTGACGGAGATGGAGGCAGTGATCTGTTCATCAATGAAGTTCTGGCCATCGTGGAATGGCAGGACGGTGATAATCCAGCACTGCTGGTCGACCAGGGAATCACGTTCACCGGCGGCGACGACGCGGATGTGTTCATCAATCGTGGACGAACGTCCCGAGTGGTATTCAAAGGGGGTGCGGATGGTGACCTGATGGATCTGCAGACCGGAGAAGTAGTCCAGGAACGTCGAGAAGATCAGCAGGAACATGAAACGCCAGTCCCAACGCCCGTAGAAGTAATAGCTGGCCACCAGCAGCATGATGTTCTGCAGCCGGAGCGAACGGCGCGTCACGAACCAATAAAGCACGAACACGAGCGGGTAGAAAAGCGCGAATTCAAGCGTATTGAACAGCATCGTCGGTCAGTGGGCCTCATCCGGTGGATCAGCGCGCCTTGGTGAT
>JAEUIH010000066.1 GCA_016795105.1 Planctomyces sp.
GCACGAGATTCGGCAGTGTCGAACCGTCATGCAGAACTGGTGACGTTTGAAGAGACACTGTCCGCTCGAAGTGCAGAACAGGAAACGCGTGACGCTGAATTGGCAGCTCGTGATGCTGAAGTTTCAGCGCGAGAGTCGGCAGTGTCGAACCGTCATGCAGAACTGGTGACGTTTGAAGAGGCACTATCAGCTCGAAGTACAGAACAGGAAACGCGTGACGCTGAATTGGCAGCTCGTGATACAGAATTGGCTGCCCGCGATGCGGAGCTTGCAGCTCGTGATGCTGAAGTGACAGCACGAGATTCGGCAGTGTCGAACCGTCATGCAGAACTGGTGGCGTTTGAAGAGATACTGTCCGCTCGAAGTGCAGAACAGGAAACGCGTGACGCTGAATTGGCAGCTCGTGATGCTGAAGTTTCAGCACGAGATTCGGCATTGTCTAACCGTCATGCAGACCTGTTGACGTTTGAAGAAACTCTGTCCGCTCGAAGTGCAGAACAGAAAGCTCGCGATGCTGAATTGGCCACCCGCGATGCGGAGCTAGTCGCCCGAGATGCAGAGCTTTGCCGCCGCCACGCAGAGTTGATGACTCGAGAGTCTGAGATTGACGAACGCCTGAACGAACTGGCTGATCGCGAAATCGAGCTTACAGACCGAGTTTCAGACGTTGAAGCATCTCTTGCGGTCTGTGAGCAGACTCAGGCAGAGCTCACTCAAGTTGGGCAGGAACTCGAGCGTCGTTCTCAGGAGACTCATCAGAGGATCATTGCCTTCAAAGATCACTGCCGGAATCGTGCAGACCGGATGTCTGTTGAATATGATCGGCTGGCAAAGTCAGCGGCCGAACAGCTTCACGCCTCCAACATTCAAACAGCTGAACTGCACAAAGAAATCTCAAAGCTGCGCGATCAGCTCGAGTCAATTGAGGTTGAACTGGATCTCAAGCATGCACGACTTGCTGACGCAGAGGTTGCGATTGACGAACTGCGTATAGAGCGGGACGAGTTGCGAGAACAAAACAGACTGGCCACAGAGTGTCATGCTGAGGAACTCGACCGTTTGACCGAGTCCATCGAGAAATCGCGATCGGAGTTCTTTGCGTTTCAGGCAGAACGAGACCTGTTGATAGCTTCGAGTACGGAGTTAACACAGTCTCAATCTGATGAGATTCTCCGGCTGAATCAGCATATGGAGGAGACTCGAAGTGAGATTCAGAATCTTCGCTACGAACGCGAATCGATGTTGTCGCAGTCGAATGAACATTTAAAGGCTCAGGCCACGGAACTGGAACGACTCACTCAGTCACTCTCTGCCTGCGAGGATCGGCTTTCCTTCGTTTCTTTGGAACGCGACGAACTGATCGCCCAGCTCGCAGCAAAGGCTGAAGAAGCTCAGTCGGAGATCGAAACCCTCCGAGCCTCAATGCTCAACGCAGAGTTTGAAATTGAAACGCTGCGCAAAGAACGTGAAGCGATCGAGGAGTCGAGCAATGATCATGTAAATTCAATGTCGTCAGAACTGCGTTCTCTCAGCGACCGACTAATTCTCGCTCACGCGGAGAACGAAACACTGCGAACGGATCGCGATCGAATCCTGACGACGGGCAGAAGTGCATCAGAGGCATATCTGGTCGACGTCGAGAATCTTCGTTCGGAGCTCTTCAGAGCATCAGAAGCTCATCAGCAGCTTGTGTCGGATCTGGATCGCTATCGAGCTTCGGCAGAAGAGACGCACGAATCACTCTCAAATACTGAAGCTGAACTGCAGAATGCACATGCTGCTCTTGAGAATTCTCAGATCAAACTGGAGAGTCTGCAGTCAGAGATCAGGCTGATCAGCAGCGAGAACGAATCACTGCAACTGGAACTGGAAGCTGCGAAACTGGCCAAAATTGCGGCAGAAGCCGCCGTGCTTGACGCTGAGCAGAATGTCGAACAGAACGCTCAGGACATCGCACGCCTTTCGGCCCTTGATGCTCGTTATCAGTCTCTTGAGGCAGAACTGGACGAACTTGCTTCTGAGCGTAAGTTACTGGTCGCAGAGCGTTCGGCTCTCGCAGCTGAACATTCCCGGCTCACCGCAGAGTATTCAGCTCTGTCCGATGCTCATCAGCAATTGGTGTCCGAAATCAGCCGTCATCGCGTTTCGGCCGAGGAAGCGCATGAATCGCTTTCGAATACCGCCGCAGAACTTCTGGATGCACATTCTGCTCTGGAGAGCTCTCAAATCAAACTGGAGAGTCTGCAGTCTAAGCTGATGTTGATGAACAGTGAAAATGAATCGCTGCAACAGCAGTTGGAAGCAGCAAACCTGGCCAGAATTGCGGCAGAGGCGGCAGTCATTGAGGCTGGTCAGAATGCCGCTGACATGGCTCGGCTTTCTACCCTCGAGACCCGCTGCCATACCCTGGAAGGAGAGCTTAGAGAAGTTGCCTCTGAGCGTTCATCACTGCTCGCAGAGAAGTCTGCTCTTGCTGCCGAAAATTCGCAGTTGAGTACAGAGCATTCTCGGTTGAGTACTGAGATTGCAGCTCTGTGTGATGTCCAGCAGCAGCTTGTGTCTGAGGCGAGTCGCTATCGTGCTTTGGCTGATGAATCGCACGAATCGCGTTCAAACATTGAGACGGAGCTGAAGAACGCAATTTCTGCTCTCGAGAATTCTCAAATCAAACTCGAGAGCCTGCAGTCAGAACACGTGATGATTCGCAGTGAAAACGAATCGCTCCAGCAGCAGTTAGAAGCTGCAGGAATTGCAGCAAGAGCGGCAGAGACCGCAATTAGTAATACAGATCAGAACGCAGCTGACATAGCTCGCCTTTCAGCTCTCGAGGATCGCTGTCAGTCCCTTGAAGCGGAACTTAACGAAGTTGCTTCGGTAAGATCGTCACTGGCCGCTGAACGGGATGTACTGCTGGAAGCAGTCAAATCTCTAAGTGAAACGTACGACAGTATTCGCAGCGAAGTTGAGTCCGCTCGCGAAGACCGAGAAGCCGCCGAAAATCTCCGGAACGAGGTTGCAACTCTGCAGACTCGAATAGGAGAGCTTGAGGCACAGTTGACCGAGTCTTTAATTAATCGATCTGCTTCTTCTGAAGGTGACTTGTACGATTCAGAAACCGATATGTCTGATGCCAGAACATCAGTTATGTCTGATGCCAGGACATCAATGGGTACTCCTTCGTTCGATGAAACAGAACTGCTGGCTCAGGTAGAGAGCCTGCGAACGGAGCTTGAGAGTGTGGTATCGGAATCCCGTACTCGACAGGAAGATCTCGAACGCCGGCTATGGGAGAAAGACGACGAGCTGCGACAGCACACTGAGTTGTCAAGCACCGATTCAGTGTCGGCAGAAGAATCGGCGAACTCACTTCGAAGAGAACTGGAGCAGCGCGATGAACTCATTCAGCGGCTGATGGAGCGGATCGAAGAGATACAGGCTCGAAGTGAACAGATTCAAAGTGAACAGTCGGAGCTAGGGGCAGTCGTTGATCCTGAATCTGCTCGTATTCGAAATCAGGAACTCGATAGTCGAGCAGACCTGCTGGATCGACGAGAAGATGAAATTCAGGTTCGAGCTCAACGCATCGAGCAGGCAGAGAATGAACTGGAGAACCAGCGACGGCAGATGCTGGAAGCGCGACAGCAGCTGGAACTTGCTCGGGCTGAACTTCAGTTGTCGCTTCAGCAGACGCCTGTACCATGGCTGAAGCCTGAGCCGGAACTCACGAAGAGTGAGTCAGCCAGGGCTGGCTACGATGAGGGGGACTACGAGGATCGCGGGCTTCTGGCGAGGACCGATGTAAACGCGGCCGCGTTTCCGGCCCGAATGAAGAGTGAAGAAGCCAAAGTGTCTAAACCGATTGCACCGGCTGCTGAGTCAACGGAAGAAGACGGAACGGCAGCGATCGACTTGCGATCTGAGCTGGCAAGCCTGTTTGGGATTCGAAGCCGAAGTCGAAAACTATCTCAGCCAACACCACCGCCGGTTCCAGTGGCGCCCGTTGATCCGATGGAACCGTCTGCTCCAGGAACGGAACCGGGGATTGCTTTAAAGTTTGGTGCTGAAGCGATTCTTCCAGTGGAACCGCCTCCCGTCCCGCAGGATGCAGAGAGCAAGACGGAAGAGGACGATTCGACGGACTTTGTTGCGAACTACATGGAGAAACTCCTTGCTCGAAGTCGTCAGGGAGCTGGGAATACGTTGCCGCTGGAACTGAAGAAGGGCAATAAGTCGGAACCTGAAAAGAAACATCAGCCGAAGTCATTCATTGACCAGTACATGGCAAACGGAATGAGTTTTGGAGATGCTGAATCATCCAGCAGAGGCGATAGCGGTTCCGGCGGAAACGGCGAAATTCCAAAGCCTCGCCCGAAACTTGACCGAGCGAAGCTTCGAGAGAACATGGATTCGTTCCGAGAAGTCTCTGCACACAGCGTTGAGAGTGCTCTGGCTTCTCATGCGATTCGCCAGGAACGGCACAGCATCAACGGACGCATTGCATTTGTTGTTGTGCTGGCTGTATTGAGTGTCGCGTCACTGATCGGTCATCTGGTTGGGGTTCTTGATCAGCCAATCTTCGCATGGGGTACATTGATCGCTGCGATTCTGGCCGGCCTTGAGCTGGCACGGAAACTCCGGAGCGTAAAGAATCGTTTCAAAGGAATCGTACAATCGGAGAAGCGAGGGGCATCGTCCTCAGTTCAACCGGAGAGGACACAGATTGACGAATTGTCCGGCCACGGGTCGCAGGCAACCACTGATCATCGGGTTGATTCAAGAGAATCTACGGAAGACGATCTATTGAAGCAGGCCGAATCCACGCTCAAAGCGTTATCATTCGGCAGGCACGAAAATCCCGGTCAGACTCCACATCCCGAAGTTGAGAAAGCCAGCACGGCAGCTCCAATGGATGACGAGGCACGTGCGATACGAAGGGCAAGGATGGAGCCTGACGACGAGCATTACTTCGAGATGTAGGCGGTCGTTGAACCAGACCCGTCCAACCGAAAACGGATGAACCGACTACGGACCAGCCTGCACCTGACTTCTGTCCGGGGCACTGGTCCGTTAGATTTCCGAAGAATCGCTGGATTGACTCGAATCACAGGTCACACACTTGTGACCAGAATTCCGGGCATTCAGGTGAAAACGACGAAAGCACAAATCGGCCAAAACCGGATACGAAGGATACATGGACGGGCAAAATCGAATCACGGAACTTCGGAGGGCACTCTCGGCCTCAGATCCAGGCGCGTTTCTGGTTGAGCCGCGTGTAATTCGTCGCATGATTCGAGAGATGTTTGGGTATGCGCGACTGGCAACTTCTCTGCCCCATTCAGAAAGTCTCGTCGTAGCATCTGCCAGTGTTCGAGAGCTGGCACATCCGGATGAACTCGGGCTGTCAACGTTTCATGAGATTCCGCCACTTTGCATCCTGATTGCACTTCCGGACGAGTCGGAGCTTCAGAATCGCCCTGTTCAGGAACTGATGCAGTTTGTCTGGAGGCGACTCTATCATGCAACTATCGACCGAACGCTGGTTCGGGCAAATTCGACAACACTGACACGAGCCGAGATTCAGAAGCGAATCGCAGACGTTGGTCAGGTTGAATTTGATGAAGCACATTTTGTGTTGAAAGCCGAGCATCGACTCTTCGATTCTGAAAGTCGCGTTGCTGCGTATGGAGAGTTTGTCGCGACCTGGCTTGAGCTTCAGAAGTTTGCGCCTGACCAAATCCCGGTCTGGTTTCCATCTCTGGCAGGACGTGAGCATGTGACGCCGGTCGTCAGTGCAGACCTTGATCCGGAAGCAATCTACCAGCAAACTCGCCTGTACGCGGCCCCGGTTCCGGACTTGACCCCGGGAATCTCCCGCGATGAGATTCAGCTGACGAGCACTCGGCATAACTGGACACTCGGTATCGGCCTCAAACAATCCGACCGCGCATTTTCTCGACATCTCAGACGACGAGATCGAGCGAATGAAATTGGAAACACGGTTGGAGCGATGGTGTCCGCCATGCGAGCAGCGGCTGCCGCGACGAGCGACGAGAATCGCCGGCAGGCACGAGAGAAGGCGCTCTCCGATGTGATGCTTTTGACGGAGCGACTCAGAAAAGCACTGAACTTTCCGGAAGATGAGCTGCCGAACTGGGCCTCCTGCCTGAGTGAACTGGCAACGAATTCCATTCATGGATTCTGGAACGCAGACAAGCGTCTGCTCTACGACCTCCAGAAGGTGTGCCTGGCTCACGAACGCGTAACATACAAAGTTGACCTGGTAAAGTGGATCGTGAGTCGAGGCCGCCGTCCACTGCGAAGACCATTAAACAGCCTTCGTGAAGTGATGATGGCGAAGTACCTTGCAAGCTCTGCGGCTCGACTTGCGAGCGTTACGCTGAGTGGGGTGGAGAGAGAGCGCCTTGATGGCCTGCTTCATGAAGCAGCTCAGCTGGCGGAAGTTCAGATGCGAAATCGAATGCGGCCCGCGGTGGCCAGCACTCTGATTGACGTGGGACTGAAGCCGGACAATATTCCTGAACAGGTTGCGTTCGACAAACTGATCGAGGATTCGCTCGACTGCATCGTCGAACGAGGTTACCTCACCATGGGATACCTGCGAGATGCCATTAGCCGAAACGACCTGAAACTCCCCGACCTGAAGCATCCGAAAGAACTGATCCTCGGGGACCATCTACTGCGAGCTGACGACCGACTCGACGTTGCTCTGGACGGTGTCTATCGTCGAGGTGAATTTTACCTGCGTTGGTTACAGATTGTCAGTTCCCTGTTCTTTGGGACTCGCCCAGGGCGATTCGCGTCACTGTTTGTCATCATTCCATTCGGTGGCGCGATTGTCGTCGTTGCCGGCGTTCAGCACCTCGTGCACGTCATTTCGGGCCTTAATGCTCCCAAAACTGATGTGATCGCTGAGGCACGAACAAAGTCACTCGACGATGTATCCGGTTTGCTCTCGGAAACCGACGCGAATTCCGATGCCCTGGGTTCGGCGGCTGAACCAACGCCAAACGAACCAACGCCAAACGAACCGGCCCAAAGCCCGCCGATACAAAAAGATTCTGCTCTGAGCGAGTCATCGCAAAACGGGCAGGCTGAAGTGCAGCAGACGGCAGGGAGTTCCGGGACGACGGCGTCAGCCGTTAAGTCGGCAACTCCGACGACCGATGTGCAGGGAACGCAGGCTGGAACAGTCGCTTCCGACACTTCTGCGCACCATTCGTTTTCTTTAGTTGATTCTCTGCCACTGGTGTTGACCATTGGTTTTCTTCTTCTGGGACTGATTCACCTTGGGAGTTTCAGAAGTCTGGTTCTGCGAGGATTAAAAATCGCGTGGAGGTACTTCCGCGGAGTGGTGGTTGATATTCCATTGAGGATCATGCGACTCCCTCTTATTCATCGCATCTGGAAGAGCAGGCTTTTTGTTCGCCTGCGACGTGTAGTGATTAACCCGTTTCTGCTTTCGTGGATTGGTTGCGTTGGAGTTCCGAAGCTGTTGTGGCTTCAGCCGCTGGCGCAGTGGTGGGTTCTTGCAATCGGTGTGCTTTTGAGTTTTGCTCTGAATTCGCGTCTGGGCCGGGACGCTGAGGAGCTGACACAAGAGTGGCTGGGGCATATGTGGCACAATCTGACGGCCAGATTTGTGATTGCATTGATCGATTCAATTATGGATCTGTTCAAGACGATTCTGGGACTGATCGAGCGCCTGCTGTACGCCGTCGATGAGTGGTTGAGGTTTCATAGCGGTGAGAGCTGGGTGACAGTGATTGTTAAAGCTGTTGTTGGAGTCCTTTGGTCGTTTGTTGCCTTTCTGATCCGCGTATACATCAACTTGCTTATTGAGCCAACGCTCCACCCTGTAAAGCATTTCCCCGTCGTCACTGTCGCGCACAAGATTTTCTTTCCAGTGATTACGATCATCGGAAAAATTATGGTTGATACGATGGAGCCGTATCTCGGGATATGGCTTGCCGGTGTTGTCACAGGGTTTAATGTGTTTTTCCTACCGGGCATTTTTGGATTTCTGGTGTGGGAGCTCAAAGAGAACTGGCGACTCTATTCATCCAATCGGCAGGTCTTCCTTCGTCCCGTGATTGTCGGGGGGCATGGAGAAACCGTACCGCGGCTGATGCGTCCAGGGTTTCATTCGGGAACATTTCCGAAACTCTTTCGCAGGCTTCGTCGTCTGGAACTCAGTCCAGCCTCACTGAAACGATATCGCACGCGACGAACTCAGCGAAGTCGGCTGGAACATGTTCAGCGAGATGTCCGCAGGTTTGTGGAGCGGGAGCTCATCCACCTGCTTCAGCTAGTTCCGTGCTGGTCATCCGCCGGACTCAGGTGCGGGCGAGTCCACGTGGCGTCGAACAGCATCCAGCTGGATATTCACTGCGATCATGTTGCAGAAGCTCCCATGATTCTTCTGATGCAGGAACAAAGCGGCTGGATCGTCGCGTGCATTGCACAGCGAGGCTGGAGTGACTTCGCATCATCTGAGCAGAATCTGTCATTTGCGCACGCACTCGCGGGGTTCTACCGTAAGTGCGGCATCGATCTGGTCCGAGAACAGCTTCGCAGACATCTGGTATTCAACCATCAATATGACATCAACGCCGAGGGGCTTGCAATCTGGCCTTCAGGTCTGTTTCACCGGGAGATCACGGTGGACCTGCATCGGCGGATTCATGTTCGACCGGTCCCAGCATCAGAGGCCGCGATTTATGGTATCGTGCCCACGGAACGCAGTCTCGTCGTATTCTCAGATACTCAAATGCCCTGGGCCGACTGGACGGCACTCTGGCTGCCGCGAGAAAATGCCGCCGGAGACAGGTCCACACCTGCTGCATGCACAGTCAGGCCTCGAGTTCCTGTCATCGGATGACTTCCGGAGACTAATTCTGCCATGGAATCTCTTTATCCTTTGTACCTCGGCGGTCAACCTGTTGACAGCGGATCTTATCTTGATGTTCAGCACAAGATTACTCGCAGGACTGCCTGCCGAGTCTCCGTTGCAACCAGTGACCTGATCGAGAAGGCAATCGCAACGGCACACGGTGCACGGGAAGTGATGAGAGCCATCAGGCCTTACGAACGTCAACACATCCTCAATCAGTGCATTGCTCAATTCGAACTTCGCCGTGAAGAACTCGCGCATTGTCTGTGCATTGAGGCCGGTAAGATTATTCGTGATGCTCGAAGCGAGGTCACGCGACTCATCGATACGTTTCGGATCGCGTCCGAGGAGGCGGTTCGAATTCATGGGGAGGTCCTGAATCTGGAGATTTCGGCACGAGCACGAGGGTATCGCGGTATGACTCAGCGCGTACCAATCGGGGTCTGTACACTGATCTCTCCGTTTAACTTCCCATTAAATCTTGCTGCCCATAAGGTGGCGCCCGCCATCGCTGCTGGCTGTCCTTTCATTTTGAAACCGGCGTCAAGGACTCCTGTCAGCGCATTGATTCTGGGTGAAATTCTTGGCGGCACTGACCTGCCCCCATCGGCATTCTCAATCCTGCCCTGCGAGAGATCGGTCGCCAACCCGCTCATTGAAGATGATCGAATTCAGTTGCTGAGTTTTACCGGGTCTCCTGCTGCAGGTTGGGACATCAAGGCAAGGTCGGGACGTAAGAAAGTAGTTCTTGAACTCGGAGGAAACGCGGCATGTATCGTCGATGAAGGCGCAAATCTCGACGATGTGACGAGCCGTTTGATCTTCGGAGCATTCTATCAGGCGGGTCAAAGCTGCATCAGTGTTCAGAGAATCCTGATTCACCGCTCAATCTATGCAGAACTGCGTCAACGGCTGGTGGACGCAGCGAATCGCCTCATCTTTGGTAATCCTCTGGATGACACAACACAATTTGGCGCATTGATCGATGAAGCAGAAGCCTTCCGTGTTGACGATTGGATCGAAGAAGCAGTAGATGGTGGCGCTCGCCTGTTATGTGGTGGGGTGCTTCTTGGGTCATTCCTCACCCCTACACTGCTTGAGAATGTTCCGCCTGAGGCAAAAATCTCAAATAACGAAGTCTTTGGACCAGTCGCAGTTTTACAGCCCTTCGATGATTTTCGAGAAGCCATTCGTGAAGTGAATCGGTCACGATTCGGACTTCAGGCCGGGGTCTTTACAAACAACCTGTATCACATGCAGATGGCCTGGGATGAACTCGAAGTCGGCGGAGTGATTGTTGGAGATGTTCCGTCGTGGCGCGTAGACAACATGCCTTACGGCGGCGTTAAGGAAAGCGGTCTGGGGCGTGAAGGGGTTCGCAATGCGATTGAAGATATGACAGAACCCCGACTGCTCGTTATACGGACCCCATAATCTGAACAATCTCGGCGGCCATGGCATCCAGTCGTTCAGAAGACTCCAGCAATACAGGATGGTGCATCACCATCAGTTGCTGATGCAACTGCTCTGCGCCGGACAGTTCACTCGCAATTCGAAATCTCCGACGACTGTGGGTCAGATGTAAGGCCGGAAACGCCGGATCGAGCGGGATCATTCGTTGTCGCATCAGGCCTGAAAGCTGCTCGAGACGCGACCTGTCCTGCGCATCCACTACAAGGAAAGGCACTTTGTAATATGAAGCCAGAGCCGGCAGGGCGGATTCGCCGGATGAGCCGCTTGTCTGGCATAACGGGTGGGACAGACATCGCAGGCCACGACAGGTAGTCATTCGATCACAAATCCGTCGAACAGCGTCACGTCGCATCGCTTCGTAACGATCCAGCTTGCGAAGCTGTGGCCGAAGGACTGCTGCCTGCAGCTCTGAAAGCGGATAGGCATCGTTTCCTCGCTGAACATAGAGCCGCATTCGCTGGGCGAGCTGTGAGTCGTGTGTCATCACAGCCCCTCCACGTCCAGCAGTCAGAAGTTTGCTGCCTCCGAAGCTCAGAACACCAATGTCGCCAAGCGTACCAGCACGACAGCCCCCAATCATTGCTCCTGGAGTCTGGCAGGCATCTTCAATGACCAGAATACCACGAGCTGATGCAATCTCCCGGAGATCCCGTATCGATGCCATACATCCATGCAGATGTGAGGCAATGATACAGCGAGTCCTGTCTGAGAGAGCCAATTCAATCTTTGAAGGATCAATCACCGGCTTTTCCGGGAGTGAATCTACCAGTACCGGAATTGCCCCTGTGGTCAAAACATTTATCAGATTCGACTTAAAGTCATAACCGCAGAGAATCACTTCATCACCCGGAGTGACTCCGCACGCACGCAGGGCGAGTTCCACAGCAGCGGTCCCGCTGCTGCAGAGCAACATATGCGAGATGTCATAGAAGTCCGAGAGATCGCTGATCAGCCCCACACAGTGTGGACCGTGATACCGCCCCCAGCTTCCATCAGCCCACGCGCGCTGCAGAACGTCCAGAATCTCCGGGTCGGAAACTGGCCAGTCGGACTCAGCGCGATCGGAGCCATCACTCATATCTGTGTACCATCGTCAATATCGAATGCAAACGCGGGAACAATGGCGATCCGGGAAGATTCAGGCGGATCCGATTTCACGAGCCAACGGCTTGCCTTCTGAATCAACCCGAAGCTGAATTTCACTTCCCACAATGCGAAGTTCGTAACTGGCCGAACGAATTCCGCTCTTCGAATTGTCCATCCAGGTGCCGTCACACAATCTGAATCGCCAGGCATGCCATGGACACATCACAAGACCATCTTCTACATAGCCCTCAGACAGTGAAGCTCCCATATGAGGACAGAAATCATTGATCGCAAAGTATGTTCCCTGGTCAAAAAATACTCCCACCATCGTTCCGCCTACAGGAAAACACCGGCCCTGTCCTTGCGGTATCTCCCCGGTCTGCGCAAGCGTGATAAAGTCTGACATCAATTCTTCCGGTCAACGATACTGGTAAATCCACACTTATAGACGGAACCACTGAGAGCAAAACGGTCGAGCGCCAAACGGTTGAAAACCGAATCTTTGATCGGCTTCATCACGATTACTGCGAGACCTGTTCGGGCCACTCTCCATTTACAATTGGAATCGGTTTGAATTGTTGGGGATCCATTTCAACGTGAACGATTTTCTTTCTCTGCCAGGTATAGGTGATGTGTACCTTGCCGTCCCGGGACTGAATGACGGCTGGATACGAAAACTCACCACGTGGCGTATTTTCCAGGACTGCAACTGCATTCCAGTGAGTACCGTCTTTGCTGACAGCCACATTCAGTAACTCGCGTCCCTTCGGAGATTCACCGCCACGTATTGTATGATTGTAGACCAGCAGGAATTGACCGTCGGACAGTGTTACAGCGTCAATTCCACTATTCGGATTCGGGAGTTCAATGGACTCGAGATTGCTCCAGGACCGGCCCAGGTCACGCGAAATTGTTGACAGAATTTTGCCATTTCCGTTCTGATTTCTGCAGAGCGCCTGAAGTGATCCATCAGTATGTTTCAAAATTGTGGGTTGAATGGCACCCACGGACTTTCCGTCATTGACGACGGGCGTGCGTTCCCACGACTTCCCCTGATCCCGCGTCAATTCAAAATGGACACGCCAGCCGTCATATTCGGTGCTGCTTCCACAAAGAAGCGTTCCGTTTGCCAATAACAGAGGTTTGTTACGGACGGGGCCATCGATGTGTTCCGGAAGTCGTACCGGCGAAGTCCACGATTCACCGCAGTCGCTGGACTGCATTACCATGCCCCACCAGGTATCAGGACTTGGTCCGCATTTGTAATACAGCATCAGCGGTCCGTCGGGGTACTGAAACAGCACCGGGTTCCACGTTGGATGTCGCACAACAGTGCCATCAGTAAGTGTGTACTGCACTCCGTTTGCAACTTCAACAGATTGTGTCCATTTCCCGTTGATTTGACGGGACACCCAGATACCGACATCCGGATGCTTTTCTTCTGTTCCGCCGAACCAAGCTGCCACAAGTCCTCTGGGGGTTTCTTCAATCGTTGACGCATGGCATTCCGGGTACGGCGCCGTATCGTAGAAGTACTCGCGGAGAACCACTCCGGAACTCTCCCCCGCTTCAGCGAGAGAACAGGTCACAGCAATCCCAAGCAGGATCACAAGTTGAGAAGAAACAGTGTTCATTATCGATTCCGCTCTGCTGGAGGCCAATCATGAGATATGAATTCGGCCAATTGAAGCATGATCGCCTGGCCGAGGCAATCGAAGCAGCATGACCAACTATCCGTGGACCGCGATCCTCAGGGTTTCTTCGACCCAGTGCCTTCCCGCGCGGTAGAGATATCGCCCGAGAGAAATCTGAGGATGGCCAAGACCGGCTTGAGCGCGTTCCCCGCAGAAAACCTTCAATGAGTCGGATTCGTCAAGCTGAATGACCCCCTGGAATCGATGTTCAGCAAGAATCATACCTGAATCACGTACTTCATCGCCGGGGTCGTCTATGATCGTCAACGGACCTCCGGCAGAAGCTGCCATGGCGGGATGCGGAAGATCTCTCGATGCACCTGGATTGATTCGGGAGAATATGCCCTTCAGCGACGATCGGGTTCCTACTCGAACGTTGAGCATATTTCCAACCTGAGTCGATGCGACGGGCAGATCCTGCTGTCGAATGGAGATGCGAACCTCTTTACGAGACTCGGATCCTACCGTCATCAACGGATCGCCCTGCTCGACGAAGCGTCCTCTGAGTTGTTCGAGGTCTCGTCCGATCACTGTGCCATCACGAGATGCTTTGATATCGAGGGAACTCAGGTTCTTCTGTGTCTCAAGCTGTCGCCGTTGCAGCGATTTCAACGTTGATTCAGCGATACTGATCGCCGATGACTTGTGTTCGCGGCGGGCTGTTTGAAGTCTTAGTTCTTCCTGGCGGATGGCATAGAGCAGATCTCGACTCTCATTGACAACTTCATCGTTCTGCAGTTGAAGCAGGATGTCGCCTGCTTTGACAAACTGTCCGTTGCTGACAAATACGCTGCGAACAAAGCCGGAAACACGAGGACGAATGATCTCACCATCGGTGTATTCAACAATTCCCGGAGCCTGAGTCAGTACAGGCGCTGGCAGTAATGTCAATACGGCAGTGAACGCACTAAATCCCGTGAACAGAACGGTACCGGCACGAAGAATCCTGAGCGACCCTTCATCCTGCATCCGCTGCACCGCAGACCATGCACCTGCAAGTGGCCGCCAAAACCATACGACGATCCCTGTGATTGCCAATACAATTCCGGCACCATGGTAAAGCACCGATGCTGTCAGTATGAGCGTGACACACACAAGGACTCGCCAAAGTATCGCCGCGGAACCGTATGCCAGTAAGAACCACGATTTTCTGCCTGGTCTTGTCGGCAGGACGCTGAAACCAAGCAAGAGACGCCCTGAAACGCTTTGAACTGCCTGAGTTCCCTGAGTACTCAGATTCGGTATGTTCATCACATCTGAAAGAACATAATACCCATCAAACTTCATCAGAGGGTTCAGATTGAAGACCACGGTAGAGACACCCGCCATAATGATGACGTTATACAGAATGTGTGATAGTGTCTCGTCCTGTGTATAGTGCCAGAGAATTGCAGCAAATGATGCGATGAGGAGTTCGCTGTAGATTCCCGCGACTGACGTGTGGATTCGCTGCCAACGAGATCGAAACGCCCAGCAGGCCGAAGCATCGACATAGGCCATTGGAGTGAATATCGCAAGCACTATTCCCATCTGTCGAACTGTGCCGCCATATCGATGACAAACGATACCATGAGAGAATTCATGGATCAGCTTCAGTGCGATCCATGCGAGCAATAGCCAGTACCAATTGTCGCCAGAGAACACTTTTTCAGCGGCGAACGATAATCGTTCTCGATTGTTGTTAAGGATCGAGAGAGCAATTCCTGCGGGAATCAGGGCGGAGAGCATTGAAGGGACTGAAAAGACCCAGCCGAACCATGGCTGAAGCAGGGTCAGCAGGTTTTGCGGCTTCCCAAGCGGAATGCGAATCCAGAATGGATTCCAGAGACTCAAACCTGCTTTGGATTGACCTTGCGGGTGTATGGAACGATGCAAATTCAGCGAACCGCAGGATGGTTGACCTGAGATCGCTCCCAGATTCTTCTCGAGCGCCCAAAGATAAAGTCGCAGGGCTGCCTGTTGAGTCAACGATCGACTGCCGAGTGCTCGGGAAGAGATCGTTACGGCCTGCGAAAAGCTGCACGACCCGTCAAGGATTGAGAGAAATGCATATTCGGAGTGTCCAATGCGGTAGTACTCCCCGGTCTCCTGGTTTTCCACGTGGTAGAGCAGTTCGCTTCCACTGGCCTGAGGAACAAATCGAACATGTGAATGGATTTTCAGAGTCGTGGCGGCAACATCCAGTGTCGAGAGATCTGCCTTGCCCTGCATGCTACCACCCCATCCATGCAGTAAAGTAGGCGACGGGCTTATGGAACAGGATCCATCCCAGGCTGCGTCGGTCTGCTATCACTTTTCCTGTGCCTCGCATGCCGGGCCTGAGTATCAGACTGGTGTTCTCAAGCTCTGCATCGCAAACGAAAACATTCTCCTGATCTCGAAGCTCGGCTCGAGGATGAATGCGAAGAATTTCGGCCTCAAATATCGTCTCAGGAAACGCATTCAGCTGAAGCTGGACCACCATACCTTGCCGAACGTGCCGAATATCATCTTCCGGAACTCCGACTTCAATATTCATCACTTCCAGTGGTGCGATTTCGAACAATGACTGTCCCACTTCGAGAGCAACACCCTCCTTTTCGTGATGGTCGCCGGAAACGACGATTCCTGCGATCGGAGTTCGAATCTCAAGCTCTGCATTCCGGGTTTCCAGCAACTCTGTCCGATTCTGAAGCCGTTCCACTTCATGACGAGCAATTTCGGCACTGCCAAACTGATGAGTGTTCAGATGGGTATTACGCTCTTTTGTCGCTTTGTGCAGGTCGGCGTTCACACCTGCGAGCTCCCAACGGACCTCTCGGCCATCCATTCGGGCGAGCAGTTGATCAACGTCCACAAGATCTCCTGGTTCCACATAGCATTCTTCGAGTGACCCCGCAAACGGGGAAGCAACGTATCGGCGTTCAACCGGTTGAAGCTCACAGTGTGCATCGATTCTGTATGGAAACGGAATCAACAGCAATAATGAAGTTGTGGCGACTGCGGAGATGATTGTGCGGACACGTCTTACTGTAAACTGTTTGCGACACCAGCGAATTGTGTTCAGAATTCGACTGTCAGCCAGTCGCTGAATGATCTCAAGGCACGATGCGATCGGCTGAGAAGCAGCATTGATGAAGCATCGCGTCGCATGCACTTGCTGCAAGTGCTGATCGCGAGTTCGCCCCTCAGGTAGAAGAATGACTGCGATCGCTGCGACGAGAGTGCCGTCCAGGGTCGATATAGGGGATGAAATGACAATTCCCTGTTCGTACTGATCTGCCAGTTCCTGATGTGACCGCATCGCGACTCTGGCAACAGGATCTTCATTCGGCCATTGCGAGATCGAGTCTTTTGATATTGCCTCTTGTAAAGCACCAGCGACCAGTTCTGAAACGGTCACTCGCCTGAGATTGTCCGATGACAGTGTGGCATCTTTTAAGGATGATCCCTTGAGTTCGGCGAGTCGTGTACCGCGTTTCGTAAGGGAAACAAAGACGCCTGCTGCTTGAAAGTGCTCTCGCAGGAGTTCTGCCAGTCGTTCACAGGCGTCTTCGGTATTGGCCTCACCCTGAACGCGACTCAGGATTTCGATCAAAGCAGCCAGTTGATGTGCTTCATCCGCTGCCTGTTCCAGTGTTTCACTTGGTGCAGCAGTGACGTCAGATGAAAGATGTTTCTTTCCCTGCGTCCGATTGCCCGAGGCGCCCGTCACCAGGCTATTAGGAGCCCCGTGTGACTGGATTTTGAGAGCCCCGTGTGACTGGATTTTGAGAGCTTCGCGTGAACAGCCCTCAACAGCGTCAACAAGTTGTTTGAGCCCCTGCTCACCGATGTTCCCGTTGAGGAACTTGTTGTAGTCTTCGAGGACCGCGACGATACAACTGGATTCCGGCGACTTCAACGGCATGGCCACGATTGTCAGGTTGCTGTTGTTTGCCAGTGGCAAAGTCTTTCGATAGCCTGTTCGAACAGCACAAATTGCAGCCTGTTTCATTGCTTCGCGGTATTTATCCGGAAGTCCTGTCGTTGGGCAACACAGACTTTCGACGCTCGTTGAATCATGTTCCGCGGACCAGGGGAGGTGATACCAGTTTACAATGACGGCCCCGCAGAACGCCCGCAGTATCCGACTTGTTTCTTCTTGTAGTGTTGAAGGTCCAGGGGGACAGCAGGAAAGCCGCATGACGGCAGCGGCCCAGTGGTATGGCAATTCAGAATCACTGGTTGTCGGATCACCTTGCAGATTCAGCATCGGAGACTACCTTGACTGACCAGCAACCGCATCTTCTGTGATGGCCGGAGAGTTGTGGTTCGTTTTCGAATCGAGCCTCAAAGTGACACGTTCTCCGGACTGCCACCGGCTGGTGTCATTGGGAAGACGAACCTTAACGCGAACTGATGAGTTCGAAGCGTCGGCAACCGGGGAGACGTATTCAACGAACCCGATGTCCGAGAGTTGCTCAGCCCCGATCTGCAATTCCACAGAATCGTTTTGTTTCAGCAGGTTTCTGGCAGTCAGAGGGACGGAAAACACAACGAGCAGCGGATCCAGTTGCACAATTCTGGCGACGACCGGATCCGAAGGAGACACGAACTCACCGGCGTCTTTGAGAACTTCTGTTACGACACCGCGGATGGGTGATCGCACCTGGCGTTGTTCGAGTTGAACTTCGATTCTCTTCAACTCAAGCCGCCTGACTTCAAGGTCTTCACGAACAGCAAGAAGTCGAGCTTCAGCAAGGGTCAGTTCCATTTGAATTCGGTCAACTTCATTCTGAGAGGCATGGCTTCGTTCGCGAAGACCATCCAGTTTCTCCAGCTCACTGCGTTTCATCCTGAGATCAGCTTCGGCAGACTTCAAAGCTCCCTGAGCCGACATATTTGCCCGTGCAACTTCAATGGCGGCCCGCGGGATCTGAGAGTCCAGCGTCGCTACAACGGCGCCGCTTTCAATTACAGCACCTTCCAGAACGTAAACTTCTGAAAGTGACCCCATTTCGGATGCGGCGAGTGCGATTTCACGGTAGGGCTCACTAAACGCTTCAACTGTCTGCAATTCATCAGTGTTGTTGTTGATCCGATTTTTCGCCGTATTTAGATCTGTAAATTGCTCTGAAGTCGGGCTGGAGTCAAGATCGTGCGCCGATGGAAAGAGAGTTCCACTGGACGTGACGGACGGTTTCTCTTCAGTGGAGGGATATGCTGCGAGCAGACTGGTTCCCGTCAGCGCGACGATGACAGCCAGCAGGAAGAATCGACTATGCGAGTTCATCGCCCATTTGTGTAAGAACATTTTCTGAACAACTCCCGAGCATCGATATGCGAGGATGAGGCAAAAATGCAACATCTGCATTCCACCTTAGTTCAGGCTGCTCAGGGGAGATTCGGGTTTTTCCTGTAGCAAAAAGACAACACGAGTCGAATCCGGCCGATTAGACAATCCGTGACGGACATTCTGATTGTAATGCCGATCCAGCAGACCCACGGAATCAGAACGACAATGCAAGCTGTGCGATTCAGGCCCGGAGGGCTGACACTTTGCGACTGATCTGCGTTTTGCATCTATAAACCGCCGGGTGTTGACGTATCGGCCCGCTGGGCCTGGACCAACAATCCTGTTTCAAACGACGACCCGGACTTCGATGACCAGGATCACTGCATCTGTTCGCCCCACCGAATCTACTGAAGAAACCGGATTTCGCTAATCGGTACAGGAATCAAAGTTGATTGTTGAAGTTACAATAAAGCCGAAGGCAGAAATCGAAGTGCCGGAAAAAAGCGGCTACAATTTCGTAGTGTGGAAATCGCGGCCTTGACCACGAGACGAATGTGCTGAGAATACAGACGATATCCGGCGATGCGGGACGGGAAACGTGATTGGGAGATGTTCAATGATGAATCCAAAGTGGTTTCATGTTTTTTGTTTGACGGCGTCTGCGCTTTTGAGTGCGGAGTTGATTTGCCAGTCCCCCGCGCAGGCGCAGGCCGCCAAGAGCGGCGGCGTTGATCGCATTTTGACGACTCGCGATAACTTCCCACTGCACATTACTTATTTTGAAGCATCAACCGGTGGAAAAGAGGCGGCCGTGGCGATTCTGCTGCCGGCTGCTGAAGGTGCCGATGCAAAAGACGCACGGACTCGCCGAGTCTGGGACAAGACTGCGGCGTTACTTCAGAAAAGTGGCTTCGCGGTGGTTTCGGTCGACCTGAGAAAACATGGCGATAGTGTCCTGCCAGCGGAATCAACAACTCCCGCCGCTGCCAAGGTCTCGGGAAATGACTACACCGCGATGGCGGCGATTGACCTCGAAGCCGTTAAGGAATTCCTGCTGCTTGAACACCAAAACGAAAAGCTGAATATCCGCAAAACAGGTATCGTGGCGGCTGGTTCCAGCGCGATGATCGCTTCTGCCTTTGCTGTCGCAGACTGGGATAAGAAACCATTCCCTGATGCACCCACACTCGACCTCAGAACTCCTCGAGGTCAGGACGTCCGGTCTCTCATGATGATTAGCCCCAGGACAACCGTGAAAGGAATTAACGGTGTCGCAGCTTTGAAGATCATCAAGGCGCTCGATATCCGGGTCTTCGTGCTGGCTTCAAAGAAAGACGAAAAGGACGCCGAAAAGGTTTTCAAGGCGGTTGAACTGAAGGGTGAGCAGTATGCAGAGTTTCGAAAGATGACGATTACCAATGTTGAAGCTCGCGCTGAACAATTCGTCGAAGGCCCCGAAGCAGCGAAGACGAACGAGCTGATTCTGGAGTTTATGAAGAAAAGCGTTCAGGAACTCGATATGCCATGGAGAACTCGAAAGAGTAACCTCTGAAATTCACCATCTGACATGGACGGTGCGGCCGCCTATTCACCATGTACAGTGCGGCCATCTATTCACAAAGTGTTGCTCGATTGATGCTACTCAAGCGGAGCCGGTTCAAAGTCAGTCTCATTGACCCAACCGGCTGCCGGTTTCCGGCCTTCAAGATACTGTTGATAAAATCCCGCACCGTTGGTAGGAACATATAAGTCAAAGACAGATCCGTTGCCCGACATTCGTGGATCGTTTTGCTTTCGCAGTTCGTTCTCCATTCGGGTTCGAAGTTGATCTGCAGTGCCGCGAGACGACTGCTGTTCCATCAGGTTCTGGCAGCAGTCTCGATCTGTTCTGAGATCAAACAATTCCTCAGCGGGACGTTTACCAAAGTTCAGATTCCACCAGCGGTCTGATCGATCGACCCTGCCAAGCTGGAGGATCAGCGTTTTTGTGGGGCTGCCGTCGGTGTCCAGATAACCGGTCTCAGGGTTCCCGGCCGGCCACCGAGTCGGCTCATAGTTGTGCAGGTAGAGATACTCGGCCGTCACCAGCCCTCGAATAGGATAACCAACGTCATTCGGTCGGCCGACATCGGTGCGTTCCTTACCGATGAGCACATGGTCTCGCTCGGGTTCAATGAAGCCATGTTGGTTGCTGACCATTTGAGTTCGGAGAGACCTGCCGGTGATGGGCATCATCTGTGTCTGGTCCGCACGGAGACCAGCGATATCAAGGATCGTCGGGGCGATATCGGTGAAATCAACAAAGTCTGCAATCCGCCGTCCTGTTGATTTAATTCCGACAGGCCAGTGCATCGCCAGTGGGATGTGGTTGGAGTCATGATATGCATAGCCCTTGACTCGAGGGAACGGCATTCCATGATCGCTGGTTACAATAAGCAACGTGTTATCAAGGGCCCCCCGAATCCGAAGTTCTGCGACAATGCGTCCCAGCTGCGCATCAACAGACTCGACCTCGTAGGCATAGTCGAGCATATCGTGTCGGACGATATCGTTGTCGGGCCAGTATGCCGGTACACGATCGATCTCGGAAAGAGCCTTGCCTCCTTTGGAGACTCCCGATTGATATTCATAGGCTCTATGCGGTTCCAGAGTTCCGCACCAGAAACACCATGGTCGATCGGCTGGAGCTGCTTTGAGGAAGTCTGCAAAATTCGCGGCGTAATCGATGTTGGAGATGCTCTGAGTGGCCGGGGTTGTCTTCCGGGAATTCCAAACTCTTCCAACCATCTCCCTGGGCTTCCCCTGTTCATCGTTTGCAATACCAGGCCCCCAGCCTTTTCCGGTACTGCCGACAGTCCAGCCTGCTGATACAAGCGTCTCCGGCCACGTTCGGAGCTGTTCCGGAAAACGCGACATGTGGTTACCGGCTTCGGCGTTTTGCCATGCATGTCGACCTGTGAGCAGAATTGCTCTCGAAGGTGCACATTTTGCGACAGGCGTATATGCATTTTCAAACAGAATTCCGTTCCGGGCGACTTGATCAAACGCAGGAGTCTGAACCCAGTCTGTACCGTAAACACCCGCATGTAGTCCCCAGTCGTCCGCGATAAACAGCAGGATGTTTGGTCGAGTGGTTTCCTGAGCTGAACATGAACGAAGGGCCGACCCGTCGGTGAATGGAAGAGCAATCCACAGAAGCAGGGTTGAGAATCCGCAGAGCCGTCTGTTTCGCATTGGAGTGTCCAAAGAGTATGCCATGACCTGAACATCAGTCCCACTGGGTAACTCGACGACAAGTCATAGCACATCGAGTTTTCAATCCAAAGTGTCGCGATTCCGATTGTCAATCAGGCACCAGACCGTCATGCTCCCTGAGCTGGTGGAGTTCCGCACTCCGGTAAACTTCTCAAAGCTCATAGACATCTGCTGCGCTACACATTCCCGCAATGTACAGTCACATGGTTCCTGAATGCACCGCTACAACATTCTGAAATCAGTTCCCTTCATGGGCCTGCTGTTCGTGATGGGTTGCACGGAGGAGACTCCAGCGACAAATCAGAAGAAGGATGATGGCGAATCGCCAAACAGTATCGCCACTTCCGGAGCCCTTCCTCTGCCCTCCACTGAAAACGAACCGGCGATTGTGGCCTGGGTTGAAGTCTCTGAGTTGCCACGGTCAATCGCTGTTTGTGAAGACGTCTTCTGGGAACCGGATGATACTCTGAGCCTGCGACGGTTGATCGACGGTTCGGACCTCGTACCTGGTCGTCACCTCCTGGAAATAGGCACAGGGACAGGACTGGTCTCGCTATGCTGTCTGGATGCTGGTGCAGAAAAAGTGGTTGCCACTGACATCAACCCGAAGGCCGCGGCAAACGCAGCGATTAACGCTGAATTGCTGGGATTCAGCAGTCGATTGGATGTGCGAATTGTTCCGCGTCGTGATCCATCAGCGTATACCGTTATCAAGCCCGACGAGAGATTTGATCTGATCATTTCAAATCCTCCCTGGGAGAACCAGAAGCCAACGACTGTTGCTGATTTTGCCCTTTACGATCCTGGCTTTCAGCTGATGCGTTCACTCATCGAAAATGGTCAGCAGCACTTGAAGCCGAACGGACGCATTCTGCTGGCATATGGGTGCGTGACAGCCATTCACGAAATTGAACGGCTGGCGAAACAGAATGGGCTTCAATTCCGGATTCTGGACGATCGGTCGCTGGATTCACTGAATGAGGTCTTCCTTCCCGGGATGTTGATTGAGCTGACTCCCGGAGTCGACAACCTGCCACGCTGAGAATGTTGCGGCCTGCCCTGCGAACTGTCCGCCTTGGCCTCGCAGGTTCCAGACGATGGCCTGCTCGATCAGGAATCGGCACCCCGTGGAGCTGATCCTCACCCCTCGATAATCGTCCACAAAGCCGTTTCGAGTCGTTCGTTCGAGCAGTTGGGCTCTTTCATCGCGGTGCATTGGTTCCGCGGTCAGCCTTGACGGCATCTGGAGAAATGTCCGGAGATCTGTTTCCCAGAGTTTCAGAGCGGCTCGATTGCCGTAGTTCAGGACTGGATCGGATTGTGTTCCGTGTGAAACCACAACGAATGGAGCCTCGTAGAGCATTCTGGATTCATTCATCGCATCACCCGATCGTTCCAGAAGTTCTCGTCCGAGCCAGTGTCGAAAGGAATTCAGGAGCATTTGAGTATGCTGGATCCACGCGGGGTCGCTCCAGATGGTGTTATCCCCATCCTGAGGTGTGTAAGTCATAGTTGCTGGCTTTCTCGATCGGTACGTAGAGCCGGTGGTCCATTGCGAGAGAGTCCGATCAATAGGCCAACGGCGACAACATTCACCAGCAGGTTGGTGCCGCCATAGCTGATGAATGGGTGCGGAACACCTTTTGGCGGAACCATTGCAGTGACAACCGCCACGTTGGCGAAGGCCTGAAATACGAGTTGAAAAAGAAGTGTATTTCCCAGGACCCACTCGAATGAATTTCGATCCAGGTGCCTGAGTGATGCTCGGCCCGTCACGAAGATTCCGAGCCAGATAACGATAATAGTGACTGTTCCGAGCAGCCCAAGTTCTTCACCTATGACAGCGAACACAAAGTCCGTATTTGCCTCGGGAAGGTAACTCAGCTTTTGCCAGCCGCTGCCAACACCTGTCCCCTCGAGTCCACCCGACCCCAGTGACAGGAGGGACTGCCGAATCTGCCATGGGGCTTTGCTCAGATCCTGCCAGGCGTCCATGAATCCGGTGATGCGTTTAAGTTGATAGGGTCTCAGAATAAGCAATGATGCGGCTGCGGGAGCCGCAAGCAACAGTGAGCCAAAGAAGTATCTGAGTGGCCACCCTCCAATAAAGAGAGCCAGAATGTAGCCGAGAGCAAGAAAGGCCGTTGCCCCAAGATCTGGCTCGGCAATCACCAGCGGAATGACAAGTAGAAGAGGCAGTACAACTGCGGGCACAGTTTTGAGAGTCATGCGGCCGGACTGACGGAGCGACACAACCATGGTAGAAGCGACGAGCGGCAGCACCAGACGACCGAATTCGGAAGGCTGCATTGACAGACCTCCAAGTCGTAACCACCTTTGAGATCCATTGACCCGCGTTCCAATCCCGGGAATCAGGACGAGAATCAACAGCAAAATCAGTACCTTCAGCATCAGAGACGCGTGCTTACGAAGCAGTCCGGACGGGACTTTGGCAGCTAGTAATCCGCACCCGAGAGAAATCGCCAAATACGCCAGATGCCTCGAAACAAACGTGCGATCGGACTCACTGGGCATCGACGTCAGACTCGCGCTCTGGACCATTTGGATCCCAACGGCAATCAGAACACAGACCAGCCCGGCAAACAGATGTCTAAGGTCGGCGCGTTCTCGCAGACGCTGATCAGGTTGAATGGCTCCTGCGGCCGGAGATTCAGCTTCGCTTAGCACAGGATTCGGTATCACATTGAATGTGTGATTCATGGAATCCTACTCAGTCATTTGCGGCAGATCTCAGAAATTCGTTACTCTTCACAGAATCAAAGTGCATTCAGTGTGAAATCGACGGAAACGATTGATGAACTCAAGGGTTTCCAAAAACTGCCGACAATGACGACGGTCCGGAAAATTCCGGGTCCGGGAGAACTCAGCGAACATCAGCTGGAGCGACAGGAAATGCGGGACAATTCGAGTACTTTCAAGCGAATTCCACACGGAAAATGGCGTGGCCTGAAAAACGGCCGATTCATGATGATTTGCGTGTTCCTGATCCTCACCTCCGGCGACACGGCAATTTCTGATGAAGGTTGGGGAAGCATCAAAGGGAAGATTTCCTTTGAAGGCAGTCCACCGCCCGTCACCCCCATCGAGATTACGAGGGATGAAGAAGTGTGCGGCAAATTCGGGCTGGTGGACGAGTCCCTTGTTGTGCATCCGGATTCTCGCGGGATTCGCTATATTGCCATCTGGATCGAATCTCGTGACAAAATCCCTGTGCACCCGGACCTTCAGGCCACGAGCAAAAAATTGGCAGAAATCGATAATAAGGACTGTCGATTTGAGCCGCACATGCTGACACTTCGCACCAAAGAGCCACTCCTTCTAAAGAATTCCGATCCAGTGGCCCACAATGCCGCCATTTATGCTCGTCGGAATACCCCATCCAGTGAAGTCATTGCTGCAAACCAGCCATCAAAAAAGAGTTTCCCAAAGGCTGAACTGATGCCAGTTCGAGTCGACTGCTCGATTCACTCGTGGATGAAAGCCTGGATCCTGATACTCGACCATCCTTATGCGGCGATCACCAATGAACATGGCGAATTCAGTATCAAACAGATCCCGCCAGGGAAATGGAAATTCAGGTTTTGGCACGAAAGACCTCAATGGATCAAGCAACTGAAAGCAAGTGGAGTTGCCACGCCGCTTGAAAAGGGAGCCTGGGAGATCACAATCACGGCAGATGAGGAACTCGATCTTGGAGAACTCACAATGTCGCCTGAACAGTTTTCCGGTTCAAAATAGCCCCATCCGCTTAGTTGCAATTGTTTTGCATGTTTTTACGAAATGTGTTGTCGTTTTCTGGTGTGAGATGCGTAGATCAGTTGAAGCTGATCCGCCATCAGTCGCCTTGTCCTAAGGAGCGAACGGTGAGACGAACTGGAATGATTGCGGGAATTTTGTCCGCAGCTGTATTGATGACCGGAATTGCAGGGAGCTCAGCAGCTACTGCAGAAGACGTGGAACTGAATGTTGGTACTGAACCAGCATTCGAGAATCTGACATTCGAACGCCCGATTGTGGTGACACACGCAGGCGACGGCACGAACCGCGTCTTCGTGGCAGAGCAGGACGGGATTATTAAAGTATTCCCCAATGCTCAGGATGTGGAAGAAGCCAGCGTCTTTCTGGACATCGATGAACGCTGTGTTTATCAGGACAACCAGAACGAAGAGGGACTTCTTGGATTTGCATTCCATCCGAAGTTTCGTGAGAACGGCCAGTTCTTTTTGTATTACACAACTGCGACCGCAGAACACACATCAGTGATTTCACGGTTTCGGGTTTCGAAAGAGAACCCGAATGTGGCAGACCCGGCCTCTGAAGAAGAGATCCTGAGGATTCCGCAGCCATTCTGGAATCACAATGGCGGGACCATTTGTTTTGGTCCCGACGGATATCTTTACATTGGACTTGGTGACGGTGGAAGCGGAAATGACCCTGAAGGTAACGGTCAGAATCTAACAACTCTTCTGGGTTCAATTCTTCGAATTGATGTGGACCATAAGGCCGACGGAAAGGCGTATGCGATTCCCAAAGACAATCCGTTCATCGGCAAAACGGTCCCTCGTGGCCCACGCGGGCAGATGGTTCCTGCACGACCGGAAATTTATGCGTATGGACTGCGAAACGTTTGGCGGATGTCATTTGACCGAGCCAATGGAACTTTGTGGGCCGCTGATGTCGGTCAGAACCTTTGGGAAGAAATCAATATCGTCACCAGGGGTGGAAACTATGGCTGGAATATCCGTGAATCAAAGCACTGGTTCCGACCTGATGGAAATGACGTCGATCGCAAAGACCTGATCGATCCGATCCATGAATACCATCATGACATTGGAAAGTCGATTACCGGGGGCCACGTCTATCGAGGGAAATTGCTGCCTGAACTGGTTGGAAAGTATCTCTACGCAGACTACGTCACGGGACGGCTCTGGGCTCTCGAATATGATTCAGACAAGGGAACTGTCCGCAATTATTCGATCCAGGACAAGAAAATGCCTGTGATGAGTTTTGGAGAAGATGAAGCCGGCGAAGTGTACTTTACAACGACGTTTGGGAATCTCTATCGATTCCGATCCGGACGTGAGGCAGCCGAGTAAGTCCGTTGAGTTGTACTGGCGAACAGAAACTCTGAGCCGCTCAGTCATTCGGTAACAGAACAGTTTTTGATTGAGGTGTCATGTCACTTCTGCTTCAGGATGTCACTAAGTCTTATCGCGAGCCCGGGGGCCGAGTGCTCCCGGTGCTCTCGATCGAGAAATACGAACTTGTTCAGGGTGAACAGGCAGTTCTGGTTGGTTCAAGCGGAGGCGGCAAAACGACGCTTCTGAATATCATCTCAGGAATTCTTCTGCCGGACTCAGGCAAGGTTGTGATCGATGGTCGAAACATTGTTGAGATGCCGGAAGCGATCCGCGATCGTTACCGAGCCATCAGAATTGGTATCGTGTTTCAGACATTCAATCTCCTCCCGGCCTTTACCGCACTTGAAAATGTTCTGCTGGGGATGTCGTTCTCTGGCCGAAAGGTCGATCGGCCGTTCGCCGAGAACCTGCTGCAGCGAGTCGGACTGGCACACCGCCTGAATCACTCGCCGTCTAAGATGTCCGTCGGCGAACAGCAGCGAGTGGCCGTTGCCCGTGCACTCGCGAATAAACCCGTCCTGCTGCTCGCTGATGAGCCAACTGCGAACGTCGATTCAGACAACCAGTCTTTGATACTGAACCTGATTCGAGACACCTGCCGGGAGAATAATGTCACGCTTCTGATGGTGACGCACTCGCCTGAAGTTGCTGGTGCATTCAGTCGAGTGGACCGGCTCCGCGATTTCAATCGAGTCGTTGCGGGACGCAAACAGGAGGTGTCGAAATGAATCTGTTCACGATTGCATGGAAGAGTGTTCGCCAGCGCAGGCTGGCTTCGGGCCTCACCGCTCTCAGTATTGCGCTGGGTGTGATGCTGATGGTTCTTGTGCTTGTCATTTCGGGCGCTGTGGAGCAGGCCTTCGGACAGAGATCCATCGGTTACCAGTTGCTTGTAGGACCGAAGGGCAGCGATTTACAGCTCGTACTGAGCGCTGTTTATCGGATTCAGCCACCGATTGAGAATCTGCCGTATATGTACTACGAGCAGTTGAAAAAAGATCGACGAGTTCAGGTTGCTGTGCCGCTGGCGTTCGGAGATGTTACAGAAGTTGGCGGGTTTCCGATCGTGGGGACGACGGCCGAGTACTTTGAACACCCGTATGCGCCGGAACGAAAATTTCGGATGCGAGGAAAACAGATCGTTCAGCTGTTTGATGCCATTGTCGGTGCAGAGGTTGCAAGGTTCAACAACTGGGATGTTGGCTCGCAGTTCTCAATCAAACACGGGGGAGCGGACAGCGAAGACGTTCATGACGAAAAATTCACTGTTGTGGCAGTGCTCGAAGCCACTGGTACCGCAAATGATCGAACGGTATTTCTGAATCTCGAAGGGTTTTACGCCATCGAAGGGCACGAGAAACCGATTGATGAAGCCGAAAAACGTCTTCGCGATTTCTATGCATCCGAGCCCGATGTCCTGGACAATGCAATCGCCCAGCTGGAAGAATATCGCCGACATCAGGCTGAGTCTGCTTCTGCCCCGGAAGACCATGCACATGAACACGAAAAGACGCCCGTGGCGATGAAGGAAGTCACAGCGATTCTGGTTCGAACGCGATCCGATTTCGATGCGATTAACCTGCAGTCGGACTTGAAGAAGGGCTTCCAGGCGATGGCCGTCAATCCAATTGCGCCGATCAACCGCCTCATGACCAACGTTCTCGGAAATGTTCAAAAAGCACTGGTCGTGCTGACTGGTATGATCATTCTGGTATCAGGGATCAGTATCTTTGTCAGCATCTACAATTCGATGTCCGATCGCAAAAAGGAAATCGGCATCATGCGGGCTTTGGGAGCCCAGCGAACCAGTGTGTTCGCAATTGTTCTCGCAGAATCTGCTGTTCTGTGTTTTGGCGGTGGCGTGATCGGATGGCTGCTCGGACACGGAATTGCGGTTGTTGCTTCACCGACCGTTTCGATGAAAACCGGACTTCTGCTGAATCCCTGGGCTGTCAATCCGTGGGAATTCGTACTGTTTCCAGTGATGCTGATCCTTGCGGTTCTCGTCGGGTTCCTTCCAGGGATGACAGCTTACAAAACGAATGTAGCAGATGCACTTCAATCCTGATTCGACTCGATTTGTGTTCGTCTAAGACGGATTTGCAGGAGATGAAGCTGGCTTAATCCCGAAAATCCGCTGTGCATTCTCCGTGGACTGCCTTGCAAATTCGTCTTCAGAGATCCCGAAGACTTCGGCTAGACAATTCGAAGTGAAACGGACCCATGCCGGTTCATTTCTCTTGCCGCGATTGGGGTGCGGTGCAAGGTATGGGGAGTCCGTTTCGATCAGGATACGGTCCAGTGGAACATTGCGGGCAATCTCGCGCAAGGCGTCGTTCTTTCGGAACGTGACCATGCCAGCGAAGGAGATGTACATGCCGAGTTCCAGGCACTGGCGAAGCGATTCCGCCGAGCCACAGAATGAATGCATAATGCCGTTCAGAGGTCGCCCGGATGCAAACTTCTGCATCACGGCAATGACCTCGGCTTCTGCCTCCCGACAATGAACGACAAACGGCTTTTGAATCCGCTGCGATAAGTCCAGATGACGAATAAAGTAATCGGTCTGTACATCCAGTGGTGCGAAGTCCCAGTACTTGTCGAGTCCGGTTTCTCCAATGCCGACGACTCTGGGATGAGTTGCAAGGTCAGCGACTCTGTCCCAGTCTCCCGCTTTCGCCTCCGATGCGTAGTTTGGCTGAATTCCCACAACGGCTGAGATCAACGTTGGATATCGGTTCGCCAGCATCACCGCTGCCTCGCTGGTTTCCAGCGTGATACCGATTGAAAGCATATGAGCCACGCCAGCCTGTTGCGCGTTCTGAAGGACATCAGGAAGGTCCTGATGAAAGGCCTCTGCGTCGAGGTGACAATGTGTGTCAATGAGGGGCGTCATACCGAATCACCCGTGAATAATGTCGGCAAAAACACGTACATAGAACGCCTTCCCGGCTACGGATCGGAGGCTGAAAGTCAGAAGGTGGTCTGATTTTTAGCAGGACAACCGGAATGCCCAAAGTCACCACC
Organism: Planctomyces sp.; assembly: GCA_016795105.1. GTDB lineage: Bacteria > Planctomycetota > Planctomycetia > Planctomycetales > Planctomycetaceae > F1-80-MAGs062. Next base: position 29,866 of record JAEUIH010000066.1, read on the forward strand.
CTTGAATAGTGGGGGAAAACCTGACATGATCCGAGGCGTTGCTTACTCCGACAACCACCCTTCGATTCCGCTTCTGTGAGCTTCCGATGCCTATAGTGGGGCAGACCAGCGTCGCCTGATGTGATCGATTTTCGGCACTCGATTCGCATCCTCCTGCCCAGGACTTCATTCTCGTGAGCCGCTCTGACTGAAGGGGTAAGTTGATATGCCGAGAGGTTTGTCATTTCCACGCGCGAGTCGTGGTGATTCTTTATATCGTGTCGAATGGGCGAAGGGGAAACCTCAGATTGCTGAGTACACAGTAATCACGGGTGCCGCATCTTCTGTTGTTGTGACAAATGCTGCAGGTAAAGAACAGATTCTTGTCGGCAAGGTCATTCTGTCGCATTTCGATGTGACTCCGGAAGGGGCCGTAGCAAAAGACTTTCGGCGAATCGCGTTCGAAGTTTCGAAGATGCGTGCAGACGCGATGAAGGCTCTGCAACAGGTTCGAATGCTAAGCGATCTTGTCTAGGAATCCTCCCAGCCATCTACGATCCTTCCTCACGGGTCAACGATGTCGCTTCGCGACGTTGTCGCCCGTTGATTCCCGCCTCAATGAGCTGACGCTCTATGAACTCATCAGACGACCACTTTCACGATGACATCCATGGTAACCGACCTGCAAGTGTCGTGTTTCAGCGTGTTTATTCAGAGCTGCTGACACGCATGCCGCTGGGCGAGACCGAGCTCGACAAAGTGAAGATCTCACTGAGTGTTTTACTTCATGAAGTCTGGCTCAATCTTCGATTCGAATCAGACTTCCGGCAATCATCTGGAAGACGGCTTTTCTTCCTGGCAGCCGGTGAAGCTATGCAGCGGATCCTGACCAGTTGTGCGCGAAGACATGGATGTCGGATTCTGAACTGTTCCGGAGAAATCCTGATCGGTGCCGGTTCGAGACTGAAAAAGGCCGAGGAGTGCGTGGATCTTCTTGTGATTGATGAAGCCATCTCCAGTCTTGAGCTGCGCGATCCCGAAAAGGCAGTCGTCCTGAGGCTGCGATTCTTCGCGGGGCTGGAACTGCTGGAGATTGCTGCTGTGCTCTCCGTGTCACTTCGGACGGTAACTCGTCAATGGAATGAAACGCGGAACTGGCTGGCTGAAGACGCATCCATCAGCCTTTTGGAATAATCCATCGCATTGAATGAAAGTACTCATCACGCACCGCCGTGATGATGAGTACTTTGGGAGCAACCTTCATTCATACACAGTCACAGCGATAGGTGCCCGCAACTCTCCAATCTGCTGGCCTCCCTGAATCTGCTGGATAACAAAAGTTGAATTCTTTTCGGGCCGCAAAGATTTCAAACGTCGAGTTGCGTAAGTTGTTTGACGTTGGAGTTTTGTGTAGCGAGGATTGCAGTGAGTTGATTCCGACTGTATTCAGCGCGTAGCCAAGGTGATTGGTAACCACGAAATACACGAACCACACGAAAAAACACAATCCCGTACTTTTGCAATTCTTCCGTCACTTCCGTGTCTTCCGTGGTTAAACCGCCACCCCTGCCCGCTCTTTTTTCGTGGTTAAACCGCCAGGCGTTGACGCTCGGGACTCATTTACAGCTTCGTGCTCCTGGCTGAAATCAGGGACGGACTTTGGCAGTGCCGTTGAAGTACTCTTCGTACTTCGGCCAGCTCCAGACAGCAATTTCTCTTCCAACTTTCAGACCGATGTCGTTGTCGTAAGGAATGTGGTAGCCACCCAGCGCCCGAGACAACGCGGCTAACTCTGCGGTCGCGCTCCATGTCGGAAGGTCCAGAGTCATTTCGGTGCCAGCGTTGATTTCAGTGAGCTCACAGTGTTTCCGCTTTTCGACAAATCCGAAGACATCTGACCCTGTGAACAGTTCCAGTGTCTTCGAGCATGCTCCGCTGACAGTTGCGTGTCCGCTGGTGTATCCGGGAAACGGAGGAGTAATGAAGGAATACGGTGAATACGGATGCCACTCCTCTGCCAACATTTCCTTCACTCCGCCTTCCGGTCCGGCCCAGCCCTTGATCATCTGCCCCTTGTAATAGTGTCGGATCAGCGTCCATGGACGGGAAGAGTCATAGAATCTTTTGGTTTCCCAGCACGAAATGAAGGCGTCGGAAGCGACATTTGCAATTGCAAAATACAGTTTGACGTCCTGATCCAGAGTGTGATGATCTCTGCGGGAGACGTCCTGCGCGAATCGCAGCCAGTGACCACTCTGTCCCGTGGAGCGAGGTCCATCCCGCATGAATTCCACAATTGCTTTTTGCTCGTTGGAAAGCGAAATATTGTAGTTGAGAACCTGATCTGTTTGTTCTTTCAGAGCTGCATCGTCAGTGGTCGTTTTTGGAGGTGGACCAGGTCGAAACTGATCACTCCGCTCCATGACAGATGGCTTTACTCGATACCATTGTGGAGTCAGGAATCCGGGAGTCAGTTTGCTCCCATCCGGCATTGTAAACTCGATTGGCTGCCATCGGTCGGGATCAATGATTCTGTCCGGAGGATTGACGGGCTGATAATACGTGTAGTCAGAGTACGGAGAACCATCTCCGCCCGCTTCATCGCCCAGCTGATTTGCTCCATCGTGTGCTCGATATTCCATCACAGCCTGAGCAGCACGAATGCCAACACCAATGGGAGTGCGGACGTCGGTGGTGATGATTGCCGGGTTGTATCCCAGAGCTTTCATCTGCTCTGTCAGCCATTCTTTTGATTCCGGGTAGACAAATACGAGAGCATGGTATGAAGCATAGCTGATCGCCATTTCCTTGTTCTTCTGAGTATGCTCGTTGCTCGGTCGGCGAAGTGTTGCACCCAGTCGAGTCCCCACAGCTTTTGAATCGTATGCAGCCCATGCGTCGTACATTGATGTCGCCCAGATCGCGAGTGTTCGAGCGACAACCGTAGGACGTGCGGAGAACTTGTCGACGTTCCTGGCTGTCGCTTCTTCCGCAATGTCGAGCCACTTGTAGGCGAGAGTGACATCCGACTGTTCATCTGTGCTGAGAAAGCGATGAACCGGGCGGTCATCAGCGACCTTCTCATCGAGTCGTCCGGCAACACCTGTGCGCGAAACTACTATGAGGGAAATGAAAATCCCGAAGAGCCAGGCAGTCACCTTCATGCGACGAATCCTCAATTTAGAAATCTTCAATAAGATAATTTAATATAACCGGCCTTTTGCACGATGCGATATCCACGAACACTCTTTGGAAGAACTCTGAAAAATCATCTGCCAATACAGGTGACGATTGGGCAAATCAGGCGAACTTCTCCAGCTCGTTTGTATTCAATCCTGTTCACCATATCCCGGTCAATTGTACTCATCACGCTCCGCCGTGATGTCGAGCACCTGGCTGCGATTCCAACCCTGTCAGGGTCGCTTCGCCGCCTGCGACCAGCCGTGAAACTGGAATTCTTTGGGGAGGGGTGTTCCCGCGTCGGAGACACAGACAACATATAGAACGATTGAACGCCGCCGATCCCCAGCCGGGTTTCGCAGCATTTCTTTGAGAACGAAATCTCAGATTGGTGGTCAGTAGCCATAATATTCCGGGAAGAACTCATCATCCAGCGGCAAATATGCGTCCAAAGTTGTGATCCGTACAGTTGCTGAGTACGATGTCATGTGGCGGTAGTGGCGGGAGTACTTGGATTCGGCGAGGGCCTTCGATGTCAAGGTTGCTGAAGCTTTTTGGTCTATTAGCTGTTGCTGTTTTCACCGTGAACGGGTTTGCACAACTTGCGAACCCTCAATGGGCTCGATGGTCGGTGATGAGTGACCCGACGCTTTGGGACAATCGTGTTCAATATGGTGCGACGGGGTATTCGTACTACCCGGTCAATGGAGATACAGCGTACAGTACAGCGCTTCGTGCTCAGGCTGATTTCGCATTGGCTCAGTCACAGGCAGCAGAAGCCAACGCCAGAGCCGCTGCCGCAAATGAAGAAGCTCGTCGCCAATACCTCGAAAACAAAGCTCAATATAACGAGATGCGCCGCCAGCAACGCGCTGCCGCCGAAGCCAAACGAGCTGCCGAACGCGAAGAAATGAAAGCCAGAGCGGCGAATCGTCCTGCCCCAAAAAAGCCGACGGAAGTCTATCCGAGGCTCTCTTCAGATCAGCTCGACCCGATCACTGGTACCATTCACTGGCCGGAAACGCTGATGACTGCGGCCTACATGGAAGATCGCACGAGTGTAGAAGCTGCTCTCAAGGAACAGGCTGAACACGGTCCAAATGCTCGAACTGCCTCGATCATCTATTCGGCTGCTCGAAGCATGCGTACAAACCTCAGCAAAGACATGAACCGGATCGGCTTTGAGGCGTATTCTGCAAATCGCAAGTTTCTCAACAGCCTGGCGCTTGAAGGTGACCATGCGATGGAGGCGTTGAAATGAATCGTCTACTGAATCTGTTCACTCAATCGCTGTGCATCGCAGGCTTGACCTGTGGAGTCGCGGAGCATACTACGTTCGCCCAGGAAAATTCGTCGCTGCCGACCCTCCGTCAACAACTTTTATCTGCTGACTCGGAATCACAGATTGAAGCGGCGGCAGAGATTGGCAGTCTGGGTCCGTATGCGTTTCCTGCAATTGCCGACCTTGTCGCACAACTAAAATCTGAAAATCCTGCCGTTCAGTACGAGTGCATTTCAGCGATCGGTGAGATTGGCCCGTTGGCCCATGAAGTCACTGGTTCAATTGAGGCGTTTTTATCGAACGAGTCTCCGACCTTCCAGGCTGCTGCACTCGAAGCCTTGCAGAGAATTGGTGTCGCCAGTCCTGCTGGTCAGGAGACAATACGACAGCTTTGCGGCAATCCCGATGCGGCTCTCAGAGTTCCCGCGGTGCGTTGTTTGTTGTCAATCACTGGAGACACCGACCCAGTCGTTGCAGCGGCAATTCCTCAGGTCGCTGCGGCACTCGGAGATGAAAGAGATGCTGTCAGGAATGAAGCGGCATTGTGTCTGATCGAAATGGGGCCGCTCGCTATTCCCATTGTCGGAGGAGAGCTTGCCAGCCCGGACACTGAGGCGAGAATTAAAGCCTGTGAGATTCTGGGACGAGCCGGAAAGAGTTCCTCATCGATCGTCCCGGAACTGTTCAAGCGACTAAAAGATGATGATGAACTCGTCGTGCGTGCGGCCGCTTCTGCGCTCGGAGAAATCCAAAGTTCTCCGGAGTCAGTATTGCCTGCGCTCGAACAACTGTTGACTGGAAAATCAACTGCCGTCAAAGTTGCTGCGATTCGTGCAATTGGGGAGTTTGGAGCGGAAGCCAGTTCCTCCGCCACGAAGATTCAGTCCTTCCTGAACGATACAGATATCTCCGTTCGTTCTGCTGCGGTACACACGATCGGTCGGCTTGGTGTGAGCGATCCGAAAGTTATCTCGGCGCTTGTCTCAATGCTGAAAGAAGAGGATGGTTCCGTTGTGATCAACGCGGCCAATGCAATTTCGCTGATCGGAGAACCCGCAGTTGGGCCACTGATGAAGGAATTGGGGGCGCATGGCAGAGAAGCTCTGATTGTCGAGATCCTCGGTGAAATTGGTCCCCCAGCGTCTGAGTCTGCTGACGAACTCGTCCGGCTTCTGTCCACGACTGATGATGTTGAACTTCAGAGGGAAATCTTCGTGGCTCTATCCTCAATGGGCCATGTGTCGGATGAAGTGTTGGCGTCCTTGCGAGGAATTCTGCAAGATACCAAAGCTGGAGATCGCAGAGCGGGAGCAGTCTATGTGCTTGCAAATCTAGGCGATCAGCAAGTCGTTCCGATACTCAAGGAACTGGTTTCAAAAGACACAAGTCCAAGGGTCGTTCGAGCATCCGCATGGGCGCTTGTTAAGCTTTCGCCGCATGATTCGGCCGTCGCGGAACTTGCTCTCCCACATCTTCAGAAAGCTCTTTCAGCCGAAGATGCGTTGGCACGCCGAGAAGCAGCGTCTGCAATCGCATCTATTGGGCCAAACGCTAAAGGGGCAACTCAAAAGCTTGTCGAGCTTGCGTCGTCTGATCCGGACAGCATGGTTCGAGCAACATCGCTCCGAGCCATTGCGGAGATTCGTAGTGAAACTCAGGCTGTACTACCTGTTGCATTGGCTTCGCTGAAGGATCCGGATTCGTCCGTCAGAAATGCGGCTCGCTTTGTCATCGGCCGAATCGGCCCGGATGCACACGCCGCGACTCCTGCTCTGCGACAGGCAGTTCGAACAGACCTGGAATTTGATCAGATCATTGCCGCCTGGGCTTTGGTGCGAGTTTCCCCGGACGCGGAGTCGATGAAGGTTGCGGCACCATTCATGCTTCTGGGCCTGAAACATCAGAATCCCCTCGTCCGAGAAGAGGCCGCCACTATTCTCGGCTTGATCAGGCCCAGTACGCCAGAAATCCAAACAGCTCTCGAAGCCGCTTCGGCTGACGAATCGCAAAAAGTCCGATCCGCTGCTGACAATTCACTTAAGGCAATACGGTCTGGAAAATGATTGGCAGGTGTGGGCTTTCCGATGTGCAGGCAACTCAGGCCATTGAGACCCATCTGTTGAGCTTCTGTACGACTCGGAATTCGCCAGCGAGTGCTTCGGCCGGACTGATGACCATTGCGGAATTTGGGTTGCCTCTTCCAGGTGGTTGAGTCTTCGTTTGCGGCTTCACACCGCCGGATACCAAACCCAAATCTCAGGAGCTCTACGTCGGCACAAAAGTTGACGCAGATTCTCCTGAAATTTTTTCGTGTGGTTCGTACTCCTAACAGTTGAATTCTTTTCGAGCTGCAGAGGTTTTCTGGGGCTAGTGGTGTAAGGTGTTTGGTTGCTGGCGTGTTGCACAGCGAGGATTGCGGTGAGTTGTTTTCGATTGCATCCAGCGCGCAGCCAGTGTGATGGGTAACCACGGAATACACGGAATACACGGAATACACAAACAAGGCACAATCGAGCACTTCTGCGATTCTTCCGTCCCTTCCGCGTCTTCCGTGGTCAAATCGCCAGCCCTGCTCGCGGCTCCTCAATCTGCTGGCCTCCCTGAATCTGCTGCAGACAATGCACGCTTGATATCCTTCGCTTCGCACCAACCTCACTGCATCATTTGGGCCAGTGTCGCAACGGGCGTCGAAGTCCTGCGATGGCACATCGGAGTACTCCATGGGGAAATTCTCCCTGGAGTTTCTCACTCAATGACTTCATCGGCGTCCATTGATCGTCGGCCAACTGATCCCATACGAATGCGATCGCTGCCAGTCGATCGGAGGGCACCAGTTCGGTAATGGAAAGAGCTCCACAACGAATGGCTTCTTCGAGATCTTCATAGACGTTCTGAAGCGACATTTGTCGCAGCTCAGCAGTCTCCCGTACCGTTTTCTTCTGTGTAGAGAATAAATGCCAGGTCATGACGCTGGATGCGGACATGGCAGGATGAGGGGATTTGATTCCAAGCGCCTTCAAATTGGCGGTCGGTCCTGGAACGCGGCTGGCTGATGGATTGATATGAACGGATCCAGGTTGGTCTGCGACCGAAACCATCGTCATTTGCTCCAAATCGTTCTGGTTCGGAGTAAACTCGATGACGTGTGTAGCATCGAAGTAGCCACAGCGAAACTGATGAAGTGGAATGGATGTCATGTGAGACAGCATCAAAGCGTACAATGCCACTTGAACGCTGGCATACTGTTCGTGCTTTGCATCGGGTTTGTAGTCCCATATGCAGATGGAGTTTCCTTCGACTGCGAGTAGGTCAATATGCCCACTCAGAAATTCCTTGTCCCGGATTGGAACCGGAATATTGGCAAGCCTCTCCGCCGACGTCCAGACGGGGACTTCCACAGCAACTGTGGTTTGATCGTGTTCCAGCATGTAACACTCAACCTGGCTATGTGCGGTTGAGTACTTCGCGGAATTGACTCTCAGTCCTATCGATGCGTTTCGACATCGCTCATGTCGTGAATCCAGAAGCATCTCTGTGTAGAGCACGTGACGCTGCTTTGAAGCTCGGGGGCCTGTCTCGAACGGATGTTCAGGGCAATTCTGGTGCAGTGTCGTGAGAAGTGTTGCGAGTGATGAAAAGCCTCCCTGACAGAGTTGCTCGATTTTGGCTGTATGAGTTCTGTAGTCATAAGTCTGAAGGTGCTGAAATCTGGTTGCACGAATGCCGGAGTTCATTGGTCATCATTCAATTCAGATGTCTGAGTGCTTCAGGGCTTGTCAAAAGTCTATAGAGCCGAAACAATTCGGAAAGAGCGTTTTTGGTTGCAGAAATCGATTCAGTCAATTGAGAGAAGTTCGTTATGCGATGGATGCTGTTGGCCGCTGTGTTGGGAGTTGGAATGTCTTCCGTGAATGCAGAAATTCGAACAGAAGTCGTTGAATACCGCGACGGGGATGTCACTCTGGAAGGCTATGTGGCATGGGATCCCGAGAAAACGACTGCATCGGCACCCGGGATACTGGTTGTCCATCAGTGGATGGGACTGACAGACTATGAAAAATTGCGTTGCAGACAACTTGCTGAGCTGGGCTATACCGCATTTGCACTGGATATCTATGGCAAAGGGATTCGCCCGGGAACTCCTCAGGAAGCGGCAAAGCAGGCAGGGATCTACAAGACCGACCGAAAACTCTATCGTCAACGCCTGAATCTTGGGCTGTCACAATTGAAAAGTCGCCCCGGTGTTTCTGCGAATCAACTGGGAGCGGTTGGATACTGTTTTGGAGGCACCGGCGTTCTTGAACTTGCTCGCAGCGGTGCGAAGGTGTCTGGCGTGGTAAGTTTCCATGGAGGCCTGGATTCACCTGAACCAGAAGCCGGCAAAAACATTAAATGCTCGATCCTCGTTTGCCATGGTGCAGATGATCCGTTTATTCCCGTTAAGGATATCGAAGCATTTCAGAGCGAACTCAACAACGCAAAGGTCGACTGGCAGATGGATATTTACTCAGGCGCAGTTCATTCATTTACTCAGCCGATGGCCGGGAACGATAACTCAAAAGGTGCTGCATACAACGAAAAAGCAGACAAGCGATCGTGGACCGCGATGAAGTCGTTCTTTGAAGAAGTGTTCTCGAAGTAGCCTTGGTCATTGATCGAGACGCTGTTGTGAAACCTCGTCGGCCTTGAGTCGCACGTGGACAGTCCTTGCGCCTCTGCGTTCACTTTTTGCGAAACGTGCAGGACCACGGTTCCGAGTTCGTTTCCGACGTGTTGACGTGACGTGAGAAATTGAACGCAAAGACGGGGAGGCGCAGAGACGCAGAGAGTGAATCCGTCGTTGACTTGTCTTCTTTGCGTCCTTGCGTCCTTGCGTCCTTGCGCCTCTGCGTTACCTTTTCCAACAGCCCGTCCTCAGCGCATGATGGAAAACTAGTTCGTTCGTCAGTGTCTTTTCGATTACGAGTACGAGTACCGTTTCACTGAGTACCGGGAACGGCCGGAGATGGGGCAATTGGTTGGCGAGGTTCAGGTCGCGGAATTTAGGCTGCCCCTTCAGGGCGGGTGCGGTTGTTTTCGGACGATTCCCTGGGGCGTTGCCCCAGGCTGCCTTAGTTTGCCCCTTCAGGGCGGTTGTGCGTGACGTTCTCTTAGTTTGATGTGACTAGGGTGGGCTGTTTGGCGGCGACCCCAAGGCTTTGTTGTGAAACCCAGTTGGGGTTGAATCACATTGCAACTCCAAAAATGCAGCCTTCGTACTCGTACTGAGCATCGCGGTACTCGATTTTTGGCAGGACTTCTCTGCGTCCTTGCGCCTTTGCGTCTCTGTGTACTCTTTGACGGCAGTGTGCAATGTCATGGAGTGATGATCACATTCCTCTTCATCCTGCAGATGGGCGAGTCCGAGTGCTGCGAGGCTCCGACGCCCGCGGCTCGCCGTTAAACTCAATACCGTTCAATGAAGCATAACTATTGTCTGTTCAAAGGTTTTCGTTAACGGTTTTCGCTTGCG
>JAEUIH010000067.1 GCA_016795105.1 Planctomyces sp.
CGGAGGTGATCGAGTCATTTCCATTTCCGGCAATCACAATGTTGTTGCCGTCGCCGACGATGATTGTGTCGGCCGCGTCTCCAGCCGCAGCGTTGGAGGTAATGACATCCGGCTGAGCTTCATCGTTGTTCGTGATGACGTAGTCGATGGACCCACTGTCACCAAGTACGATATCTCGGCCGTCACCAGTGGTGATATGATCTTCACCAATTCCCGCTACGACGACGTTGTCACCTGTGCCGGCAACGATGGTGTCATCGCCGCCTGTATCGCCAGGACTCGTGGCAGTTCTCAGGTTTCCGGTTGTCCCAAAGGTCAATGACCCGCTGTCGCCGAGTATGAAATCGTTTCCAATGCCACTTGTGATCGAGTCGCTGCCATTTCCTGCAATGATTATGTTATTTCCATCGCCAGCGATAATGATGTCATCAGAGTCTCCGGAGGAGGATGTGGATGTAATGGTGTCCGGATAAGCTTCGTCACCGTCAACAGCTACGAAGTCAACACTGCCACTGTCGCCGATGACAATATCATCACCCGAACCGGCCGTGATTTCGTCAGCACCGATACCGCCAATCAGAACGTTTCTTCCACCTTCGACAATAATGATGTCATTTCCACCGTCGGTATCGGGGTTATCGGCTGTCCTCAGCTGCCCTGTTGTGTTGAAAGTCAATACCCCGCTGTCACCGATGATGAAGTTCATACCAGTGCCGGCAGCTATCTCGTCGTTACCGTTCCCGGCGATGACGATGCTGTCACCGTGACCGACTACAATCAGGTCACTTCCATCATTTGGGGAACTCGTGGAGATCACTTCATCAGGGGCCAGTGAATCGCCATCGGTTGTGGTGTAGTCGACTGAGCCACCATCACCGAGAATCAGTTGATTTCCGTTTCCAGCTTCGATTTGGTCAGAGCCACCACCACCAATTACGATATTGTTGCCGTTTCCTGAACGGATCTGATCGTCACCGCCATTGAGCGTGATTCCGGAGAAGAGAAGTCGGCCGCCGGATGAATTGAATGTTGCGGAACCGCCATCTCCGATGAGAACGTTATTCCCGTTGCCGGTGACGAGAATGTCTTCACCATGACCGCCGATGATGGTGTTGTCACCGTCGCCTGCAGTGATGGACTCTCCGCTGCCCACAGTCTCAAGGTCAGATTCAACGGCGATCACCTGACCGTTTGCTGCAAATGTGATATCGCCGATATCGCCTATAATCGTGTTATTACCTGCTCCGACAGTGATTGTGTCACTGCCATTTCCGCCAATCACAACATTATTGCCCTGGCCTGCCAGAATCACGTCATCGACTGGCTGTGAGTCTCCATTGTCTGCATTTGACGCAGAAATTGATCGAATCTGCCCACCGATGTTTTCGGTGACAAACCAGTTGTCGAAAGAGACACCACCAGCGTCTCGAGTGATCGTGCCCCGATCACCGAGAATCACGTCGTGACCGATTCCGGTCGTGATGGAGTCAGTTCCCAGTCCACCGAAGATAATATTGTTGCCGTCTCCTGTGGTGATCGTATCAATTCCATCTTCTGTCCCGGTTGTGGACGCGATCTCCAGATCGCTGACAGTGCCCTCGTCGCCGATGATGATGTTGTTTCCGGCCTGTGCATGGATTGTGTCTGCACCCTGACCGCCAATCAGGATATCTGATCCTCCATCTCCAGGATTCAGAACTCCAGCAGTCTCGGCTCCGGAAGTGCTCCAAAGATGAAACTCATCGCCACTGATCTGATCATTTCCCTGTCCTCCGTCGATGTAGTCGTTCCCGAGTCCACCACGGAGGATATCTCCAGCGATACCACCTCGAAGGCTGTCATCGCCGTCACCGCCGTCAATCGTGAGAGCCTGAGCAGCAGCGGAAGCATTGATCCTGTCTTTGCCGGACTGTGCACTGATCGTGAGGACGCCATCGCTGAGTGAAGTGTTGCTGGTGACTGTCAGAACGTCATCACCGGACCCCGTGTTGATAATCGTAGATGAGCCTGCGAAAGCTGCGTCAACAGACCAGGTATTTCCTCCCCCGCCTCCCGAGACTACAAAACCTCCGTTGTAGTTGCCACCGCTGGCAGACAACAGGATGTTGGCTGTAGCGAGTCCTGAGATTTGGAGCTGCTCTGTTTGTGGATTTGAGTTTCTGGAGACGTCAATACTGTCGGATGTGGAGTCTGTGACGTCGCTGATCAGGATACGATTGATACCTGATTCAGCGTCGATCTGCAGGTCACCGGCAACGGTATTCAGGTTTCCGAGATTGAGATCGGAACTCGAGGAAATAATTATAGTGTCGTTTCCTGATCCCATACGAATGTCGTACGTCGAGCCAGCCTGACTGCTTTCGATATTCAGTGTATCCGCACCCGATCCGAGTTTCAGCTGGACATTGCTGAATCCGTAGTAGTTGATTCCTGAGGTTCGAGTCTGAAGCACGGCAGAACCCGTAAGCAGGGTTGTGTTCAGGTCGGAAATTGCTGCAAGTCGATGAGCTCCACGGAAGATGACCTGGAAGGTGTTACCGAACTGTTCGACTTCAAAGTTATTGGTATGAGGTCGCTGATTGAAACCATTGTCCGGATTCAGGATCAGGTTCAGCGCATTACGCAGTTGAGTGAGGGGTGAGTCGCCGGACACGCCGTAAACAAGTGATACGGTCTGGCCAAGGAGCATGAACGTGAGAGTCCCTGTGGTGGCAGAGACGGTCAAAGTCTGTACGTTTCCGCGGTCCGGGGCGATTGTTCCTTCGACGCGTGTTGAGATTCGAACGTCCTTAGAAATCGTCTCTGAATCTTCCAGCAGACTACCTTCAGGAGTTTCCGCCCAGATGACCGAAGGTACATTGACGCCCGCCAGACGTCGTTCGAAGCGAACCGTGTAGATCCATGCATCGCCGTCGGCAACTCGAGTCACCGAGATGTCGCCATCTTCAGCAAGGTAGAGGTTCTTTAGTGCGTTGGTCATATCAATTGCCGACGCACCGAACTCCAAAGTCTCAGTCGCAGCTGAGCCGTCTTTGCCCAGTTTAAACGAACCCCCGGTGGCTTGAACACGAATTGTCTGCACCTCAGCGACTGACGGCATATCGAGGCCGGTCAGAGTCTGATCTGTGAGAGTGCCATTGTTGTTGTTGTCGTCTCCGCTGTCGTCAATGATCAGTGAGTCACCCGGGCCGTTGCCAACGACGGTCAATAGAGCAGCAATCTGGTCGATGGACTGATCAGTGCCTGCGACGGTGACTGAATTTGTGCCTGTTCCACCGTGAATCGTGGTGTGCCCGCTGAGAGTTCTGATGGTGAAGCTGTCATTGCCGCTTCCGCCCGTGATTCGTGTTTCACCTGCATGAGTTGACTGGACTTCAACGGTGTTGGATCCGGATCCGAGGTGAATATCGATGGCTTCGAGTCCCGAGTATGTGATACCGCCGTTAAACGGAGTACCGCCAATGATCGTATCCGAACCCATTCCAAGCCCGGTGATCCGATCCGATGTGACAGTCAGATGTTCATCGATCGGACTTTTCGCGTTCCAAAGATTCAGCCTGTCTACCTGGGTCGCTTCATTTACTCGCAGGTTCAGATTGACTGCTGTGATAAAGTACTCGTCACTCGAAGAAGGACGAGTGACGACTCCATCAATCTCCGGCCATGCAGACTGGAGTGTGATTGTGTTGCCGGCGACTGAAGCCACATCGAACGTGTATCCCGCAAGATCACCACTGATAAACGTGATGCTGTATGGGTTGCTGTTCATGCGAAGGTCGAAACCGGGCTCAAGCTGTTTTGTTGCCGGGTTGTAATGTTTGATGTTTTCATCAGTAAACGAGCCTGGGCCTTCACCTTCAGGGACGTCTTCGGTAATCGTTCCGTCAGGTTTCGGGAAGTTCGTTTCGCCCGGCAGCATCAGTGGATCGTTGAGGAACTGTTCACCGCCAATTCGGAAGCCACCTTCGATCATCACTGGTCCGCGAACGCGATTGACTCGCTGCTCGAGCGCAACGAAGACCTGCGCGTCTGCTCCGTCGGCCACCTGATCATCTGCAGCGTTGACGGTGACAGACTGTGGGATGTTCCAGTTCGTTGAATCAAACGTAAGAACTGTGGCACTTGTTTCCGTCTGCACATGATCCGCACGGCCGCCACCAGACGTAAACGCAAACTGGCTGTTATACGTTGCCGTATTTCTGTTGACGATGGTGACCGTTACCGTTTCACCGTCTGCTGGCTGTTGAGTGAGCACCACTGTGTACGTGTCGTTGCGCAGAGCTGTGATCTGAGAGCTGTTCGTGTAGTCCGAGAATACATCTTCAATACTGAATCCAATGGAAAACTGGTCATCCTTCGCGACATCATCGGGCAGGGCGTCATTCAGAGTATACTCGCCGGTGGAGGGGTCGTAGCCCGCAATCGTGGTCGTGAATGTCTGTTCATCACCTTCGCTGTCCGTGTAGGTGAAAGTCATCGACTTGTTGAGCAGATTGACCTGCTTGTCGTTGACTGCATGTCCAGGCAGGGAAACGTTCAGGCGATACAGTGAACCCTCCGGAACTCCAAGCATACTCGGTGTGGGTGCACCATCTTCTGTATGCACCACAATGGTATAAACGCCCGGTGTGCTGATCGAGAAGTAGTACATTGGGTCGTCAGTGACGAGCGATCCAGTGTCCGGAACGGATCGAGTGACGTTCGTCAGAGTCATCAACTCCTGAGATTCATCGAACAGGCTTACTTTCAGGCCTGATGGCATGGCATTGCCGGTGATGGCATTGATGTACTGGTCGATGTCGATCAGTCCAGTCAGTGTACCTGTGCCGATCTCGAGATAGATTGATGATCCATTCAGGTTCGAGAATCTCAGATTGGTTGGCGAATCGTCGATTTCAGAGATCGTGTATCCACCGGCCAGGGCCTTCGTCTTCAGTGCCGAAACGACATCTGAGAGCTTCGAGTTCTTACGAGGAGTTGTGTCATAAGAATTCTCGCCGATGCGCAGTACCCATTTAACTCCCGACTGTACCTTCACGTCTGTGAAGTTCAGGTTGGCGGTATTGTAGTGCTTTCGAGGATCATCGACTTTGGTCTTCGCAAATTCGGCTGTGTTGTGGATGACTTCCACGACGACAGCCTGTCGATCACTTCGTGCAATCGTCAAAGCCGTTCCGGATACGCTGAATGTGTACCCGGCAGGGGCGAGCGTATCGAGGAGCGATTTCAGTTCTGACACGACTGTAGCAGCTGTATCTGTGCTCGTGACTGTGTACTGAATGGTGCCGGACAGGGCGGTTCCGGTTTCCGTGGTGAGTTTCAGCTCAAATGTATCGCCGGTCACAAACGTATCGAGATTATCAACGACATGAGTCCATGGTTCATGAAGTGAGGCATTGGTGAATGCTGCCGGGCTGGAGACAGGCATCTCAACGCTTGTTGAGATTGTAACTGCTGAAGTGTCCAGTCTGACGATCTTTAGCGTCTTGCCTGCCGAGTCATAGGTGACTGCGTAACTGCTTCCATTCAGCTGGGAACGAAGATTTGTTCCGACATCGTTGAACGAGTCGCCGCTCGACAGCGTGAACTCAGATGTGATGCCTGTGCTGAGATCGATTGACCAGATTTCGCCTTTACGAATCGTTCCGCCAAGTTGTACGGATCGGATTTGGCCAGTTGTTGAAGCAGAAGACGTAATACTGCCTTCGGAGCTCGAAAGGCCCAGAACGGAGGCGGTGACCTGTGGTCGACCAGGCTGAGTGTCTGTAATGGATAGTTCAGAACCCGAGATTGCTACGGAATAGCCCTGACCACTGGTGTGGGTCTCGATGTGGGTCTTTAGGGCCGCGGCAACGTCGTCGGCTGTGCCCGCCGAGACTGTGAAGTCAGGAATCGAGGCCAGAGTATCACCCGAGTGTGCCATCTGTAGTCGGATCACCTCTCCAGCCGTGACCGTACCGCCAATCGTGATCTTCCTGCTGTTTGTCAGTCCATCGGATGTCGTGGCTGTCAGGAGCGGAGCTACTGTAACAGATGTGGTAACAACCGGCGCAGAGGCCCCTGCTTTCCGGATTGTGAGCGTATTTCCGCTCCATGACGTTGTATAAGAAGCATTCGCTCCGATCGCTGAATTCAACGTTGAGCCGACACTGTCGAGGTCTGCACCAGTCGCTGAGTATACAGTTCCATCAACGACTACTGTCCAGAGATCCGCTTCGTTGAATTGCTGACCCATAGGCACTGAGAACGCAAGGTTGGCGGCCGTCCACGAAGAGTTCGTGACGGTCATCGTCCCCTGTGCACTGGATTGTGAGACAGTCCAGGTCAGTGAGAAGCCTGAAGCACGCGTGATCGTGACGATCGCACTGGCTGCCGATGCATTCGTGATTGTCGCTGTGTAGCCGGTACCATCCAGAGCATCCTTGAGCGAAGTGGCCATGGTCGAAGCGCTTGAACTGCCGCTGACGACATAATTGACGCTGTCCAGTGTAAATGTGAGATTCTCACCCGTGTTCGCCGGAGTCAGTGTGACCTGAGCCGACGTCCATTTTGTGGCCGCCGGTGCGTCAGATGCCGGTACACCGCTAATAACGATTCGACCCGCCGGAGAAACTCCGGTTTGCGTGAAGACAGCGTTAAACGAAGGATTTACAGCCGCAGAAAGCGTAATTCTCGCGCCGGTACCACCAACGGTGAAGCCGGGATTCGCTGTCGCAATGGCAGACCTGAGCAGGCCCACGGTTGTGTTGACATCCGTACTGGTTGATACGGTGTATGGCGTTCCGTTCACAGAAATCGACCAATTTGTGCTGTTGTCGATGTTGCCACTGAAATCCAACTGCATCGCTGTGAAGTTGACCGAGCCACTGCCTGCCGTGGTTGTCACGACAGCCGGAGCCACGTGGTTGACATAGGCTCGCTGCAGCCTGTAGCCAGCGGCATTATTCATCGACAGTGTAACCGCTCCGGTTGTCGCATTTGTTGTCGACGTGGCATTATATTTTGCCGGGAGTTTTGAGACGAGGCTTGCGGCAATCGTTTCAAGAGTTTCCGTTCCGGAGGTGACCTTATGTGAGTACGTTGTACTGTCGACCACTAGAACCCACGTATTGCCAACCTCGATTGGACCGCCAAGTGTTAAAGTCGACTGAATGTAGTATTCACCATCGTGGACGGACGTTCCCGACACCATGTCGGGTTCGCTCTTAAGGTCACCATTCGTGATTGTAAACTGATAGCGGTCAATAGCTCCGTTGCCGAATCCCTGCACTGTGGTGTATGCCACGCTCGAGTCAATCGCCACATCTTCGTCGGCGTAGTCCGAGTCTCCGATGTTCGGGTTGTGGAGAGTGTACCAGCCGGATGTATCGTCGATGGATTGTCCGCTCTCAGACAGGAATTCTCGTTCGAGAACAGGTGTTGGAGCAAAGATAAAGCTATCGAGCTTATGGTTCTCAAGGGAGACATGCAGATCGTAGGTGGCACCCTTGGGGACACCAAAGAAGTGACGATCGGAGATCCGGATGATGTACTCGCCCGCTTCCTTGATCAGTGCTGAGAATGATGCATCGCTGTCAGAATCCGGGTCCTGAGCACCCGATTCGACGATGATCGAATTTCCTGTGAAACCAGTGTTGTGGTTCATTCCCCAGAATGGATAGTTGGCATCCGCGATGACAGCTGAACCACCAATCTTCTCAAGAATCATGGCTCCTCGCCAGAAGACGTTCCCCGACGTCTGGTCAATATCCAGTCGAATCCTGAGACCTTCGTCCGGGACCTGATCCGGAGTCAGACGGAACTTGAAGAAGTCTGATCTTCCTTCGCCGGCAGCTTTCACCGTAATGTGCGGAATTGTCGAAGAGTCTTTGATTGCCGGATTGAAATATTGACTCCACTTTCCAAGATCAATGTCCTGTGCATTCCAGTACCAGTCATTGTCGGATACTTCAGGCAGTACAGAGCCGCCGGAAACACCCGTTCCGAAAGTCCCCGTGATCGTTGTTCGATCGCCGGTGATATCGGCAGTGATCTGACCACCTCCGACGGGCACTTCCGTCGTTTCTTCGGTTACTGACGTATCACCTTTCGACTGAGTGATGAGAATTCCGGCCACATCGTTGTCGATCACCGTGAAGTCGATCGATGGCGCAATGACCCCTGCATAGCCACCTGTCGCTGAAACAGCATGGTGAATTCTGGAGAAGTGCGTGCCCTCGCGGTCCGAATCATCCGTCGCAAGTATCGTTACGGTCTGCGGCACATTCCAGTTCGCCGTCGTGAATGTGAGAGTGCCGGAGCCCTGGACGCTGGACTGAGAGTCAGAGTTGATGGTCACAGTAACGTCAGCAGTGGGTGACTTTGTGAGGACAACGCTGTAGGTGTCCGTAGCTCCGGAATCTTCGGCGGCTTCTTTCTCCATAATCCGGCTGTTGTCACCGGATTTTGCAATCAGTACTCCCGGTTTGTCGTTGTCGATCACTTCCACGACCATTCGACGGATTTTCAGATTGTCATACGCATCTCCGTCGCCGGCGAAGTTTCCTTCAATAGCCGTGTGTTTGATCTCGAGAAACTCGGACCCTTCTACTGTGGAGTCATCAAACGCCGAAACGACGATTGTCTGGGGGCGGAACCAGTTTGTCTGGTCAAAAATCAGGACTGTACCACCGGGCTGGTCATTGACGAAGATGCCTTCAGATCCGGATGGAGCTTCTTTTGTGGAAGGCGTAACAATGATGCGGACAGGATCAGAAGGCGCTTTCGTAAGCACCATGGCATAGGTTGCGAGTCTCAGTGAATTCAGAGAAGCCGCCACATCTTCGAAGACCCTCAGTGCACCACCCGAGACAGGGTAGAATACCTGATTAGGCGCGTTACCTTCGACGGCAAGGAACATCACTCCGGTTTCTTCGTTATCCATCACATGAGCTGAGATCTGTCCGGAATCGGCGTTGCCGTAAACCGGCGATGTGCCGCCGCTCGATGTGACCACATGATCGATGATCCCGCTATGTCCCCGGAGGTCATTGCTTACAACTTCGATGGGCTTTTCGACCCCGTTCCCGTCAACATTGCCTCCGCCGACGTTAAAGGTGTCGCTCCCCTGACCACCTATCAGCTGGACCGATACATCTTCACGAGTTCCGGCGATGTAGAAACGGTCATTCCCCGACATGGCGTCGATCACAAGATTCTCGATACCTTCGTACGCGATCGCAAGGCCGCCACCATAGACTCCGTCTTCCATAACAACAAAGTCTTCTCCGAATTCGGTACCGACGACAGTCAGGGTATCGAGTCCGTCACCGCCGCTGATGTTCACCGGTGCATTGATCGTGTATGAAATAAAGTCGGCTCCCTGACCACCGTTAATGTTGGTCACAGGGGCATCCGGATCGTCCGGATTGACTCGGACGAATGCACGTACAAGGAAGTTGTCATTGTCAGCTTCCCCGTAGAGTGACAGTTCTGCGATATTGCGATAGACAGTGAACGTGTCGTTTCCATCTCCGCCACGAAGTTCGGCCGGTGCACTGATACCGTTGGACAGGAACCCCTGCGTCGTCAGCAGGGTCGGGAAGTAGTCCGCTGCATTTGTAATATTCGCATCCTGATCGCGTTCGGATTTGAAGACCTGGCCGATCTGAAAACGATCGTCTCCACGGTTGCCGTAGACTGTCAGCGCAATGCTGGTGTCGTCAAAGACAAACGTGTCGTCACCATCATTTCCATTGACGACTGTGGTTTCGAGGTCTGTTGTATAGGCCAGTCGGACGGCTCCGCCATTTCTGACGAAGTTCCCGCTCCCATCAAGCTCGACTGTAGAAATGGAGGTTGGACGGAACAGGAACATGTCGGCAAAGCGACTTCCGAAGATCGTGAGTCGATCAAAATCACTGAACGCTGGATGCTCGGGGCCCGTCGGAGTGACCTCATCGACATTGATATCCGCTCGTCCTTCGCCCGACATTCCAACAGAGTATGTGTCTGAACCAAGTCCGCCCTGAAGATTGAGCGTTCCGGTAACCCCGTTGACGTTCGTCTGAAGACCGTCTTCGTCATAGTTAATGAAGATCTGGTCGTCACCTGTGTTTCCATCCAGTGTTGTGACGCCGTCAGCTGCTTCCAGGTAAATTCTGTCATCACCAGTGCCACTGTTCACGAGCAAGGTTTCGTAAACGGTTGAGTTCACTGCGATGCGGTCATTGCCATCGCCGGTCTGAATGGTGAGATAATCAATGTACCGAGTCGGTCGAACTACAATTTCATCTTCGATGGCTGTTGTGGAGTCGATGTTGACGTTCAGGTCCGTATATTCGAAACCGGAGAACCAGATTCCGAGAGTGTTTGCGCCTGAAAGGACGTCATACGAAACATCATACTCGGTGTCTGCCACTCGAGATTCAACGTATGCTGCCGGAACAATGACATCCAGAGTCTCTACAAGTGTAATGGTAACGGATTTGGGGATATAGAACCCACCGTCGTCCTGAATTGGGTCGATATCCACCATGTGCTGGGCGGAATCTTTGACGAGACTCAGGCCGTCAGCAACCGGTAGACTGATGTCGGTACGGAGTTGCTGCCCAAACGCTGTCTCTATCAGACTGGTGACATTGTCGTCAGTAAAGCTCATCGCCGCGAAAGACGCACGTTGCAAAGATGTAATTCGATTGAGTCCGACAAGTGCGTCGAGCCATGAACCCCAGTTGTCAGGAGTCAGATAGACTCTGTCTTTCTCAAGTGCTTCCTGAGGTCCAAGCGAGCTGCGTGCATCCACAGCAACCATTGGTGCTATCGTCTGGTCGCGATCGTTGAGCCGTCGAACAGCGACGGCCTCGAGCACCTGCTGCCCGTTGCTGCCAACTCCGTAGAAGGAGTAGGTGTAGTAGCTCGTCTGGTAGTTATCCATCTCTGCAACATATGCACGTTGCATGCGGATCGGGTCGAAGCCATAGAGAGCCCCGTCGATGCGGCCGGTCTGCACGTTGGCGACACTCGTGTCGTTGACATTTCCATTCTTGTAAATCACATAGGTGATTTCACGCAGAGTTCGAGAGGTTCCTGCAGTGTCGTTCTCCACAAATCGCCGATTCGGATCTTCCGATTCACCATAAGGATCAAATCCGGATGAGTAGACGGCACCCTGTCGATTAAACCAGTTCTTGCCGTTAAAGTACTCTGTCTCCTGCCATACTTTCTGGTTATAGCGATACGTTGTGACCCGGGTCAGCAGATTTGGATTGAGCTGTTCATACACACGCAGCGATGGATCAGCGGTCCATGCATATCCAGTCGTTCGCAGTTCATCGCTGACACCGATCAGAGTCAGGTAGTTTTTGAGGTCGCGGAGTTTCTGATCTACGGCCACACCGGTTGGATGGGCATTTGCGACCAGTTCGCGGAGTGCCGGTGAATTCAGCAGGGCGTCAAGTGCATCCAGCGAAAATGCAGATGTGCTCTGGCTGGTGGATGTGCCGATCAGCTTCTTTCCACGGAGCACAAAGCCCTGAAGGTCGGTCTTGAGGCGAGTCTGAATTCCAGGAGAGAGATTCGTGAGGCCTGTCACAGCAGTATCAAGCGCATTGAGTGGCGTCTCCAGATCGAACGTCTCCGTCACAGTGTCTACCGTGAGCGTAACGGTAGCCTGGTCGACGTCCCCATTGACAAGCTGAGTCAGGATACCAATCTGCGTCTCTTTGTCAGCGCGTTCAAGAGCCCCCTGAACGTCTTCGTGGGTGAGTCGACTGTCCAGCGTGAGCTGAGTCAGATCATAAGTGTACTCTGCGAGGTTGAGAACCTTTTCACCGAGCTGAAGCTCTGCGCCGTCGCTGTTGACGACATTGATTGTGATTCTGTCACCGTTTGTCTGGCCGTTGCCGACGTGTGTCTGGGGGCCTCCAGTGATTCGAACGACTCCCTCAATACGGCTAAGATTGAAGTTAGCCGGCATGATCTTCTCGACGGTTCGCTGAGGCATATCTTCGAATCGATAAGAAGCCGCTCCCAGCACATTCACAGTTCCAAATCGCTGTTCAACATTGATAGTGTTGTCTGGTGCAGGTGTGCGGATATCGTAGAACATGCGCATCATGTCCCAGAACATCTGTTGACCCTGGCCCTGATAGCTCCAGTCATCTGTCCAGACATCTTTTTCGCCGGAGACGTGCGGCATCCATCCCCATGCCGGTATCTGATGTGTATAGAGGTCACCTTTGTAAAGATCGGGTTCATATCCCCAGCCAGCGATGCGCGGACTGTACAGCGAAGTCCCCTGACGTACCTGTTCTGCGCGGATCATGTCTCCGTAGATCGTGTAGGCAACGACTGGACGCAGGTATTCCTGGAACAGAACCTGATCGAGGGTGCGGCCGTTCGCAGCGAATTTTGATGCCGAATTGAACGCTTTTTCAATTGTCTCAAAGTCAATCTGCTGCGGCATCGCAGGCGCGTAGCTGTTCAGGAGCGCCGGGTAGAGATAGCTGCTGTAGATCGTGCGGCGCCCGAGGTTCAGGAAGCCATAGCGTTCTGTTCGCGTTTGAACAGTCTGCATCCACCAGCGAGTGCTGTTCGTGTTCTGCAGCAGCTGCTCAATCGCATCGACGCTGGAGAGCAGGGTGCTTCGCTGATCAACAAATGCCTGCCATCCCTGTGAGAACAGCGTTGCGTAGTCGATGTTGTAAAGGGGCACTATTCTCTGAGGTGACGCCGCAAGTTCAATCGCCTGTGCCCAGAGTTTCAGCGCGACGGCGAGGTTTGCTTCCAGCAGATTCCAGTGAGCAATGCTGATCGATACCCGACTCAGATCGTTTGCACTGATATCCTGTTTGACCCACTTCTTATAGAACTGGCGGAACGCTTCCTGTTTGTCCGCGAGCGAAATTGAACTTCTGCGAGTGAGGTTCATATCGTTGTAGGTGACGGATTGTGAGCTGTAGACTTCCTGAATCACGTTCTGCTGGACCGTGTAGATCGCACTGGAACGAGGATATGTGACGTCGAAACGCTGCTCTTCGCCGCCTACAATCACATTGTCATTGCCGGTTCCGGTGTTAATCAGCAGGCTCAGTCCGGATTTAAGTCCATTCAGATAGACCGTGTCGTCGCCTGCTCCGGTCACAAGTGCCAGACGTTCAATGCCTTCTATGTTTTCAAGCTTCAGACCGGCACCGTAGAGGTACTGTCGATCAGAGTTGTCGGTGTAGATGTAGAACGTGTCGGCGAGTGAAGTTCCTGCAACAACAACTGTGTCAAAGCCACTGCCTCCGAAGATTTCGACTCGATTGTTCTCGAGGTAGTTGATCAGGATGTTGCTTTCATCCTTCCCGATATTTTTGTTGATATCTCCGGCTCCGGCAGAGATTTCTCCGCCACCCAGAGACTCTGTGTTGGCACCCCTGGCCTGCAGAAGTGCCTTCAGGAAGAAGGTGTCATCACCCGCTTCACCGAACAGCTGAAGCACACCAATGTTGTGATTCACCTCAAAGTAGTCGTCGCCTTTACCACCAAAGAACTGAGCATTAAAGCTGACGCCCGATGTGACCCCCGCTTCGTCGTCGATGACTTCTGTGGCAACCCCGTTCACATTGACAGTGATCGTCTTGATGACGCGACCAATGATGAAGTTATCTTCTCCCTCATCTCCATGGACGACCATAGCCGCCATACTGTCGTCTGAGATGAACGTGTCATTTCCCTTCCCGCCGCGGATCGCAACCATCTCCGCCGTACGGTCATAATAGACTCGCTGGAATAGAGTCGGGTTGGAAACACTGGCAGACTGTCGTGTTGTGGCAGCTGCGTCAGCAATATCAGCAGGTGATTTCACGACTGCAGTATTCGTTGTGCCGATTGGCAGGAAATTGCCTTTGCTGTCCTTCTGTGCATCCTCCAGCACAATCCGATAGGGATTCTGGCTGTTTCCGGAGCCCGTGACAGTGACGTGTGCAATCGATGTGAGCTGCAGAAGTGCCGCCTGAATCTGAGCGGCCGTAGATGACTCGGTGAGATTCGAAGTGGTCTCGCCGTTGTAAGTCAGCTGGTATGTTCCCGTCTTCCCTGTCAGAACATGGTAGATCTGAGTTTCGTAGCCAGGGCGATTGAACATACTGTCAATATCAGGTTTACCGTCGAGAAGACCGTCGACGCTCCCAGGGAGACGCGTTACCGTTGCTCGACCAACTCGGGTTTCATATCCGGTGCTTGTCGTGGAAAGTCGGAACAACTTACCTTCGGAGTTCGTTGCTGCCGTGCTGCCAGCAGTCAACTCAACCAGCCAGATATATGCTCCGGCAGAGCCGCTTCTTGTGACTTTGACGTTGGAGAACATCTGGTTGTTGCCAGAGTCAAAGAAGCCCAGCAGCGCGGTTCTGAGGTCCGCTGCGGAGACGCTGCTGCTGAATGTTCCAATCGGCAGGTTGTTGTAGGTGAGTGAGAAGCCAAGGGAACCACTCTGTATGATTTCCTGGCGGCTCGTGTCAGCGTCCAGCTGCATTGTGTCGTCGCTATCACCTCCAGTGATGGTCACAATATCGCTGTCTGCAGAGCCGGTACCAGAGTCAACCACGTAAACTGATGATGCCAGACCAATAGTGCCGGAGAGTGTCAGCACGTAGTTGTCGCTGCCTTCCGTTCCGTCGAGCCACGCGTTCTTCGTGAACGAGGTTACAGCAAAGTTGTTGACAGCAGCGCCACCAAAGATTTCGAATCGCTCAAACAGGCTTGCCGATGTCTCGCTTTCGTTAACAACATTCATGATCTCGGGTTCGATGAGATCTCGTTCAAGGCCTGTTACAACGAACACGGCATCAGAGATCAGGAAGTTGAGGTCGCGAACTTCCATCAATGTGTCTGTGCCGCCGCCATCAGTGAATGTGTCTTCACCGGCACCGCCCGTTACGATGTCGTCGTTCGCACCGGAGTCGATAAAATCTGCCCGGTGAGTGCCGACGATGCGGTCACTGCCAGCACCGCCTTTGAGAATCAGATCGTCAACGACATGCGCCGACACAATATCTTTGAGTACGACATTCAATTCAGCGATATCTTCGAGTTTCGGCAGGAATCCCGCCACAATTCGGTCATCACCACTGCCGGCATCGACGGTAATCGAATCCGGAGAGACCTGGTCTGCCAGACTTCGCAGGTCAATACCGCGAACTGTAATTACGACTCGACGTCCCGTTGTAATTGTTCCGTCACTGTTCAGGGTTCTGTGTGTGACCTGCAGGGTATCGGTTTGCGTCTCGGTGACTGGTTCTCCCTGTTCGTCAAGTTCGCCGGTCTCGAGGACTTCATGGCCGATCAGGAAATAATCCCTGAGGTCAGACCCGCTGATGGTGACCGTGTCGATATCTTTGTCTGTGACGATTTCATTCGATGCAAAGAAGTCCGTTTTCCCCGTTTTCTCGAGGACTCCGTCACCGTTCAGGTCCGCCCATGTGGGCTGTTCAATGAGTCGAGGACCTTCCTGTTCGATGGTCATGTAAGGTGCGATGTATTTGTCTTCAGATGCACCTGAAATTCCTGCACCAAACACCGCATATTCGAGCGGAATTCCATTCTGACCACCTCGAGTCTGGAGGCTCCAGATTCCGGCGTCGTCTCGCTTTTCCACGAGATTGACGGTTTCGAGTGGATTGTCAGCAAGTGCTCCAAAGTCACCATAGTCGATGGTAACGATCAGTGGATTTGAAGGATTGTAGCCCTCGACGGTGATTTGATATCCAACTGTTGCAGCCTGCGATGCATCAATTCGAACAGCGGTCCCTGGGGCAAGATTATCCAGCACGGTCTGAAGCGCCGTTACAGCATCATTTGATCCCGCCGCATAATCAGATGGTTCGAAGCTGGCCGATTTGCCGTTGAAGAAGAGACGGACGGTCTGCAGAGAAGCCCCGATATTCACTTGTCCGAGAGAACGAGTGGAAAACGCAAGGTCTTCTGCCAGTTCTCCGCTGAGAAACTCAATCTGCTCCGCACTTCCAGCGTCAGCAAAGGAGATGACGTAATTGCCTGCAGAGTAGACGACAGTGACAGTCTCCAGACCGGCGAGTGTTCTCAATCGCGTTTGGAGCTTTGTTGCCTGTTGGAGGGTGCTTTCGGAATCGATGTCTGCCGCCTGCATCACAACGACGTGTTCGTCGTATCGGAAAGCACTTCCGACCACGATTTTCCGTGCGGGCACAGACTGCGAACCGAGATTTCCATCGCTGAACGCGTCGTTGAAGTCGGAAGCGCTGATGATCTGTATCTGAGTGGTTTCGGCGGCAGAGATATGGACAAAGTAATGAGTAGAATCCCACGTCACGACTGCTGAATTCATCCCGGACAGCGTGCGCAGCTTTGCCTGGAGTAGTGCAGCCTGCGCGGATTGACTCACGAGGTTGATATCAGAGCTGCTCAGCAGAATTGACTGACTTCCGGCAAGAATCTGTGTTCCTTCAACAATGTCTGTGGCTGCAACAGTCAACGAAGGTGTGACGATGAGATCAGGCGTAACATCGCCATACTCACCGAAATCGTATTCAACGGTCACCGGAGTCGAACTGTTGTAATTTGTTAAAACAATCGTCCACGGATCCCCTGCGTTTCCGGAGCCGATAACCAGAACGGTTCCGTTGAGTCCGTTGAGTTGTGAAAGCAGCGAACTTCGAACGGATTCGTGTGATCCAGTCAGCGACACCGTTCGGGATGTTGTCCCCTTGTGGAATGTGACTCCGTTGAGACTCAGCGGCAAATCAAGATACCCAACGGGAACGACTGTTGGAGCGGCCAACTGGATGCCGGGAGTTGTTGTTGCAACATAAGTGACAGGAGGCGCGACTGGCCAGAGAATTATGTAACGCCCGTTTCCGGCGGATTCGCCTTCTTCGTAGTTGACAACCACCTGATTCAGGAGACTGATGGTACGGAGTCTCGTCTGAATCCTTGCCGCCTGAGCATCCTGGGTCGTACCAACAGGATTGCCTTCACTGTCGAGGTCTGGTCCGGATGCGATATCGCCGGCTGTGAGTGTTACAGTTTGTCCGTTGTACTTGAAGGCTGTATCGATCGCGATCGCAGTTTCTGTGACAAACTGAGTATCGGTTCCCAGCAATTCATGAGGTGTTGCGTCCGCGAAACTTCCACCGGATGGCTGGAACTGCAGGGTCTGTGAAGACGGGAATGTGATCTGATACTGGCCCCCATTGCCGGCTGTATACGTCACTGTGACATTCGCAAACTTCGCACTCAAGGCGCGGAATTTCGCCTGAAGAGTCGCCGCCATGATGGCGGTATCAGCCGAGAGATCACTTTGTTCGAGTCGGAAGCTGAGATTTCCATCTGTAAACTGAGTCTGGTCAATCACGACAGAAGCCGGGATCAACTGCGTGGCCGTAGAGAGTTCCTCTGCCACGTTGAGCTGGCGGGTCATCTTCTGGACCGCCACAATCGTCTCCATGACAAACGCATTTCCCCATTCATCTCGATCGGCATCCAGGATCACAATATTCCATGGATCGAATGTAAGCGTTTCTTCCGGAGAGGCTGTTTCAACGGCACCATCGTTGATGTATGTCATCAATTCAGGGTCAACAACGGTAAACTCAATAAGGAATTCTGAAGAAGTGTTCTGCCACGAAACAGTGACATTTCCAAGTGCTCCGCCTGCATTTCGCAGTGCGGCCTGAAGTTTTGTCGCCTGGACAGCAGTATCAGCGTCGATATCGCCGGATACCAGAACCACAGTGAGACTGCCGTACTGGATTTGTCGACCGACTGTGATTACTTCGCTGTCCAGAGTTTGTCGCTGGTTATTCACTGTGCGAATTACCTGTCCGGTACCGCTCACCCAGACATCTGCGATGCTGTCCATCGATTCGAGCGACTCTTCAACGTCTGCTGCTGTCATTCCGGAGAGCAGGTCGACTGAGTCAGTACCGTACCGCAAAGTTACATAGCTCTGCCATTCCTGAAGAAGAATCGACTGTGTGGCAAGGGATGCATCGCTGATGCTGCGTGAATATGAATACAGAGTCTGAGCTGCGGTGGCTCCCTGTGTTGTCTGGATCACGGTACTCTGGTGCCAGGTCTCCGAGCGAATCACATCGAAACTGCCGTCGGCAGTCCGGTCGGCATCAATAATTGTGATGATCCACGGGTCAGCGACTGTCCCGGCACCAGTCACATTGACTGAACGAACCAAAGGCAGAGATTCCAGGGCCTGCTGAACGTCCGATGTCGAAATCGATGACGTGTTGATATCCACGCCACTGGATCCATAGAAAATTGTCAGAGCTTCATTCTCTGCGCGAACGAGTTCCTGCACAGACCATGATATGCTCTGTGAGGCTGCGCTAATGGCACTGGTACCGGCTGCTTCAACCTCTGTATTGAACAGCATCTGATCAAACGTCTGGCTGCTGAGTACCGAAGTAAAGGTGACCTGCCATATTGAGCCGGTCTTCGACACGCTGACCGAACCGCCATTGAGCTGGTTCGCCAGAGAATCAAAGACCGCTTCCGCCTGTTCAGCCGTCATCGCAGAAGTCAATGACAGCTTCTGACTTCCGTAAGTGACTGTCCCACGTGCTGCGGATCCAAAGTTGATCGTCTGGACGGAATTTGACTGATTGAGCGTGGTTGCCGCAAACGTCTCTGACATTTCATGGGTGACGATCGCTGACAGCAGATGGTGGTCGCCCGAAGAATTGACCGTGGCATCCAGCAGGACAATGGTCCATGGTGCACCGTTCTGTGTTGGCGGGATCGCAGAGGCAGTGTTGATGCCGGTCAGCTCTTCAAGGGCTTCCTCGATTGCCACTGCTCCCAACAGCAAATCGATACTTTCGGTTGTCTCTCCGTTATAGGAGAACGTAATCCTTGATGCGGAGACTGGAATCGTAATAGTCTGCCGTGCATTGCCAGTCGCTTCAACGGACTCAGCGACTGCTGACGTGCGAGAGACTGCGGTGTCAGTGTCGAGCAATCCCCCGCCGGTTGATTTTTCAAGAACTCGGTACTTGCCGGAAACCTGAGTTGCGGTCAGGAACTCAATCGACCATGGATCGCTGATTGTACCGGCTCCCCGTACATCAACAGACGTGACACCGGTGAGTTGATTCTGAAGTCGATCCCTCAGTGTTGATGCAGTATCTCCACGGCGGACGACGACCCCTTCATTTCCATACCATAGGATTGCATCCTGTGTTGCCGAAAGCTCCCATGCCTCAAATGCAACGAATTGAACTCGATTCGACTCGATCAAAGTTGCAGGAGTTGCCTTTTCGACGAGTACCGGCGAATCTGCTGTCGCCGGATTTCCGTCATCCTGGAGCAGATAGACACCCTGATCGTCTGCAAGACGATAGAACCGTTTTGCGACACGTGAATCATCACGAGGTGTGAGCGCCCCGATGTACGACTGAATCAGGTATCTCTGGGCAAACTGCTTGAAGTTTCCGGATTCCAGCTGCGTGGCTGTTGTGAGCGTAACGATCCACGGGTCAGCCAAAGTGCCGACGCCTGTGACACTGACGGAAGTGACTTCATCCAGTGACTCAAGTGCCGCTTCAAGCTCAGCATTCGTCATACCGGCGCTGATTTCGACGGCGTTACCTTTGAGCAGCTCATTATCGATAATCGTGTCGGGGTTATAGCCAAGTTCATCGGCTGTGGCATCGTAACCATAATACACAATGATTCGATCCAGACCTTCGGAAAGGGCAATCGTCTGTGTATGGCTGTTGCTGCCACTGACTGATGCCGGAACGACGACTGGAGCCAGTTGTGGTGAGCCATTGCTGTTGAACAGGTATCGTCCATTTTCGGCAAGATCAAATCGATAGAAGTACTGACCTTCTCTCAGATCGTCCCGCGAACCTACGACCCCGTTTGGATTTGCGTCTGTTGCCCCGTAGTTGGCCGGGAAGACCTGATGAGTGCCATCGACGTTTCTCTGGACAGACCACATTTTCGCCAGATCTGAACCGAGTTCAAGGTCCACAGACTGAATGTCTGTATTGAGCAGGCTGCCAACTTCGATTGTGTCCTGACCTGTGCGGCCATCAAGTCGAACGGCTTCGATACCGTCAAGCAGCATGTTATTAAAGGCAAAACCGGGCTTGCGGATTTTCAGGCGCGCATCGGTAGCGTTGACCGTGTCTGTGGCTTCCGCCAGCTGAAACGCGTTTGCACCATCGGAGTCTTCGCTGATGGTCACCTTGAGCTGGTCACGCGTGCCAGTACCCCCGGTAATCGTCAGATCGCCAGTTTGGGTGAATTGAGTATAATTCCAGACAATTTCATCGTCGCCAGCCCCGGCATTGACATCAACTGCCCCCGTTCCGGCATCGATTGTGTCATTCCCCTCTTCACCGCGAACTACGTTTGCTCCAGTTCCAGCAGTGATCTGGTCAAATCCATGACCACCTCGAATCGTGTCGTCGCCGTCACCCGCATCGATAATGTCACCATGGAATGTCCTTACCATAAAGTTCGAACTGGTCAGAGTCACCAGTTCGCCGTTTCCATCGCTGCCTGGTGCGGCCTTGATGGGGCGTCCCTGTTTGTCATAGTGTTCGAACGGAGTTCCATCGGCTTTGTAGATTTCAGACACTCGCAACTCGGAAGAATCCGTGAATGTCGATCCGGTTACAGGCGAGTAGGCAGCAATGTTGCGACGTATCCCGGTTCGATCTGTGTGCCATTCGTCTCCACCGTCGAGAAGATCATTTCCGCCGTTACCAACGATGATGTCAAACCCATCGAACGCAACGTTAGCACTTGTTGTGTCATCGTAGCCGCCGAAGATCCGTTCCGGTCCGTCGGCCCCGGTGAGTTTGTCGTCTCCAGCGCCACCTTCAAGCAGCACGCCGCTGTAATTGGTATTGACTCCGGTGATTTTGAGACGGTCATTGCCT
This sequence comes from Planctomyces sp., assembly GCA_016795105.1. Taxonomy (GTDB): domain Bacteria; phylum Planctomycetota; class Planctomycetia; order Planctomycetales; family Planctomycetaceae; genus F1-80-MAGs062. Next base: position 20,907 of record JAEUIH010000067.1, read on the forward strand.
GTTCCGCCGATGAGGTGGTACGAACCAGCAGCAGTTGTGGACCCAGGTGCAAGCATCGAGGAGTCGATGTTAATGTAGTCATTGCCGCCCTCACCATCCACAGTGATCTTCGCAAATCCGATCTCTGCGTTGTTATCAAAATCACCCGTGCTGTTGACGGTGTCGTTGCCTCCACCCAGTTTGAGGTCCAGTTCTGCGACAACTCCGTCCAGTCGAATCAGCTCATAGACGTCATTACCGTCTGTTCCGTTTGTTGTGATCTTGTCAACATCGTCTTCATGGTATACCTGGACACGGACACCGTTGCTGACGACGATCACCTTCTTCCCGGAGTTTGCCGGGTCATTTCTGAAACCAGCCAGTTGACCGCTGAGGGCAATTTCTTCACTTCTGGTGGACGCTTCGGAATCGAAATAGCCATTCTCGAGAAGGTACCCGAGTGTCAGGTCGTCGTTGATCGGCAGAGCCTCGATCTTGTAAGCATGTCGAGCGGTCTGATTATTAGAGTCTTTATAGACCTCGTTGCTTTCATCCTTGTACTGAAGCGTGAGTGTTGAGCCGCTGAGGTCAGCAATTCTATGCGGCGCTTCGTGAATACACTCCCAGTCAAAACGGGCAATGACTTCATCGACAAATCGCTCGCTGGCTTTGAACAGTGTAATTGTGCTGAAGCCGAGGTCAATTCCGATCCAAAGGAACGCTTCGAGGAAGACGGACAGTTCACCGGAGACATCGAACAGACATTCAACACCGTGCCCGAGACGATCGATGAGTTCGCTTCCGTACATTTTGCCGTCGCCGACCGGCAGGTCATTGATGACCTGAGTTTCGAAGTCGTTGAGGTCGAAGCGAATTTCTGCTTCGAGCCCGCCGCGAACTCCTGCTTCAACGAGCCCGCCAATTCCAAGGCTGACGCTGGCACCAATCGCAGCATTCAGGACAAGTTCGGGCTTATCGCTCGACGTGTTCTCGAATCCATGGTCATCCAGATAGAAACCATTGAAGATTCTCCACGACTCTGCCGGGTCAAATCCTTTGTCCATCCACTGTCGGAGGCCTCGGGTATCGAAACCGAAATCAAAGTTTGTCGACGCGCCAACGCTGCCAAACAGTCCGGCATTCAGACCCGGGAAGATCGGGAAACTTCGACTGTACTCAAAGACAAGATTCAGGTCCGGCAGGTCATACCAGAAGAGATCCACTTCGCCTCGGCCCATCACAAAGTCCAGCAGCGAGGCCGGGTCTTCGAGAACAGGGATCTGGAAGTTCTTGCCGGTTGATCGCTTTTTGGCTTTGCTTGCCGCACTCCTGGTGGAGGATTCTGTATCGAGACCTTTCTGATCCGGACCCTTCAGGAGATTCTGCTGTTGGGAGTTCAGCTGATTGCTCTTGTTTCCGGAAGCTGTGGAGTCTGCTGCCGAGATTTCCGCATCGGGTTTCTCTACGGTGTTCTCAGTGAGATGGAACGTACCGAAGTTGATGCTCCCGGCGGACTTAAGCGAATCAATGTTCTCGAGGAACTTAATGGTACTGTCGATGACCTGCAGAACCTTGGTCATCGTGTCAACGACTTTCGCTGGTAACCTCAGCCGAGCAATGTCAATGAAGCGAATTGGCGGACTTGCGATGCCACCGAGCGGAATCTCCATCAACAGCAGATCGACGACTGGCTTCAGTGGCTTCACAATGTCATAAATCGTATCCAGCGTACTGCCGAGGAAGCTGTTGAACAGACTTCCCACATGCAAAGTGACGTCCTGAAGCACAACATCCGGGCTGCCAAAGTCGAAGGTCGCTCCTCCGGTTGTGGAGAGCGTCACCTCGCCCAGCATCTGCGTGTAATGAACTGTGGTCGTCACTGAGGGCAGGAAGTTGCCCGCGATCGTTTCCACTGCTGCCTGGAGATGGGCCTCCGCAAACGCTGAGGCGTTCATAACAAGTGAAACGCTTTCTCCGACTTTCCACTTGCCATCACCATCAGCATCTTTCAGATCAAGGCCAAAGTGGCCCCAAAGCCCTGTTTCTTCGCCTTCCGCAGTACTCTCGGTGAACTGCATCTTCAGGAATCCAAGGGTTCCTGTGGCCGTTGAACCGTCTGCCAGCGTAGCAGAAACATCCAGTGACAATTCTTCACCAGCGTTGTTGACACCTGTTGTATCGATGAAGAATCCAATTTGCGGAACGGCCGTTCGGCTGACGTTTCCGATACCCAGACCGATGCCCATCAGATAGTTGATCTGAGCCTGAAGTTTCGCATCAATGTCGAGGTTGACGCCCGGAATTCCGGCGGTGAAGTCGATTGGCAGTTCGCCGTCAACCAGCGTGCCGCCAAACATCAGATTGAACGTAATCAACCCGCTGGAAGTGAAGTCCAGCTGGATGTCCTGAGCACTGGTTGGGATTTTAACCAGCATTTTCCCTGTTGAGTCATACTGTTTTGCACCGAATTCATCGAGTTGTGGTACAACAAATGCGAACAGTGCTTCGGAAAAGCCGTTGGCTTTTGCTCCTGTCTGAGTGTTGAGTTCATCGAATCCGTTGAAAAGTTCTTCTCGGATCTTGTTGAGTACGCTGTCAATAATGCTGTTCGTACCCTGATCCTGAAGCCACTTCCCGAGCCCCTCGGTGTAGTTCGCTCCGGATTTGTTACCAAGTACTGATGAGCGGATGTCTTTCAGAGCATCGGCGAGACTGTCAAAGGCACTACCGCCAATGACTGGCAATGTGATGGAGTCGATACCGGATGCGACTTTGTCAATCCCATCAAAGAAGCCCTCCATCCCGCTCAGGACGTTGGCAGCATTGTCAATGTACGAAATCAGCGCCTGAACGGCGTCAAAATTCAGGCTGATGACCGGGAGTGAGTAGCTGTATTCCGTCTGAAGAGTGAATGTCTCATCGATCTGGAAGCTGGCATCAGCATGAAGGGTGTGATCCGGAACACCATTTCCATCTTTGTCGGCCGTCGTTCCACCCAAAGGTATGGAACTTGTCGGGAAGTACATCGGAAGATCGATGGTTGCGAGTCCTGAAAGCTCAGCCTGAAAAGCGCTGCCGAGCGACATCAGCGAGATTCGACCGTCCCCGTCGTCGTCAGCCACTGGGTCTGCGAAATTTGCGAACACGCCAACGTGGATTTCAGCAGTACCATCAACGATGTAGAGCCCGAGAGGCGGAAGATTGACGGGGCCGATTGCCGGAATGTCAATCGCCAGTGTCGCGTCTACATCTGCTGCGATTCCGGAAGCGTTCGCGGAGATTCCTGATTCGGCGTCAACGTAGAAAGATGGATCGAAGACATTGCTGAGGTCGAATCCGAATCCAAGGTGGAAGTCAACACTCGCGGATACGGTCACCGGGGCATTCAGACTCACATCGAGGAACTGGCCGGGATCAAATCCAAGCCACTGCTGCAGATTGAGCTGATCAATGTCCAGTTCAAGACTATACGAACGGCTGATCGCTCGCTCGAAATCGAGATCGAAGTCAAAGGTCCCGTTTGTATACGAGAGTGTGACCAGCTCCGTACTGTCAGTGATGCCAAAGAACGTGCGAAGTTCTTCATTCAGCTGATCCTGCAGCTCAGCGATGTTTCGAGCTGAATTCCTGACAGTCGCGATTGCATCTCCGAATCCCGCAGCAAAACTAACGGCTCCGTCACCCAGCATATCCGCAAGGCTGACGCCAAGCATCGGAATGTCATTGTACAGATCCCCGTCGCGAAGTCGGACCCGAGCCAGATTGCCTGTGGTGTTCGAAGTACCGTCTTTGAGTGTGACCCCGGTGAATGCATCCTGAACCAGCAAATTGATGGCTGCATCATCAGCATCCCAGGTCGCTGTGAGCTTATAGTGATCGACAGCATAGATATGCAGCTCAGACGAATTGGCACCTGTTGCACGGTCTATTCCGAAGACCGACTGACTGTTGTACGTCCACTCGGTCAATCGCAGAGTATTGCCGTTTGTATCCTTGACGACTCGAGCATTTTGTTCGCCGCCAGTCAGGACTGGCGTGTAGCCACTGGAGACAACGGTACTCGATCCCCAGATTTCGGAGTAAATCCGGAGTTGTCCATTGGTGAATTCTCCGGTGACTGAATCGATACTTCCACCGACAAGTTGCCCCAGAACTTCCTGATCAGTGCCAATCAGATCATCGGCCGTATCTTCGAGGGCTGCCAGTATCGTATCAATGGAGATTCCACTGAATTGAAGCAGGTCCGACATCCCTGTGATGCTGATTGTTGATGGAACGCTGGCAAGGAAACTGGTCAGTGAAGTGCCTGGCTGAATCAGTGAGCTGGTCGCGGTGATATAGCCTGTGCCGTCGAGAATGCCATCAAGTACTCCGGCCCATTCAATCGGGAGAACCACGGTGTAGTGGCTGTCATCATGCAGAGTTGGTGAGACACTGGAGATGAGGTCCCACGCATCGCCGCCTGATTTGAGTTCGTCAAATGAAAGCTTGTTATCCAGTGCAATTCCGGCTGTGAGTCCGAGCGAAATGACTGCATCACTGGACTGCAGACCAAGCGGACCGAGGTTGATTCCAAAGTCCATGGTTTTGATCAGGGAACCGTCTGCAGTGTCGTTCGGGATTTCTTCTGCCACGACAATCGTTGTGCGGTCTGTGTAGACATCCCATGCAGCGGAAACCACGGTGTAGATGGAGTTGTTTCTGGTGGAGCCACTGACAGCAATTCGGTCGCCGGCCGCATACCGTCCGTTTGGTGAATTCAGCTGACCTTGCGGTGTCGTCGCATCTCCGGAGATCACAAATGCTTTGCCGGTGGTGTCAACACCAACAATCGTCTGTTGAACTTCACCAAATTCCACAGAAGCGCTGATTTCAGGATCCAGTACGTAGAACCGACCTGCTTCATCAATGCCAAACTCAAAATCCAGTGCAACTCCGGCGGTGAGCAGTAACGGCTGGCTCTGGGTAGCTGACAGACCAAAGTTGAATGGAATGTCAACATCGATTCCGTAGTCTGAGAGATCCAGCGAGAGAGTGCTGAGATCAATTTCGATAGACTTTGAATATGTTGCCAACAGAATTGTGACGCTGTACTGCTGAGTTCCAGGGGTTCCGGAGACTACAACGTTCGTCATGTTCTGCAGGGCCAGCAACATATCGTTCGCATTGGGATTGGCGGCCGTATCGAAGTACGTGGCAATGCGCGATGCGATCGTGTCTACCTTCGAATTGACTGAAGCACCAAAATCTGCCACATCCACTCCCAGCATGGAGACAATGCTGATATCAGTGAACGGGATTGTGGTGGCATTGGTCAGAAAGGTGTCGATCTTTGTGCCGAGATCCTGAGCCCAGTCTCCGAAGACATCGAGACCCGCCGCGAGCTTGTCCTCAGATGCGAGTCCGGTGGAGATGTGGTCCGCGGTTGGGTTGAGTCGCACCCCTGTCTGGAGTCGATGGTTCATCAGATCAGAGAGATTTGGAACCTCGGGATGGTCAATCCCGGAAACATGTCCAACTTCGTGCATAAGGACGGTAAGCAAGTCAATACCGACCGGAGGGCTCGAAGCAAACTCATCGTCTGCCCCGCTGCCGGTGAATGATGTGTCGATATACCAGCCGGCACCAGCGGCGTCCGGATCCAGAGTGATGTCATATTTGGAGGTACCGGCGTTCCAGACAACATTTGCGATCGCAGTGCCGAGTTCCCCAAGGACCACATTGATCTTCTGAATGTCGAGGTCCAGCACCGTCGGTAGGTGTTCATTCCAGCGTGCCACGGCTTCGGTCAACAGGTCATTGGCTTCCGATGCGGAGCTCAGCGTCGTCGAGCTGTTTCCGGATCCTCCGCCTTCAAGCTCCAGGTCTCCTCCGAGGAGCTTCTTTCCGAACAGGTTCCTGACGGCTCCGGACTGTTTTCCGCCTGCACCTTCGATTCTGAAGTTTCCGAAGGCGATGACCTGATTGTCACCCCAGGTCACCAGCGTTCCGCCGTGAGCCTGAGAGACACGAATGGGCAGGGTGATCGATGAGAAGTCCAGGACATCATCACCACCATTGCCGTAGACCAGATTCCTCCCGCTGGTGTCAGTAAAATAGAAACGGTTCTCTTCACCATCCCCAATCAAAAGGTCGTTCTCTGTGGTGTCCGTGATGTTCTCAATGTTCGTGAGCGTCACTTGTCCTGAAGGCGTTTGTACCTTAACCAGGCCATAGCCATCGTTGTTTCCGGGATCCGCGTTGGTTGTCAGGCTCGTATCAGTCACAGTACCCGCGAAAATAATCGTAAATTCCTTAGGATTCGCGGTTGCGGTGACAGTGACTTCATCTTCGTTGAGGCTACTGAGAGCCTCCAGAGCAACCTTGATCTCAGCAGCAGTTGCTGTCGCCTGTAGTCTGCGCGTCGTGTTACCGGAGTGTGTCAGAGTGAACATACCGGCGCTTGCGTCGATCGTGAGGGTACCTGACGACCAGGAGACGGTTCCGGCGGCAAGAGACGTATGAGCAACGCCAGCAGTCAGATCGATCACCATTCGCTGCGAGACTGTCTTAAAGCTGACGGTATCACTTCCGTCGTTGCCGTCCAAAACGTCGTTTCCGCCCTGTCCCATTTCGAACAGGTTCTTCTTATCATTGCCTTTCAGATAGTCATTGAATGGTGAACCGGTGACATTGTCGAGTCCATCTACACCGTTGTTCAGAGGAGTGAATGACCCCGTGGCACTTTCCGGTACCCAGAGATCCAGGCCAGCCAGTCGGCTGCCGAGTATCCCGGATGCTCGGCCCCAGTTGACGTTGACGCCTGGAAACGAGCCGAGAACCGGCAGAGGAGATTCAGTTCCAGGAATTCCGTAATTGAGGCCTGCTGTGCCATCAATGATTACACCAGTATAAGTAGTGCTGTTGATCGACTCTGTTCCGGAGGGGGAATACTCCGAGTAGTCAAACATCATGGTGCCGCCGTCACCGGTGGCTACGTACCCATCAAGCCTGGCATTTCCGTGGAAGCGGATCGTGTTGTCGCCGCCGCCCCCTATGATGTTCTCGATGCCCGTTGCAATCACATAATTCAGGCCGAAACCGTCAGCATCGACACTGCCGCCGAGCAAGTCCGCGAACTGCTCGATGATTTTGGTCCCTGCATTGTTTCGGGCAAGTACCAGATTCATGCCGATTGAGAGCGGCATTGGATGACCGAGAAGATTGAGTTTTGACTGCCAGTCATTGATTGTGTCCGTGGTGAGAGTGTAAACATCAAAGATGATGTCGCTGCTGACGCCACTAAAGTCCAGTGTGTCGAAGCCAAAGTTCAGATCGACACCCGCATAGACTGACGGCGGTTCAACGACTGCCGCCACTCCCCAAAATCCACTGAACTTATACGTGTCTCCACCAGTCATCCCGGACATCAGGTGGACACCCGGAGCAATGACTGGTTCTCCAAACGTCAGCTCACCATCGATGATCGATGAGGTGAGTGTGTCCGTAATGAACTTGGCTGCATCCTGAGCATTGGTTCCGGCGTAGCGTCCATCACCCGTTCTGCCGTCGCCAAAGAGATTGCTGAGCAGATTGCCGCCGACTTCAAATACGTTCTTTCCAAGAGAGAAACTGCCATCTGTAAACAGGGATGATTTTGAAGATGCAGTTGACTTGCCCGCGAGCAGCGATTCGTAGATCGCCACATTCGACCCGAGCAGCAGGTTCAATCCGCCACCATACACAATATTGGACATATTCTGAACAACACCAGTGAAGCCGGTTGCTCCAGGCGTGTTTCCGAACTTTCCATGCAGCAGGTCGCTGACAGAGACATCCTGCGCAAGCTGTGAGGCGTTGGCCGTGATCATCCCCGCCATGACTTCGTCTTTGCCCGGATTTCCTGTGTAAGTTACCAGCCAGTTGCTGGCATCCAGACCAGTGACTTTCGCATATCCGGCTGACGGAGTCAGATTGTCAAATGCCGCCTGAATTGCGGCAGTTGTGTAGGCAGTATCGCCGGATACAGCACCATTGTAGGCCAGCTGAAATCCTGAACCTGCTTTGGCCACATCCAGTCTGGCAAGTTTTTGTATTTCTGAAACGGGTCGCTGCCCCTCAGTAACGCCGATCATCGCAAATGCAGCATTGGACGCAAGTCGTCTTTCCAATGCAGAGGCATCGATGGACAGCTTCTCAAAACCCTGAGTTGAATCAGGCGAAATAACTTCAACAGCGAATACAACTTCCGCTGCTGGAACTTCTGCCGCACTTGTGATGGGTGTTTGTGTGCCACCGGACACTCGAATTGCGGTCACCTGAACTGTTGTCAGCTTACTCAGTTCCTCGAGCGCTGTACGAATTCGAGCTGCAACGGCGAAGGCATCAATCGTTCCGATCGTCGAGGCGACAGCAGACTGGAGTTCGATTGGAGTCGTTGATTCACCGGCGATCGTCAGCACGAAACTTCCAGAGTCCGCGCCGTTGAGTGAGAATTTCTGAATGCTGTTGGCACTGAGACTTCCGTTGATTTTTGTCAGAACAGAAAGTGTGCCACCTGTTGGCTGCAAGGTGACAGCCGCTGGCTGCACATTTCCGGTCAGCAGATATTCGATGTCCCATCCGCCATTCGGGTTTGTGCTGACAAAGGTGGCATCGGTCCCGAGTACGTTTGCAGCATTGAGTGCAGCCTGAATATTCGTGGCTGTTTCAGTGATGCTGCTTCCAATGGAGATGTCTGCGGTCGTTCGCGTCAGTCCGGACACAGGGTGTGTCACCTGAAGTCGAAATATCCCCGAGGCAGGAGTTTGCGGAACCGTATTGATGAGTGTCAGTCGCTGGACCTCATGGACAACACTCTCCAGACGAACAGACGCTGCTCCCACAGGAACCGCGGAGACAGAGGGAGAGGTTGCGAGTGTGCGAACCGAAAGTGTCAGTGGGCGAACTTCGCCGCCAGCGATGAGCAGTCCGTTGACATCAGAATTGAACGCGACAGTCAATCCGCTGGTCAGATCGCCACTGACCGTCACAGCGCCGGCTCCGAACAGCGTATTCAACTCGGTTTCAAGGGCAGTTGCCTGTCCGGTTCCGGAGGCGTTGACCGAGATCTTGCCGGTGATTGGAGTCAGTCCTGGTCGTGCAATTTGTACTCCGATGTCAACAAGTCCCTGCGATGCACCTGCAAACGTGATTTTCTGCGTCTGGTGACCCTGTTGTGCATACTTACGAACGGTAATGACAGCAGACCCGATTTCTGTGTCCGCTACGGAATCCAGTGCACTCAGCAAGACAGTTCCTCGAGGGAACTCCAGCTCAAATACCCCAGCGCTGGAGGATGTGACCTGTACTGGTCCGAGCTTTGCAGAGAGTCCGCTGGCTGTGACAATCTGGTCGATGGCAGCCTTGATGGCAGCTGTAGTCTTGACCGTCACTCCCGTAGTGACAGTGGTCGTTTCATCAACCTTTAATCGAAGACGCAGCGATGAGATCCCACCCGCTCCTGTCAGGTCAAGAGTGACTTTGGAGCCATTCGCGGCTCCCTGGGCAGTCACATTGTCCGGGGTCAGTTTCAACAGTGTCCTGAACTCATCCAGGACTTCCTCGTTCACTGAAAGCGGTGAGTAGTTGATACCGGCTCGCTGGAACGTGACGTCAAATGCAAGCAGACTGTTGCCGTCAGAATCCCGAACTGAGATCGGTGCGACTCGAACCCCCTGATCAGCCGCTTCTCCAAGAGCCGCATTGATGGCTGTCTGAATTCGCAAGGCAATATCTGTCGGTGATGCCTGAGTCTCAATATAGGTTGGACCGGATCCGGAAGTGTTGTGCAGAACGATACTTGATGTGGTGAACGGAGTGATATCATCCGATTCCGTTCCACTAATTGTGAAGGTGCCTGCGTTTGCTTTCGGGAAAATCAACCGCTGAACTTCGCGTCCATCGGCCGCTTCTGTAACAGTCAGCGAGTTCACGGCACCATCGTTGACCAGATGCGTCAGGTTTACAATCGTAGGCGAGGTCGCCCGACTGTCGGACATGTCGAGCGTATTGATGGTACTGATATTTGGAATATCAAGTTTGATCGCTCCTGAGAGTGACTCATAGTCCGCAAACGACGTGAGTGGCCGCAGGCCGGTTTGTCCAATGATCGTTCCGGAAAAGGCTGCGTCTCCGGTGATCTTGAAAATGTTCTCGTTCAGTCCGCCAATGATCGTTGTATTGGCGTCGACGTTTGTGATCACAACTTTGTCATATCTGACTTCACCCCAATACGAATTCCAGAGATCTGCAACGTAGCTGCCTTCAAGGAGTTGTGGCAGACGGTACAGCTTCTCGATGGTCAGCTGAGTCTGTCCTTCGGCCCCTTCTCTGAGCACCGAGACTGTGGCACCGGTCAAAGCTCCGGTTCCGGAAGATGTCTCCTGAATGGCTTCCAGCGTTGCGACATCAACATCCGACTGGAATGTGATCTCGAATTCTCCGGATGTGAGCAGAGCTGATTTTACCTTAACCGTCATGCCGTCCAGGGATGTTCCCACAAACGCGCTGTTGAGCGCATTCTGGATAGCAGTTGCCGTTACACTGTCTCGGCTGCCTACGGTGATATCATTGGTCGTGATCGATCCGATTTTGAGTCGGAATCTGCTGTTCGCTGGTGAATTCGCAGGAGTCAGCTGCAGCCGTTGTATTTCCTGGCTTCCAGTATTTTCAAATACAAACTCCATGGCTCTGCTGACACTGCTGAAATCCAGCGTCAGCTTGTGCCCGTTCGCTGTCAGCGCGCTGGAGTCAATGACGAGTTCCCCGTATTCCCTGAGTCCAGCCGGACGGAGAGCCTGCTTTGCCACATCCCAGATTGAATTAATGATCTCGTTTCCGAAGTAGAGCGTGGCATCTGCGTTCGGAGCCTTAATCGTCTCAATTGAATTCAGGCCACCACCACTCTGTCCATCCTGAATCGTGGTACTTGTCGATGTCACAGAGCCGGATGATGGCGTAAGTCCGGATGTTGTGATCGTGATGTCAGCAACATCGGTATCTTCCGGAGCTGCAAACGTGATCAGGAATGTCTGAGAATTCGCGGATCCGGAGCCTGTGACAGAAACCTTAAACTTTGAAAGACTAAATGTGCTCTGCCGAACAGCATTGATCGCGGCTGTGATACGACTTGCTGTTTGAGATGGGCTTGCGTCCCACGTAATTGGCTCGGTGGATCGATTGCCAATGTTGATGACAAACGAGCCGGACGCGACATTATTTAGCGTTATCTGCTGAACCTCGGCACCGGACTGACCCTGTCGAAGTGTGAAGGCGCCGACGGGGTAGGTGAGTGCAAGGTTGGTCAGTGTCACACCAGTCACATTGGAGACGGGCGTATGAGTGAACTCGACTTTGAAGATTCCGAGCCCTGTTGAGGTGACATTCGCTGAGCCACCGGCTGCGTTGACGGCAGTTCGGATTGCAAGGGCGGTTGCAACCGGATCATTGGTTACCGTGATATTCCCTGTGGACCGCGCCGCGCCGTCGTTGAACTGAAGGCGAAATGTGCCCCCGTTCGACATTCCAAGATTGAACTGCCAAATTGCGTTCTTGCCGCTGCCACCGGTCTGAAGCTGCGTCGGAGTTGCCGGAGCATCCCAGGTGAGTGACGATGAGTCCAATGCGATCTGCGCAATGTTGGTAAAGGACGGCTTCAGATATTCGATGTTGAAGCTGCTGATCGAAGAGACAATCACACTTACGGAATCGGCGCCCAGCGCCTGGTTCAGAGCTGTGCGAATATTTAATGCCGTCGCTGCATCGTCTGTCCCCACAGTGATCGTTTTGTTGACAGACAGATTGTTCGTCGCATCGCTGAGTGTCAGGACGAACGTAGATCCGGCTTTGGTGCCGCCAAGTGAGATCGCCTGAATCTCATTGAAGCTTCCCGATTTTGCAATATTCAGGACATTTCCACCGGTGAAGGAGCCAGTGACGTTGTAGAACCCGGTGAAGTAACCAGGCTTGTTCTGCAGCGACAGTGTGCCGTCGCCGGCTACGAGCTGACCATTGCTGAGGACAAAGCTCATGTTGCTGGTCACAGCAGTCAGGTCGACGACATCAGTGCCACCACCTTTGCCTTCAGAGAGAGTGTCCGTTCCCCAGCCATTTCGCAGGATGTATGTATCATTGTCGCGGCCGCCGGTGAGCACGTCGTTACCGGAGCCCGCAATCAGAGTATCGTTGCCGATGCCGCCCTGAAGGATGTCATCACCTTCGTCACCGTCCAGAGTATCATTCCCTGCATCACCTCGAATCGTGTCGTTGCCCGACCCGCCCTGGATGGTGTCATCGCCGGTGCCTCCAGTGATCAGGTCTGTACCGCTTCCACCTGAGATTTGGTCGTTTCCGGGGCCGCCCGAAAGCGTATCGTTTCCGTCGGAACCTGTGATCAGGTCATTGCCTGATGAACCGTCGACCGTTGAATTCCCGGTACCTGTGAAAATCAGATCGCGCTGGCTACCGCCGGTAACGGTCTGACCACCCAGCAGAACCATGTCCTTATGTGACGGCCCCGCCACAATTCTCTGGATTGAATCAATTCCATTCGCACTGTACGGAGCAACCCCCTGCTGGATTGTTGTCAGAGTGACCGCATTGCCAGGGATGGCAAGCCCTCCAGCGTCCAGCAAGCCACTCGCATCAACGCCGAACGATGGATGGTTGGCAGCGATGCCAAATTCAATGGTCCATTGATTCTGAGCAGGACTTGTGACCGTGAACATTCCAGGACCGACAAGTTTGTTCAGTGCAGCCTGAATGTTCGAGAGCGTCGTGGATGTTGTCGAATGGTACGGGATTGGTTCCGTCTTCATTCCTCCGAGTGACAGTGTAAAGGCACCACTGGCTGCGCCGGAGATAGAGAGTCTCTGTTGTTCAAGTTTTGATGTAGGGGCCGAATTGAGATTCAGACCGGTCACGACTTTTACAGCGGTGTCAACCACAATCGGCGCGGATCCAGCGTAGTCGCTGAAATCCAGTACGTTTTGGCCGCCGGAAGGGGTTGTAATCGTGCCGTGCAGAGCATTCTGGTGCAGAATTCGGTAGGTGTTTGTCCCTTTGCCGCCAATGATGCTGGCGATCGAATCGGCAACGACTTCGTAGGTAAACGTTTTTGTCGTCGAGCCGGATGTCTTCGGAACACGTGCTGTGACGCGGACTTTGCCGTTGTTGTCGAGCACGAATTCGAGGTCATGGGTGACGTTGCTGAAGTCAAGAGTTCCCCGGTTCGTTCCTGCGGCCGAGTCATCAACTGTGAACGTGGTCTTTGGTGCGTCATCCTGGGATGGCAGGTAGCCCCAGTCATTGTGAAATCGGTAAATATTGGCCTGATTGCCCCCGGCAATCTTCTCAATGAACCGAGCGTTATCAATCTTGTTCCAGGAAGCCGTTGTTCCAACGACCTGAACACCCTGCGGACCACTGGCTGCAACGCTGGAATAGACGTTGACAGTGATTGGGTACGCTGTCCCGAAGTCAAAGTCGAGTGTGTCGCCGGTACCGCCTGTCTGAGTTTCAGTGATCGTATCATTGGCCCAATTGCCGCGGATGACGTAAGTGTCATTGCCGTTTCCGCCAACCATGATCTGATTGCCGGGCCCGGAAAGAAAGGTGTCGTCTCCATCACCCGCTGTGGCAATCAGTCCCGCGACTCCTCCGAAGTCGAGGATCTGTGATCCGCTTCCAGTCGTCAAATGAGAAATCTGAGATGTCGTAAATCCGGAAAGTTGAGTTAAGTTCGGAAGCGGACGAGTCGTGATGTTGGCGACAGGAATCCTGACCGGGGTGGTCTCGTCAGGACCGTCCGGAAAGCTCAGACGGACTTTCCCGCCAAAACCAGTCGACTTCTGGACGGTTCCAATCTGTGAACCATCGAGGAAGATCAACTCCAGCGAGTCGACCGAAGTGTTGGGGCGGCCGGCAATTAGTTTCTCGACTGAGGCCGAATTTACAACGACCGCTGCAGAACCGTCTCGAGTGATCTGCTGCAGCGTGCGCGTATTGTTGCGACCAGCAGCAAATTGAAGATTGGGAATGCTGGACAGGTCAAGAGTACCGATTCCCATCCGATTGAGATTGAACTGCAGACGCTGAGCAGCACTGTTGCCGGCAAGCAATGTCCCGACTCCGCCGTTGGCCTCCTTCAATACATAAGTGGCCGTGGTGACAGATGATCCGACAGTTCGAGAGACCAGCACACTGGCCTTTGCCGCACCCGATACCTTGGAAACCGTGATCACCAGATTTCCGGTAATCCCTCGCAAATCCAGTTGGTCAACACCCGGATTGCTGGCCGCGACGTCGTGGGTTGATCCATTGAAGTCCCCATTGACGGCAGTCAATGTGCGCCCGTTGACGCTGGAAAGCAGCGAGCGATTCTCAAGGATTTCAACCTGGACGGCATCCGCAAGCTGCCACTGATTTCTGTTTCGAGAGGACCGTCCCTGTTTGCGTTTCTGACTCTGAATTTTGCTGCGGAGAGTCTTAAGCCATTGTTCGAGCGACATTTTCCAATTCCGTTCGATGCAAAGATCTTGATTCAGTGAGATGTGTTTTCAATCAGATGTGAGATCACTCAGGATTAGACTTCTGAGTGTTGCAGAGCCGGCGCAGCGGCTATTTGAGAGCCTCATCGGAATCGCTGAGAGTGCTCATGGCAGCCTGATTTCCGCATCCCAGGTCCGAATGCTGATGCCGGAATCTTTCGGAAATTCCAAGCCACAAAGAAATCTGCCCCCTGAACATATTCACTCACTCCTCGAGTAATTCAGACTGGCTGCCTGCGGACGTGACGAACACATCGCGCGCAGTCGCCGATGATACGCTTTGGACATCGTCAAATGGTGAATACGGACATTTTGGGTAATCTGGCGAACTTGTCTGTTCTGTGCGATCCACTGTGCGGAAACGCACTCGGCGCCATAAACGCTACGAGTCGCAGGAGCGGCGTATTCGGAAACGTAGGGTGATCAGGGATAGGAATTCACCCACGAAGTCGGATGACATTCCTGCCCGTCCCCCGCTGGTTCGAGTACTGCTGCAGCGCAAAATGTAGGATGGGCATTCCTGCCCGTCCCCGCTCTGGTTCGAGTACTGCATCGCGGCAGGGGCGGCTCGGGCAGGAATGCCCAAGCTACGATTTGTCCCATCCTGGTTCGAGCACTGCATAACGGCAGGGGGTGGCTCGGGCAGGAATGCCCAAGCTACGATTTGTCCCATCTTGGTTCGAGTACTGCATCGCGGCAGGGGCGGCTCGGGCAGGAATGCCCAAGCTACGATTTGTCCCATCCTGGTTCGAGCACTGCATAACGGCAGGGGGCGGCTCGGGCAGGAATGCCCAAGCTACGATTTGTCCCATCCTGGTTCGAGCACTGCATCGCGGCAGGGGCGGCTCGGGCAGGAATGCCCAAGCTACGATTTGTCCCATCCTGGTTCGAGTACTGCATCGCGGCAGGGGTGGCTCGGGTAGGAATGCCCAAGCTACGGTTGGGGCATTACCGGTGTCGATTCCAGGCCACTGCCAGAGGAGTCGTTGCGAAGGGCAGAACGACGAGTGCTGAGAACCCTGCGATGAGCACGATCGCAGAGACTGGCAGAACGGTTGGTCGCAGCATCCATGCAGCAGTAGACAGCAGAAACCATACTGCCCCACAGGTGATTGCGGTTCGGGGAGAGACAAGAGCATCCTGAAGCGATCGGCGGAATGCGAACAGCGTGAAACTCAGCACACCGATGACAAGAGCAAATACAAACGCCTGAGCCAGAAACTCCTGAGTTGTAGGCTCAAAGAGCCATGACGACAAACCCGACAACAACACTGCTCCGAGAAAACTACCTGCGAGTAATAGAGACAGGAATGTGCTGCGACCTGACAGCGTCACCGCGGCAAACAGAGAGATAGAGATCCATGGGATGATGATGGTCAGTGGAATGTGCCAGAGGCCGAGCTGGTCAACTATGATGTCGGCTTGAGTGATTTTGAATCGATCGGTCTGAATTCCGGACGTGGCAAGCAACATGGCTCCATAACTGATCCATAGGATGGTTGTGGAGCATCCGATACTGGCAGCGATCACTTTGAGAAATACTTTCGCAAAGTCTGAATTTGCTACAGGACGAGTTGCCAGAAAACTGCTGAAGATTTCTCGGCGGTCGGCATCCATGGTCTCGCTTAAGGTTGGAGTTCTGCGTCCACCTGAAAACGTTGAAGAGACTGTTCCAACATACAGTCCAACCGGGATTGAAAGGAACGGGATGACAAACAGTGAACTGGACATAAACGCATCGCGAAGATCCATCCGAGAGAACTCGTGTTGACCTGAGTCGGTATTGAGCAATCGGATCAGGAGGATCAGGCCCGCGCCAGTGGAAAGCAAAAGTGTGAGTCCGGGCAAGACGATGCCCTTTCTTCGCCATTCGTACCAGAACATGGCCCTCGCGGGCGAAGTCAGCGTATTGGTGCCGATCGGATTGATGGCGACGATGCGATCTCCGATCGCCTGCCAGGCATTGCCCGGGATGATAACCGGAATCGACATCCCTCGGCGATCCCGATCCACCAGGAACACAGTGATGAAGCCTGAAATCAGGCAAAAGATGACAAGTACAATCAGTTCGGACGGCAACGGATGTCGCCAGTAATGCTCCGGCGCGGCAAGCCATGATCCGTGCCTGGCAAAACCCCACCAGCATACGCCTGCGCAGGGAGCCATTCCTGCAAGTACACTGAGAAATGTTCGACGGGAAATTTGAATCAGGGGCTGAGCGGCAGACCAGAACGCGACTGCGAGGCACACTGGTCCAAAGACTGGGAAGTCGGCTCCTGCCGTATAGTTCTGAGCCGTCAGAGACAGAGTCGTCAGCAAAGCAAGGAGGAGATGTCCGGAGAAAACGTGCCACAGGACCAGCGCGCCGGTGGTCACGGGAGCCATGTATAATCGTGAGATCGATCCTTGTGCGACGACAACGCCGAGCCCGCTCAGAAAAATTGTATAGGGCAGGAACATGATATGCATGAGCAGGTTACTGGAGTCATGCGGTTCAAGCGGTGTCGCACACAGTGCTCGATACACGAACAACGGAAGAGCGTTGCCGAGTACGAAGAAGGCGGGCAGTGCAAGGCGACCGCGACTGAACAATTCCCATGTCAGGGCAGCTGGAATCGATTGCATTTGAAATGCTCCTCTCGGAAACCTGCGTTAGATCAGTTGAGGACTCGAGAAACAAAAATCTCATCGAGCGTCAGAGCGGAGTCTTCCACGATGACTGCTCCGAGTGCTTCAGCCGCATACCGAAGCTGACTTTGTTCCCCGCTGCACAAGTATGTCCATTCATGCCCGCTGCCTTCAAAACCAATCGTTCCGATCAGCTCAGGCGGTCGCGAAACTTCGTTGCGAAACCGTAGTGTGACTCGGCGGTGTCTCTCGCGAATCTCATCCATCGCTCCGGTCAACAGGATTCTTCCATGATGGATAATGGCCACCTGATCTGCGACTCGTTCAACTTCATCAAGGAGGTGCGATGAAAACAGGACCGTCCGACCTTCGTCAGCCACGGTACGGATAATCGATCCGAGGATATCTCGACGGACAACCGGGTCGAGTCCTGAAGAGGGTTCATCGAGCAAAAGCAGGTCCGGCCGGTGTGCCAATGCAATCAGCAGCCCCGCACGTGCTCGCTGCCCGCGAGACAGCGTTCGTACTCGAGCCTTCGGGTTCAGATCAAAGTCATTTCTGAGCTGCTCTGCAAAGATCGGGTCCCATGCGGGGTAGAACGCCTGAGTGTACGACATCAGTTCGCTGATCCGCATCCAGTCCGGAAGGTCGCGATCTTCTGACAAATAGCCGACTCTGCCAAGCACTTCCCGAGTACTTCGGATTGGATCCATTCCAAACACCCGCACCGTGCCTGATTCCGGCCTGAGCAGTCCCAGCAAATGACGTATGAGTGTGGTTTTTCCTGCCCCATTTCCTCCGATTAATCCAAAGACGCCTCCCCGAGGAATGGAGATTGACAGCTCGTTCAGTGCAAACTTCCCGTCAAATCGTCGAGACAACTTCTGCACCTCGATAATATTACTGCTCATGAGTATTCTCCCCGGATTGTGACCTGGCAATGACTGTATGCCGCTGCTGCAGTAGTCTGATAACTTCGTCGAGTTCAAAGCCCATTTGAGTTGATTCTGCGAGCAACTGGTCTATTCGCTCGGTCAGAATTTTTGTTCGCTCCCGACGTGCAAGCGGCGAGCCCTGATCGGTGACATATGTCCCGGCCGTTCTGCGTTTTTCCACGATCCCGGCGACTTCGAGTTCACGGTAGGCACGTGCAATCGTGTTGGGATTCACCGTTAACTGCTCCGCAAGTCCCCGTATCGGCGGAAGCTCATCACCCGGCTCCAGCCGCCCCGCAGCTACTAAGTAGCGGATCTGCTGGACCACCTGAAGATAGATCGGCACTCCATCGTGTGCATTAATGCGAATCTGCAAGGCAGCGCTCCTTGAATCGCGAGTTGTTGTATTAATTCAATAATACAAGGTGCCGCCGCAATGTCAAGTGCTGCACAGGCAAAATGTAGCTTGGGCATTCCTGCCCGAGCCGCCCCTGCGCCGTTGCAGTCCTCGAACCAGTGCGGGACGGGCAGGAATGCCCATCCTACATTTGAGGCGCCGTTGCAGGCCTCGAACCAGTGCGTGACAAAATGTAGCTT
>JAEUIH010000068.1 GCA_016795105.1 Planctomyces sp.
GAAATGTTGCATACGCTTCGAAAGCTTAACCCACGATTCTCGTGATCGCTGGTCCTTCCATCTTGTCTACATTTGGTGGTGTGTGCTCGGGCAGGAATGCCCGAGCTACTTACATTTGTTTGAGGAGTGCTTGTAGGTCAAGGCGAACGTAGGGCATTTCGGCGGCGGGTTTGAGGTGGCTGGCGTTTGCAACGTAGAGCACACCGTCCTGAGGCACGAACAGGACATTATGCAGGTTGGACTGCATCGCGACGGGTCGGCTCATCAGCCACATCCCCAGATCCGCATCAATTTGACCATGCTTTTCGGTGACGCGTCGCCGCAATTCTTCAAGTCGACTTCCGGCGGAAAGGACGACGGTATCAGAGATTCCTTCGCCGAGTCGTTCGTGACTCTGACCAGGATTTACGAATTCGATCATCTCCGGAGTGGCGGCCACACCCACAGCCTGGTTGGCTTTGCCATCGGCGAACACATAGTAGTACTCACAGGTTCGAGGACTATTTGCCCAGAGAGCCTTGACCTCGTCGAGTGTACGGCATTCTTCAAGAGCTCGGCGCATGAGAGTTGCCATCGGTGCACCATCCCATTTGCCTTCTCCACGCCCCCCCATTTCACCCAGAGAAATTGCTTCGGCGTTCATGCCGCTGACGCTGCCGACGAATCCTGCATAGCCAACATTTGCGAAAGGAATCTGGCCTTCAGCCTGTACGATAAAAGTTGTTGCGGCATCCTGAAGACCAATTGTTGTCATATAGTCGAGTACGCGTCCGTGATAAAGCTTTCCGTCCATGGTTGCCGATCCAAAGACGGCAAACCCGGAGCAATGGAACAGTTCCGGGAAGACATTGAGGACTTCGACGGTCTGGGGATCAAGTTCCAGCGCGCTGGCAAGTGCCCGCATTTCAACTTTGTGACGTTCAGGAATATGGGGGTTGAGTCGGGCGAATGCATCTTTGAGATCATCCCGAAACCAGTGTCCGGTACGAACGACGTGGGCGGTTCCAAAAGTGTAGAGTACAGATTCGATGCAGCGAGTTGATTCGTCAGGCAGGAGCTTGCCGTGCGCTTCGCCGATCTGCTCGGGAGTACCTTTCAGGAGAGCGACTCTTTGTCCATCAATCCACAGCAGCTGACCGTTGGGAACTGATCGCGGCTTCTGAGAGGGATTTGTGAGCTGGTCGCCGGGTTCAAGAATCTCGGTCGCGCGTCGAACACCGCGAACGAGTGTTCGTTCGAGTTCTTCGCGTGAGATCTCTTTGACGGTCATCCCGGTCCATTCCGTAGCGGATGATGGAGATTCTGCGGAAACGACTGTTTGGAGAGCAACCCTGACATCGCCGGTTTCGACAACAAACTGTCCTTCATTCTGAATGCAGAAGTGGACATTGCCGTCGACCGTCCAGCGGTTTGCATCGCTTTCCCATGACAGCTTCTGTGTTGCGAGGATTGTTTTGAGTGTTGTGTCGAGATCTCCTGCGGTGAAGATGCCGGTCAGCTGAGTCCATGTGGAGATCTTTGAGGCAGGAGAGACGAGTCGACTCAGGAGTTGATCTGCACTCAGACTGTCTTCAGGGGCGACATCGCCTTTCCCGAGAAAAACAACAGAGTGTTTTGGTAAAGCGAGTGCAGTGATGCCCGAACGGCGTCGAATCTCCAGAGCGTAATCGGAATGAGTGACAGCAAAATCAAACGACTCACTGTCATAGCGAACCGATTTGACGTCAATCTGCTGAGGCTTACCGTCGATCGGGAGGGTGATCTGACCTTCGATGGAAAACTGGTCTTCACGTCCGGCAAGGCTGGAAACAAGCGGGCGAATCCCATTAACGAGTTCTGCGATTTTCAACGAATCGGAATCTTCGCCAGCACTGCAGACTGAGGAACCTGGCGGCATTGCAGCCAGAGCTGCAACGCAGAAAATCCACAACAAATTGCGAAGAATTCGCCCCATGGATCATGCTCCCGCATGTGTTCAAAAGTAGACCGAAACGTGACGCAGCATATCAACTGACAGCAATCGGTACCAAATGGTTTTTGACTTCGAGAATCCGAAGTCTGTCGATAGTCCGGCTGCGGTTCGAATCAGAATTTGTTACTGTCTGCAGAAAGGTGTTTGGGAAAGCCGGTTCTTTATCAGTATTTGTTTCTGAATGGTCAGTATTTGCTTCTGAATGGATCACCCGCGACATGCCTACTCAGCCGTTTGTCTATCAGGAAATGTTCGAGCTTGGTCAGGATGAGACTCAGTACCGCCTGCTCACCCGTGAGCATGTTGGTACTGCAGTATTTCAGGGCAGGAATGTTTTGACTGTAGAACCCGAGGCATTGACCTTGTTGTCTGCTCAGGCGTTCCATGACATCAATTTCTTCCTGCGACCGGCACATCTCAAACAGGTTGCCGCGATTCTTGATGATCCGCAGGCATCTGACAACGATCGCATGGTTGCACTCACAATGTTGAAGAATGCAGACGTGGCAAGTGCCGGTGTCCTTCCATTCTGCCAGGACACAGGAACTGCGACCATCATCGGAAAGAAGGGGAACGCAGTCTGGTCTGTGGGCGATGAGGAGGCGTTGTCTCGAGGTGTGTATAATGCGTATACGGAAAACAATCTGCGATATTCGCAGAACGCACCGCTCACCATGTGGGACGAAAAGAACACCAATACCAATCTGCCGGCTCAGATTGATCTGTATGCCTGTGACGGAGACGAATACAAGTTTCTGTTTGTTGCCAAAGGAGGAGGCTCGGCAAATAAGTCTTACCTCTACCAGGAGACCCGCGCGGTCCTGAATCCAAAGACCCTTGTGGAGTTTCTGACGGAAAAAATGATGAGTCTGGGCACTGCAGCCTGTCCACCGTATCACCTTGTGTTTGTGATTGGAGGAACGTCAGCCGAAGCAACTCTGAAGACGGTTAAGATGGCATCCACGAAGTACCTCGACCATCTTCCGGTCACCGGCAATGCTCAGGGACGTGCGTTCAGGGACATCGAGCTGGAAGCACAGATGCTGGAAGTGGCTCGCACCTGCGGTATCGGCGCTCAGTTCGGAGGAAAGTATTTTGCTCTGGATGTTCGTGTGATCCGGCTGCCACGACATGGAGCATCGTTGCCGATTGGCATTGGTGTTTCCTGTAGTGCGGACCGTCAGGCAAAGGCCAAAATCACGCCGGACGGTGTCTTCCTCGAACAGCTTGAATTCGAACCGCTGAAGTATATTCCCGAAGCGTTGAGGCATCGCAAAGATGAGAGTGCGGTGAAGATTGATCTGAATCGGCCAATGTCCGAGATCCTCAAAGAGCTGTCGAACTACCCAGTGACGACTCGATTGCTGCTCAGTGGACCGATTGTTGTAGCCCGCGACATCGCCCATGCGAAGCTCAAAGAACGACTGGATTCCGGGAAGCCGCTTCCTGAGTATTTTCGAAATCATCCGGTTTATTACGCCGGCCCTGCCAAGAAACCGGAAGGACTTCCCAGCGGGTCTTTCGGACCAACCACAGCCGGCCGAATGGATGCATATGTTGATCTGTTTCAGGCCCACGGCGGCAGTATGGTCATGATTGCGAAAGGTAACCGAGGTCCCGGAGTCACGGCTGCCTGCCAGAAACATGGTGGCTTCTATCTGGGAAGCATCGGCGGACCGGCTGCAATTCTGGCGAAGGAGAACATTCGGAGTGTTGAGGTCGTTGAGTTTCCGGAACTGGGCATGGAAGCCATCTGGAAGATCGAAGTGCAGGACTTTCCGGCCTTTATCCTGGTCGACGACAAGGGCCATGACTTCTTCGCAAACGTCGGTCCAGGATGTGCTCACTAACCGGGACGTGCTCACTCATCGTAATCACCTCACATACCGAACTGGCGGATGGACCTGACTGTGGAGCCCAAATGAAGATTCAGTCGATTGAAGCAGTACCAGTTCGCATCCCGATCAGGCTCGAGCGCAGGATGATTTCGGCGCTTGGGCGCCATGAAGTATCAAACTACGTGATCGTTCGACTTACGACGGACACTGGAGTGATTGGTGTCGGTGAAGCGACTGTAATGCCACGCTGGAGTGGAGAGACCGTCTGGGGCGCGTTTGGGATGATTCAGCATCTGATGGCACCAGTTCTGACTGGCTGCGATCTCAACGACTTTGATGAGATCTCTCGTCGTCTGGATGCTGTTACTGTGGACAATTGGTTTGCAAAGGCCGCCATCGAAATGGCCTGCTGGGATGCTCTTGGAAAAGCTGCCGGCAAGCCGGTTTATGAGCTTCTGGGCGGTGCTGTGCGACCATTGACGATTCGTAACCGTTTCTCATTGGGCGCCTATACGCCGGAGGTTTCCGCAGAACGGACGGCAAAACTTGTCGCGGCGGGATTTACCACCATCAAGGTCAAGGTCGGGACTGGCGTTGAACAGGACATCGCGAGAGTGCGAGCTGTTCGAAAAGTCATTGGCCCCGATCTGACGCTCACTGTCGATGCAAATGGTGGCTGGACCGAGGAAGAAGCCAGAGAATGCCTGACGCAGCTTGAGGATCAGCGAATTGAACTCGTGGAACAACCGCTGTGCCGAGGAAATTACACTGGGTTGCGGAAGCTCCGAAAGGACCTGGGAATCCGAATTCTGGCGGACGAAAGTTGCTTTGATGAGATTGAAGCACGTGAGCTGATCCTTCAGGAATGCTGTGATGCAATCACTTTGTATCCTGGAAAGCAGGGAGGAATACGGCGAGCATGCCGGATGGCGGCGCTGGCAGAACAGCATTCAATCCCCTGCACCATCGGATCAAACCTGGAATGGGATATCGCCGCTGCTGCCATGATGCACTTCATTGTTGCGTCTCAAAATGTGCAGGTTGAATCGATTCCGGGAGATTGTCTCGGGCCGAGTTATCATGAATTCTCGATTGTGACGGACCCGCTTCGGATTGAGGGCCCTTTCACAACGATTTCTTCTGCCCCAGGGCTTGGGATCAATGTAGACTGGAAACGAGTGGAACAAAACCGGCTCTGGTAATTCGCTTCCGGCAATGGCACATCGTATGACGAATTCGATGCGAACCTGTTACCTCCAGGCGTGCCGCACGTTCATCGCGGTCTGCTGCCTGCTGCTTTTCAGCAGTCTGGTGTTCGCTGACGAACAAGTGAAGGCGGTACCTGCGGAGTATCGTTCGAAGAACTTTCTGCTCACGACAGATTTGGACGAAGAAGAGGCAGAAGCCCTGCTGACTCGCCTTGAGACGATGCTCCGCATTGTTTCAAGATACTGGGGAGCACCCAGTCGGAAGACGATTCGACTCTTCGTCGCAGAAGACCTCGGTCGATGGCCGCCAGGACGGCTTCCTCCGGAAGGTGAAACGGCCATTCGACAGGGAGGCATTACACTGGCGCGAGGTATGCGGTATGGACGCCGGTTTGACTTTGATGCCATAGTCTATTCTTCGGCTGCCGGTGGAACGCCTCAGCATGAAGCCGTACATGCCTACTGCTATCAAACGTTCGGGGAAACCGGGCCAACCTGGTATGCAGAAGGAATGGCAGAGATGGGAAACTACTGGGACGAAAATGATCCAACAGTGACCTGCCCGGATTACATCATTGAATTCCTGAAGCGGTCTCCTCGGCCAACTGTCGAAGAAATTACAGTATCTGATGATGTATCGGGCGATGGCTGGAGGAAGTACGCCTGGCGATGGGCTCTTTGTCACTTTCTGGCAAACAATACGAACTACGCTGAACGGTTTCGTGTTCTGGGCAGCAACTACCTGAGCGGAGGCAAGCCTTCGTTCGAACGAACATTTGAAACGACTCTTCCTGAACTGGAGTTTGAGTTCGATTTTTTCCTCGATCATCTGGAACGTGGGTTTGATGTTGGTCAGTGCAGTTGGGACTGGTCGGCTCGCTTTCGTGAACTGAAAGAAAAACCCATTGCTGCCAAAGTACAGGCTGATCGCGGCTGGCAGAGCGGAGCGATTCGGGTGATTCAGGGCCAGCGAATTGCCTACCGAGCGACTGGCGAATGGCAGTTACTGAAAGAGGAGCTCGAACCTGGGGAATCCGTCTGCACTGCTGATGGACTTGATGATGGCAGCGGGAAACTGGTCGCCACCATTCGCACATCTACAGGCCTGATCAAGGAGTTCGAGCTTGGATCAAAAGGGGTGCTGGAGATCTCAGAGTCCGGAGACCTGTATCTGAGATGTCGTGAACCCTGGTCTTTAATCCGCGACAACTCCGGGACGGTAAACGTGGAATTTCAGGCGTCACCCCCAAACTAGGATAGCCATTCCTGGCCGTCAGTTCGGCGTCGCTGGAAATTTCGCGTTGCATCAGGCATTGTATGTGGGCTGTTTACATTCATGATTTGGCGAGGTATGTCTAAGATAGATCGCCAAATGTGTGTTTTTAGGAATAGATTTGGCGAGGTATGTCATCTATACTTCGCCAAAACAGGAGACCAGGCAGTCCACGGGGAGCTGAAAGATCATTCATGGCCAGAAGCGAGAAAGTCATCGGGCGTGTGGATGAAAAGCGGGTCTTGGATGTCGTGCTGGCTTCCAGGGACCCGGAGTTGGTGGCCGTTTATGGACGCCGTCGCGTAGGGAAAACCTTTCTGATACGCGAGCATATGAAGCAGCATCTCGTGCTTGAGGTTGTCGGGATGCACGACCAGGGCACCGCTGTCCAGTTAGCCAACTTCCTGATGTCGCTCCGAAATGCCTTTCCAGCAGTTCCGCTGGTGCAGCCCAGGACCTGGCTCGAAGCCTTTGAGCTATTGCGACATTGCCTCGAACAACCCACGCAGATCAAAGGGAAGCGAGTCATCTTCATTGATGAGTTTCCCTGGATGGCCAGCCGGAAGAGCGGTTTCGTGGCTGCTTTTGAGAATTTCTGGAATTACTACGCCAGTCGACATCGCGATTTGGCAGTCATCGTCTGTGGTTCCGCCGCTGCCTGGATGATTCGCAATGTGGTCAATGCCCGCGGTGGACTGCACAATCGACTGACGCGACGCATCCTGCTTGAGCCATTCCGTTTGGATGAAGTTCAGCAATACCTGCAGTACCGCAGGATTCCCTGGGACCAGCGGCAGATTGTGATGGTCTATATGGCCTTTGGTGGCATTCCCCACTACCTGAATCTTATTCAACCCGGCCAGTCCGCAGCCCAATGCATCGAGGCGGAGTGCTTTCGCAGCGAAGGAATGCTGCGCAACGAATACCGCAACTTGTATGCAGCGCTCTTCGAGTCCTATGCCACTCATGAAGCGATTGTCAAGGTCCTCGCGACCAGTTGGATCGGTCTAACCCGCGATCAAGTGCTCGCCAGGGCGCATTTATCCAGTGGTGGTGGTGTGACGAAGGCCATCGAGGAGCTCCAGCTGTCGGGCTTCGTGACGGAGACTTTCTCGCTCGACAAAAAAAGTAAGGGCAGCCTGCTGCGATTGACTGACGAGTTTTCCGTGTTTTTTTGGCACTGGATGCACTCGACGGCTGCTGCGAATTCATGGCTGCGACAATCGTCCGGCCGCCGCTATGAGACCTGGTGCGGATACGCCTTCGAATCGCTTTGCTTCAAACACTTACACGCGATTCGCGGTGCCATTGGTATTGCCGACGTAGAAACTCAGGCTGCATCGTGGCGTTACGTCGGAAAAACAGCCACCGACGAAGAAGGTGCACAGATCGATCTCTTGCTCGATCGAGCTGATCAGTGCATCAACATTTGCGAAATCAAGTTCTCCGACAAGCCCTTCGTGATCTCGAAGAGCTATGCTCAGTCGCTGGAGCGAAAGCTGCGTGTTTTCCGCCATCGGTCCGGTCGTCATCAGACTCTGTTTCTAACCATGATCACCCCGCAGGGCATTGTGCCCAATCGGTACTCAGCAGAACTGGTTACGAATGAAGTCGTCTTAAACGATCTTTTTGCGACGTAGGGTTCCCCGAGCCCTTCTTCAGCGATTGTGGAGTGGTTCAACTCGGGGACCTTGGCGTTCTCGGGCAGGAATGCCCAGGCTACATCTGGTGGTGATTGAAGTTCTTGTGGCCGAACTTCTGCTGAAGGAGCAGCTGTCCGAAGGATACTCCGGATCGGTGTCCGTGATTGAACCCATGATTGAAGTTGTGATGTTGGTTGTTGTGTCCGAACTGATTGTGGTGGAACTTGTTTCCGTGATGGAACTGGTTGCCGTGATGGAACTGATTTCCATGATTGAAATTGTGATGACCGGAGCCGTGCTGGCTGAATCCGAATGAAACATTCTTTCCGCCCGCTTCAGCAATCGCAGAACCAGCACTCAGAGCGACAACCACCATCAGGATCAGTGTTTGGATCGTTTTCATTTCAGCATTCCTTCGAGTCTTGTTTTCCGGGGTCTTGTACTTCACACCTCCACATATGAGCCGACCGGGCGGCTGTTACACAATTTCCAAACGAATTTTTGTTCACAGGCGTTGTTGAATCGAAAGAACTGGCGCAAACTGTTTCCAGGAATACACTTATGTATTGTTGGGAGCGTGGAAATGATTCGCTTACTTGTTTTGTACGGGCATCCAAAAGATCCAGCGGCCTTCGATTCGTATTACGAGTCGATTCACGTGCCTCTTGCGAAACGGATGCAGGGGCTTCGGAAATGGACCATTGGAAAGGTGACCGGGACACCCGGCGATCAGCCGTCACCGTTTTACTACGTTGCTGACCTGTATGCAGACAGCCGTGAACAGATGGACGCAATTCTGGCTTCGCCGGAAGGACAAGCAGCGGTTGCTGATGTTCCGAACTATGCGACGGGAGGCGTGACGTTTGTGTATACCGAGGTGACGGACGTCATTTGAGTCAGCTTCGAATTGCTTCAGCGATCTGCAGATAGAGGGTTCTCGCATGAGCGTGCCGGCTTTCGGGAGTATCGCGGCCGACTTCTGTTCGCGCGTAGATCATTCCGGCTTCCCACGGTTTTCCGTCAACCAGCGAATCGATAACGACCAGATATCTTTTTTCTGCTTTTTGGTTTCCCTCGGTACCGACATGACTCTCTTCGATTCGACAGCCACTGACAGCTGAAAGAGGAACTTCCCATCGTTTCTTATTGCCTTCGAATCTCAACTTTCTGCTGTTTCGATCAATCTGCAGGAAGCCAAAATCCAGAGGGCGAGCCACGACTGTGGTCCAGGTATCACGTGACAGAATGGAAACAGGGCAGAGTTCGTCATTGAGTTCCGAGAGAATTGTGTTGGATCTGGTCTTCATTTGATTGCGAGCGAAACCCACCGCATAGCGGGCAGACAGAAACTGTCCAATATTGATCAGAAAGTACAGACCTGCGTAGAAGGCACCGAACTCTGCAGCAGCGATGAGGCCAAGATGCAGACCGGACAACTGGTTCCAATTCTGATAGACATAGACTCCCGTCGCGATTGTGGCGATCAGCCAAATGATCAGCGGGCCGATGGCGAGTATGACTTCGCCGGACATAGAGACAGGTGAATTCAGCTTTGGTTCACCGGCACCGACGTCCTTCAGCGATGCTTCTCCATGAACTCTGTTTTCCGGAATGATGAGTTCATCCTTAACCTGAATTCGTGTATCAGAGTCCGACGGTTGCCATCCATTAAGAATGACTTTGACGCCGAAGCGATGCAGTATGTTTGCGATCGAATCCAGGGAGATTCGGCCGGGCACTCCGCAGAGAAAAGTGGTATTTGCAAGGTGAATGAGCATGACGTTGCCTGGGTGTCCCCATTCGCCGGAACGCATCAGTTGAACTCGATGAATATCCTTGAACTGAAACACCTGGAAGTACCAGTTGGAAACAGCGCTGTTGCAGATGATCTGGTCGTCATAAACGGCGATTTCTCGCTGAATGTTACTCACGTCCAGTAAAGCAACCAGAGTGACTCCCGCCAGCAGGCTCACGCCAGCGACTCCTCCGAGGCCGAGTGCTTGTCGACCGCCGAACCACATGGCGGCAAACAATACGGTGGAGATCCCCAGTGAGAGCATCAGTCGGAATAGCCATACCCGTCTGTCGCGGAGTCGAAGTACAAAGAACCAGGGCTCTGACCACGCGATTTGAGGTAAGGAGATGATCTTCATCGAATGCATCTTTCGAAAGGGAAAAGTGTCTCTGCGGGAAGGAGAGCAACTTCCGGTGCAGCGATTCAAGCCGGATTGGCAGAAAACAACTGAACTTTTCGGAGGGCTGATCTGTGGAGGTCCGACACGCGACTTCTGTTGAGAGTCCCGCTAAGCTGTCTGTTGATTGAGGGACTTCCAACAACAGAACTGATCTACTTACAGGCTGGAACGTATGATGTTTCAACGACTGCTGACGTTGCCTTGTTCAATGATGGTCTGTACTTTCCTGTCAGCACTGTTGTCTGCGGACATTTTGAAGAGTGCAGATCGGCTGTCGTGGCCATGCAGGACTGGTCCGACTCTGAATGGACATGTTTCCCCCGAGGATGCTCGAGGACTTCCCTCCGAATGGGACGCAGAGTCCGGGAAGAACATCGCATGGAAGCTGCCGCTCGAACATTTTGGGCACTCTGTCCCCGTTGTCGGCAACGGGAAAATCTGGCTCACTGCTGCAACGAAAGACGGTAAGCAGCAATTTATCTACTGCATTGCAGCGTCATCAGGGGAGGTTCTTCATCATCGGCTGTTGTTTGAAAACCCGGAACCTGAAGCACTGAAAAACGAAGTCAATACGTATGCATCGCCTTCGTGTGTTGTTGAGGATGATGCAATCTATGTGCACTTTGGATCTTATGGAACTGCAAGGTTGAATCCAGAGACGGCAGAAACGATCTGGGAACGCCGAGACATTAAGTGCCGTCACTTTCGGGGACCCGGGTCTTCGCCAATCATGTTCGGTAACCTGCTGATCCTGACGTTTGATGGCATTGATGCACAGTTCCTGACAGCACTCGATAAGGTGACTGGAAAAACGGTCTGGAGAACAGAACGAACAACGGACTATGGTGATCTTGATGAGAATGGTCAGCCGACTTTGGAAGGAGATCTGAGAAAGGCATACAGCACACCAGGCCTGGTGACCGTAAATGGTCGAACTCAGGTTGTCTCAGTTGGTTCAAGAGCCGCGTTTTCTTATGACGCACTGACCGGCGAAGAGCTGTGGACAATTCGTCACGATGACTTCAACGCGGCCGCACCGCCCTCCTTTCTTGGAAATCTTGCAATCCTGAACACCGGATCGCGGGGCGCGAACTTATTGGCAGTTCGGCTGGAAGAATCGACTCGCGGTGATGTTTCAGAGTCTCACGTGGTATGGAATCGAGACAAAGGCAACTCGGATCTTAGTTCTCCAATACTGATTGGGGACCGGATCTTTATGATGGCCAACAATGGTGTCGTCACATGCGTGAATGCAACAAACGGCGAAGAAGTCTGGAAGGATCGCATTGAAGGTACCTTTACTGCATCCCCCATTTCAGCCAATGGCCTGATCTATTTCTGCAACGAAGAAGGCGTCTGTTCAGTTATCAGGGCTGCCGATACGTTTGAGACCGTGGCCACTAATCGTCTGCCGGAAGGGATGCGAGCATCGCCGTCTGCTGCCGAAGGAATGTTGTTTCTTCGAACGTTTTCGACTTTGTATGCGATTGGCAGCAAAGACAATGCGGGATCAAACGCTTCAAAACAGGAATACCCCAAAGGTGAGTGGGTCTCACTGTTTAACGGCAAAGATCTGACGGGCTGGACCCCCAAGATTCGTTACTCGGAGTTGGGTGAGAATTACGGCAACACATTTCGTGTAGAAGATGGTCTCCTGAAAGTGCGCTACGATGGCGGTGGATACGACGAGTACAACGAGCGTTTTGGACACCTGTTCTTCAGGGATTCATTTTCACACTATCGATTTCGTGTTGAGTATCGATTTGTCGGAGAACAATGTCCCGGCGGTCCCGGATGGGCTCTGCGCAACAGCGGCGTGATGGTTCATGGTCAGGATCCCGCAACCATGTCAAAGGACCAGGACTTTCCAGTTTCGATTGAGGTTCAGTTGCTTGGTGGAAACGGCAAAGATCCTCGAACCACTTCAAATCTCTGCACTCCAGGCACGAATGTTGTGATGGACGGCCAGATTAAACTCCAGCATTGCATCAATTCAAAATCAAAGACATACCACGGGGATCAGTGGGTGACGGCTGAGATTGAAGTTCGAGGGAATGAGGTCATTCGACATCTGCTCGATGGCGAAGTTGTACTCGAATATAATCAGCCTCAGCTGGATAGCCGAGACGCCAGTGCAAAATCTCTGATCAGGGACGGACAGATACAGTTGTCGAGCGGTTCTATCTCGCTGCAGTCCGAAAGCCATCCGATTGATTTCCGCAAAGTAGAAATCATGGTACTTCCCGAAAACTAGTGGCTGCTCATGTCGTATATCGAGCACCGGGCAAAGTACTCATCACGCTCCGCCGTGATGTTGAGTACTTTGGCAGAATTGTGAAATAGCCACTAGATTCCGCGAAGCACCTTTTCGATGAACATCATCAGTTGCCGGGCAATGTCTTCTTTGCGGCCGGAATATTCCGCGATGGTCTCTGCGTCAGGGGAGAGAACTTCAATGTGATTTGTGAGTGAAGAGATTGCTGATGTATCGTTCAGAACGATGCAGTCACAGTTCTTCATTCGCAGTTTTCGCATCGCATTATTGCGAGGGTCCTGGGATTCCAGAGCGAAGCCAACGACCCAGCGATGTTCTTTTCTGTTGCCGAGTTCTGCGAGTACATCAGACGTTTCGACGAGTTCCAGCACGATGGGCTGACCGGTCTTTGTCATTTTTCCCACCACTTTTTGTCGTGGTCGGTAATCGCAGACGGCAGCAGTGGCAATAACACCATCGCAGCGAGGAAAGAGGTCCAGACAGGTTTGTCTCAGCTGATCAGTCGTTTCGACGGGATGAACTTCGCATCCAGCAGGAGGTGACAGTTCCACAGGACCGGAGACAAGCACAACCTCGTGGCCACGTTCAATGGCTGCTGCGGCGATGGAGTATCCCATGCGACCACTACTGGCATTGGAAAGAAATCGAACGTCGTCGATGTATTCACGCGTTGGGCCGGCGGTAATCAGGATTCGCATGTTTTTGTGTTCCCGCAGCGTGTCTCAGGGAATCGCCAGTTGTTGTTCGATTCGTTCCAGAATCGTGGATGGAGCTGCCATTCGGCCGACGCCGACCATACCACAACTGAGCCAGCCTTCTTCCGGGTCGATCACGAACATTCCGTCTTTACGGATCTGTTCAATGTTTCGCTGCACGGCAGGTTTAGCCCACATATCGCAGTTCATTGCGGGAGCAAGGAGTATGGGGCAGGTTGCAACGAGAGCAGTTGTACTTAGAAGGTCGTCAGCGAATCCATGAGCCAGTCGAGCGATTGTTTGAGCAGTCGCCGGGGCGATGATCATCAGGCTGGCTTTCTGGCCGAGCCCGATATGTTCACCCTGAAAGTGGTCGTGTGCTTCAAACGGGTCTGAAAGGACTGCTCGGGATGTGAGTGCTTCAAAGGTTGTGCGGCCGATGAATCGGTGAGCCGATTCCGTCATAATGACGGTGACACGCGCCTTTTGCTGAACAAGGCGGCTGCAAAGGTCAGCCGCCTTGTACGCTGCGATTCCACCCGTAACTCCCAACAGAATCTCGCGATCCTGAAGCACGGCATTCATGTATGAATCTCACAGATCGTCGAGTGATGGACCACCATCGTCACGCATCAGAGCGCTGAGCTTATCTACTTTGGCAGAATCATCGGAAACCGATTGAACATTACCGGATGTGTCCAGCCAGATTTTGTTCTGCAGGATCTCTGCAACCACAATCTGCATCAGGTCTTTGGTCTGCAGGTCGACGAGAGCACGTGCTCCTCGATTCAGCGCGACCATTCGCTTTTGGACCAGCGTCGACAGCTTAAAGCGGCCGCCTACCTTGCGAACGATGTCGTCTTCACGAAATTCATCAAGCATTTTCCGCACTCTCCTCGGACTTCAAAATCGCACAAATCTGTCGAACAGCGTCGTCAAGCTGATCGTTTACTACACTGTATTGATAACGGTCAGCAAACTGCAGCTCTTTTGCCGCAGTTGCAAGACGCTTCTGAATAATGTCTTCGGATTCCGTTCCGCGTCCCCTCAGCCGTCGCTCAAATTCGTCCGGAGAAGGCGTTTTCAGGAAAATCGTAACAGCCTGAGGGTATTGCTGCATCACCTTCATGGCCCCCTGAACATCGATTTCCAGGAAAGCCCACCCCCCTGCATGCCAGGCACGTTCCAGTTCAGTTCTCAGTGTTCCGTAGAGAAAACCCGAAGAAAACACTTCGGCATGCTCTATAAATTCATTGTTTGCCAGCCGTTTTCGAAACTCCGCATCGTCCAGAAAGTAATAGTCGTCGCCATCCACTTCCTGAGGACGCGGTTTGCGAGTCGTTGCGGAAATGGACTTCACAAGCCGGACGGGTGCTTCGTGAATCAGTCGTTTGACGAGTGTTGTCTTTCCGCTCCCGCTGGGGCCGGAGAGCACAACGATTCGCTGTTTCCCTCGCATTCCCCCGTCCCTCTATTCCACATTCTGCAGGACTTCTCGAATCCGTTCGATCGCGGCCTTCATTTCCACCACGCTGTGGGCAATCGGGACGCTGTTGGCCTTGGAACCAATCGTATTGATCTCGCGAAACATCTCCTGGCCAATGAATTCCAGTTTTCTGCCCTGTGACTGTGCTCCGTTCAGGAGTCGGCGGAACTGGTCAATGTGGCTTCTGAGCCGAGTCATCTCTTCATTGATGTCACAGCGATCCGCAAACAGGGCCACTTCTCGGATCACGTCATTTTCGCCAATCGAAACTGACGCATCTCCAATCAGTCTGCGAACTCGCTCAATGATCTTGTCTCGATACTCCTGAATGGTCTGAGGCGCTTCGGCTCCGACCGTGATCAGCTCTGTTTCGATCACCTCGCACTGGCGATCGAGGTCCACTCGCATCGATTCGCCTTCACGTTCGCGAAAATCATGGAAGTGATCAAGCGACTCATTGATGGCTGATTCAACAACCGGCCAAAGAGCATTGACCAGGTCCTCGGGAAACTCACTGTCCACGATGACACCTGGAAGCTGCAAAAGTTCTCCCATGGTCGGCGGGACCGCTGAACTCATATCGCCCGAAGTGATCGCTCGAAGCTGATGCTGATACGCAGTCAGCACATCCTGATCAATCATGTGTTCGCTCTGACCCGCAGGCAGGCGAACTCGAATCGAAAGCTGAACCGATCCACGCGAAACTCTCGCTCGCACAACGCGCTCGATGTCACTCTCGAATCGCGCAATCGCATCCGGCAACCGAACTGATAACTTCAGGTAACGGTTATTGACCGACTTGATTTCAGTGGCGACGTGGATTCCGTCGCGATCAAGCGAGGAATGGCCAAAACCTGTCATGCTGAGCAACACTGGGCTATCTCTCAATCAGTCAACAGCAATCAGGGATTCCCTGTGCCTTCAGCCGCAGGGGCGGGGGCGGGGGCGGGTGTTTCAGCCGGTGCCGGCGATTCTCCAACCGGTGCCGCCGGTGTTTCAGCTGCCGGAGCCGGTGTTTCACCGACAGGTGTCTCGCCAGCAGGAGTTTCCGTGGCTGGTGCCGAGGCTCCAGGAGTTGCTGTCTCAGGTGTTGTGGGCGTTGTGCCTGTAGCAGGTGTCGAGTCGGGAGCCGTTCCGGCACCCGGAGTGTCTCCGCCTGGAGTCGCTCCTTCTGTCGGTGTAGTTCCTTCTGTTCCTTCCGTCGGAGTCGTCGTGTCCGTTTTCACCGGAGCATCACCGCTCTCCTTGGACGGAGCGTCTTTGCCGCCATCATACAGAGTACTTCCGCCGCCCTGATCATTGGCGGTCGCTGTGCTTCTCATTGCAATGCCGAGGCCGCCGGCCATCAGGACCCAGACAACGGCAAGGACGACAGTGATTCGAGTGAACAAGTCACCGGCTCGAGTACCGAAGGCACTCTGCCCGCCCTGGCCACCAAACGCGCCGGCAAGTCCGCCACCTCGTCCTCGCTGGATGAGCACCAGCAGGATCATGAACAGACTCAGAACGACGATCAGACTCGACAGAATGCCAACAAGCCACGACATGTGACCGTCCACTCCAAAAGCGAAGGCGAAGAATCAGGATCCGGATGGAACCTGCAATAAACGTAACTCAACGAACACTATATTACATTATTACATTACTTTGCCAGCTTTCGAGCTGCATCAATGATGGGCACAAAGGACGCTGACTTCAGACTGGCTCCTCCCACCAGAGCACCATCCACGTTGGGCTGACCCAGCAGCGATTCGGCATTGTCTGCCTTCACACTGCCACCGTAGAGTATTCGCATGCGGGAGGAAAACTCGGCATTATAGCGAGTTGTCAGCCATTTGCGAAGATGTTCATGGGCTGATTCCGCCTGTTCCGGGGATGCTGTCACCCCCGTCCCGATTGCCCAAACCGGTTCATAGGCGATTACAACCTTCGCCGCATCGGTTTCGGAAACCCCTTTGAGGCCCCCTGCCATCTGGCGATCAAGAACCGTTTCTGTTTGTCCGGCCTCGCGTTCACTCAGCAATTCTCCGACGCAAAGCACGACATTCAGGCCACCAGCAATGGATGCAACCACTTTCCGATTGATGATTTCGTCCGTTTCCCCCATCACGTGCCGGCGTTCGCTATGACCGATCAGGACATAGCCACAACCGCAGTCTTTCAGCATATCGACTGCAATTTCGCCCGTAAAAGCGCCGGGAGCTTCAAAATACACGTCCTGTGCACCGAGCTGAACAGCACTGCCCTGCAAAGCCTCTCCGACCGGCAGAAGATATGGGTACGGTGGACATACCAAAACTTCCACACCGGGTTCCTGCATCTTTGCAACGGCTGCAAGTTCTTTCGCCAGGGCGACTCCGGTCTGGCGATTCGTATTCATCTTCCAATTACCTGCGACAAGGAAACGACGCATTTTCCAATCTTTCTGATGCAATTCATCGTCTAAAACCAGCGTAGAGCCATTCGCTGAATTGCCATCGCAGGGCGACCTGAATTCAGGCGAGCCGCGTAGTTTGTGCGTTTGCCGGATTTGCTGCAAGCGGGGTTCCGTCTTCCCCAGTACTTTCCGCAGATTCCGGAAGCATCTGTCTGCTGTCGGACCACATAAATGCATCGAGGGGCACCCTACTGCGTCGGGTACCCCTCGAAAATCGCGTTCAAAACAGTCTATTGCCGAGAAAACGCCTAGAATTCGATGTTGTATCGCTTCGTCATTTGCTGGCGAATCTCTGTTGTGGCGTTGTCAATCAGGTTCCAGCCCTGTGTTTTGACCGATGTTCCTTCAGCGGCAGCGTACGAACGTGCATTTGCGGCATCCGCTTCACGGGACCGGTTCGAATAATTGTAATAACCGTAGCCGTAACCCGTGTCGCCGTAATAGATTCCGCCATTTGCCTTGGCTGCTCGTGCCGCCTGGCCACCTTCCAGGTTGGTCTGCTTTCGGCTTCCCGACATGACTCGAAGTGTTTCCGTGAGCTTCTGTCCGTATTCCAACAGCTCGTCGTCCACGTGCAGGATTGGAAGCTTGTCAATTTTGGTCGCGTACCGATCAATCCAGAATGCGTCAGTACTGGATGACTTCGACTGGCCCTTCAGATCCTTCAACAGGGATTCAATAGTCTTGTAATACGTGAGGGACGCTTTCGCGATGTCATCGGCTGATGAAGTTTCGGTATTCTCGTCCTTCAGGCTGCTGAACTTGCTGCTGGGCAGTTCGGCAATGCTAAGGGCACGTCGAAGCCCGTCCATCGTCATATTGCCGTCCAGTGTGATCGTTCGTCCTGAGACAGTGCATTTCCAGGTTTCAAGTCCCGGTACAGACATCTGCATTGAATCCACAGCCGCAAGAATCAAATCTTTCGCGGCCGCGTCGTTCAGAGTGACCTGATCTGTAAACTCAATCCTTGCAACACCTTTGGCGTCTTCTCCAATTGTAATTTCCAGAGTGGCTCCTCGGAGGCCCGTGAGCAGGCCGGTTGTTGCTGTGACATCAAGTTTATGCTTAGTGATCACTTCGGAGGTCTTCAGCATCTCACGGATTCGATGAACCTGAGTTGCCCCTTCTGCGTCGACGGCCAGCACGATCTGCGGGCCGTTTGTGACGGCTTCTGCTGCATGCTTCAAAAAGTCGGACACTCCCCCGCGAGTCGCTGCGGGTGATTTTTCTGCCCAACGCGAGATTGCCTGACGATCTGCCGGGGCCAGAACTCCCAGAATTTCGGGAGTCACCTGAACAATGTAAGCGTCGCTTGGAACCCACGCCGCTTCCTTGCCATTGATCTGATCAACATAACCGCCTTCAGCGCGAGCAATCAGACGCATCGGGATTTGCTCAGACATACTCAAATAGGCAACTTCCCACTTTCGCTCGAATCCTCGGACAAGGTCCGCCTGCACAGCAATTACGGCCTTGTCTGCTTCGGGTGGGATATACATCGGGCGGTCTGCCGTCTTTGAATTTAGTCGATCCTGCCACCCGTTCTTCAGAGCCATCGGTGTTGCCGCAGTTCTCTTGACATCGATCACCATCACAACGTTGGCGCCCGGTGGAACTTGATCCATGAGCGACTTGATGTCGGAGGCGGAAGCGGATCCAATACAGCTGATCAGAAAGGCAGCAGCCATCAGGCTGAACAAGGTACGGCGTTGCATCGTTGACGGTCTCCAGTCATGGCGGTTTCAAAGGCCTCGTCCATCGATTATATCAATGGACGGAGACGGCCTCCCGTGTGCCGCATTCGGGAGTAAAAGAATCTGTATCTTTCATCATTCACCATGCGCAATGTGGTGGTGATCCCCCGCAATTCAGTGCAAACAGATGTATACACTGAATTGACAACAATCGACTGATTCAGGGGTATTTGCGGGGTTCAGGCGACGTGCGTCGAAGTGTCTGGGGAAATATGGAAGATGGCACAGACTTTGCTAAATCAAGTTCAAAACGCAGCGGACTGCCGTTTTGGCGTGTTCGCGCGCTGCAAAGCGGTTTGCTTTCCGGTGGTTAACGCGTGACAATTGAGTGTTCCCCGAAAAGCCTGCCTGGATTCAATTCTTCTTACATTCATCTAAAGACTTCGAGAACGATATGGTGAACGCAGCTTTGGATCGTGTCGCGAGCAAGGCCTCCGGCAGTACGATGAATTCCTCCGGCGGTGTGATGATTGAAGCTCGGGGCCTGAGCAAGTTCTACGGCAACTTCACGGCCACTCAGGATGTTACATTTCAGGTGCCGGCAGGACAGGTTTGTGCGTTTCTCGGCCCGAACGGTGCGGGGAAAAGCACGACCATGAAGATGCTGACTGGATTTCTGTCTCCGAGTGCAGGTGAAGCATTTATAGCAGGCTTCAATGTGGCCACGCATCGAATTGCGGCCAGTGAGAAGCTTGGTTATCTACCTGAGAACGGCCCGTTGTATACGGAGATGACTCCGGAAGGCCTGTTGAGATATATCGGCGAAGTACGGGGTCTTTCCGGGTCCAGTCTTTCGACTCGACTCGCCTGGGTTGCGGATCGTTGTTCGCTGGGTGAAGTCTGGCGAAAGCCTATCGCGAAGTTGTCGCGTGGTTTTCGTCAGCGAGTCGGGATGGCCCATGCGATGCTTCATGATCCGCAGGTGTTGATTCTGGATGAGCCAACCAGCGGGCTTGATCCCAATCAGGTGCATGGAGTGCGAGACCTGATCCGAGAGCTTGCGAAGACGAAAACGATTTTGCTTTCGACCCACATCCTTCAGGAAGTGCGAGCGGTCTGTGACCGGGTGATTTTGATCAACGCCGGGCGAATTGTATTCGACGGTCCAACGGCCGAGCTGGGCGGATCCGAGGTGGAGATGGAGAAAACATTTCTGCGACTTACGAGTGGCGGTAGTCATTCCTGAGCTGGTTTCTGGTTTCGTCAGAGCGGACGCTGGATTTGAGAATGTCGGGCGTCAAGAGAACGTGTGTGTTGTTTTGAGTTTTCTGTTTATTGTTTCACTGTTACAGGCGAAGGTTTCCCATGATTCGTGCGAGCGTGATTTTCGCAGTCGCCAAGCGAAACTTCCGAAGTTACTTTGCCGGAATTCTTGGATACCTGTTCATCGTGGTCTTTTGTGTCGCCGCAGCGATGCTGGCCTTCGATGCTCGGTTTTTTGCCTCCAACCAGGCAAATCTTGATCAGTTAAGTGACCGATTCCCTCTACTGCTGCTGTTTTTGATTCCCGCCATCACAATGACTTCGTGGGCGGAAGAGCGGAAGATGGGGACGGATGAGTTGTTGTTTACGCTTCCGACCAGTGAGCTTGAGGTTCTGCTC
Organism: Planctomyces sp.; assembly: GCA_016795105.1. GTDB lineage: Bacteria > Planctomycetota > Planctomycetia > Planctomycetales > Planctomycetaceae > F1-80-MAGs062. The sequence continues at coordinate 20,379 of JAEUIH010000068.1, forward strand.
GGGAAGTATTTCTCGGTGCTTGCCGTCTACTCGGTTGCTCTGCTGTTTTCGCTGATTAATGCTCTGGTGCTGTCATTCCTCGGTGAACCGGATATCGGATTGTTGTTCAGCAGTTACTTTGGCTACTGGCTTTCCGGAGCTGCCCTTCTCAGCGTTGGAATGCTGGCGTCTGCACTGACAAACAGTGCAACGGTCGCATTTGTGCTGGGAGTCGTGTTCTGTTGTCTGCCTGTGTTCATCCATGTTGTCCCGGGAGTTCTGGAATGGATTCTCAGCCAGAGCGGAAGTACTTCAAACCTGTATGCGTTTCGCACAAGCATTGAGTCATTGGCTTTGAACAATCAGCTGCACGACTTCAGTCTGGGCGTCATACCGTTTTCAAGTATTTGCTACTTTGGATTTCTGACAACACTGATGCTGTATCTGAATCTTGTTGTGATTTCACGTCGTCGCTGGGCATCCGGTTCAAGCTCAGTGTCGTTGTCACTGCATTTTCTGACTCGGGCGTTCGCACTGTTCGTGACGTTCGTCAGTTTCCTGGTGATCTTCGATCTGTTTCCGCTGCGAGCAGACATGACGGCCGAAAATTTGTTTACGCTGAGTTCAGCAACAACGAAGGCACTTTCAGGAATTGATGCGAATCAGAAGATCACGATTCAGGCTTTTGTAAGTCCTGAAGTCCCTCGTGAGTACAACGAAACACGTCGACAACTTTTGGGACTGCTTCGTGAGTTTGATCTGCGGGGTGGTGGTAAAGTTGATGTTCGCGTTGTGAACGTAGAACCATTCAGTCAGGAGGCTGAAGAGGCTCGTGCTCTGGGAGTGAATCCTGTTCGAATTCAGTATGAGCAGGATGGAAAGTTTGAAGAGGCTGAGGTCTTCCTTGGGGCCACCGTACAGAGTCTTACTGACAACGTTGAAATCCCATTTTTCGGTAAGGGGTTGCCCATTGAGTACGAGTTGACGCGTTCGGTGCGAACTGTTGCTCAAAAGGAACGACTCACGGTCGGAGTTTTGTTGACGGATGCCGGCGTCATCGCCGAATCTGATGGCACAGGCAATGGCGAACGGGACTGGGAGATTGTCCGCGAGCTGCGAAAGCAGTATCGAGTGATTGCCGTGAATCCTTCTCAGAAGATCCTGAAGAGCGGCAATTCAGCGAAATCGGCCGAAGAGAAAGCGGAGGACCCATCGGGAGAAACAACAGACGAGAACTCTGAAGTCGAAGACTTCGACGTGCTGCTCGCCGTGGCTCCGTCGTCATTGACTCAGCCGCAGATGGATCATTTGCTGGAATACGTTCGAGCCGGAAAGCCGACACTGATCTTTGAGGACCCGTGTCCGGTGTTCGCAATGACTCAGTTTGGACTGACCATGGCTCCCAAAATGCCGAAGCCCAGCCCGGGAGGCGGTGGCATGTTTGGAGGTCAGCGGCCTGAAGAGAAGGCTGATAACGGGATGCTGTCATCCCTGCTGAATCTGCTGGATGTGTCGTGGGATAACGGTCAGATTGTTTATGATCGCATGAACCCGCACAGTCAGTTCTCCACGCTTCCACCGGAATACGTGTTTGTTTCCCGGTCGGGAAACCGCAACAACGCGTTCAATTCAGAGAGCCTCGTGACTCGGACGCTGCACGATATTGTCTGTTTGTTTTCCGGAACTGTTCAGCCGAGAAATCGACGTGAAGGCCTGAAGTTCACTTCTCTGCTTCAGACGAGCGGAGAATCCGGGCTGTTGAAGTGGGATGAATTCACAACGGCGTCCTTCAATCCAATGGCGATGCAGGAGACTCGCAATCTGAAGCCAAATCCTCGCCGTTTTGACGATAAATTTGCTCACGTGATTGCCGCAAAAATCGAAAACAGTTCGACAGAGTCGCCTATCAATGTCATCTTTTGTGCCGATGCCGACCTGATCAGCGATTGGTTCTTTGTTGAACGAAATCGAGGAAATCTGGATATCGATTTCGACAACGTGGCCTTTGTTCTGAACGCTGTGGATTCGCTGGCGGGCGATGAGACGTTCATTGAGTTGCGATCACGTCGAGCCAGTCTGCGGACACTTAAGTATGTTGAAGATCAGACTCGCGAGCTGCGAAAGAAACTGGGTCAGGAGGAAAAAGAAGCTGAGGAATCCAAGGACGAACGTCTAAAGGTGGCTCGCGCTGAACTTCAGAAGGCTGTTGATGAGATTCAAAAACAACAGGGACTGGACGAAGAAAGTCGAGCTCTTCAGATTCAGCAGAAACAGGAAGAACTCAGCCGAAAGCTGGAGCTGGAAGAAACAGAACTTGATCGCGAAAAGAACGCAAGAATTCGCAAGGCCGGACTGGAAATGAAACGCCGCATCCGAAGTGTGGAAAACAAAGTCCGCCTGCTGGCATATGTGTCACCCGCAATTCTGCCGGTATGTTTTGGGTTGCTGTTCCTTGGGTTGAGGAATCTGGCCGAGCAGAATTCGATCAGCCCGAATCGACGGCGTCAGTTGTAGTCTAAGCCTGGTTGTTTGGAACTGAGTTTGGCTGTGTAAAAAAAGTTAGTGATTGAATCGGTTGCGGATGTGATCCGCGTGGACATGTCGGCTTTTGAGTATTGTTTTTTATCGGTGCAGGTCAACATATGAATGCGACTTCCCGCACACTTGTCTTTGCAGGCGTTGCCGCAGTCTCTGCTCTGGCAGCATTCGGTGCCTGGTCCTTGTCTCGCCCCGCTGTTGTCGAAGGATACAGTGAAGTCGGCTCTGCCATCTTTCCGGACTTCAAAGATCCTCTGAAAGCGACGGCGCTGAGTGTATCTGTGTTCGATAAGGACAGCGGTGAGGCTGTTTCTTTTGCGGTGAAGCAGGATGATAAAGGCCGCTGGACGATTCCTTCGCACCATAACTATCCGGCTGAAGCCAAAGAACGACTGGCCAGAACCGCAGCATCATTGATTGGCCTGAAACGGAACGCCGTTCAAAGCCGCAGTGAAGATGACTGGAAGAACTATGGAGTTATGCCACCGGATTCGGAGAGTGTTTCCGTCAAACCGGAAGAACGGGGTACTCGGATTACTCTCAGAGATTCCAGCGGAAACTCACTTGTTGATCTGATCATCGGCAAGAAAGTCAAAGGCCGGGAAAAGCACTTCTATATTCGCGAGCCGGAAAAGAAGACGACTTACATCGCTGAAATGGACGTCAACCTGTCCGCAAAATTCAGTGACTGGATTGAACCCGATCTGTTGAAGGTCAGCCAGACTGAAATCGTTCGACTCACCGTTGATAACTACTCCGTTGATGAACAGCGGCAGGCACTTGTTCAGGGAGACACACTGCCGTTCCTCAAGGAAGGTCTCAAGTCTGCCGGCAAATGGTCTCTGGAAGGCATGGACACCGCCGCGGAGAAGCTTGATGAAACGGCTGTTAACGAAATCGCTCGTAATATCGATCAACTCAAAATCGTGGGTGTACGCCCTAAACCGGAAGGTCTGGGTGCCGATCTGACTGTAGCGCCGGAAGTAGCCCGTAACCCGCTGATTCAGCAGGTGCTGGAAAGCGAAATGCGACGTCAGGGTTTCTTTGTGGCAACGATGGATGGCAAAGACAAGTTGGTCTCCAATGAAGGTGAAATCCTTGCAGGTACAGATAGCGGTGTGAAATACACTCTGTACTTTGGTGAAATCGCCCGAGGAACAAGCAAAGACCTCGAAGTTGGACTGCCGCAAAAGGCGGAAGCCTCAGCGGACACACCTGAAGGTGATGCGGCGGCGCCAGAACCAGCCGCTGCTGAAGAGCCAGTGAAACCGGAAGAGCCCACTGACAAAGATGCCAACGGGCCTCGCCGCTATATGCTTGTAAAAGTGGAATTCGATGAAGCACTTCTGGGTCCTGCACCTCAGGCTCCCGTGGAACCCGTGATGCCGGAGATCCTTCGAGAAGCTGGTCCCGCTTCGACAGAAGAACCAGCCGCTCAGCCAGCCGAGGATGCAGCCTCCGGTGCTCAACCGGTCGAGTGTGGTCCTCAGGAAGCTGAACCCGCAACCGCGGATGAACAGCCAGCCCCAACGGAGCCAGCACAGACAGAGCCGGCACAGACAGAGCCGGCACAGACAGAGCCAGCACAGACAGAGCCAGCACAGACAGAGCCAGCCCCAGCAGAGCCAGCACAAACAGAGCCAGCACAAACAGAGCCAGCCCCGGCAGAGCCAGCCCCGGCAGAGCCAGCACAGACGGAGCCAGTGCAGGAAGCACCTGCAGCTCCTGTTCAGCCGCCAGCGGATCCAAAAGCAGAAGCGCAGCGATGGTATGATCAGGCTCTCGCAGAGTATCGGGGTCAAAAGGCAGCCTACGAGAGTGATTTGAAGGCTCGAGGCGTTCGGATCGAAGAAGGAAAGAAGAAGGTCGACCAGTTGTCGAAGCGATTTGCTTCGTGGTATTACGTGATTGAAGCGAGCAGCTTTGAGAAGTTCCGGATTCAGCGTAAGGACGTCATCAGTGCACGGACAGCTGAAGACGATCAGCCAGCCGGACTTCCCGGGGGCGCACCTTCATTTCCGGGATTGCCCGAAGGACTCCTGCCGAACCAGTAGCGAGGGCGGGTGCTTCTGTATCGAACCGGCGGATCCACGAAAGCAGAATCGCGGTCAGGGTTGGCGTTTTGAGCACGGAAGACCCATTGCAGCTTCGTTTCGCTCAGCCGCAACCAGGAGATTACTCGTCGTCTGAGTCCTCGTCTACGTCATCTTCGTTCACACTGCACCATGCAAAGTTGGCTCCGGCGATCAGAGCGGTCTGTTTGCCGGAGTCGATCAATTTCTGCAGTTCGGCAGAACTTGTGAGCGGTATCATCCCGAATTCTTCGACAACTTCGGATGGCATAGAACTCAGCAGATAGAGGCGAATTCGTCGCATCGCCTGAATCAGCTGGAGGACCTCAACAGCGTCTTCGGTGGGTTCTTTGCGGAGTGGTTTGATGAGTTCTTCTGGTTCCTGTGAGCGTCGCAGGGCGTTTAACCCGGAAGAATCGGGAGTTGCGAGATCTGCAATGACAGCCAGCCTTCCGCCCTGGCAGACAACTTTGGACGCGGCTTCAACCGCGTTTCCAAGCCACTTCCACCCATAAACGGGATCTGCGGGAACACTGATGGCAGCGACATCAGCAAAGTGACTCAGCTGGATTTGCCAAATGGCGTTGAGTTTTTCTTCGGACGCCTGCTGAACGTCTCGAGGGAGGCCGGCAACAATTTCGGCGATCCCGCCGTCTGCTGCCGGGACGATCTGAATGGCGAATTGAGTTCCGAGCAGCCATCCGATTTCATCGACGAGATCTCTCATCGGCCGTTTTTGTTCAGGAGTCAGTTCGGGATGTCCCTGAAGCCGAGTTTCTCGAATCGTGGCGGCATCTGAGAACGCTGGAAACAGGGTGCTGCAAGTGCCTCGATAACCGAGCAGGCTGTCAAAACCTACGCGGGAAATCATGACGATCAGGTCTGCATCGAGAAGATGTCGGTTCAGGTAAATACGTTCCCCGCCGGCAGAGCTTGCGAGGTAGCCTCGCTGCGTTTCATCAGCGGGATCATGAATATCGATGGCAAGATTCTTTTTGACGTGTTCCGGAAGAACAGTCAGAAGACGCTGCCATTTTTCAGCGAGTGGATCGGCTGGAAGCAGCAGCCGAATTGCGACGCCACCATTGCCGATCAGTTCCAGCTGTTCAATAACTTTGGTGATCAGAACGCAGAGTTCGGGTGTTTCGGGATCAATAACGACAACGACACGGTCACCTCCGACCGCACATTCGTCCATGGGAGGCAAACCGAGCGGAGTGTTCATTGCCTTCTGGAGAAGATCCATCAGGCTGCCGCCGATTGTGGCCTCAGCAGTATTCAGGACAGCGGATCCTGGCGCCTGAATTTCGGCACGGAGCTGACCGCTTCTGAGCACAACAGGTCTGAGTTTCGACATAGTCGGAGTTCACAGGGACAGCAAAGAAGAAGTCTGAAAACAACAGAAGCCCGGCATCGTTTCTGATGCCGGGCTTCGCAGATTCGTAACAAAGCGATCTTAGTAGCGATAGTGAGCTGGCTTGTACGGTCCAGTGACTGGAACACCGATGTACTTCGCCTGTTCAGGAGTCAATACTTCGAGTTTCGCGCCCAGCTTGGACAGGTGCAGGCGAGCTACTTCTTCGTCAAGTTCTTTTGGCAGCATATGAACACCAATGGTGTACTTGCTGGTTTCTGTCCAAAGAGCAATCTGAGCCATAACCTGATTGGTAAAGCTGTTGCTCATTACGAACGACGGATGACCGGTGGCACAGCCGAGGTTCACAAGTCGACCTTCTGCAAGAACGATAATTGCCTTCCCGTCCGGGTAGACATATTTATCAACCGGACCACCTTCGTCCGCAGCAGTTTTGATGTTGATACGATTAATGTCCTTGCGATTCTTCAGATAAGAAATCTGAATTTCTGAATCGAAATGTCCGATGTTGCAGACGATTGCCTGATGTTTCATTCGGTCCATGTGGCTTCCGCGAATGACATCCAGGTTTCCTGTGGCCGTTACGAAGATGTCGCCAATTGCAGCGGCTTCATCCATTGGCAGCACCTGATAACCTTCCATGCATGCCTGAAGTGCACAGATCGGGTCAATTTCTGTAACGATGACACGAGCACCGAGTCCATCCATTGCATCAGCACAGCCCTTTCCGACGTCTCCGTAACCGCAGACAACGACGACTTTGCCGGCGACCATCACATCGGTTGCTCGCTTGATTCCGTCGGCCAGCGATTCGCGACAACCGTAGAGGTTATCGAACTTGCTCTTGGTGACAGAGTCATTCACGTTGATTGCAGGAACGGCCAGCTTGCCCTGTTCGAGCATCTGGTGAAGGCGATGAACGCCGGTTGTTGTTTCTTCTGAGAGCCCCTTGATACCCTTCAGCAATTCAGGGAATTTGTCGTGAACCATGATCGTCAGGTCACCACCGTCGTCCAGGATCATGTTGAGCGGCTGACCGTCCGGGAAAATCAGAGTCTGTTCAATACACCAGTCGAATTCCTGTTCATTCATGCCTTTCCAGGCATAGACAGGAACCCCGCTCGCTGCGATTGCAGCAGCGGCATGGTCCTGAGTGGAGAAAATGTTGCAGCTGGACCATTGCACTTCAGCACCAAGTGCTGTGAGAGTTTCGATCAGGACAGCCGTCTGAATTGTCATGTGAAGGCAGCCAGCGATCCGAGCGCCTTTCAGGGGCTGGGACGGACCATACTTTTCTCGAAGTGCCATCAGGCCCGGCATTTCGACTTCGGCCATTTCGATTTCTTTGCGGCCAAGCTCTGCCAGCTTGATATCGGCGACTTTGTACGGCAGTGCAGAAACAGTACTCATGGAACACAGTCTTTCAGAAAAAATGGCTCACTCAAATTCGCGACGAATCTGACACTGCGGCCGCGGACAAAAGCGGCACACAAACAGGAGATCCCACAACTCTCTTCGCGATCCGCCAAACACATCACAGCCTTAACGGACTTTTCCAGAGCCTCGGAACGTGGGTTTGAACGCGAAAAATATGGAAAAACGGGCCTCTTGGCAACAACGACTCTCGAAAACTCGGGGTTTTTCGCAAGACACTCACAAAAGCACGTTTGTCAACGGGTTTTCGGCCCGGATTTGGCAATCCTGACAGAAAGTCCAACTCTGCTGTTTCGATGCTTGACTGGACCCTGATCGAGTTTAGGCTTCAACGTGAAGTTTTCCACTGGTCACTGCTACCTGCGTTGTCATCCTGCGTTCTTAAGCCGACAAGAGGTCGGTTTCCCTGCCTACATCCGGAGTTCCCGCCTATGGCCCGCCTGCTGAAATCCGTTGCGATATGTTTGTCGTTCCTGCCGGGATCGCTGCTCTTCGCTGACCCCGGATTACTGCGATCGGCTGACATCGTCAGACTGGAAGTGACTCCAGCTGATGACCAGCAAGTCATTGCGATTCGCACGACTGATGCTCGGCAGCAGATTATCGTCAGCGCTGTTCACAGCGATGGCAGTGTCACTGATGTGACTCGGGAATCCGTCTTTTCAATGTCTCAGGAGGGGATCATCCGGGTCGATTCCACAGGGCTGGCGATTCCCATGGCAGATGGAGAAATCCAGCTGACTGCAACTCATGCGGAAAAATCGGCCTCCGTCCGGGTGACAGTCTCCGGCTTTGCACATCCACTCCCGATCAACTTTCGGAACCAGGTTGTTCCCGTTTTCACCAAACTGGGTTGTAATGGAGGAGGCTGTCACGGAAAGTCGGGCGGTCAGAACGGTTTCAAACTGTCATTGCTGGGCTTTTACCCGGAAGATGACTTTGAATTCCTGCGAAAGGAATCCCGCGGACGTCGAATCTTTCCGGGAGTTCCGAGCGAAAGTCTGTTGCTCAGGAAAGCAATTGGCAGATCGCCTCACGGCGGTGGTCGTCGAATGGAGCAGGACAGCTATGAGTACGGATTGCTTGTTCGCTGGATCGAACAGGGGATGCCATATGGTTCGGATTCAGACCCATTCGTGACTCAGATCCGCTGTGTGCCCGATGGTCGAATCATGAAGCGAAACTCCCAGCAGCAGATTGCTGTGATTGCAACCTACAGTGATGGCACAACGGAAGACGTGACCCGCATGGCTCTGTTTGAGCCCAATGATGCGGAAATGGCGGAGTGCAGTGTGACCGGACTTGTGACGACTCACGATCTTTCCGGTGAAGTCGCCATCATGGCTCGATTCCAGGGACAGGTTGCCACGTTTCGTGCGACGCTGCCACTGGGTGCAGATACGTCGCGGATGCCCGAGCCCGGAAATCTGGTCGATGCTGCCGTCTTTAATAAGCTCAAACTGCTTGGAATTCCGACATCAGAGCCCTGTGACGATGCAACATTCCTGCGGCGAGTCTCCCTGGATGTCGCTGGCATCATGCCGACCGAAGCGGAGGTCCGCGAGTTCACGGCAGATCCTGCGGCTGATAAACGGGATCGCCTGATTGATCGGCTTCTTGACAGCCCCGCATATGCGGACCACTTCGCAAACAAGTGGAACTTTGTGCTGCGGAACAAGAAAGAGAGTGGTGAAGACACCCCTGCGACAATGCTGTTCCATCGCTGGTTATGGAACAATTTCTATGACAATAAACCGTACAATGAAATTGTGCGGGAGATCATTTCGGCATCCGGAGATCCAATGATCAACCCGGCTGTCACATGGTACCGGGATGTTGACAGCGTTGAAGAACAGGTCGAAGACACCGCTCAGCTGTTCCTTGGGATCAGAATTCAGTGTGCCCGCTGCCACCATCATCCATTTGAGAAATGGAGCCAGGACGATTACTACGGAATGGCTGCGTTTTATAATCGAGTCGGCAAGAAGGTCATTCCGAATGCCAGCGGGAACATGCGAGATCGTCGAGTCTTCCATAATGAAGGCGCTGCTACGGCCTCGAATCCCCGATCCGGAAAGAGTCTGAAGCCAACAGGGCTCGGAGCTCCGCAACCCTACGATGTTTCGCCCGAACAGGATCCTCGAGTCCGGCTGGCCGACTGGATGAGTGACCCTCAGAATCCGTTCTTCGCGAAGGCACTTGTAAATCGTTACTGGAAGCACTTCTTTAATCGCGGAATCGTCGAACCGGAAGACGATATGCGTGCAACGAACCCGCCCGCCAACCCGGAGCTGCTCGACGCTCTGGCCAATCGATTTATCGAGTCCGGATTTGACCTCAAGGATCTTGTCCGCACGATCTGTCGCTCAAAGACTTATCAGCTCAGTAGTCTGCCAAACGAATTCAACGGTAACGACAAACAGAATTTTTCGAGATACTACCCACGAAGGCTGAGTGCGGAAGTTCTGTATGACGCGTTCCACCAGGTGACCGGGACATCTCAGAGTTTCGGCGGTATGCCAACCGGAACGCGTGCAATTCAGCTGGCGGATGCTTCCAACGGACCTTATTTCCTTCAGGTGTTTGGTCAGCCAAAAGGGGACACCGCCTGTGAATGCGAACGAAGTATGGATGCCAACCTTGCTCAGAGTCTGCATCTTCTGAACGGCAAAGAGATTCAGGAAAAAATTGCAGCTGAGACGGGTCGAGCAGCTGTTCTTGCGAAAGACTCCGAACGGTCTACCGAAGAGAAGATGTCCGAACTGTATCGATGGGTGTTTGGTCGCGAGCCAAACGCATCGGAGATGGAAACAGCCGTCAGTTATTTGAAGCGAAATGCTGAGAATCCTCGTCCTGGCTACGAAGACATTCTTTGGGCACTGATCAATACCAAAGAGTTTCAGTTCAACCACTAGTCTTCGCGTTTCGACGAACGCTTCGTACCCTTCAACGGAAAATTTCGCACAATGAAACAGACGTTGCTCACGTTGTGCTGTTTGTGCCTTGCGCTTTCAGGTTCTTTCATTCCTGACACTGCATGTGCTCAGTTGCCACAAACGCGGATTACTTCGGTGTTCCCGGCTGGCGCTCAGGCAGGTACCACAGCAGAAATTACTGTGACCGGTGGAACAGATCTCGATGAAGTCGATCAGCTGATCTTCAGCCATCCAGGGATCACCGCCATCCAAAAAAAGGATGCGAACGGAAATCCGGTTGCGTCAACCTTTGTTGTTGCAGTTGATGCCACCGTTCCTGCGGGACTTTACGATGCTCGTGTGCGGGGACTGTTCGGGATCAGCAATCCGAGGACATTTCGTGTTGATAACGTTCCGGAATCTGCCGAAACCGAACCAAACAATGAGATCGCTCAGGCGACTGCTTTGCCGTTTGGTTCGGTCGTCAATGCTCGATCGAATGGCGGAGCCGATATCGACTTCTTCAGGATTCCGGTGGCTGCCGGACAAACGATCGTGGTGCGTTCAGAGGCTGCTCGCCTTGATTCACTGATGCAGCCGGCAGTTCAGCTCTTCAATAGTTCCGGCCGACGCCTGCAGGAATCTCGCAGGATGTTCGGTCAGGATGCGGTCATGGTGTACACGTCGCCGGTGGCAGAAGATCTGATCGTGCGAGTGTCAGATATCGTGTACGGTGGTGGTAATGAGTATGTGTATCGATTGTGTGTGGACTCACGTCCGCAGGTGGATTTCGTGCTTCCTCTTGTCGTCAGTCGAGATCAGCCTTCGGATGTCACTGTGTTTGGACGGAACCTGCCCGGCGGTCAGCCAACATCGATGAAGATTGGGAATACTCCGCTGCAGCAGAAAATCGTTCGTGTTGAGCCGGCAGCGCTTTCATCGAGTGCAGCTGGATTCCCTTCGTATTCGGCCTCACTCGAAACCGTCTGGTGGAATGGCAGCGAAGGCAGCCTGATTCCTGTTTGTCCTGCTGCATCTGCCGGGCAGAGTGAAATCGAAGATGGGACTGAGCCCACGCTGGCATTGCCGCTGGACCTGAGCGGATCGTTTCATGGCAAAGACGAAGATGCTGTTCGGTTCAATGCAGCCAAAGGCGAAACGTGGGTCATCGATGTGTTTGCTCACAGTATCGGTTCAACTGCCGATCCGTTGCTGATGGTTGAGAAGGTTGTCAAGGCGGCTGATGGAACTGAAACCTTTGCAAGACTGGCTACAGAAGACGACAACAAACAGAACCCTGGCGGGAATGATCTGCCAACCCTGAATTCAGACCCCTCGTTTACACTGGCTGTGCCGGAAGACGGCACATATCGAGTTCGCCTGCGGGATCGATATGCAGACTCTCGAACTGACCCGCGACTGGTCTGGCGACTTACGATTCGTAAACCGGCTCCCGATTTTCGCATTGTCGTTTTCGATTCATTTCCGTCAGCGGACGGGCTGCAGCCATCATCATCCGGTGCAATTTCACTCAGAAAAGGCGGCAATTACCAGTTGCCTGTCTATGTCTTTCGGCAGGACGGACACAATGAGTCCGTCTGGATCAACGCGGAAAATCTTCCTGAAGGCGTAACGTGTCCGGGAGCTCTGATCGGACCGGGTCAGGTTTCGGCAGTTCTGGTGTTGAGTGCTTCCGAGAGTGCGAGCGAACTTGCTGTTCCAGTGTTGGTCTCCGGCAGGAGCGGCGGTGGAGAATCGGCTGTAACACGCCTCGCTCAGGTTGCCACGCTGGTTCATGATCCATTGAATGGAATGCCGCGAACGGCTCGCATGTCGGATTCACTGGTCGTTGGAGTGATGAAAGATGATCAGCCATTTTCAATCAGTATTGAACCCATAGTTGCAGACCTCAGTCAGGATCAGCAATTGCTCGTGCCGGTGAAGCTGATTCGGCGGCAGGGTTTTGACGGAAAAGTGGATTTCACATTTCTCGGACTTCCCGCAAACACGGATGCTCCTGCTTTCGCGATCGATAAAGGACAGGAAACGGCAATTGCGAGATTGTTTATCAAGGATAACGTCGCGCCAACCGGAAGCACGATCGTCATTAGTGGAACCGCACCTGTACCTTATCGACGAAATCCCTGGTTGTCGGTGAGGGCTCAGGAGAAAGTTGCCGCCGCTGCCGCAGCTTTGGCCACCAGACAACAGGGGCTGACGGACGCAGATGCTGCATTGAAAGCCAGTCAGCAGAAAGTGACTCAGGCCACAGAACAGATCGCTGCCCTGGCTAAGGAAATTGAAAGCTATCTGGTCGCACAGAAACCTCTTGCGGAGAAGTTCACGGCCTCGCTGTCGGAGTACAAGGCATCCACAACAGACCTGGCATCACTCCGCGACAGGCTGGCAGCGACACAATCATCATCTGCATCAACACCTGAGCAGATCGATGCGGCCGTTAAAGCGGTTGCCGAAGCGACGGCTGTTGTCGAAGCTGCCTCGGTGAAGCTTGTGGCACTCAATGAAAAGACGCTTGAACTTTCAAAAGCCCTGGCAGATGTTCGGCAACAGGAGGCAGCGAAGGTCGCAGAGAAAACGACAGCCGAGGCTTCGATGCCGGAACTGATGAAAGCTGTCGAAGCTGCAACTGCGGCACTTGCGGAAGCACAAAAGCAGTCTGATCTGGCGCAGAATGAAAAGAAAGCTGCCGACGAAGCATTCGCTAAGGCAGAAGAAGCAACAAAACCAAACAACGTGAATGTTCGCACGATATCAGCGCCAATTCAGATCACTGTGCACGCCGCGCCGGCCAAACTCACGGCTCAGGTGCCCGATGGAGGTACCATCAGGAAAGGCGCGACCATTCAGATCAAAGCCACGATTGCCCGGAAGAATGGATTCGCCGGTCCGATGCAGATCACACTTGTGACACCACCCGGAGTGACGGGGCTAAGTGCAGAGCCTGTAACTATTGCTGCTGATCAGACGGAGGGAACGCTGATCCTGGCAGCCGCAGCGGACGCCGCTGTGGCGGATATTCCAAACGTAGTTCTTCGAGCAACCGGCGATGTCGGTGGCCGAGCGGCTGCTGTTGATTTTCCCACGCAGTTGAAAGTGACCGAATGAAAACCATCGTGTTCAGACAGCTGGTCCTGACGAGCTTGTGGATCGCGTCATCTCAGATCTTCCTGACGTCCGTATATGCAGGTCCGTTGGGCCTTGACGAGGAACAGCCGATTGTAGCCGAACCGGCTCAACTTGGTCGGCCGGTCGAGTTCGAACGGGATGTCTACCCAATTCTCGAAGCAAACTGTATCGCCTGCCACAACGCAGCGACGGCAGAGAATCAGCTGATCCTCGAGAATGCAGCAGCGATCATCAAAGGTGGCACGGCCGGACCATCGGTAATTCCCGGAAAGCCTGATGAGAGTTTGTTCATCAAGGTTGCTGCGAGAACTGAAGAGCCCGTGATGCCTCCCTGGCCTAACGATGTGCAGGCAAAAAAGCTGACTCCTGCTGAGCTTGGGATCCTGCGGCAGTGGGTAGCAGAAGGTGCACTTGGCGGAGCAACAGCAAAGGCTGTTGCCATGAACTGGCAGCCGATCAACGATCAGCTGAAAGCGGTTTATTCCGTAGATGTGGATCAGTCAGGACGCTTTGTAGCTGCCGGGCGGGGTGGAAAAGTCACCGTTTACGATCTGGCAGTGAACACGAACGTTGCACGGTTGGATGATGCGGCCATACATCCGGCCGGAGGTCCGGCTGTCGCGCATCGAGATTATGTTCACGCGATCGCATTTCATCCATCGGGTGAATTGCTGGCAACCAGCGGATTTCAGGAAGTGAAACTCTGGCAGCGACAGACGTTGTCTGTATCGGCTCCCACCACCCTTCCTCCAGGAACAACAGTCTGGGCGGTGACCGGAGACGGCAGTTTGCTTGCGATCGCTGGAACTTCTCCGGGATTGACAATCATTCGAGCTGCAGACGGATCATCAGTTGTACAGACGGAATCTGATGGGCAAGTCGTGACAGCGGTTTCCGTGTTGCCGGGAGAGGTCGCACGTATTGTGGCACTGCTGGCGGATGGACGAATTCAGGTCTCAGCGGCCGCGGGGGGAGAAGTGTTGTCTCGCAGCGAGCCCATGCCGGTACCCGGTACCGCGATTGCTGTAATCGCGGGCGGACAAAAAATTGTGGTGCAGGGAAATGACGGGATCGTTCGCCTCTTTAGCGTTGCTGCTGATACCAGCGCCGTGGCTGCGGTCGGAGAGATCAAGTCCGAGGCCGGTGCGATCGTACGGATCGAATCAGATGGTACAGCACTTGCGACTTTGACGGGCCAAAAGGTTGAGGTCTGGAAAGGCGAAGACGGGACTCGGCTCTCAATGATTGACCTTCCTGCCGCAGTCGTTGATCTGAGTCTGGACACCACCACAGATCGATTGGCGACTGGACTTGCAGATGGTCAGGTGTTGCTGTGGGCGATCAAAGAACCAAAGCAGATTGCTGTTCTGAACCAGGACCTGTCGGCGATCAGAACACTTCGAAAGCTGGAAACAGACAAATCAATTCGCGATTCTCGAACAGCTGTTCTGAAGTCACAGGTGGAAGAAGCGGAAAAGGAAGTTGTTGCACAGAAAGACGCTGAGACAAAATCGAGGGCCGAACTTGAGAAGGCTGTAGCAGCAACAGGCGAAGCGCAGAAGAAATTCGATGAAGCGGCCGCTGCCGCAGTGGCTGCAAAGACGGCACTCGACGCAAAGGCGGACGACGCAGCTCTGAAGCAGGCTTCAGAAGCCGCTGACAAAGCGCAGACGGCCGCACAGGAAGCGCTGAATGCGGCTTCGTCAGCTCAACTGCTTGCTCAGAAGAGCGTCGACTTTGCAGCAGCCGCAGTGACTCGAGCTGAGGGCCGTGTGGCCGAACGAAAGACCCAGCACGAAAGTGCTCAACAGGAATCCGTCGCTGCAACAGCCGCCGCGGAAGCTGCCAAGCCCGCTGCCGCTGCGGTGATACCATCAGCGTTTTGTCGGTTGGTCGCTGCAGGTCAGCTTGTTGCTGCATCAGATGCTGCGGGCACTATTCGCCTCTGGAAGGCCGTCGATGGTGTTGCCATCGATGTCCTGCCGGCAAGCCCCGAGTTTGGTGGCATCACCTCAATCAAGGCGAACGGAAATATGGTTTGGCTGAGCGACAGTCAGAATCGACTGGTCTCTCGGTCTGTTCTGCCTGGCTGGTCGCTGCGAGCAACTTTGGGAACTTCAACAGACACAGCTCCATCTGTGTTTGTGGATCGAGTATTGTCGCTGGCGTTCTCTCCGGATGGCAGTTTGCTTGCGGCTGGTGGAGGTGAAGCGTCTCGCTCCGGTCAGGTGACACTCTGGAATGTTCAGGATCAAACACTGGTTCGTGAGCTCAAAGATGCTCACAGCGACACTGTGTAT
The DNA here is from genome assembly GCA_016795105.1 of Planctomyces sp. Classification (GTDB taxonomy): domain Bacteria; phylum Planctomycetota; class Planctomycetia; order Planctomycetales; family Planctomycetaceae; genus F1-80-MAGs062. The sequence continues at coordinate 36,139 of JAEUIH010000068.1, forward strand.
GGGCTGGAATTCTCGCCGGATGGCAAATTGCTTGCGACTGCTTCTGCGGACAAGTTTGCCAAGGTGTTTGACGTATCGACCGGCAATCATGTGCAGTCGTATGAGGGGCATACTCATCATGTCATGGACATTGCATGGAAAGCTGACCGCACGGTTCTTGCCAGTGCCGGAGCGGACAATGCAATTAAAGTCTGGAACGCCGAAACGGGTGAGCAGGCGAGAACTATCTCGACGTATACCAAGCAGGTTACCTCCCTCCAGTTCGTGGGGCTCCAGGACAACATGCTGAGCAGCAGTGGAGATAAACGAGTCTTCCTGCACGCTGCATCCAGTGGTGGTGCGGTTCGTGAATTCGGAGGAAGTCCGGATTATGTTTACCGAGCTGCAGTGACACCGGATGGGTCGATCGTGGCGGCTGGCTGTGAAGACGGTGTGCTGAGAATCTGGAATGGTGCTGACGGGAAAGAGATCGTGAAGTTTCCGGCCGAGTGATCCGGGGACACAGCTTGAGCAAAGAGAACTGCAATGGCACGACGCCGAATTGCTCAGATGCCGCTGCATGGAGGGAAAGCGCCCGCTTACCTGTTTCGTCGCATGACGAAGCTGGCGGGCGCTATTACCATGGCAATCGTGGATGAATTCGGTCCGGACGAAGTACTTCGGCGACTTTCAGATCCATGGTGGTTTCAGGCGTTTGGCTGTGTGCTCGGTTTCGACTGGCACAGTTCCGGTGTGACAACGGTGACCTGCGGTGCTCTTAAAGAAGCCAGTCGGGTTATGGGAAGCGATCTGGGCATCGTTGTCGCAGGTGGTAAAGGGAACGTCAGCAGGAAGACGCCAACAGAGATCATAGAAGCCTCGGATCGTCTGGGGCTTTGTTCAGGCGATCATCTTGTTCGATGCTCGAAGCTGAGTGCCAAAGTAGACTCGGCCGCAGTTCAGGACGGATTCAATCTTTACCATCACTGTTTTTTCTTTACCCATGCGGGACAATGGTGTGTCGTTCAGCAGGGAATGAACGAAGCAGAGAAATCGGCACGACGCTATCACTGGCTCAGCGAAGGTGTTCAGGATTTCGTTTGTGAGCCGCATGCAGCGATCAGTGATCTTGCTGGTGCTGATTCGGAGTCGGCTCAGAGTCATGACGGTGACGCTGATGTGATGAACGAACCTTTGCTGAATATGGTGGCGTTCGAAGCCAGCGGAAATCGAAACGCTTCGGTTCAATTGACGGCCGAACACCCGGACCGGATTCTTAGCGAAATTCAGCTCATGACAGAAGGTCCATCTCTGTTTGCCCCGCGGCATCATCAGGTGTTGCCCAGGAATATCAACCGCGCAAGGCTTAAACAGCTGATTCCGGCCATTCATGAGCAAATGCCACAGTCATATCAGGAACTGTTGGGGCTGGAGGGGGTTGGCCCCGCCGCAGTTCGAAGCCTGGCGCTGGTGGCTGAGATTATCTTTCAGACGCCCGTGTCCCATCGCGACCCGGCCGCAAATCCGATGCGAGAGTCCGGTAAAGTCTACTGTGAGGATCAGGAGCCTCAACAGCCGGGGTTAAGGCGATGGGCCGACTATTCCTATGCTCATGGCGGCAAGGATGCGACCCCGTTTCCTGTGGATTGTGAATCGTACGATCGCAACATCCAGCTACTGACCGACGCCATTCGCCGTGCTCGACTCGGGGAAAATGATCGCTTTCACGCACTGCGAGCACTGGGGACCATGCAGTCTGATGACTACAATCGACCGTAGTCCCGTTTCTTCAGCCCCGTTGCAATGCAGGTAACAGGAAAATCATGGCTTCGTGTTTTCGGATGTCCCGGCGTGTCGAGTTTTGCGAGACAGACATGGCTGGCATCGTGCACTTTTCGAACTTCTACAAGTGGATGGAACAGGCAGAACACGCCTTCTTCCGTTCGCTTGGGTTGACAATTGTTAATCATCTTCCGGATGGGTCTACGATTGGGTGGCCGCGAGTGTCTGCGCAGTGTCGATTTGAATCCCCGGCGCATTATGAAGACATACTGGATGTGGTGCTGACGGTTCAGAGAATCGGTGTAAAGTCTTTGACGTACGATGTGGAGTTTCATTGTGGATCACGATCTGTAGCTCGGGGAAGCATGAAAACGGTGTGCTGTATCGTGAAACCCGGCAAGCCGCTCGAGTCGATCGAAATCCCGATTGAATATTCCAGTCGAATTGAAGAGCACAAGCCCTCTCAGGTCTGAAGACAGGTGAATCTATGCCGCTCGTTCTGCAGATGCACAACGTCAGTCGAACATTCGAAAGTGGTGGAGAACAGCTGACGATTCTCCGCAATGTGAACCTGAAGGTTTTGTCCGGCACTGCGATTGCGATCCGTGGCCCGTCGGGATGTGGCAAAACCACATTGCTGCATCTGGCAGGAACGCTGGATCGTCCGACTGCCGGAGTTGTGGAGATATTGGGTGAGAATCCGTGGCTGCTGAGCGGTCGCAAGCTGGCGGCCTTTCGCAATCAGTACATTGGTTTCGTGTTTCAGGAGCATCAGCTTCTGCCGCAGTGCAGCGTTCTGGAAAATGTCCTGCTGCCAACACTTGCCGGGTTTGGAAGCGAAGGAGATGCTCGGAAGCGGGCAATGTCGCTCCTTGAGCGAGTTGGGCTTCAGCATCGACTCAGTCACAGGCCAGGCCGACTATCCGGAGGTGAGCGGCAGAGAGTCGCAGTCTGTCGTGCGTTGATTCAGCGGCCATCACTTTTGCTGGCGGATGAACCAACCGGGAATCTCGATCCGGAAACTGCCGCGACGGTGGGTCAGTTGTTGCTCGACGTTGCCGCCGAAAATGACACAACGCTGCTGTGTGTCACCCACAGCGATGAGCTCGCCGCTCGATTTCCAAACACAGTGATCCTCTCTAAAGGGTCGATTGAGTATGCGGATGATTTCTGAAGAGAGACTCTTCGAAGGGGTGCGATCTGCGTATTGCGCATAGTCATGAGCAAAAATTGGCCTATGTGAAAAGAGGCGTCTTGTCCGA
>JAEUIH010000069.1 GCA_016795105.1 Planctomyces sp.
AACAACTATCGTGTTCGATTTCGAGTCGCCGAGATGGGGAGCTGGAGTTCCTGGAACCGGACCGCAAAGGTCTACCCTGGCCAGACGGTTGTCGATCCATTCTTCCCGATCTTTGACCTGGAACGCATGATGAGCCTGAATGGTTCGAGGCCAGCTGTGATCGAAGTGGAATATGCTTACGAACAGGCAGATGGAACAAAGGTTGCCGAATGCGATTCGTTCCCGGTTCAGGTACTCAGCCGCAATGAAGTTGTATTCTCATCGCTGAAGCCTTCTGAGATCACCGGATTCGCCGATCAGTTTGATTATGCTCCGGCACTCATGACAGCCATGACGACACCGGCAGACCCGGTTGTTCAGCAGCTCGCCGGACAGGTGAACGGGATGGCCGCAAACACCTATGGACAATCAATCGCTGCGATTCAGTCTGATGACGAATGTCTGGCCTTCATGAGTGCTCTGCACCACTTTCTGAAATCGAACCGTGTTGCATACCAGTCACCTCCAGGAACACTGACTCAGGGAAATCATGGTCAGCACATCAAGTATGCTCGTGACGTACTGCGAAATCGAGCTGGTACATGTGTCGATCTGGCTATCCTGTGGGCCAGCGTCTGCGAAGCTGTCGGACTTGAACCTGGCATTATGCTTGTCCCGGGTCATGCGTTCCCCGCCGTCCGCCTTCCATCCTCAAAGCAATGGGTTGCGGTCGAATCGACAATGGTTAACAGCGAATTCAAAGTAGCTCTTCAGAAAGGAACTGTTCAGCTTCAGGAAGCTCAAAAGTCTGATCACTACCTGATTGATATCAACGAACTGCGAACCGTCGGAATTCTTGGACTCGACCTGCCAAACGTGAACGAAAACTATCTGACCAATCTGGGATACAACTTCAACCCACAGGTCCTCCAGAAAGCCAATGCGGAAGCCGGAAACGGTCGTACCCGCGAACAGGAAGCAACTCAGGAACCCACTTCAACAGAACCCTCAGAATCAGCAACACTCAACCCAAACGGAGGACAGGTCACACCAACAGACCTTGTCGGCACCTGGGGAGGCTGGGGAATCGACGCTGGTCGACGCACCTGGGTCGGAATTGCACTCAATGGAGACAGCTCATTCGAAATCCTGTACCAGTACCATGAAGCGGATGGCTCCATGACCGAAGACGTGATCAACGGAACCTGGGGCAAACGCGGAGAGAAGATTGTCTTCACCTGTGGCGAAACGGAATACGACTATGTGTTTGAGTTCACCGGGAACGGTCTGAAGTTCTGTGTCCTCGGCGGAGAACAAGTGGTTGCCCTGAATCGACAGAGCTGAACCGTTCGTCTCGAAGATGATCTCTGAATCAAAAAACTGGCCCCGTGTTCGAACTTTCGAACACGGGGTTTTTCACGTAGCAGCAAGAAAGTACTCATCACGCTCCGCCGTGATGTCGAGCCCAGGCCCGTCCCTTGCATGAGTTCCCCGGCTCGCTGAACTGCACCCTGTGTAAACTCGGCCGTAATTGCACGACGAGGCAGCTTCACACCGTTTGACATTCTGTACACCTGGGTACGATCCGGGCGGATCGGTTGTGAGTCCACCAGTTATGGGTTGTCACAGATGTTGGTACGCTGACAAAGTACTCTTCACGCTCCGTCGTGATGTTGAGCCCCGTTCCGCCCCTGAAATGAATTCCCCGGCTAGCTGAACTGCACCCTGTGTAAACTCGGCCGTCAATACACGACGAGGCAGCTTCACACCGTTTGACATTTTGTACTCCTGGGTACGATCCGGGCGAATCGGCTGTGAGTCCACCGGTCATGGGTTATTCCGTGGGAGGGCTCGACATCACGGCGGAGCGTGACGAGTACTTTGGGCCAGGGCTCGACATTACGACGGAGCGTGATGAGTACTTTGAGACTAAGGATGGCGATGGGGGAAATTCGGTGATAGGATTCATTCAATACCCGCTAATTGTGTTTGCGTTTTGATTGTCCGAACGAGTCAACGTCTGTAACCGTTCAAAGCCACCAAAATATGTCATTCCCCGCAGTACCCGGATATGAGATCACATCACTGATCGGGCGGGGTGGTATGGGGCGAGTCTATCGTGCTCGGGATACTCGTGTCGGCAGAACGGTGGCAGTTAAGGTCTTGATCGATTCCGGTGACCCCGAGCTTCTGGCCAGATTTGAATCTGAAGCTCGAGCCATTGCGTCACTGTCTCACCCGAATATTACACAGCTGTATGAGTTTTCCAGAACACCAGATGGACAACCATATTGTGTCATGGAGTATGTGGCGGGCGGGACTCTGAGCGATTTTGTCGGAGGTCGTCCGGTTGCGGCAAAGCTGGCTGCGGAACTGACAAAGCGGCTGGCAATCGCTGTTGAAGCTGCTCACGCGGAGGGTATTCTTCATCGAGACCTCAAGCCTTCCAACATTCTGATTGCCGGGTCAACAAACTTCGAACTCGGACTTCATTCGCAGAACAGAGCCGAGACGCAAGCCTCGATGGACACCCAAAGCGGTCCACTATTGACTCTGGGTGCCGCAATCGCCGACCAATCAACAACACCTCGCCCATTGCCGAGTAGTACTGACCCGAGCCATCGAACGACGATTACGCGAGGATCGCTCGAGACACTGAACCCGTCATCGCTTCGTATTTCGGACTTCGGCCTGGCTCGGCGGATTTCCGGCGACGATCGAATTACTCGCACCGGAGAGATTGTCGGGACTCCGGCATATATGGCGCCCGAGCAGGCATCCGGCATGGTGACCCGGCCCGGGCCTGGAGTTGACGTGTATTCACTGGGAGCAATCCTGTTTGAATTGCTCACCGGTCGCCCTCCGTTTCTGGGAGCTGACAGCGTCGAGACAATTATGTTGTTGTTGACGGAAGATCCGCCATCTCCGAAGAGTCTTTACCCGACAGTTCCATCAGAGCTTTCCACGATCTGCCTGAAGTGCCTCGACAAGAAACCGTCGCGGCGTTACCTCTCGGCGCGAGAACTGGCGGAAGACCTTGACCGATTTCTCGGCGGACGCCCTATCCTTGCAAAGCCCTCGACCAGTGCCGAGCGTCTCTGGAAGTGGACTCGACGAAACCCATGGAAGGCCACGGCCGCCGGATTGTTTGTGAGCTCCGGAATTGCCTCCATCATTGGAGTTGCCGCGCTTCAGGCCGCCTATTCCGAATCAAAGCAGCTCAACGCACAGCTCTCTTCAGCAAACACTGAACTGACTCGTGCGAATGCGGACATCACTGAATCGCTGGACCTTGCCAATGACTCATTGAATGGAGTTGTGATTCGACTGCGTGATGAACTCTATGATGTCCCGCGAGTCAGTGCAGTATTGACTGAGATCAGCCGGGAAACTGTTGACCTGCAGCGGCGGCTGTATCAAAAGCGGCCGGCTGACGAAGCGATGGCCCAATCGTACGCCGACGCGCTTTATGAGCATTCGCTGGTGGTCTGGTTTGATGAGAACGCGCAGGAGCGTGAGTCAACATCCAAAGAAACGCTGCGTGCCATGGATGAACTGACAAAACGATTCAGCAACAACCTGCGACTTCAGATCCTCAGATTCAAAGTACTGCTCGACAAGGATCGCTATCTTCAGGACTCGAATCCGGAAACGAGGCTTGCCCAACTGACAACGCTGGAGCAGGGGATTGAATCGCTTTTGAAGCAGAATCCTGATGTGCCCGAAGTTCTCAAACTCTCCACACTGATGATCCGCAGGCGTATGGATGACGCGGAACTCGCTGAAGACTACGAAACACTAGCACAGCTTGCTCAGCAGAGAGTCGACATGTCCAGACGATTTATGTCCTCTGAATCAGATCTCGACAGAAAGCAGATCGCATCTCTCTGGCTGTCTCAGGCACAGAGAGAACTCGCGACTGCACTGCTAAGCGTCAATCGGGGCGATGATGCTCAAAAGGAACTTCAGGACGCACTTCAGCGTCTTGGTTCGATCCTCCCGGATAGCCCGTCACGAGCCGGCCGCGCTGAAAAGGGGCAACTGCATTTTTCGGCAGCCAGGGTCTCAGAAATCGGCGGCAATGCCGAAGCAGCGATTCAGGACTATGCGTCGGCCCTCACGTATTTCCTTTACCTGACGCAGGATGATCCCAGCGACGTCCGCAATCGAACACTGCTGGCAACAGCATTGGTCCGATCTTCAGCACTGAACTTCTCGGCTGCCAGAGTGGAAGTCGCCGTTGAACAGCTGGCAACGGCAGAAAAACAGACGAATGAGATTCTCCGACTGGCACCAGACAATTCAGTCGCTCTTGGACTTCTGGCAGCGATCCCAAATTTCCGACAACAGATGGAACAGGCTCTCCAGAATCGTCAACAGACGGATTAGTGAATACAGGAACGAGTTTTCGAATGACAGAAGAACGAATCGAAGCCATACAGACTCGCTGGAGCCTGATTCGCAATGCGCATCTGAGCGGGAAGCCCGAAACAGCGGAAGAAGCTCGCCGACTGCTCGTTATGAGATACGCGCCCGCGATTCGCCGATATCTGGGTGGCATCCTGCGGAATGATGAAGACGCCGACGAGGTTGCTCAGGATGTTATGTTGCGACTGATGCGAGGTGACTTTGCCGGCGCTGATCCAGGCCGCGGGAGATTCCGAGACCTGCTCAAGACAGCTCTCCGAAATATGGTGCGAACATCGTGGCAAAAATCGGGGCGTCGCAAATCTGCAGACGTCGAACTGGATCTGATCGCAAAAGACGATGCCACTCATGATGCCGAATGGACGTCACAATGGCGCAAGACTGTCCTCGACAATACCTGGAATCGGATGTTGGCAGAAGAGGAAGGCCGCCCGGGTGTTCAGTATCAGGCCCTGAAACTCAAAACGGAGTTTCCTGACGACAGCTCCGAAGCACTCGCAGAGAAACTAAGTCGCAAAACAGGCACTGAGATTCGGGCTGACAACGGCCGGCAGATTCTTCGACGAGCTCGATCCCGATTCGCAGCTCACCTGATCGACGAAGTTCGTGCCGGGCTGGATGCCGAATCGGAAGAACGACTTCAGGAAGAACTCGCCGCACTCGGATTGCTTGAACTCATCCGCGGATTCCTGGAGACGTGAACTCGCAGAGCCGCCGCCTATTCTAAAGTACTCATCTATAAAGTACTCATCACGCTCCGTCGTGATGACGATCACCTGGCTGCAACCATCTGGCCTGGATCACCTGGCTGCGATCAAGTGCCGCCTGCTTTTCTCTGTGATCACCTGCACAAAGAAGAGCAGCGGCATCACTTGAGTTGTCATCTGCGACTACCGCTGATAATACATGGACTGCCATCCGTTTCCGTTGTTCATCCAGTACTGTCCGTTCGGATCGAGATAGAACACGTTCCCATGGACCTGGTCATAGTATGTCTGACCGGGCCAGAGATTCGTTGGAAGAGTATACTGCTGACCGGTCGCTGAATTCACGAACGGGGCCTGAGCGGAGAGACCTTCACCGCGTTGACGAGCCCATTGATCCTGAACGCTGTTGCGGTAATCGTATGTTTCCTGGCGTACCAGTCTGGAATGGTCTGCGTAAGCACGATACCGATTCATGTCTTCATTGTGGATGGCGTTCGAAGTGTTGATCATGTTTCGAGTAGCCTGTGGGTTGAATCCTCCGGTTTCCGCCCAGCGGTAGCAATAGGATGGGAAATCGAGCGTCCCGCCCTGAGCCCGATAAACCTGATACTGCTGGCGAATGTAGGGGTTGTTCATGTTGGTCTGAACAATGTTATTGACGCCTGCGTTCATCTGAGCGTTGAGTTGAGCGTTAAACGCGGCATTCATTGCGTTGTAGTCCTGAGCAAATCCGGTTGCTGCACAAACGGCGAGAACAGCGGCTGCACACAGCGAGCGAAGTGAGAAAAACATGGTCGGGGTCCTTTCTGAAGATCGATACAACGGACGTTGGGAAATTCGTCTGACCGCACTTGTTTGATTCGCACGGTCAACTGATGCACCCCGTACTCGCCGACCAGTTCTCTGTGACACAAATCCTGGAAATTTCCGAAACGGCCTCCCCCTGCCCTGGGTCTGACCCCCGTAAAAGGAAGGGTCTGGCCCCGTGAATAGGGCCTGTCCCTGAATTTCTGATCGACAAATCCGGCCCGACTTGAGAAATCCGAAAAAACGCGGGTTTTATTGAGGGAATGGTCAGAAGCGAGGCGAAATGGGCCGATACTGGGGTGTTAATTCGACGACCGGGTTCCCGAATATCGATGACCAAACGCCATCTGATGTTGAACGTTGATTTGAACATCGATATGCTCCCCCGTTTCCGATTGTTTCGGCCCGTTCGGCTTGCGCTCAATCTGACAAAGAACCGTTCTGACGTGTTTCAAATAGCATGTCTGAATGGTGTTTAAGATTGAGGGACGCAGGCAGTGACCGGCGAGAGCGACAATCATGAAATCCTGAGACCACAAAATCCTGAAACCAATAGTGGACCACAAGGTCCGATTTCAGAGTCTTTTGAGTTTGCTGTAGTTTTTGTTTGGGACCGTCCCCGATGACCGAAGATCTTCGATTACCAGTAGAGCGACGCGGGAAGCTTGGCACGAGCGAATCTCGCCGAATGCGACAGTCCGGCCGGATTCCGGCCAATGTTTATGGCTATGGCAAGCCGGGTGTTTCTGTATCTGTTTGTGCCGACTTGGTAGAGCAATTGATTGCGACACGATCGTCGGTTGTCGACGTGGAGCTTGACGGGGTCGTTGACAAGGCCGTTGTTCAGGAGATTCAGTGGGACGTCTTTACGACTCACGTTCATCACCTTGACCTTCGCCGAGTGGACCCGAATGGGCGAGCGACGGTTGCGGTTCCGTTGGAATTTCGTGGCGAGCCGATTGGAATTAAGGACGGGGGTGCGATTCGTCAGCACACAAAGACGATTCAGCTGGACTGTCCGGACTATCGAATTCCAAAGTCGGTTGTCGTGCGAATTGGTGCCTTGAAGATTGGCGACGGGATCAAAGCATCGGACGTTGCTTTACCGGAGCACGCAATTCTGGCGACACCGGCAGATTCGTTGTTGATTGAACTTTACGATCCTCGAAAAGCCTGAACCGGCTGCATGAAGATCGTGGTAGGGCTGGGAAATCCCGGTGCGGAATACTCCGGAACTCGGCACAATGTAGGTTATGATGTCATCCGTGAATTGATTCGGCGTTGGCAGCCGGGACGTTCTCAGATGAAGTATTCGTCAGAAATCTGGGAGATCGTATTGGGATCAGAAAAGGTCCTGCTGGTCTGCCCGTTGACGTATATGAATCGGAGTGGAGATGCGGTTCAGCCGCTGATCCGCTTCTATCAGCTGCCAACCGCGGAAGTGGTTGTCATCTGTGATGATATGAACCTTCCTGCGGGACGGCTTCGCTGGAGAGCGAACGGTTCAGCGGGTGGGCAGAAGGGATTGAGCGATATCATTCAGAAGCTCGGGACTGAAGACATACCGAGACTCAGAATGGGGATCGGACGTCCTCCGGGACGGATGGATGTAACGGCCTTTGTACTGGGTAAATTTCGGCCGGATGAAAAGGATTTGGCAGAGATTGCAGTACAAACGGCTGCTGATTCAGTGGAAATGTGGGTACGATCAGGAATCACGTCGGTCATGAATCAATTCAACCGATCAGCGGATTCCCCGGAATAGTGGCCAGTTGGTGAAGACATTTGCCTCTGAATCTGGTCAGAATTGAAGTTGTCGACGGAAACATGTCTTCGGAATGTGGATGTCGAATGTGTTTGGTCTGCCTTTGAATGAATTTTTGAACGTACGTTCGGGAGCATGAGTTCGGTGTCGGTCGCAGAAACAAAACCGGTTCGGGAAAACCTTTACGAAGGCATGTTCCTCGTTGACAGTGGAAAGTTTGCAACAGATCCGGACGGGGTCATTGCGGACATTATGGCCGTCCTGAAGCGAGCAGGTGCGACAGTTGTTGCCCATCGCCCATGGCAGGATGGCAAGCTGGCCTACGAGATCAACGGCATGAAAAAGGGCCTTCATTATATCGTCTGCTTCACCATGCCAGGTGCCGGCATGAAGACACTGGTTCGCCAGAGTCAGTTGAGCGAGACGATTATCCGTCAGATGGTCATTAAGCACCCACAGGAAATCTTCGACGCAACCGTCGGTGCTATTTCCGGGAACGCGATGACCGAGCCTGTGGATATCTCTGCTCCTCCTGAACCCGAAGATGTCGATACCGATATCCCGGATGACGATCAGGATTAGTATTCTCCAGTCTGCTTTTCGTCTTTTTCTCCTCGGAGCCCCTCATGGCCTCGTTCAACAAAGTCATTCTCGTGGGAAATCTCACCCGCGACCCGGAGGTCCGTTATACAACGGGCGGCACGGCAGTGACTGAACTTGGCCTCGCGGTCAGTCGTCAGTGGACGGATCGAGGTTCGAACGAGCGAAAAGAAGAAACGACTTTCGTTGATGTGACGTTATGGGGTCGTACTGCGGAGATCGCCGGAGAGTATCTTGCAAAAGGACGTCCGGTACTCATCGAAGGGCGACTTCAGCTCGATCAATGGGAAGATAAAGAAACCGGACAAAAACGCTCCAAGCTCAAAGTCGTCGGAGAAACTCTTCAGCTGCTGGGCAGCCGAGGTGACGGCGGAGCTGGTGGCAGTTCCGGGTCGCACCAGGGCAGCGGCGGCCAGACGGCCTCTCCAGGTGCTGGTGCAGCAAACACCGGTGGTGTACGAAGCAACCAGGGTGGCTCCTGGAACGCTCCACGCCCACAGACGCCACCAACCTACGACGACTTCAGCGGCGGCGGTCGAACTCCCGATCAGTCGTTCTATGATGATATGCCGCCTGCCGGTGGCAATGATGATGTTCCATTTTGATAGTGAATGTTCTTATCCGCAGCTTAGTGCTCTTGTGTGTTCGAGTTAAGGAAACGTGTTTCGATGTCTGGTCAAGCTACTACCGGTTCTTCTCGCTCCGTCGAGGTCCTGCTGGTTCATGACGTGGAAAACCTGGGACGCCGCGGCGAGATTGTGCGAGTAAAGCCAGGTTATGCTCGCAATTTCCTTCTGCCACAGGGTCGCGCGACAGTCGCTACGGTCCAGAACAAGCGGATGGTCGAACGCCATAAAGAACGACTTGCCGCAATTGAACAGGATCGAGTCAAGTCATACATCAAAATCGCAGACTCTGTCAGCAAATACAGCGCAACGATCGAAGCACATGCAACCGCCGACAACCACCTCTACGGTTCGGTTGTTGCTCGCGACATCAGCGAAGCTCTCAAGGCCGCTGGACACCCGGTTGAAGCTGAACACGTTCGCCTCGAAGGCCCAATCAAAGAGCTGGGCATGTACACTGTGAAACTCAAGTTTCACGAAAAGGTGCAGACCGAAGTCAAGGTCTGGGTCGTGCCCTCAGCAACCAGCGGCTAATCGATTTACAGAATCGACGAGTCTGCAATTGAAGTACGCTATCACGTGAGTATTCTGCGAACCTCAGACGGTCTTCCGTCTGAGGTTTTTTGTTCACTGGTCACTCGCACCGGAGGCGTTTCATGGCACAGTCGTCTCGAAAAAAACCACGGTCCGGAAATCGATCCGACGACCGCCCTGGAGAAATGGGAATCGGCGAAGATCGGCTGCGAGTCCCGCCACAGAATCTCGATGCGGAACGAGGAGTATTGGGCAGTATTCTGTTGATGAACGAAGCGATTGATGAAATCGGAGAATCGCTGAGGCCGGATCACTTTTACAGCGACGCCAATCAAAAGATCTTCACAGCGATTCAGTCACTTTATGAAGATGGTGTTCGAGGTATTGACGCTATTACATTGGCCGAAGAACTAGTCCGCCGGAACGAATTTGAACAGATCGGAGGCGCCACATACCTGGCTGAAATTCTCGAGTCTGTACCACATGCGGCTCACGTTCGCTACTACGCTAACATTGTTCGCCAGAAGTGGATGCTTCGCACTCTCATCTTCACCTGCACGGACATCCTCACCGAAAGTTATTCCGCCTCAGAAGACGTTGAAGACCTCCTGCAGTCCGCCGAAAAAAAAATCTTCGGCATCATGGAAGAACAGTCAACCGGAGGAAAGATTGCAATCAGCGATATCCTGCTGGAGACCTTCAATCGGCTGGACGAACGCATGCAGAAGTCCGGAGATGTGACCGGGATCACCACCGGATTTTCGGACCTCGATCATCAAACGACCGGTTTCCAGCCAACAGAACTGATCATTCTGGCCGCTCGTCCGAGTATGGGAAAGACGGCCTTCGTCTGTAACGTAGCCGAGGCAGTTGCCAGAAAGTCGGGGAAGGGCGTGCTGCTGTTCAGTCTTGAACAGTCCAACCTTGAACTCGCAGAACGTTTCCTGGCGATTACAGCCCGCATCAATGGTCATGACCTGCGTGCAGGGAATCTGTCAGAACAACAGCGAGACATGTTGTACCAGGCATCTGACGACCTGTCCCGTCTGCCGTTATTTATCGACGACAAACCGGGGCGCACCATGGCGCAGGTCGCTGCGCTCGCAAGGCGGCAGCACCGTAAGGCGCCTTTGGGGGTCATCATTATTGACTACCTGCAGCTCATTGAACCAGATGAAAAGAATGCACCCCGAGAACAGCAGATTGCCCAGATCTCAAGGCGCCTGAAGTTTCTCGCCAAGGAACTCAAGGTCCCCGTAATTGCACTGGCTCAGCTGAATCGTGGTGTGGAACTTCGAGAAGACAAACGACCTCGCCTCGCCGACCTTCGAGAAAGCGGTGCCATCGAACAGGACGCTGACATGGTGATGTTTCTGCATCGCCCGGATGCGTACGACCCTGAAGATCGACCAGGCGAAGCAGAAATTATTGTCGCCAAACATCGAAGTGGCCCGACCGGAATCGTCAAGCTGACATGGCGCCGTGAATACATGCGATTTGAGAACTACAGTCCCATCGCAGACATTGATATCAACATCTGAAGATACCAATACCCCCCGCGACTCGCTCGGTCGCCAAAAGCCTGGATCGGAGAACATGCTGTGCAGGGATTCATCGACGCTCTGAATGATTTGATCACGGATCACTGGACCAAGTTCGTGACCGCAGCCGCGTTCACATTGCTGGGCTGGCTGGTTGCCAGATACCGAGCTCAGCGAGAATGGGCAAAACGCGAATTCTTCACTCGGCTCAATACCTCTCTGACCTCGATCGTGGATGGCACTCTCAGGATTCGAACACTGAGCGAGAAAGAATGTATCGAAGTCTTTCTCAACAAGGTCGCCGTGGATCGACTGATCAGCACTGCTCAGCAGACAACTAAAGAGAACCCTCTGATTCCAATCCCCAAAGATGACAGCTGGTTCTATCTCAACTCAGTGCTGAACGAAATCTCAGAACAGTTTGCTCAGGGACTTCTGAGACGCGAAGCCGGTAAGCCAGTGGATTCAATTCGCTGCCTGATCTGTCTGACCAACGAGTGTGATGGCGATATCCGAACTCGCAAAATCCGAGCCATGGTGATTCGCAAAGAGCTTCTGCTCAATCTTCCGGAGAATCAGCCGGCACTCGAAAGCCCGAACCATGCTATCCGCTGGAGAACGCTTCATCAGATGCAGAAAGCCTATCTGTCCGATCCATGGAGATTTATTGAGGCGGAGATCGTTCTGTAGACGAGAGGACATCGGAAGGAATACGATACCTTCTTCAACCCCCTCCTCATGGAAAGTCCCTCCGTATGACTCTGAAGTTCCCCCGCCACATTCTGCCGCTATTCCTGATTCTCACAATAAGTGCCCCGGCTCTTGCGTTTGACAACTGGAAACAAATTGTCGAGATACAGCCTGCCCTTGAACGTGGGGCCAGTACCGTCGCGAATCCGAAGGCGACACCTGCTGTTGAAGACCGACTATTTTCTTCCGGAGCTGCACCGAAGTGGATCTGGGGCGACAACAACGACGCCTCGTATGTCCTTTCAAAGTCGATTGAACTCAGCTCGGTAAAGGCAGCTCGCCTGAAAGCATCCTGCGACAACGTAGGCGCCATCTACATCAACGGCAAGCGAGTGGCAGGAAGTTCAGAATGGCAGGAGCCAATGGATGCCACCGTCACTTCATCGCTGAAAACCGGCAGGAATATCATCGAAGCAGAAGTCTCGAACGAAGGCGGTATTGCGGCATTTGTATTCAAACTGGTTGTGATCCCCGAGAACGGATCGCCAGTTGAGCTCGTCTCAGATGAAACCTGGATGGTCGCAACGAAACGCGACGAGCCATCGACGGTCGCTGCCTCGGGGCGTGGTGACTATGGCGGTGGCCCATGGGGACCCGTCTTTGACAATGCCGCGATGCCAGGCAGAGTCCCTGCGGGCGTCTTTGAAACACTTCCGGAGTATCAGGTCGAAAAGTTGTTTACCGTCCCTCGCGATGTACTCGGTTCCTGGGTGTGCATTGCCTTCGACAACAAGGGCAGACTGCTTGCCAGCGATCAGGGCGACCTGGGAATCTGTCGCATTACGGTCCCTCGCGCGAGTACAGATTCTTCGAATTCCGAGTCTGAAACCGTTGTTGAGCGTCTGGATTTTTCAAAGTGCCAGTTTCAGCCTTCGGGTGCTCAGGGAATGTTATGGGCCTTCGATTCTCTGTATCTTTCAGTGAACGGTGGACCAGGCAGTGGTTTATACAGAGCAAAAGATCTTGATGGGGACGATCAGTTTGATGAATGCGTTCGACTGAAGGAGTTTGCCGGAGGGGGAGAGCATGGACCGCATTCGATTCGACTCTCTCCTGACGGCAAGCGAATCTTTGTAATTGCCGGCAACCATACTCTGCCTCCATTCAAAGCCGGAGAGGAAGCCAATGATCCCGGCTTCACAAGTCGTGTCCCGACAGTCTGGAATGAAGATCATCTGCTGAAACGAATGTGGGATGCGAATGGGCATGCAGTTGGAATTCTCGCCCCAGGCGGATGGATCGCAAGCACTGACCCGGATGGCAAGTCGTGGGACATCTGGTCGATCGGCTATCGAAACCCGTATGATATGGCCTTCAATGCCGATGGAGAGTTGTTTGCATATGATGCTGACATGGAGTGGGATGTCGGAACACCGTGGTACCGGCCGACACGAGTAGTCCACGCCACCAGCGGTAGCGAGTTTGGCTGGCGCAGCGGAAGCGGCAAGTGGCCAGTGTATTACCAGGACAGCCTGCCTCAGTTGGTCAACATCGGCCCGGGATCACCCGTTGGTGTTGATTTTGGTTATGGACTCAGCTTTCCGGGAAAGTACCAGAAGTGTCTTTATATCTGTGACTGGACGTTCGGTACCATGTACGCAATTCACATGGAGCCTCATCAAAGCACGTATACAGCCACCAAAGAAGAGTTTCTCTCCAGAACACCATTGCCACTGACGGATGTTGCAGCGGGACCGGATGGGCTGCTGTACTTTTCAATTGGTGGACGTGGTACTCAGTCCGAGTTATTCCGTGTCCGATACATTGGTGAACAGGATACGTCACCGACCAATGCTCATGAAGAAGCCGGTAGTGCGGAACGAGCAAACAGAAAGAAGATTGAAGAATTTCACGCGGTAGCAGCAGCTGATGCAAGGCCCGCAGAACTATCAACCCCAGACTTAATTTCGGCTCTGGATGGAAACGATCGACAGGCAGTGATGTCCGCGATGCGAGCCATTCAGTTTACGGAATCGGACAAACTGAAAGGAAAGAACCTCCCGCTGAATGCAGAGCTTCGACTCCTGACAGCAATGGTTACGCAAACTCCGGCCTTCGTGACTCCGGTTGCTGCAGAACCTGAAAAAGATGCATCAAAGAAGGTTGAAGTTCCTGAGAAGATTGCAGTACTGCGAACTCGGGTGAATGAGTTTCTCAGAGCTAATGCATTCAACGCCATGAGCACGCCGCAAAAACTGGAAACGCTGAGACTTGTTTCGCTGGCGGGAACTCGACTGGGAATGCAGACCGACGACATTGATGCCGGATTTCGAGATCAGTGTGCTCTGCAGTTTCCGAGTGACGACGCATGGCTCAATCGAGAGCTCTGCCAGATGCTTGTCTATCTGAAATCACCTGGAATTGCCGCAAAAGTCACCACACTCATGGCCCAGCAATCAACTCCGACAGTGACCGATGACATGCAGGACTTGTTGGCTCGAAATCGGGGCTACGGTGGAGCGATCGCTGCCTCGCTGGCCAATGCACCCGATCAACAGCAAACCTGGTATGCATTCTGTCTTCGAAACCTGAAGGATGGCTGGACGATGGAAGATCGTAAGCTCTACTTTTCATGGTTCGAAAGAGCACACCAGTGGCAGGGCGGAGCGAGTTATCATGGCTTTCTTCGCAATATTGAACAGGAAGCATATGAGAACGCGAGTGAAAAGGAACGGCTGTTGATTGAAGCCAGTGGTGCCAGAAAGCCATATGCACCGCCGGAACTGCCAAAGCCTGCTGGACCAGGGAAGGAATGGACACTTGAAGAAGTTCGAACAATGGCAGAAAGCGGGCTTAAGGACCGCAACTTTGAGAATGGTCAAATGATGTTTGCAGCAACTCGCTGCGTTCTTTGCCACCGATTTGCCGGTGAGGGAGGTGCCACCGGGCCTGATCTGACTCAGCTTGCCGGCCGCTTCAATCTCAAAGACCTTACCGAGGCCATTCTGGACCCCAGCAAAGTCATCAGCGACCAGTATCGCGGAAGCACTGTTGTCACAACTTCGGGCAGTACAATCAGTGGTCGTATTGTGGCTGATCACGGCGATTCGATCACCGTCCTGACAAATCCTGAAGACAGTACAAAGGTCACGGAGATTCAGAAATCCGAGATTGAAGAACTCTTGCCGTCTTCAGTGTCGATCATGCCGAATGGACTGCTGAAGCCACTCAACCAGGACGAAGTACTTGACCTGCTCGCATACCTGCTGTCTCGAGGAGATCGCGGTAACGGGATGTTCAGCCGATAGTGATCAGGTGTCTTTTTCGGCAGCTTTCTGAAGTTCCTTCAGATGCAGGCCGGATTGCTGAAGGAAGTACATCCCGAGGGCAGTCACCGGGATGTACATACTCATGTGGTAGTAGAGTGAAGCGCCCAGCACGAGAGACTCTATGTTGGGAATCTCAGCCGCGTTTCCCTGCGACCTCATGCTGATCTGAAAGCACATCTGAATCACGCCGAAGTATCCTGGGGTTGATGGAATTGTAACTCCGAACGCCGTTACGCCGGTCACGACGAGTCCGGTTGCCGGAGTCACGGGAATCCCAAAAGCACGCAGAGCCACGTAGGCAATCAGGCCATTTAGAAACCACTGAATCAGAGACGTGACGGCAATCACAAAAACTCTTGAACCGCTGCGCAGTGCTGAGAGACCGGATGCTCCGCTTCGCAGCATTCCAACGACTTTTTCGGTGAGTGACTTTGGCACAAACGGCAGCCATTCGCACGTCAGCGTTACCAACTTCAGAAACCAGTCTGTCCAAATCAGATAAATCACGACGCAGAAAACGACAAAGACCGCACCGCCGCCAACGACCAACGCGCTTTTCTGGTAGCTTTCCGGGAGGTCATCGGAAAATGCGAGCCCCAGACCAAACAGTGCGAGAATTGCCAGTACGTCAAAAATGCGTTCGAGAACAACGGTTGACAGAACCGCGCTGACTGGAGCTCCATAACGTCGACGGATGACAAACACGCGAATGAATTCGCCAAGATGGGCGGGCAGAATATTGTTGGCAGCAAAGCCAATCAGCAAAGGACCGAACAGTTCGCGCGTCGTCACCGGCAGAAACGGGGACATCAGCCATTTCCAGCGAATGGCCTTCAGCCAATAAAAAGCGAACAACAAAGCCAGCATCAGGGGCAGTGTGAAATAGTTGGCCTGCAGAAACCCGGCCTTTAATTCCTCCGCCTCGACGCCGCGAAACGACAGTGCGAAGCACGCAACCGATATGATAATCCCAATAATCAGGATGAGCGTGCGTTTCATGTTGATCACCTGGGGAGAAAATCAATTCCGTCCTGCGAGAGTTCTTCCGTTTCACGGGACCTGGAAGCTTAAACCACAAAGCCCTGATTCTATGAGGATTGGCCTGATTCAAAGTGGTGATCGAGTGGTTCGAGGGTCGCAAATTACGGAAATGCTGGTCATAATGACTCTTCGTTGGAGCCGTTGACACTGATTCGTTCGCTACAGTCGGTTCGAACTGCTCTATTTGCTGGCCTGATCGCTCTAACAGGAGAACGTACGAGATGGCAACAGTTTCGGAAACCGGCACCTTGAATCCGCCTCAGATTCGTCAGACAGGGATCCTGATCGGCGACGAATTTCGCCCATCGGTCAGCGGGAGAACCTTTCAGACGATCAATCCGGCAACAGAAGAAGTGATCTGTGAAGTTGCTGAAGGAGATGAGGAAGACGTAAACCTCGCCGTACATGCAGCCCGGTCAGCCTTCGAAACAGGCCCCTGGTCGAGAATGGATGCGCGTGATCGAGGACGACTGCTGAACAAGCTGGCAGACATTGCGGAAACTCATCTCGAAGAACTGGCAGCGCTGGAGACACTCGACAACGGGAAACCCATCAATGATGCTCGCGCCGCCGACCTTCCGCTGGTCATCGACTGCCTGCGTTATTACGCTGGCTGGGCCGATAAGATCTGTGGAGACACGATTCCGATTCGGGGGGACTACTTCTGTTATACTCGTCGAGAACCCATCGGCGTTTGCGGCCAGATCATTCCATGGAATTTTCCACTATTGATGACCGCATGGAAGTGGGGACCGGCACTCGCCGCCGGAAATACGATCGTCATGAAACCTGCTGAGCAGACTCCGCTCAGTTGCCTGAGACTGGCCGAACTCGCACTCGAAGCCGGGTTTCCGCCAGGGGTGATCAACGTTGTCCCTGGTTATGGACCGACCGCCGGGGCAGCCATTGTTCGGCATCCGCAGGTGGACAAAATTGCGTTCACGGGTGAAGGTGCCACCGCGAAGATCATTATGAAAGAAGCCGCCCAGACCCTGAAACGCCTCACGTTTGAACTCGGTGGAAAGAGTCCCAACATCATATTTGCCGACGCGGATATGGATCAGGCAATTGCAGGTGCTGAATTCGGATTGTTCTTCAACCAGGGACAATGCTGCTGTGCAGGCAGTCGGCTGTTTGTGGAAGAATCCATTCACGATGAATTCGTGGAGAAAATTGTCAGTCGGGCAAGTCGACGCGTCGTGGGCAATCCATTCGACACAGAGACTCAGCAGGGGCCTCAGGTCGATCAGGCTCAGTTCGACAAAATCATGCACTACATCCAGCGTGGAAACGCACAGGGTGCTCAGTGCCTGACAGGTGGAAATCGAGTTGGTCAGCGTGGATATTATGTTCAGCCAACTGTATTCTCAGGAGTCACCGATGAAATGGATATCGCACGGGAAGAGATCTTCGGTCCCGTGATGAACATCCTGAAATTCCGTGATATCAACGAGGTCATCGACCGGGCCAATAGAACATTCTACGGGCTGGCAGCGGCCGTCTGGACTCGAGATGTCCAGAAGGCTCATCGAATTGCAGCCAGTGTTCGAGCGGGCACCGTCTGGGTCAACTGCTACGACGTCTTTGACGCTGCAGCACCATTCGGCGGTTTCAAAATGAGCGGCATTGGTCGTGAACTCGGTGAAGCCGGCCTCGCGAACTACACCGAACTTAAGACCGTTACAATGAAGATCAGTCGCTGAGACCCGTCGATGCGCCGCCGATCTGTTGTCCTGATTTTCCTGATTGTATCCCTGCCCATGGCACTCCTGACATGGGCAGGGATGCGAATGGCGGCCGATGAGCAGGCTGTCGTCGAACAGCGATTCGAGACACTGCTGGAAGGTCGTCTAAAGGACATCAATCGCACGATTGAACGACATCTCGCGGAAACCGAAAGAAAACTTCAGCGACTGACGCAGACAGATGATCTGCGTCCGGAATCGCTTCGGATGCGTCAGCAGGGTGAACCTGCTGTGATGCAGTTCTTCGTTCTCAACTCCGACGGAGAACTCGTCTATCCCGATCCATCCGGATCACTCAATCAGACCGAACGAAGTTTCCTCGCCCGCACTCACAGGATGTTCTCCGGCAAAGACCTGTTCACGGAGATCCTTCGGCAGGAAGAGCGAAAGGGGAACCCATTTACTCCCGGCGCCTCAAACTTAAACACGACGCCTTCAGGCGGACGGTCCATACAGGCCCGCCAGCAGGATGCAATGGCTCCTGAAAACTCACCATTCTCCATTCCCGGAACCAGCGGCTGGTTTGTGTGGTACTGGGACGGAGGTATGAATCTGATCTACTGGCATCGGCGACCATCAGGGCAGATTGTGGGAGCCGCCCTGGAGCGTGCTCGGTGGATCTCCGATCTGATTGCCGTGCTTCCCGATACTCAACAGTCGGCTTCTTCCGAAGTCGCGGCCGATCTTCTCACTCCTCAAATCCAGTTGCTGGATGCTGACTCGGAAATCATTTACCAATGGGGCGGAAGCAAAGTTCCGGAAAGTCAGTCTGCGTCCGGAGCGTCAGTCATTGAAGAACTGCCGGTATCTGAAATCCCTGTCGCTGCACCACTTGCCGCCTGGCGACTGCAGTGTCTCATGCCTGCCGATGAACGCACAGCCTTTTTTGCGTCAAGAAGTGTATATGCAGGACTGATAGGCGGACTGATCGCCGCCGGAGCAGCTCTGACCGGACTGGCACTCCTTTTGTATCGAGACTATTCCCGGGATATGAGAGAAGCGGCACAGCAGGTGAGCTTTGTGAATCAGGTCTCACATGAGCTCAAAACGCCACTCACGAACATCAGACTTTATGCGGAACTTCTGGAACATGACCTGGAATCCGCAGATTCAGCAATCGAGCAGAAGGCCAAAAATCGACTGAATGTGATTACTCAGGAAGCACAGCGATTGAGCCGGCTGATCAGCAATGTTCTGACTTTGGCCAGGCAACAGCGTCGCTCTCTGCAGGCCGCATGTCGAAACACTGATATCCGGGCACTGACTGCGGACATTGTTCATCGCTTCGAGCCATCACTGAAGGCGAACGGCATTCGAGTCGAATTGGAATCGATCAATGTGGAGCACTGCTTTGTGGATCCGGACTTTGTCGAACAGATTCTTGGCAATCTGATCAGCAACGTGGAAAAGTATGCCGCCTCAGGAGGCTACCTTAAGATCATCAACAGCTGTGATGAATCCAGACCAAATGAATTGCGGATTGATGTGATTGACCATGGTCCCGGCATTGGCGCCGCGCGACAGTCTGACCTCTTCAAGCCCTTTTCAAGACTTAGCCATCATATCCACCACAGCAGCGGTACCGGCATCGGTCTGTCAATTGCCCGCCAACTCGCCCGTATTCACGGTGGCGACCTGCAACTGATCCCCTCCGCACAAGGCTGCACCTTTCGAATTACACTCCCCCAAATGTAGGATGGGCATTCCTGCCCGTCGCCGCACCAAATGTAGGATGGGCATTCCTGCCCGTCGCCATCCTATGCACGGCGGACGGCATTCGGAGAATGCCTGCTACTTTGGGTTTTGGCGAGGTTTTTGATGGTTTCGGGAGGGAGGCGACTTGTGCGAAGTGTGAACTTCATTCTTCATTGGAACCCAGCTGGCCTGCAGCTGTAGTACGACGCATGAACGCGCGATGAGGGAATATCTCTGGTCCTGTTGAAAGGTTGCCGTGACAAATGGTTCAAGGCTTGTGTCCAGAACTCGCACCCAACGTTCGGAAGGTTTGTGAGGCGGGAGAAGAAACGCGACGGTTTCCGGCTGAGGATTCAGCAGAATCAACAGAGTCTCACCAACAATCAGCTGACCTCGCTCATTGACATCGTCAATAGAGTCTCCGTTCAGCCGGAAGCCGATCGCCCTGACAGCACCTGTCCGCCATTCATGATCCGTGACTTCTCCGCCTTCCGGCGTCAGCCATGAAATGTCTTTTACCCCCGCCCCTCGAATCTTTCTCCCCTGGAAGAAATTGCGGCGTTTCAGGACGGGGTGGCGATGCCAAAGGGCAGTGATCTCTTTGCAAAAACTCAGGAACCGCTGCTGTTCATCATCAAGCTCCCAGTTGAGCCAGCTGATTTCATTATCCTGACAATAAGCATTGTTATTGCCACGCTGAGAATGACTCAGCTCGTCACCCCCTCGCAGCATTGGCACTCCCTGTGACAACAGCAGCGTTGTCAGGAAGTTTTTACGCTGCCGAAAACGCAGCGATCGAACTTCAGGATCATCTGTTTCGCCCTCCACTCCACAGTTCCAGCTGTGATTACTGTTATCACCATCGCGGTTTTCTTCGAGATTCGCAAGGTTACGTTTTTCGTGATAGGTCACGAGATCTCGCAAACTGAAACCATCGTGTGATGTAACAAAATTGATGCTGGCGTGAGGTCGTCGGCCGTTGTGCTGATACAGGTCACTGCTTCCGGTCAGTCTTGTGGCAAACTCCGAAACAACTCCTCCATCACCCGCCCAGAATCGACGGATTGTGTCTCGGTATTTCCCATTCCACTCGGACCACATGTGAGGAAAATTGCCAACCTGATATCCACCGGAGCCGAGATCCCAGGGCTCTGCAATCAGCTTCACCTGAGACAAAACCGGATCCTGAAGGATCACGTCAAAGAATGCACTCAGCTTGTCAACATCATGCAGTTCTCGAGCCAATGCGCTGCAGAGATCAAATCGAAAGCCGTCAACATGCATCTCCTGAACCCAGTAGCGCAGACTATCCATAATCAGCTGCAGCACTCTCGGACACTGCATGTTCAGCGTGTTTCCACAACCAGTAAAATCCTGGTAATAACGGCGATTACCTGGCATCAGCCGATAATAAGACGCATTGTCAATTCCCCGCAGCGAAAGTGTCGGGCCTCGTTCGTTTCCCTCACCGGTATGGTTATAAACAACATCCAGGATCACTTCGATTCCCGAACGATGCAGCGTTCGCACCATATTCTGGAACTCATGAATAACTTCCTCCGGGCGAGTTGCCGATGCATATCGCGTATCGGGGGCAAAGAATGCCAGGGTGTTGTATCCCCAGAAATTTGATAATCCGGCTGCAACAAGATGACGGTCGTCAACGTGGTAATGGATGGGCATCAGCTCAACGGCAGTGACCCCCAGTTCCTTGAGGTGACGAATCGAGGCACGGGAAGCCAGGCCCGCATACGTGCCGCGAAGAGGTGGAGGGATCTCGGCATTGAGCTTTGAGAAACCTTTGACATGAGTCTCGTAAATCAGCGTTTTATGCCATGGAGTTCCCGGCCTTCGATCATTTCCCCATCGAAACGACGAATTCACCACCACCGCCAGTGCAGCATTCGCGGCGTTGTCACGAGTATCCATCAACAGATCGGACTCCGGATGGCCCACTTCGTAACCAAACATCGAATCCGACCAGTCAATCCCGCGGCCAATTGCCCGAGCATACGGATCCAGCAGAATTTTGTGAGGATTGAAACGATGCCCCCCCCAGGGATCCCATGGGCCGTGAACTCGATACCCATACAACTGACCCGGACGAACGTCGGGCAGGTAGCAATGCCATACAAGGTCCGTCTGCTCTCGCAGAGGAATGCAGGCAGATTCAGCACGGGCTGAGGGCGAATCAAACAGACAGAGCTCCACCTTCGTGGCATGCTCGGAAAACAGAGCGAAATTGACGCCCCGCCCATCCCATGTTGCACCCAGCGGATTTGGCTTCCCCGGCCAGATTCGCAAGTCCATATCCCCCAAACCTCCCGACCCGACTGTGACTGGGGTCATTGGCAGGTGTTATCGCCGGGAGTTCGCGAGGAGTCACGTCCGGGACAAGAATGCATCGCCGATTTTTCAAAATCCGATGCAATCCGCACGATTGGATCAATCCAAAGAATGCACATCTGGACAGTTGTCAAAAGAAATGGTCTGTTCCGATTGTAGACTCGAACGAGGCACCAGGGTTGTTTTTCCGAGGTTTGGAGAGGGGAGGTACTGGGATCCGGGCTGGGGGAATGACCGATATTCAGAGGTGCCCGGGTCTGTGTTTGGATGCGCGCGACGTGGTAGTTTTGCCAAACATGGCCTGAGACTGACTTTGTGTTTGACTCTGTTTTTCCGGCGGATTTAGATACTCACTCTGCGCAACCTGGGAAGACCAGGTCCGGTTTGATGTCTGAAACGTCCTGCAGGGGACCAGTCGAGTGTCATGAAGAACAGCATATTTAAGATTTTGGCAGTGCTGTTGATGGTAGCTTCAGTCACCTTTATGGGGCTGTCGATTGCCGGATACTACGGTCATCCGGACTACATGTCAGAAATGCAGTCTCCGGAGCTTCGTGAGTTTACGTTTACTCAGGAAGTGGGGGAACGCATTCGCTGGACGGTGACTCGTCGATTTGGTGACAAGGCAAGCGTTGGCACCTTTGATACTCCTTATCAGGCCATTGTGGCTGCCCATGGGGCATTGGTTACGAAGCTGTCTGAAGAGCGTCGTCAGCGGGAAGAAGTGTTGGGCAGAATCAAGGGCGATGCCGGCGAAATCGCCAGTATCGAAAGAAATCAGGCGACCGATCAGGCTGCGATGCGGGTTCGTATACAGCAACTGGAAACCTATGCGGCCCAGGTAAAAGCCGATGTCCTGACAAAGTCCGGTCAGCTGGCTGATATTTCGGGTCAGTCGAAAGCAGTTCGTGATGAAACCGCACAACGTCGCACCGATGTTGTCCGGCTTGGTCATGAGCTTGAAGAAGCGCGAACAGATCTCTTCCGTCTGACTGAACTTCAGCGGACGCTGACAGATCAGCTGCTGCGTCTGCAGCTTGAGAATCAGAAACTGGAAGACAGAAAAGAACAGTTGGAAGGTCAAGTCGGAGAGTAGCTCGATGAATAATGTCGTCGGCAAGATTTTGATTGTACTGCAGCTGGTATTCAGCCTGCTGTTCATGTGCTTTGCAGGAGCGGTGTATACCTTCCAGCAAAGCTGGCGAACAAAGGCGGTGACTGCTCAGCAAAACGTTGCGCAACGCGACGCAACGATCAACGATCTGAAGGAGCAGCACACCCAGGAACTTCAGACTCGCAGCGATGCAGAACTGGCTCTCAAAACCAGAGCCGATGCTGCTGAAGCAAAGCTGAAAGCACTGACAGAAGCTGTCGCAACACGCGACGGAGAACTGGCTCAGGTGCAGCAGCAACGCGACAAGTTTCAGGCAGACCTTCTTGTCGCTCAGGCAGAGGCGCAATCTCGAGTTGCCGAAGCCGTTGCTCTGCGAGAAGAGATCAAAAAGCAGCGGGATGTCGGTGCGACTCAAATCGCCGAAATTCGAACCCTCGAAGACCGCAACGTGGAACTCAACAAACAGGTAGCACTCCTCAAGGAAGGCGAACTTGCTTATGAGAACCGTATCACGAACCTCGAGAAGATCCTGCGAGCAAACGATATCGACTCTAAACAGGTGATCGCCGGTCTTGTACCTGATGAGATCACTCCGGTCTCAGGGAAAGTTCTCGGGACTCGCCCTAACTCCTCCCGAAGTGCTGAGCTCGTTCAGATTTCGATTGGCAGTGATGACAAAGTTCGGGAAAACATGGAACTGTTTGTGTATCGTGAGAATAAGTATCTGGCTCAGATTCGGATCACTGACGTCTCAGCGGATTCCGCTGTCGGCGTCGTCGTCGAACGCAGCCGCAACGGTGTAATTGAGCGAGGGGACAATGTCACAACGAAGCTCTGATCCTGGAATTTACGATGGCCTCATGTTCGTATCACTGGGAGCCGTGATTGTAGGAATTGTGTTCCTCTGCCTCGCGCTCAACAATTATGGCTGGACCAGCTGATTTTCGGCCGTCCTGACATGCACGAATTCTCCACAAAACACATTGAGTCCCGGATGTTTCATCCGGGACTCTGTGTTTTTCCGGGGTGAATAGTTCACGATTTACCCGTCACGAGCGTAGAATGGTGCAACGCGAAAGCTGATGCCAGACTTTCTCTGTATCCGCGTCTCGGAGCCTTTTCATGTCAATGGGTGCTTCAACTTTAGAAAATTCGAACGAAGTTCGCACCGCAAGCTGGGGAAACAGCAGCGAGTTTGACGACTTTAACTATATCCCGGTTTCACCCTGGGGCCCAATCTCCCTCATTTTTGGCGTGATTTCACTCGCTGGCTACTTTGGGATGTTTGGGCTCTACGTCGCCTTCATGGGTGTCATCCTCTCGGTTCTCGCGCTCGTCAGACTGAAGGCCCTTGCGGGAATGGTGAAAGGACGTCCACTTGCGATCATCGGCTTATTGCTGTCATCGACAAGTCTCGTCTTCGGCTCAATGAATATGGTGCACAACTATCGAACAGAGTGTCCGGAAGGGTTTCGTCGAGTCAGTTTCCCGCGTGATATTTCGGAGAAGCAGTTTTTGTATCTTGGATCGTTCAGAAAACTGCACCCGGATGTTGTTCCGTTGATTGGACAAAAAGTGTTCCTCAAGGGATTCATGTGGCAAACTGAAAAGGCCGAGGGGTTGACTCGCTTTATTCTTCTCAAAGACAATGGAGAATGTTGCTTTGGGGGAAAAGCTCAACCGTATGACATGATGGAAGTCGTTCTGCAGGGTGAAGCAACAACGCGAGCTTACGCGAGCATGGTTGCAGTTGCGGGTGTTCTGCGAGCAAATGTCAATGCGGGAGAGGATGAGCCGGTCTACACCATGGAAGCGACTCTGGTAGAAGAGGCCCGAACGGGCTTCTAGCTCCCTGCAAGAGACAATTTCTGATTTGACATAGAATGCGGGTTGCGAAATGCAGAATCGATGGAATGCCAGGGATTTGCTCACATCGACTCGCCGCTGCCTTCTGGCCGTCCCGGTGTTTGTGTCAGCGTCTCTCCTGACTGTAGTTGTCGGATGCTCAGGAAACAGCGACTCTGAGTTCACTGAATTCGAAGCCATGGCCCCGGAACTCGACGGAAACAGAGTTTCCGCTGTACCCGAAGACAACACTGCCAATCCACCAGTCTCCACCGAACCTCCCGCATCAGAGAAAGCCGAAGGTCATCCTCCGGAAATCGAAGTACCGGCTGTTCGAACCTCTGACGGAGCAGCCTCATCCCCGCCGGACACAGCCGTAATCGGTGACCTCACTTCAGGGGTGACCCCAGTCGCTGGAACCAACGATCTTCCAGTTACCGACCAGACGGCGGTCACGCCCTCCAGCATACCTGCGACTGAGTCACCATCGGAAACCGAACCAACGGCGGAGGTCCCAATCACTGGAACTCCGGCAGAAGGCATATCGGCCGAACAATCTTCAACACTGCCGACGGAACCCCTCGAGATCAAACTGCTGATTCCGGAAAAGATGTTTCGACCGGAAAAGAATTCTCCGGCACTTAGAGTGTCCTACGATGATATCGACCTGCTAAAGGTGCTCAATATGGAGCCCGTGCCGGTCAACGCTGTGGAATATTTCCCCGAATGGCTGAAAGGGCTGGATGGAGCCACAATTCGAATTCGGGGATTCATGTATCCGACCTTTGAAGCGACAGGCCTGACAGGATTCACACTGGCTCGCGACAATGGGATCTGCTGCTTTGTCAGGCAGCCGAAAATCTACGACATCATTGCCGTCGAGCTGGCGCCGGGTGTCACATCGGATTACATTGAAGGCAAGCCCTTTGACGTGGAAGGAACCTTTCGTATTCAGCCGGAAGCCGACGAAACGGCGCTATATCGGCTCTTTCGCATCGAAAATGCTCGAGTGCTGCGTTAGAGGTTCGCTCTCAGAAGGTAAGTGCCATGAAAACATTGAAGTCTGCTCGATTTCTGACCCGTATCAGGAATTCAGCCTCTGTACTGTTCTCCACAGTCATCCTGCTCCTGACGATTCTGCAATCCTCGGCTGTAGCAGCCCACTGCCCGTTCTGTGATGCACCAACACTGATGATGGCAGAGCAAATCCAGCAATGCGATCATCTACTGCTGGGGCGCTGGGTGAGTGGAGTGAAACCAACAGCAACCGAAGCAGGCTCTTCTGTATATGAAGTCAAAGGTGTTGGCCGATCATCCGGTGATGCTTTTGCTGTCGGACAGCAGATACAAATGCCTTTCTACATCGCAGGTACCGAAGAAAAGCTCTATGCAATCATGGGCCCAGGGACTCAGTTACTGGAGTGGCACGCGCCACTCGAAGTCACAGATGCTGGCTGGAAATATCTCTCGGAACTTCCTCCGCCGGTCACAGAACCAGCCGCACAAACAGAACGTCTGATTTACGCAATGAATCATCTCGAACACCCCGACCAGATGGTGGCCAATGATGCATATGCGGAATTTGCAGCGGCTCCATACGAAGTGATCGTGCCTCTTCGCGACCGGTTGCCTCGTGAGAAGCTGCTGAACTGGCTGATGGATCCAAATACAGCTGTCACCCGAATCGGTCTCTACGGCCTGCTGATCGGGCTCTGCGGAACCGACGCGGAAGCCTCCGCCATCGAACAGAAGATTGTGGTTCTCGACAAAGATTTCCGCAACGGAATTGATGGTGTGATGTCCGGCTACCTCTTGATCCGTGGCGAAGCCGGACTGCAGGTGATTGACGACTCAAAACTCCGCGCAACAACGTGTCGAAACGCCGCTGGCGAAGAAGTCAAACTGCCATTCAGCGAAACGTATGCGGCCATGCAGGCCCTTCGTTTTATGTGGACTTACGAACCTGATCGCATTCCCAAAGACCGACTGAAGGTCTCGATGAGACTCCTCCTGGAACGTCCCGAACTCACGGACCTTGTCATCGCCGACCTGACTCGCTGGAAAGACTGGGATATCCAGGACCGACTGATGCAGATGTATGACGAAGAGAAGTTCAATGTGCCTGCAATCAAACGGGCCGTCGTGCGATACCTGCATTACTGCAGTCTGGACAAGGCTCCGGCGGCCACGGAAGGGGCTCCCGGTGAACCCACCGAGGCTGCGGTCAGGGCGGCAGCGAACCTGAAACTTCTTGAGGAAAAAGACCCCCGGACCGTCAATGATGCGAAACGCTATCTGATTCGCTGACGCAAAAACCAGCGTTCCAGGGCTTCCTGCGGCAGTATTTGCAATCTCCGGCACGTGAATTCCCGGAGGTCAGCAGGAACTGCCGATTTCCATGTGAACCAGGAATTCAAGTTTCTTTTCGGGTCTTGTGAGAATTGTTCAAGCCTGATACCTCTCACGATGTCAGCCGTGATTCTCTGCAGCAATTCCACAAGCTGCCGTGGCAATCCCGACTGATGTTGGTCGTTGCCGGCACCAGCCTGGCAGCAATCTTCGCAGTGGCCTGCTGGCTGACTCCGGACCCTCGCGGTTTTGGAACTCACCAGCAACTTGGACTTCCGGAATGCAACTTTCGAAGCGTGACCGGTGTCAATTGTCCTCACTGCGGGATGACAACGAGTTTTTGTTTTCTGGTCCGTGGAGATTTGAAGGGAGCGTGGCAGGCGAATCCATGTGGGATTCTGCTCGCTGCTATCCTGGTTGTTCTCACCCCATGGTGCTTCTACGTTGGCGTAACAGGTCACTGGGCGCTGACAGATGATCCCATGACGTGGGCTGTCCGAACAGCAATTGTGTATATTGTCATTGCAGCGGTGATCTGGATTCTCCGGAGCGCGTTGTGGTGACTGGATTCGATGGAGCGAATCACTTTGAATCACAACTCACAAAAACATACCCTGCAGCGAAGCTCGCTATCCATTTTCGTCGCGAGACAGAACTCGCGACGAACTGCCATACGACGCATGATCTCAGCTCTGATGCTTTTGATCATGGTCGGCACAATCGGCGGATGTTCTCTGGGAGTCATGGCAGGCAAATTACTGCTGGGTGACCCCAAAAAGACCGCAGCTTTCAAGCAGGCTACCGGCACAGACCTCACCAAAGGTGAACATACTCTGCTTATCATCTGCACCGCGCCGCATGGTATTCAGTCTGAGTTTCCATCAGTTCAGATTGACATTGTGGATCGCATGTCTCGAAAGCTTGATACGCAGGGAGTTAAAGTCGTTTCATCTGATGACGTGGCAACGTGGTACGATGATCACGGAGAGTGGGGAGATTTCAATGAACTTGCAAAAGCCTTCGATGCTGATTTCCTGATGCATGTTGAACTTACGAAATTTACATGCCGAGTACCGGATGCTGAGAACCTGCTGCAGGGTAGTACCGAAGGCCGTATTCGTATCCGACGTGTGGCCAAGGCAGGTCCCGGACAGGTTTCAGACGTCTTCGACAAGGGCTTCCAGCTCGAATTCCCAACAACCTATCCGGTTCCCAAAGAGAATCGCTCCGAAGAACAGTTTCGTCAGATGTTTCTCGATCGACTCTCTCTGCACCTCTCGCAATATCTCTATGACCACAGGATGAGTGAAACCGTTCACTGATCGGCCTCCACGCCGCCCCACCTTTCCTTCCCCCGGAATCCTCTCCCGGCGTTCTCCGCCCAAAGGCAGAATCTTCTATGTCTCATCGTGCTGTACGATCAGTGTCTCTGCTGTTGAGCCTTCTGTTTCTCATTAGCATTCCCGGCTGCAACTACTTCATTCTTCTCGGTTACCTGATTGGTGGGCCACCCCAGATTGAGCCTCTGTTCGAAACTGAGACCAAAAAATCAATGACCGATAAAGATGTGCGCGTTGCAGTGGTCTGCTATGCGCCAGACGAGCTGAAGTATCGGTACGACAATATTGATCACATTCTGGCTCAGCGAATCGCGCTCCAGCTCCATGAGCGAAAAATCGAGGTCGTAAATCCCGATGAAGTTCGCACCTGGCTCAACGAAAATCCTGACTGGGATACTCCGATCGAGGTCGGTGCCGCTTTTGATGTGACTTATGTTATCTACATCGACATCAGCGATTTCTCTCTCTACGAACGAGATAGCGCCAACCTCTTTCGAGGTCGCTGTGAAGCCGTCGTCAGTGTCTACGAAATGGAAACGGGCGGTGAAGGCAGCCAGGTTTTCTCAAAAGACCTGACGTCTGAATTCCCAACTCAGGTTCCGCGATCCGCTTCCGATGTCAGCTATGAACAGTTTCGCCTCGAGTACTTCTGGTCACTCAGTGATGAAATTGGTCGAATGTTCTATCCACATCTCAACGGCGACGATATCGGTAAAGCAACCTGAAGGATCTTCATCTGGTACGCGTCCTTTGGTGACAGAACCAACAAAGCTGCCATCAAAAAAATGAGGGCTTGCTCGCGGCAGATTTCCCTTCCGGGAAGTGCAGGCCGGTCGAGGCATGATAAACACGACGCTGTGGCGGACGGCAGACATAGTCTGCCTGCTGTTTTATCCAACGTCGCATTCACAGGAATCATAGTTCCCTGTTCCGGGAAGCCACTTGAAGTCCTGGGCTGGCCGATCACAATGCCGCATTTACTGATGTCGCATGAATGCTGGTTGCTGGAACAGAGAGTAACGGAATGTCGGGGACTGAACAGTCATCGTTTTCACCGGAGGAAGCAGAACAGTTCCGCCGTGATGGTTTCTTCGTTGCCCGGAATCTGATTCCGGCTCCGTATATTGCAAAGATGAACGAAATCACAACTCGTGACCTCGCTCTCCACGCTGGCGACGTTGAATACGAAGCCGATCTGCAATACCCCGGAGCTCCGTCTTCTCTTGACTCCGAAGGCGGTCGAACGATTCGGCGTCTGAGACAGGCAATCAGCCGCGATCCCGTATTCAGCCAGATCCTCAAAGAGCCTTTTATCCTGAACCGACTCCGCCAACTGCTTGGGCCCCATATTGTTGTTCCTATGGCTCATCATAACTGCATCATGACCAAGCAGCCGAAATTCAGTTCGGATACCGGATGGCATCAGGATACTCGGTACTGGTCCTTTCAGTCCCCGGAACTTATCAATCTGTGGATTGCCCTCGGCGAAGAATCACCACGTAACGGTTGCCTGCAGGTTCTGCCAGGTACTCATATTGAACCGACTCGGCGTGATCGTCTTGACGATGATCTGTTTCTTCGTACTGATCTTCCGGAGAACGCATCCCTGCTCGCAACTGCCACACCCGTGGAACTCATGCCCGGTGATGCTCTCTTCTTTCATGCACGCTGCTTCCACGCCGCAACCCGAAACTACTCAACGGAAACGAAACGTTCTGTTGTCTACACGTTTCGTTCCATCGATAACGAACCTCTCCCCGGAACTCGCTCGTCCGCTCTCCCCGAGCTACTGCTCTCTTAGCTTGCTCGCCGATCATTTAGGCAACACTGCCACTGGGGACGTGCGTGTTTCAGTCGCTGTTCACTCCGCGTCACAGGTGAACACCGGGTCGAGTCTTCCTGAAGTTCGCGAAAACCTGCTTTAACCGCACGCTGATGCAAAATGCACAGCGAAACGGCATGCCACTTGCAATGCTGAAATGCTTTCAGTCTGCAGCGTTCGCAGACCGTGTTTAAGGACAGCATTGGAAAGGACCAGAGGTTTCGGGTCATGAGTTCCGGATTTTTGATCGACATGGATGGCGTGATCTATCGAGGCACTGAACTGATTCCCGGCGCACGGGAAATTGTGATCAGGCTCCTCGATGAAGAAATCCCGTTTACGTTTCTTACCAACAACAGTCAGCGTAGTCGGCGCGACGTGGCAACAAAGCTAAATCGGATGGGAATACCGATCGAGGAAAAGCATGTCTTCACCTGCGCGATGGCAACCGCCCGTTTTCTGGCAAGACAGCGACCGAGAGGCACCGCATTCGTAATCGGCGAAAGTGGACTGATCAATGCACTGCACTCAAACGGATACTCGATCGTAGACTCGCATGCCGACTATGTGGTGGTCGGCGAAGGCAGAACTCTCTCTTTCGAAATGGTTGAACGTGCCGTTCAATTGATCCTTGAAGGGGCTCGACTCATTGCCACAAATCTCGACCCGAACTGCCCAACCTCTACTGGCACGCGGCCAGGCTGCGGTGCGGTTGTCGCTCTGCTGGAGAAAGCAACTGGCGTCAAGGCATTCAGTGTTGGGAAGCCGAGTCCAATCATGATGAGAGCGGCCCGCAAAGAACTTGGACTGGAGGCCGCTGAAACAATCATCATTGGCGACACGATGGAAACGGACATCCTTGGAGGCGTCCAGATGGGGTACAAGACCATTCTTGTACTGTCAGGAACAACTTCACAGGAAGATCTCAGCAAATTCGCCTATCGTCCCGACGTAATCATCGACTCGATCGCCGATCTGTTGAACGCTCCTCTTGCAGAACTCAGCAATACTCATTGCAGCACTTCCAGCATCCCTGCTGTCGCTACCTGATTGGGCAATTCACAGCCTAAAACACGTTTTCACGCTCCAATGGCAGTTGAAAACCATCGGAAACTCGTGTCATGTAAAGCCCTCTGCAAAGCCACCAAAACGTGGACATGGCTGTTCGTTCTCCAAAGTCACGGACCAGCACTGCATAGTCTGAAGGCGTCAGTTTCCAGGGATACGCTGTCAGTTTGCGTGCATAGAGAAACGCTCGCTGCTCCTGAGGCGAAAACATAGACCAGTCATTTCCCGCCAAAGTCGCCGTTCTGCGGACCACCTCACCCTGATCCAGTCCGGCGACTTCCAGCAGCATCTCGCAGTGGCCCATGCAGTAATTGCACTCCAGTTCCCGAGTCTGCACCCAAAACAGACTCTCTTCAAATACTCGGTTCCCGGGCAGTTCTGACCAGTGAGTTCGCGTCATAGTATTCCAGGGAACCTGCAGCTCCGGCACATAACCGAGTGTCATTAGATTCCAGATGATCCGAGTTGGGCGTGCTGCCATCTCGGGCGGCAGCCTGACACGAACGTCCTCCCACACAGGAACGGGCAGTCGAGCTACACGGTTTCTCTGTTGCTCCAGCCGCAACTGAAGTTCTTCAAATCCGACATTGTTGCGGGTAACCTCTTCGGGAAATAAGTTCTCGCCTGTCGACGCAAACGTGATCTCTGGGGGCTCATCAGGCATTAACGGAGCCACCTGAAAGGTGCCCTCCACAAACTCGACCTGCATCGGCGTCAAAGGGCCTGAATCTTCCATGGAGAGATTCAGGCCCTGAATGATCCGATCCTGAAAATTCCCATAGGCTGCAACCAGGATCATCGCAGCAACCGTTCGATCTCCATAGCGATCCCGAAGTCGCTCAACGTCATCGTCCCTGATCGAGGTTGCCGACAGTGTCAGAAGTCTCACAAAGTCAAGAGCCTCCTGATCAGTCTTCAACCAGTGGGATGGAAACGTTCTTACATCGGCTGGAGCCTGTTCGACACCAATGGCCCGACATAGATCGGACAACGCATACGCCATCGAATACTCACAGCGATTGGCATCGGCGATGACCCATCGCAACTTTGCTCGCAGAGCTGGATCAAGTGGACCCAACTTCCTTTGAGCATAGTCCAGCTTCAGCATCGCAGCTGCAGTTCGCGGCATATGGACCGCAATTGCCCGCACCCAGACGGGAAGCGATTGATCTGCCACGAAGATCGTCTTCGGTAAACAGGCCCAGGCATCAGTATCCGTCAGTACCTGAACAGCTGGTGTGTTGTCCGAATTTGCCATCACTACTTACTCGCCGGACTCTGTGCGTTCGACTCTTCCAGTGAAAGCAGAAGAAGTGCCTGCTCCATCTCCTCAGCCTTGAAACCGAAAGGGCCTCGCCCGCTCTTGTAAGCCACTTTGCCCTGACTGTCGATCACATACAACCGAGCAGGCATGCCACTATATGCATTCCCGACGGTATCATTGATGTCATCCACCAGCAGCGGCATTGATGGATTGAGCTTTGCAGCACACATTTCCGCAACCTGCCTCCGTTCAGCAAAGGTCTTTGGCTGAGCAACCGAAACACCCACCATCTCATTGGATTTCATCGCCCAGCCATCTGTGGGATGAGCCTCCCGTACATAAACCAGCAGAAAGTCGGCCTTATCCTTGTGCCGGGAATGAACTGATTCCACTCCGGAATACAAAGACCGAAACGGACCACATGTGAAGTTTCCAAACACCAGTACCACAGGTTTCTTACCAATTCTCTCGGACAGCCGAATCGTTTCATTCCCGTCCAGGGTCTTCAATTCAAAGTCCGGCGCCGGCTCGTCGATATTTGGCCCTTCCTGTAGTGATCCAAGCTCTCCTGCCAGCAAACCCTTAACCAGTACATCCTTGCTGGGCTCATCCCCGGGCGCAAACATGTTTCCTGGCGGAATCAGCGAATTCCTCAACTGTTCAAAACGTACGGAGTCTCCTCCTTCGGCCATCTTCTCAAAGAACGCCTGCCATTCTTCTGCCGTCAGTTTCCCGTCTCCGCTGGGGTCTATCCGGCGAAAAAACCGGTTGACCATATACGACTGACGCACCCAGGGATTTCCGTCTGACCAATCCAGATCAAACGGACTAATGGCCCCATCGCGATCTCGGTCCAGCTGAGCGAAGAGACTTTCTTCTCCGGCAAATCTGTCCCTCGAGATCATCTCGTCCGGCTTAACGCCGCATCGCTGAGTCAGCCACTCCCATGAAAAGCGGCTCTCCGCAGGATGGAACCATCCGTTAGATCCATCGAGTTGTCCGCCTCGAACGATGACAAGATACATCGCGACGGCTTCTGGAATCTCCTGCCCCTCATATGCCGCTTCAATCTCTTCCGGCGTAAACTTCAGGAGGTCCGGCCCCGGGGCAGGAGGATGACTGTTTTTGGCGGTGATCTGATTCTGGTCAGCTGCAACCTGTTGAGGCAAACCGTCCGCAGCGGACAGACCCGCAGCGCCAAAAACAAAAATGATGCCGGCATTGAATATGGATCTCTTCAGCATATTTGAATCTCCACGAAGCTATGTACGAAATGTAAAAGCAATCAATCGAAGCTCATCAGATTAATCTTCGATGGGCAGACCCGCCGCCTCTGTTACTCGGTTGAAATACGCACAGCCCGCAACATGGTTCACGGTCTGCACAACATGACCCGGGCTGGTCGACTTCAGAGCAACCTCAACATCTCCATCGGTGAGAGCAATTGGAGAAGCAGCGAGATGACGAGCCAATTGAAATAGCGCACGGTCTCCTTGACTGAATCCTGACCAGTCGCCGTCCAATGCAAAGATCTCGTCTTCAGACTGACCGAGAGATCTCAGTTTCTTCATAGCCTGCCCCACTGCATACCAGGCTCGATCCTGCCGAGCGGTGATCCAGTTGATCTGAGCTTTCTGAAGTTCTGTCAGAAGTCCGGTCCGTCGTTCACGTGACAATAGAGCCGGCAGTCGACCACGACCCTCGTTCGGAAAATTCGCGATCAAACGCAGCCAATTTTGCGATGGGGATTCAAAACCAGATTCAGTGATCCATGCGACGGTCTTCTCGGCATCGATCAGTGGCAGGCGAGAACTCCTGCTCTTTGCCTCATCAAGTTTCGCCAGAACCTCGTCTCGTGCTTCCGTTGTCGGACGATTGCTGACCCCATTCCCGCTGGGCTTGCCACCACGTACTTCAAATGGGGCGACAACAGAGACCGCCGTAGTAAACTTTTCAGAGGTAGGTGTCTCGAAGCTGTCTGAATGCTCTGCTGAGGAGGCACCACCGCGTCCGGCAAAGGTATTCCCCGAGGACTGTGGAATCCCGGTTCCTTCTTTCCAGCGGTTAATTGAGTTGTTCCCGGACACAGACATCGTCATCTCGAGCACCTGCGCCGGTGTGTAATGCTTCAGGACTTTTTCAAGTTCGGAATCGGACAATCGATGCGGCTCGTAGGTCAGAAGGCGAGCGTATGCGAAGGCCGCCTGTTCCTTCTCACTGTAGGCGCTCCAGTCACTGTCCAGGGCCGCAATGGCATCGTCGTTCATCCCGGTTGCCGAGAGCTTCCATTCCTGATGCCCAAGACAATACTGGCAGTTATTCGTCCGTGAAACTATCCAGAACAGCATCGTCTTGAACTGATATGACAGCGTCATGTTCTCGTCGGCGTTGCGAGTGAAATCCGGGCGAGGAGCATTATTGCCTCCGGATGGAGCACCACTTTGTGCGTTTCGCGGCCTCCCAGCGCCAAAGACAGAACCCTCCTCGGCTGGCACATAGGCTGCACGCAACTGAGCTTCGTAGCTGGTTGCTCGACTTCCCGCTTCTTTCTTTTGTTCATCTGTCAGTTCAGGCAACGGGATTCGATGCCCTCGGACTTTCATGTTCTCCAGCAACTCTTTCATCTCGGGACGCGTAGCAGGAATCGGACGCGGTGTCTTTACCGGATCTTCGGCCTGACATACGAAAAGACTGTTCCCGGTCAGAAGACTGATGCCAGCGAACACAAATGAAGCGATATTCTTTAACATTGGTAAACCCTGATTCTGTTTTGAATACGAAGCGGATCAAAGAGTTCAGGCAGTCCCCGTCCACAAAGTTCGCGCAGACCCAATACAAAACAAAGTGTCTGCAAGGATGAGGACCTCAGTCGTCGCGAGAATCAAATAACGTCGCGAAAAGAGACTGTTGAAGAGACTACACGCCGTGACTGCAGATGAATTCTGCACTTTGCAGCGGAATCAGAACGCTGCAGGAGGCCGGAAAATCCGGGAAGGCACTCGCTTTGCACCCCGCTCAGAAACAGGTTCTTCAGCCCCGCCCGCCAGGAACTGCGGGCTCTCGAGAGCATCCATCAGAGTTGCCTGATCGAACCCTCGAAGGTTCGAAATCGGTACTTCCGGGGAGCTAAGTGGCGTCGGACTCTGAGAACAATTCGGCCCTGAACAGCGTTGAGCGGGAGGATGTCCACCAGAAACAAGTTCCTTGACGCCACCGAACACCTGTCCCACTACCAGATTTTCTGGCGACAGATCACCCATCAGCAGACTTCCGGTCGGCAACTGTCCTGCGGTCAGCGGAAGTCGGTCCATCGAATGACTGACGCTTCTGCCATTTCGAAATAAATAGTCACCGCACGACGCATACAGCTTTGAGCCAGGCACGAGCACAACAAACAGCGCCACGAGCTTCAACAGCACGACAGCTCGACAAGAACATGAAGCAAAGACCCGCCGAAAGTGAGAATCACCTTGCGATGTTTCAATCATCAGGATTGCTGAGACTGATTTCATGGGGACCCACACGAGCGACCAGGTTTCCTGACAACGAGAATCTTTCAGTAACTCTACGCACTCAGCAATTCGTTCCACCAGCGCAATTCAAAAGAATTCTCCCCAAACCACTGAATTCCCTCCGAAGTCGTGGATCACTCCGCACCCCAGGGCTTAAGCCATGGAGCCGGAAGCTTGTGAGCGATGGCAGTTCGCTGATTCCGACTGCATCCAGCGCGTAACCAGCGTGATTGGTAACCATGAAATGTACAGAGAAGAACAATCGAGCATTTCTGGGATTCTCTCGTATCTTCCGGTTCTTCCGTGGTCAAAACGCCAACCTTGCCTGCGATCGGAATTCAAAACTACGAACTCTGCCCCTGAACCAATACACGCGTCATCAATGATAAAAATCTGCTCACAGATGAACGATCTGGATTGAACATTCAGGCCAACATCGGCTCCCGGCCGGCGGCTCGACGACAGTCTGCCAACTGACCTCGATGGATCATCCAATGCATCGCACGCATGAGGAAAACCTGACGCCAAGTCCCGAAAAACGGCTCGAAACCCGGCGGGCAACTCTGACATGGTTGATCGAGATCATCTTCCGACAGTGTCTCAAGCAGCGTCATTACGCTCTGATGCTGAGACATTACTTCAGAGAGCAGATCGTGGTACATGCGGAAGCCTTTTCCTTGCGGTTCGGGAATCGACCCTCCACCGAAATTCACTTGCATTTCTTCAAACTGGTTCTCACCGCCCTTCATGATTTGCTGAAATCGCCCTTCGGAAAACAGCAAATGGCCAACAACCCAGTGCGCATGATTTCCACCCGGCATCGGCGGTACAAGTGGAGCCGTCTGCATGTCTTCCATGAGCGGCATCGTCAGGAAGTATGCCTGTTGATTGGCCAATAGCAGTAAGTCTTTCGACTGCATTTAACTCTCCTTTGCGTGGTAAGTGTGTGCCTAAGAAACCATGATCACAGTTGACGACTTCGGGGACAACCAAACTTACCCGGATTCCAAAGTACGTGCATGGAAGCCGGTGTCCAGAATGGATCCAGCAATCAAGAATAACCGTCGGGTCAAATCAACCAGGATGCCGAATTCGCAGCATTTTGTTGCCTCCTCGCTGAAATTCATATGGTACCTGCTCGACCGACACGTCGAATCCTTCGCTTCCAAAATGAGCGATCACCGCGTCCATAAAAGGGGACGGTTCAGTACTCAGCATCACCAGCGGAAATATGCGGGCTTCCCGTGCAACTCGGCACATCTCTCGAATCGCCTGCAAATGAAACGTCAATCCGAGGTGGTTGGTGTAGAGAAAGAGTAAGTGCGAACAGATTGCAAGATCGAACGAAAGGGAGTCAAACGGAAGGAAAGGCAACTCCGCATCAACGTATCGACCGGCAGTTCGACCATCGGGAAAGTCTTTGAGGAAGTCGTTCATGGCAGCCATTCGAACCTTCCCAAGTTCCTCTACCGATCGAATTACATCCCAGACAAAACTTGCAGCGTTCTGCCGAGCCTGTTGTAGGACCTCCGTTGACGTCGCGGCGATCCTCTCCCGCAGTTGATCGACATCGAAACGATAGATCGGGTCACAAGACACCACGCTCCAGCCACGATGAGTCGCCTCACAATTGAAGCTTGCCGGACCATCTCCGCACCCCAGAATCCTGAGGCTCCCGGCGTCCGCCGAGAAAGCAAACATCTTCTGATACTCGTCGAACGAACGCCCCCAGGGCACTACTTTATCAAGCGTGAACATAGTTAATGCAGGTAAGGCCGC
Source organism: Planctomyces sp. (assembly GCA_016795105.1). GTDB lineage: Bacteria > Planctomycetota > Planctomycetia > Planctomycetales > Planctomycetaceae > F1-80-MAGs062. The sequence goes on from JAEUIH010000069.1 coordinate 37,927, forward strand.
GGTAAGCGAACTTCTCCAAAATCGTTTCATTCTTTGACGATATTCCGATGTGACACGAACAACACATCGATGACTCGGAAAAAGGTCTGAATTCTTCCGCCGGGCAAAAAGAAACAAACTTCAGCAACGCGATTGCAAAAACCGAGAAACCAAGGCCCACCATCCCGGGTCTGACCCCAGCGACACGGGTCTGACCCCAGCGACACGGGTCTGACCCCAGCGACACGGGTCCGGCCCCGGCGGCAACTCGGGTCTGACCCCGGCAACTCGGTATCCAAAAACGTGAGTCAATGCGAACGGCACCTCTAGTTGTCGCTAAGCAAGTTGAATTGCTGGTTCTGCCTCCGATCCTGCTGGGTCTTCCGGACACCCAGGTCGTCTTGATCGACTTGAAGCTGTGTTTTGGTTGATCACAATTCTGTGGTTACCAACAACTTCACTGTTGACAGCCTACTCTCTACTGCTAACATCACCCTGGGGGCGTTCGATGATCACGCCCAACAGTCTTGTTTCTGAATCCACGAGGGCTGCGTTTCCGTGCAGCTTTGGTCGGCCTTTGCTGAACCGTTTGCCGTGTTGCAGTGCAGACGTGTGACATTCAGGATAAAGACTCGGCTGTTTCCCCACTGTTGTCTGTCACTGTTGTCCGCCTCAGTGCTGGTTCCCGTCACGACTGGGCCAGTCGGTCGGCGTTCAATGGCTGGGGGCCGGCTGTGTGGACTCAACTGCGCTGTTCCAGCGCTTTCAATTGCATGCGGACAGGGAATGTCTGATTGCTGTGAACTCAGAGAACCAGACAATTCTCAACGTAACAGGCTGAAAGGATGCGCAATGGCTCGAGTTGCTCGCTCAGAAATCTTTGAACCGGATGAAGTGGCGATTGTTCATGTCATGAATCGCACTGTTCGAGGTTGTTTCCTGCTGGGAAATGATCTCGCTACCGGCAAAAACTACGATCATCGCAAAGACTGGATGGATCAGCAGTTAACCACACAGGCTCAGTACTTTGCCATTGATTTACTCACACAGTCCATTCTGGACAACCACTTCCATCTGGTTCTGCGATCGCGTCCGGACATGGTCCGTGAGTGGGACGACGACGAAGTGGCCCGTCGATGGCTGATGATCTGTCCCAGTCAACGGGACGAACTGGGACTTCCGGTGCCACCCACCCCAAGAGAATTCAAAAAGCTGATCAAAGACAAAAAGAAGCTGGCGGATG